>JBDTKH010000054.1:0-49825 GCA_039935415.1 Candidatus Dormiibacterota bacterium
TCGTCGTTGATCGAGACGCAGATCGAGCGGGGGAACCCGTGGTAGCCCAGGAAGCCGGGGGTGGCGCCCCCCTCCCGGATCAGGCGGTCGGCGATGCGGTCGAGCTCGATCGTCTTGACCCCGGGCAGACAGGCCTCTTTGAGGGGCGGGAGCACCGACGCGAGCAGGCTGCCCGCGCGGGCCATCAAGTCTATTTCGTGGGCTGTTTTGAGGTTGATCATGCGGTTCTCTTGACTCGGGAGCTGCCCTTGACAGCGGCCAGCACCTGGCGGCTTATCGCATCGATTGTGCCCATCCCATCGATCTCGGAAACCAGGCCCCGACCCCGGTAGTGGTCGAGGACCGGGATCGTCTTCGAGAGGTAGACCTCGATCCGGGGCTTGACCGCCTCCACCTTGTCGTCCTCGCGCTGAACCAGCGACGATCCATCGACCGTGCAGGCTGCGGTTCCCGGCGGAAATGTGCGCTGGCACTTCGGGCAGACCAGGCGACCTGACAGGCGGCGCAGGAGCTCATCCATGTCTACCCTCAGGTAGAGGACCCGGTCGAAATGGCGCTCCATCCCGTCCATGAGGGTGTCCAGCGCCACGGCCTGCGGCACGGTGCGCGGAAAGCCGTCGATGATGAAACCGGTCTTGCCGTCGGGCTGCCGCAGCCGGTTACGGATCATGCCGATCATGATGTCGTCGGAGACGTACTGGCCCGCGGCCAGGATGGGCTGGGCCTTGAGGCCGAGCGGCGTGCCCTCCTGGATCTCCGCCCGGAGCATGTCGCCGGTAGCGATGTGAGGTATGCCGAAGTGGTCGCGCAGCACGTTGGCCTGCGTGCCCTTGCCGCTGCCGGGCGCTCCATACAGCAGCAGGTTCAAGCTCCAGCACCCCCACCGGCCCTGCGGGCCACCTCCCCACATGGTGGGGAGGTCACTTTTTTCATCTGATGAAGCCGCGGTACTGGCGCATGACCAGCTGAGTTTGCAGCTGTTTCATGGTGTCGAGCGCCACGCCGACGACGATCAGGATCGCCGTCCCTCCGAGGTACATCTGTTGATGGGGGATGCCTGAGATCTTGGCCGTTGCAATGGGCAAGATGACGGTGATGAACCCCAGGAAAGTCGCGCCCGCGAACGTGACGCGATTCATCACCGCCGCCAGGTAGTCCGCGGTGGGACGCCCGGGACGGATGCCCGGGATGAAGCTCGAATAGCGTTTGAGGTTGTCCGCAACCTCGTTCACGTCAAACGTGATCGCGGTGTAGAAGTACGTGAACCCGAACGTCAGGGCGAAATAGAGTGCGTTGTAGGTGATCGCCATCGGCACGTTGGCCGTGTCGGGCGCAAAGTTGCCTCGGACCCAGGCCGCCGCTTTGAAGTACCAGGTGGCGGGCGGCGCCCCCTGGAAATAGTTGGAGACGATCGTCGGCAGGAACATGACCGAGATCGCGAAGATGATCGGGATCACGCCCGCGTGGTTGACCCGGAGCGGCAGGAAGCTGGCGCGGCTCTGGACCTGCTTGAGCCCGACCGTGCGCTGGGCGGACTGGATGGGAATCTTCCTGACCGCCTGCTGCACCTCGATGATCACCGCGGTCATCGCCAGGGCGATCAGCCCGAAAATGATGAAGGGCACGTAGTCGGCGAGGCCGCCGCCCGTCGAGTGGGCGCTGAACACCGCGGAGATGCCCTGCGGCCCGCGGCCGATGATGCCGGCGAAGATGATCAACGAGACGCCGTTGCCGATGCCGTACTCGGTGATCAGCTCGCCGAACCACATCAGCATCACCGTGCCGGCGGTCAGCACCAGCACGATCTGCAGCCGCGCGAACCAGTCGAGCGGGCCGAGGATCTGCGGGCTCGTGTTCTGGAACAGGACCGTGAACCCGTAGGCCTGGCCGGCGCCTAGCGCGACGGTGAGGTAGCGGCTCCAGCGGGTGATCCGCCGGCGGCCCGCCTCGCCTTCCTTGGAGATCTCCTTGATGCGCTCGGAGATCACCGTCATGAGCTGCATGATGATCGTGGCGTTGATGTACGGGTTCATGCCCATCGCCACGACGGAGAAGCGGGACAGGCCGCCTCCGGAGAACAGGTCGAGCAGCCCGAGCAACGCCTGGGAGTTGAACAGCTGGGCGAGGGCGGCCTGCTTGGCGCCCGGCACCGCGACGTTGGCGAAGAGCCGGAAGATGATCAGGATCCCGCCCGTGAACAGGATCTTGTTGCGAAGCTCGGGCAGCCGGACGGCGTTGATCAACGCCTCGAGCAGGTTCATGGGCTACTCCGTTTCGGTGGTTTCTTCCGCAGATGCTGCGAGCGTGGGTTCCTCGCCCTGGGTTTGTGCGGGCTTGGGCCTCTCACCCCTACTTTCACTCCGAGGGGGTTTCTCGCCCTTCGGCGCTTTTGCAGCCGCCGGTGCGGCGGCCTCCGCGGCAGGCAGTGGCTTGGGTGCTTTCGCCGCGGTGCGCCTGGCACCGATCTTTCTCGGCTCGCCCAGGACCTTGACCGTTCCACCACTCTTCTCGATGGCCTCGCGGGCCGTGATGCTGAAGGAATGTGCCTCGACCGTCAACTTGCGCTTCAGGCCTCCCGTACCCAGGATCTTGATGTCGATGCCGGCACGGACAAGGCCCGCCTCGAGCAGCAGAGCCGCGTCGACGGTGGTCCCGTCCTCGAAGCGGCTGAGCTTGGAGATATTGACGACGGAGAAGGCCCTCTTGAACGGGTTCTTGAAACCGGGCAGCTTGGGAAGGCGCTGAGCCAGCGGCATCTGGCCGCCTTCGAAGCCAAGGCGAAAGCCTTCGCTGCGGGCGTTCTGTCCCTTCTGGCCGCGTCCGGACGTCTTGCCGCGGCCCGATCCCGTGCCACGTCCGATGCGGCGCGCCTTGCGGTGGGCTCCGGCGGCGGGCTTGAGGTCGTGCAGCTGCACGCTACTTGCCCCTCTGATGCTTCTTGTTCGAGCGCGAGCGCCAGATCTTGTACTGGCTGCGCTTGGGCCGCAGGTAGGGCTCGCCTTCGACGGCGACCAGGTGGTTGACGGCTTTGAGCATGCCGCGGACGGCAGGGTTGTCGGGCAGCTCTTTGGTCTGGTTCATGCGGCGGAACCCCAGCGATGCAACGGTTGCGCGTACCGACGGGATGGCGCCGATGACGCTCTTGCGCAAAGTTGCTTTGATCATTGGTGCGTCTGGCGCGCGCTCTTTTGGAAGTGCGCCCTGCGCGCGCCCGGCGGGCGTTTTCGCCTTGGCTTCGGTCACTTGGACTCCCCAGTCGTAGTGCTGCTTGGCGCGGCGGGTGTGGTGCCTTCCTGACGCCGGTAGGCGGCCGCGAGGCGCTTGCCGACGATCTGCTCAACCTCTTTGCCGCGCAGCTCTGCGACCTGCTGCGCGGTGCGCAGCTGCTGCAGGGCGGCAAGGGTTGCGCGAACCGTGTTAATGGGGTTGTTGGTGCCGTGCGACTTGGTCAGGATGTCTTTGATGCCTGCAGTTTCGATCACGGCGCGCATAGCGCCGCCGGAGATGACCCCGGTGCCGGGCGCGGCCGGCTTGAGCATGATGCGAGCCGAGCCCAGCTTGAGGTTCACCTCGTGCGGGATGGTCGTCCCGACCATCGGGACGGTGATCATGTTGCGCTTGGCCACGTCCATGCCCTTGCGGATCGCTTCGGTGACCTCTTTTGCCTTGCCGATGCCCGAGCCGACGCGGCCGTTCAGGTCGCCGACCACGATCAGCGCGCTGAACGAGAACTTGCGGCCGCCCTTGACCACCTTGGATACGCGGTTGACGCGCACTACACGGTCAGCGAGCTCTGAACGCTCGCCGCTCGAGTGAGGATATCGACTGCCCATTTGGTCCTAAAACTCCAGTCCGGCTTCGCGCGCGGCGTCAGCCAGAGCCTTGATTCTGCCGTGGTAGAGGAAGCCGCCGCGGTCGAACACGACAGAGCTGACGCCGGCGGCCTTCGCCTTCTCGGCGATCGCCTTGCCGACCTTCGCGGCCTCCTCCATGCCCTTGCCCTTCGCCTTGAGGTCGACGGTCGAGGCGGACGCGAGCGTGCGGGCCGCGGCGTCGTCGATCAATTGGGCATAGAGGTGGTTGAGGCTGCGGTAGACGGCGAGCCGCGGGCGCTGCTTCGTGCCGCTGACGTTCACGCGGACACGCTTGTGGCGCTTGAGCCGGTTCACCTTGCGGTCGATGTGCTTGATCATGCCGTCGCCTTGGCGCCCTTGCCGGCCTTGCCCGCCTTGCGGCGGACCTTCTCACCGCGGTACATCACGCCCTTGCCTTTGTAGGGCTCGGGCGGGCGCAGCCCGCGGAGGTTGGCGGCGACCTGGCCCACGTCCTCGTTCGAGATCCCGGAGACCGAGAACTTGGTCGGGTCTTGCACGTCGATGGTGATGCCCGGGGGCGGCTTGTACTTGATCGGGTGCGAGTAGCCGAGGCTGAGTGTGATCTCGTCGCCCGCCTTGGCGACGCGGTAGCCCACCCCGACGAGCTCGAGGTATTTCGTGAAGCCGGTGTTCACGCCGGTAACCATGTTCGCCACCAGGCTGCGGGCCAGGCCGTGGAGCGCGCGGTGCTGGAAATCGTCCGATGGCCGCTCGAAGATGAGCTCGCCGTCGACCTGTTTGACCGTGATGTCCGCCGGCAGGGTGCGCTCGAGCAGGCCCTTGGGGCCTTCCACCTTGACGTGGCCGGGCTCCAGTGTGACCTTGACGCCACCCGGCACCGGAAGCGGCAGCTTTCCAATCCGCGACAACTTCTTCTCTTGACTCTCCTACCAGATAAATGCGAGGACTTCGCCGCCAAGCCCCTGGCGGTTGGCCTGGCGCCCGCTCATAACGCCTTCAGCCGTGCTGAGGATGGCGATTCCGAGTCCGCCCAGCACCCTGGGGATCTCCGTCTTGCGAGCGTAGACGCGCAGGCCGGGGCGGCTGATCCTCTTCACTCCCGAGATCACGCGCGTGCGATCGGGACGGGACTTGAAGATGATACGCATCGTCTGCGTGGTCCCGTCGGCCTCCACCTCGTAGCCGGCGATGTAGCCCTCGTCCTTCAGGACGCGGGCGATCTCAAGCTTCAGCTTCGACGCGGGCACCTTCACCTCAGGATGCCGGGCCGTGTTGGCATTGCGCACGCGCGTGAGCATGTCGGCGATCGGGTCGCTGACGATTCCCGCTGGGGCGCGCTTGGCCGGCTTCGCCGGGGGCTTGGGGGCCGACCTGTCATTCGTCCTGGCAACTACCGTGGCCATCACCAGCTCGACTTCGTCACGCCGGGGATGCGACCCTCGGCGGCAAGCTGGCGGAAGCAGATCCGGCACATGCCGAACTTGCGGTAATAAGCGCGGGACCGGCCACAGATGCGGCACCGGTTGTGGAACCGAACCTTGAACTTAGGTTTGATCGCGTCCCTCTTCCAGCGCTCGAGCGATGATTTCTTGGCCAAACTTCTTTTACCTCTTCCTGAATGGCATGCCGAGTCGCGTCAGAAGACTGCGCGCCTCGTCGTCGGTGCGGGCTGTCGTGACGATCGACACTTCCAGCCCGCGGAGCTTGTCGATCTTGTCGTAGTCGATCTCAGGGAACACGACCTGCTCCCGCAGGCCGAGCGAGTAGTTGCCGCGCCCGTCGAAGCCTTCCGGGTTGACGCCGCGGAAGTCGCGGATGCGCGGCAGCGCGACGTTGAGCAGCTTGTCGAGGAAGTACCACATGCGGCGGCCGCGAAGGGTCGTCTTGATGCCGACGGTCTGGCCCGCGCGCAGCTTGAACGCGGCGACAGACTTGCGCGCCTTGATCAGAGCGGGCTTCTGGCCCGTGATCGTCACCACGTCGCCGACCGCGGCGTCCAGCGCCTTGTCGCTGTCCTTCGCCTCGCCGATGCCGATGTTGACCACAACCTTGGAGATGCGCGGCACCTCCATCACGTTGGCGTAGTCGAACTCCTTGGTGAGCTGGGGCACGATGGCCTGGCGGTACGTCGCGAGCATGCGCGGCGGCGCCTCGGCCTTCGTGCCGCCACCCTTCGTCAGCTCTTCCCTCTTGGCGCCCAGTGACCGCTTCGGCGTCGAACGCGCCTTTTCCTTCCCCACTACTGGGCCTCCGTCTTGCGCACGCGCTCGTACGGCTCGCCGCAGTGGCGGCAGACAAGGGCGCGCGCGCCGGATTCGAGGACCGTGTGCTTGGTCCGGGTCGGACGCGAGCACGACGGGCAGACGAGCATCACGTTCGAGTAGTCAAGGGGCGCTTCGAAGTCGATCACGCCACCCTGAGCGACGCTGACGCCGCCGCGGGATTGTCCCGCCTTGGTGTGGCGCTTCAGGATGTTGACGCCCTTGACCACGATCTTGTGCTTGTCGGGAATGGTGCGGAGCACCTCGCCCTGCTTGCCCTTGTCCTTGCCCGCGGTAACGATCACGGGATCGCCGGGAGCGAGGTCGAGCCAGCGGCGCTTGGGCTGAACTTTGTTGCGTAGCACTGTTTTAGAGGACCTCCGGGGCTAGAGAGATGATCTTCATGAAGTTGCGCTCGCGCAGCTCGCGGGCCACGGGGCCGAAGATGCGCGTGCCGCGCGGGTTGTTGGCCGTGGCCAGCAGCACCGCCGCGTTCTCGTCGAATCGGATCAGCGAGCCGTCCGGGCGCTTGTACTCCTTGGTCACGCGCACGACGACCGCCTTCACGACCTCGCCTTTCTTGACCTGGCCGCCGGGCTGGGCCGATTTGACGGTGGCCGTGATGATGTCGCCTACCGAGGCGTACCGCCGATAATGCCCGCCCGCGACGCGGATGCACAGGATCTCTTTGGCTCCTGAGTTGTCCGCGACCTTGAGTCGGGTCTCTTGCTGGATCACTTGGCCTTCTCGACTATTTCCAACACGCGCCAGTGCTTCTCCTTGGAGATGGGGCGCGTCTCGGTGATGCGGACCAGATCGCCGATGCCGCACTCGTTCTTCTCGTCGTGGACCTTGAACTTCGTGCGCTGCTGCACGGTCTTCTTGTAGAGCCGGTGCGCTTTGGATGTGCCGACCTGGACGATGACCGTCTGGTTCATCTTGTCGGAGATCACGCGGCCCATGCGAACCTTGCGCTGGCCGCGGACTTCAATCTGTGCGGTCGTATCGCTCACTTAGGCTCCTCGGTCTTGGCTTTGCGGGTGCGCTTGGGCTTGGGCGCAGGCGTCTCTTCTTCCGGTTCCGCCTCGGCGACGGCTGTGGCGGGGGCTCCCTGGCGCTCTGCCCGCGTCGGAGCGTGAACGACCGAGTCCTCGCTTGGCTGGATGCCGTACTGGCGCTCGGTCAGGACCGTCATGATGCGGGCGATGTCGTGACGGACCTTCGAGATCTCGCTCGAGTTCTCGAGCTGGCCGACAGCGTGCTTGAACCGAAGCTCGTAGAGCTCGCGTCGCGCCGAGCGCAGCCGGCCGTCCAGCTCGTCGACCTCCAGCACGCGCAGCTCCTCCACCTTCACTTCGAGCCTCCCGTCGCCACGGATTCGGAGATGACGAAGCGCGTCTTGATCGGGAGCTTCGACGCCGCGAGCTTCATTGCCTCTTTGGCGACCTGCGGCGTGACGCCTCCCATCTCGAACAGGACGCGGCCGGGCTTGACCACGGCGACCCAGCCTTCGGGGTTGCCTTTGCCCGAACCCATGCGGGTCTCGGCCGGCTTCTTCGTGATCGACTTGTCGGGGAAGATACGGATCCAGATCTGGCCGCCGCGCTTGACGTGGCGCGTCATGGCACGCCGGGCGGCTTCGATCTGGCGGTTGCTCATCCAGCACGCCTCCATCGCCTGCAGCCCGTAGTCGCCGAACGCGACGGTGGCGCCGCGGGTCGCGATGCCGGTGCGACGGCCGCGGTGCATCTTGCGGTACTTGACGCGCTTCGGGATCAGCATCAGCTCTTGGCCTTTTTGGGTGCGGTGGTCTTCTTGACGGGAGCTTTGGGCTCCGCCTTCGTCTTGGGCTCGGCCTTCGCTTTGGGTTCGGCCTTGGGCTTCGGTTCTGCCTTCGGCCTGACGGCTGTCTTCGGCTTGGCCGGCGCCTCTATCGTCGCCACCTCGGCCTTCACCTCGGCAGGAGCCTCGGACTTCGGCGCAGTGGGCGCGGCGCGAGTGCGCCTCGGCACGGGAGCCGGCTCGGGCTTCGGAGCCGCGACCTCGACCGGCGCGGGTGCGACCGCGGCGATGAGCTCCTGGATCTCCGGCTGGGGCGCCATCTCGGCGAGCGGGGTGGTCTCGGGCACCGCCGCCAGCTTCTTCGGGGTGACCTGGTCTTTGTAGATCCAGCACTTGACCCCGATCGCGCCGAACGTGGTCTTCGCGGTGGCGCGGCCGAAGTCGATGTTGGCGCGAAGGGTGTGCAGGGGCACGCGGCCCTCGCGGTCCCACTCGCGGCGAGCCATCTCGGCGCCGCGCAGGCGGCCTCCGCAGTAGATCCGGACGCCCTTCGCGCCCGAGCGCATGGTGCGCAGGATCGCCTGCTTCATCGCGCGCTTGTAGCTGATGCGCCGCTCGATCTGCGAGGCGATGTTCTCGGCCACGAGCTGTGCGTCCAGTTCCGGCTGCTTGATTTCCTGGATCGAGATGCGGACACGGTTGCCGAAGCGCTTCTCGAGGTCCTCGCGCAACTGGTCGACCGACGATCCGCCCTTGCCGATGACGATTCCCGGCTTGGCGGTATGGATGGTCACGGTGAGCTGCGCATTGGACGAGCGCTCGGTCTCGATCTTCGCGATGCCCGCGTTGCGCAGGCGCGCCAGGATGACGCGCCGCATCTCGAGGTCCTCGTGAAGCATCTTCGTGTAGTCCTTGGGATTGGCGAACCAGTTCGCCTCCCATGGGCGGAACACCCCAAGACGGAATGCGTTCGGATGAACTTTATGTCCCAACTATTTCTTCGTCCCTTTAGGTTGTGCGCCCTGCGGCGGCGCCTTCTGTGCGCCCTGCGCGCGCCCGGCCCGCTCTGGCTGGTCTTCGACAACCGCGGTGATGTGGCAGGTGCGGTGGAAGAACTCGTGCGCCATGCTCCGGCTGACCGGGCGGCGGCGGCGGAATGTCGGCCCCTCGTCGATGAGGATCTGCTTGAGGACGAGGTCGTCGCGATTCAGGTTGAAGTTGTGCTCGGCGTTCGCCGCGGCCGAGCGGATCGCCTTGGCGACGTCGCGCGCGGCATGCTTGGGCGAGAACTCGAGCTGCGCGAGCGCGTCCGCGACCCTCATGCCCTTCACGGAGTCGGCCACCAGCCTCGCCTTGCGCGGCGTGCGGCGGACAAACCTCTGCACTGCTGAAACTTCCATCGTCGCCATCTACTACTTCAGCGCCGTCGACTTTTCGGTGTGGGTGCCATGGCCGCGGAAGTGACGAGTCGGCGCGAACTCGCCCAGCCGGTGACCGACCATGTTCTCGCTGATGAAGACAGGCACGTGCTTGCGGCCGTCGTGGACGGCGATCGTGTGCCCGACCATGTCCGGGTAGATGGTTGACGCGCGCGCCCAGGTGCGGATCACCTTCTTGTCGCGCGTCGCGTTCATCTTGTCGATCTTTTCCTTCAGTGGGGCGCTGATGAACGGCCCCTTCTTCAATGATCTAGACACTTATTTCTTTCGTCCCTTCTTCTCGCGGCGGCGGATGATCAACTTGTCCGAGGCCTTCTTCGGCTTGCGGGTGCGGTAGCCCAGCGCAGGCTTGCCCCATGGCGTCTTGGGGTTGCCGCCGGGGCCGGTCTTGCCCTCACCACCACCGTGTGGATGGTCTCGGGGGTTCATCGTCGAGCCGCGGACGGTGGGCCTCACGCCCAGCCAGCGGCTGCGGCCGGCCTTCCCACCCGACTCGTTCTCGTGCTCGATGTTACCGACCTGGCCGATCGTGGCCTGGCAGCGCACGTGGATACGTCTCAGCTCGCCGCTTGGCATGCGGACGACCGCGTAGTCGCCTTCCTTTGCGAGCAGCTGGGCGGACGCGCCCGCCGAGCGGACAAGCTGGCCGCCTCTTCCCAGGGTGAGCTCGATGTTGTGCACGGTTGAGCCGACCGGGATGTTGGCCAGTGGGATGGCGTTGCCGATGCGCACCGGCGCGTCCTCCCCGCTCTCGATGGGGTCGCCAACCTTCAGGCCGAGCGGCGCGAGGATGTAACGCTTCTCGCCGTCCTTGTAGTGGATGAGCGCGATGCGGGCGCTGCGGTTGGGGTCGTACTCGATGGTCGCGACCTTGCCGGGCACGCCGAACTTGTCGCGCTTGAAGTCGATCTTCCGGTAGAGCTTCTTGTACCCGCCACCCTGGTGGCGTGTGGTAATGCGGCCCTGGTTGTTCCTGCCGGCGTGCGTGGGGATGTGCTCGAGAAGAGTCTTCTCGGGCTCGTCCGTCGTGATCTCATCGAAGCCCGACACGGACATGAAGCGACGCCCGGGGCTGGTCGGCTTGTACTTTCTAATCGGCATCAGACTGACCCGAACAATCCTTCGATCTTGGATCCCACGAAATCTTCGGTTTCGCGGGGACCCCCCACGGCCATAACCGCGGTCGTTCTAAACACTGCCGAACAATCCTTCGATCTTCTGGCCCTCGCCGAGCCTGACGATCGCCTTCTTCCACTCCGCGGTGTGGCCGATCGATCCGATGCGGCGCATGCTGCGGCGCTTCTTGCCGCGCATGGACACCGTGTTGACGTCGATCACCTTGATGCCCTGGGCTCCGTACTGCTCCTCGAGGGCTTTCTTGATGTCGGTCTTGCTCGCGTGTGGCGACACGCGGAACGTGTACCTGCCCTGCGTGTAGAGCTGGTAGGTGCGCTCGGTGATGACCGGGCCGATCACGATCTCGGAGGCGGCTCGCGTCGTCATTCCTCTGCGTCCTTGGTGTTGTGCGCGTGCCTGTCACGCGCGCTGAAGTTCTCTTCGAGGAGCTCGAGCGATTCCTTCGCGAGCAAGAGATAGGTGTGCGTGAAGAGGTCGCGGATGTTCATGTTGCGGGCGAGGATGATCTTGGCCCCGGTGAGGTTCTCGAACGAGCGGCTGACCACGTAGTTTGGCGCGGGCAGGACGACCAGCGTCGAGCTGTCGAAGCCGATCGCGCTGATCAAGTCGGCGGCGTGCTTCGTGCGCGGCTCGTCGAAGCCGAAGGTGTCGATCACCCGGATCTGCCCATCGATCGCCTTCTGGCTCAACGCCGAGCGGAGCGCGAGGCGGCGCATCTGCTTTGGCATGCGCTTCGCGTAGCTGCGAGGGTGCGGGCCGAACACGACGCCGCCGCCTTTCATCGACGGCTCGCGTATCGAACCGTGGCGCGCGCGGCCGGTGCCCTTCTGGCGGTACGGCTTGGCGCCGCCGCCGGAGACGGCACCTCGGGTCTTGGTCGAGGCCGTTCCCTGGCGCGCGTTGGCCATCTGGCGGACGAAGGCCTGGTGCATCACCGGCGCGTTCGGCTGCTCGGCGAAGACGGTCTTGGGCAGCTGGACCTCGCCGTTGCGCTCGCCGGCGGCGCTGAAGAACGGCACCTGGAGCGGATCGGTCTGGGCCCCGGCCTCTTGCTTCTTCGGAGCAGCCTTCCTGGCGGTGGTCTTGCGGACCGCCGTCTTGCCCGCCGTCGTCTTGCTTGTCCTGGCCTTGGGCATCAGACCTTTCTCCCTGTCGGCTTGCCGGCGGGGCCCTTGACCTTGACGCGCTTGGTCGACTGGCGGACGAGCACGAGCGCGCCTCTTGCCCCGGGCACGCCGCCCTTCAGGAGCAACAGGTTTCGCTCGGCGTCGACCCGCACGATCTTGTACGCGCGGGCGGTCGTCCTCACGTTGCCCATCTGGCCCGACATGCGGACACCCTTGAAAACGCGGGCCGCGTCGGTGGCGCCGATGGCGCCGGGCTGCCGGACATTCATCGAGCCGTGCGACTCGGGTCCGCGGCTGAACTTGTGCCTCTTGATCAGGCCCTGGAAGCCCTTGCCCTTCGAGGTGGAGGTCACGTCGACGATCTCCCCCGCGGCGAAGATCTCGACCTTCAGCTCCTGGCCCGTCTCCAGGCCTTCGTAGCCGCGGATCTCCACGACGTGGCGATGCGGTTCCAGGCTTGCTTTCTTGAACATGCCGAGCTCGGGCTTCGTCAGCTTGCGTTCCGGCACGACGTCGAAGGCGATTCGCGCCGCTGCGTAGCCGTCCTTCTCGGACGTGCGCAGGCCGAGCACGCGGCATGGGCCGGCCTCGAGCACAGTCACGGCGGTGGTCGTGCCGTCCTCGTTGAACAGCTGGGTCATACCCAGCTTTTTCGCAAGGAGACCCTTCATCAGCTCTTGATCTCGATGCTGACGCCGGCGGGAAGGCTGAGGCGCATGAGCGCGTCGACCACGCGCGGGTTGGGGTCGAGGATGTCGACGATGCGCTTGTGCGTGCGCATCTCGAACTGCTCGCGCGAGTCCTTGTCGATGAACGGCGAGCGGATTACGGTGACCTTGGAGATCTCGGTCGGAAGGGGGATCGGGCCGGCCGTGCGCGCGTTCGTACGGCGGGCGGTCTCGACGATCTTGTCCGCCGCCTGGTCGAGGACCCTGTGGTCGTAGGCCTTGAGCCGGATCCGAATCTTTTGCGCCACCTGCTGGTTCCTTTCCCCTCTTCCTTATTAAACCGTTGCGGTTACTTGACGACCTCGGTCGCCACGCCGGCGCCGACGGTCTTGCCACCCTCGCGGATGGCGAATCGAAGTCCGGGCTCGATGGCGATCGGCTCGCCAAGTGTGATGTCCATCACGATGTTGTCGCCCGGCATCACCATCTCGACGCCCTCGGGCAGCTTGACCTCGCCCGTCACGTCGGTGGTGCGCATGTAGAACTGCGGCCGGTAGCCGGTAAGGAACGGCGTGTGACGGCCGCCCTCTTCCTTGCTCAGCACGTAGACCTGGGCTTTGAACTGGGTGTGCGGCTTGATCGTGCCGGGCTTGGCCAGCACCTGGCCACGCACGACGTCCTCGCGCTTCACACCACGCAGCAGCGCGCCGATGTTGTCGCCGGCCTGGCACTCGTCCATGTCCTTGTGGAACATCTCGATGCCGGTGACGACCGTCTTGGTGGCATTGGGGTGGATACCGACGATCTCGATCTCCTCGTTCCTCTTCAGCTTTCCGCGCTCGACACGACCGGTGGTCACAGTGCCGCGACCTTCGATCGTGAACACGTCCTCGATCGGCATCAGGAACGGCTTGTCGACCGGGCGCTCCGGCTCGGGGATGTAGGTGTCGACCGCGTCCATCAGCTCCATGATCTTCGGGGTCCACTCGGGGTCGCCCTCGAGGGCCTTGAGCGCGGAGATGCGAACAATCGGGATGTCGTCTCCGGGGTACTCGTAGCGGCTGAGGAGCTCGCGCAGGTCGAGCTCGACCAGCTCGATGAACTCCTTGTCATCGACCATGTCGCACTTGTTCAGCGCGACCACGAGGAAGGGCACGTTGACCTGGCGAGCCAGGATGATGTGCTCGCGGGTCTGCGGCATGGCGCCGTCGTTGGCGGCCACGACGAGGATCGCGCCGTCCATCTGGGCGGCGCCGGTGATCATATTTTTGATGTAATCCTGGTGTCCCGGGCAGTCCACATGTGCGTAGTGCCGCTTCTCGGTCTCGTACTCCACGTGGGTGATCGAAATGGTGATGCCACGGGCCTTCTCTTCAGGCGCCTTGTCGATCCGGTCGAATGGTGTGAACTCCGCCAGGCCCTTCTCCGAAAGCACCTTTGTGATGGCAGCCGTCAGTGTTGTCTTGCCATGGTCGATGTGACCGATGGTCCCAACATTCAGGTGCGGCTTGGTCCGCTCAAACTTCTTCTTCGCCACTGTTTCCTCCTAACTAACTCCGCGACGTGGTGCGGCGGCCCACGGCCTCCGCCAGGTTCCCAGGCATCTCTGCGTAGTGACTGAACTCCATCGAATAGGTCGCCCGCCCCGAGGTCATCGACCGAAGCTCGGTAGCGTAACCGAACATCTCGGCAAGGGGCACGTTGGCCTTCACGTTCTGCGACGTTCCACGACCCTCCATGCCCAGGATGTGGCCGCGGCGGGACGAAAGATCGCCCATGACGTCGCCGAGGTACTCCTCGGGCATGACGACGTCGACCTTCATGATCGGCTCGAGCAGGTATGGCTGAGCCTTGTGCTCGGCGTCCTTGACCGCCATCGAGCCGGCGACCTGGAATGCCATCTCGCTCGAGTCGACCGCGTGGTACGACCCATCCACCAGCGTGACGATGATGTCGACCACCGGGTAGCCGGCGACCACGCCGGTCTGCAGGGCCTCCTTGACGCCCTTCTCGACAGCCGGGATGAACTCGCGCGGGATGCGACCCTGCGTGATCTTGTCCTCGAAGACGAACCCGGTGCCGGTCTCGCCCGGGCGCACCTCGACCTCCGCGTGGCCGAACTGGCCCTTGCCACCGGACTGGCGCACGAAACGCCCGACGCCCTTCGCCGGCCGCTTGATCGCCTCCTTGTAGGCGACCTGCGGCTTGCCCTGGTTCGCGTCGACCTTGAACTCGCGCATGAGGCGGTCGATGATGATCTCCAGGTGCAGCTCGCCCATGCCGGCGATGATCGTCTGGCCGGTCTCGGTGTCCGTGTGCACCTTGAACGTGGGATCCTCTTCGGTCAGCCGCTGCAGGCCGATGCCCAGCTTGTCCTGGTCGGCCTTCGTCTTCGGCTCGATGGCGACCGAGATCACCGGCTCCGGGAACGTGATCGACTCCAGCAAGATCGGGTGGTCCTCGTCCGCCAGCGTGTCGCCAGTGGTCGTGTACTTCAGGCCTACGGCGGCCGCGATGTCGCCGGTGAAAACCTCGTCGACGTCCTCGCGCCGAATGGCGTGCATGCGCAGGATGCGGCCGATCCGCTCCTTCCGCCCGTTGGACGCGTTGAGCACGCCCGATCCGGCCCTCAGCTTGCCTGAGTAGACGCGAAAGAAGGTCAGCTTGCCGACCCCCTGCGGGTCCATCTGGATCTTGAATGCGAGGGCGGAGAACGGCTCGTTGTCGTCGTGCTCGCGCACCAGCAGCGCCCCGGTCTTCGGGTCGACGCCTTCCACCGGCGGCACGTCCGCGGGCGACGGCAGGTAGTCGACGACGGCGTCGAGGATCGGCTGCACTCCGCGGTTGCGCAGCGCGGCGCCACAGAGCACGGGGACGAGAATGCCGGCCACCGTGCCCTTGCGCAGGGCGGCGTTGATCTGAGCCTCGGTCGGCTCTTTCTCGTCCAGGTACAGGTGCATGATCGCGTCATCGAAGTCGGCCACCTGCTCGATGAGCTCGTGACGGTACTTCTTCACCAGGTCGGCCATTTCGGCGGGAAGGTCCAGCGACTCCGTGTTGGTCGTGCCGAGGTCGTCCGTGTAGACGATGGCCTGCAGCGTCACCAGGTCGATGTAACCCGTGAACAAGTCCTCCGAGCCGATGGGCAGCTGGATGGGCACGGCCCGGGCGCCGAGACGCGTGCGGATCGAGTTCAGCGACCCGTAGAAGTCAGCGCCGATGCGGTCCATCTTGTTGATGAAGGCGATTCGGGGCACGCCGTAGCGATCCGCCTGCCGCCAGACGGTCTCAGACTGCGGCTCCACGCCGGCCACGGCGTCAAAAACCGCGACCGCGCCGTCCAGCACGCGCAGGCTGCGCTCGACTTCGACCGTGAAGTCCACGTGCCCGGGTGTGTCTATGATGTTGATCGCGTGGTCGCGCCACATCGCCGTGGTGGCGGCAGACGTGATCGTGATCCCCCGCTCCTTCTCCTGGACCATCCAGTCCATGGTCGAAGCCCCCTCGTGGACCTCACCCATCTTGTGGATGCGACCCGCGTAGAAGAGGATCCTCTCCGTCGTCGTCGTCTTGCCCGCGTCGATATGCGCCATGATCCCGATGTTTCGGACCTTGTCGATCGCGACCGGACGCTCCTGCATCTTCAGTGCCACGCTCATCTCTCTAGCTAGTACCGGAAGTGGGAGAAAGCCTTGTTGCTTTCGGCCATCCGGTGGGTTTCTTCCTTCCTCTTGACGGCCCCGCCAGTGTTCTGGGAGGCGTCAAGGAGCTCGAATGCGAGCTTCTCAGACATGCTTTTCCCGCCTCGCTGCCGCGCGAAACGCACGATCCACCGCCGGGCCAGGGCGAGCCGGCGCTCGGGCCTGATCTCGACCGGCACCTGGTAGGTGGCGCCGCCGACCCGGCGGGGCTTGACCTCCAGCAGCGGGGTCGCGTTGCGGAGCGCGAGGTCGAACACCTCCAGCGGCTCCTTCTTGGCCTGCTTTCCAGCGCGCGAAAGGGCGTCGTATACGACCTTCTCCGCGGTTGATCGCTTGCCTCGACTCATGACGACGTTCACGAACTTGGCGATCGCCTCCGACTGGTAGACGGGGTCGGGCGCGATGACACGCTTGACGGGACGGCTGCGACGAGGCATCTAGGCTGCCTTCGCCTTTTCCCGCTTAGCGCCGTATTTGGACCGGGCCTTCTTGCGGTTCTTGGTGCCGGCCGTGTCCAGGGTGCCGCGGATGATGTGGTAGCGGACCCCAGGAAGGTCCTTCACACGCCCGCCGCGGATCAGCACGACCGAGTGCTCCTGCAGGTTGTGCCCGATGCCCGGGATGTAGGCGGTCACCTCGATGCCCGTGGTCAGCCGGACGCGAGCGACCTTGCGCAGCGCCGAGTTCGGCTTCTTGGGGGTCTGGGTATAGACGCGCACGCAGACTCCCCGCCTCTGCGGTGAGCCCTTGAGGGCAGGCGCCTTAGACTTGGCCCTGGCGGCCTTGCGCCCCGTGCGAACCAGTTGCTGGGTGGTGGGCAAAAATTTCTCCTGTTGACGGCTCGAAATCCCACGCGGCATTAGCCGATTGGGCGACAAACGATGAGTATACCCAAAAAACAAGCCCACTATTTCGATCCTGAGCCGGCCGTCACATCCAGGCCGCGGATCTTCCACCTGCACCTGGGCGAGCTGTCGGTCGAGCTGCAGGGGGACCGGGGGGTGTTCGGGTCCAGGGGCATCGACCTTGGCACCAAAATCCTGCTCAAGGAGGCCCCGCCACCTCCATCTAGGGGGGACATCCTCGACCTGGGCTCCGGCTACGGGCCGATCGCCATCGCGCTGGCCAAACGGGCGCCCGGGGCGCGGATCTGGGCTGTCGACGTCAACGAGCGAGCCCTGGACCTGACCCGGACGAACGCGGCCTCCGCAAGCGTCCCGAACGTGAGCGCCTCCCTGCCAGGGGACGTCCCGGAGGACGTGTGGTTCGACGCCATCTACTCCAACCCGCCCGTCCGGATCGGCAAGGTTCCCCTCCACGATCTTCTACTGACCTGGTTGGCCCGCCTACGCCCGGCCGGCCGCGCCTACCTGGTCGTGCAGCGCAACCTCGGGTCGGATTCCCTGGCCTCGTGGCTTGGTGCCCAGGGCTTCCGGGTGGCGCGGCTGAAGTCAAAAAAGGGCTATCGCGTTTTGGAGGTCAGGCCCCCGTCTTAACCGGCTGGGTTGACCTGGGTTTCTCTCGCCGTTACGGTGCCGGCAGGAGTGCCGGTCGGGGGTGGGACTGGTCGGGAGGAGGGTGGGCCCGCGAGAGCACTGCCTGCGCCATGCCAGACCCTATGCCTGGCCCGCGAAATGGCAGGCGGCCTCCTGGTCCCTTGCCCCGTGCGGTTCCAACAGCGGTTCGATGTCTCCGCATGGGGTCGGCAGCCGCGCGATCGGACAGCGCGGGTGGAAGCGGCACCCGGACGGCGGGTTCACCGGCGACGGAATCTCGCCCTTCAAAAGGATCGGCGCCCTATCCCGCTCGACCGCAGGATCCGGCACCGGGATCGATGAGAGCAGCGCCTTCGTATATGGATGCTGCGGGTCGTCGTAAATGTCGTTGCGCCCCGCCGTCTCGACGACCTTGCCCAGGTACATGACCGCGATCCGGTCCGAAAGGTGACGCACCACCGCCAGGTCGTGGGCGATGAAAAGGTAGGTCAGGTTGAACTCCCGCTGCAGGTCTTGGAGCAGGTTGATGATCTGCGCGGCGATCGAAACGTCCAGGGCCGAAACCGCCTCGTCACAAACAATGAAAGACGGGTTCACCGCGAGCGCTCGCGCAATGCCGATCCGCTGCCTCTGCCCGCCGGAGAACTCGTGCGGATACCTGTTGTTGAAGTTGGGGTTCAGACCGACCAGGCGCAACAGCTCCTGCACCCGCTGGGTGCGCTCCTTGCCCGTGCCGATTTTGAAGTTGTCGAGCGGCTCCATCAGGATGTCGCCCACCGTCATCCGGGGGTCGAGGGACGCGAACGGGTCCTGAAAGATCATCTGCATCTTCCGCCTCATCCGCCGCAGTCGTGAGCCGCGGAGCTTGGTGAGGTCCTGCCCATCGAAGATGATCGTCCCGGCCGTGACCGGGAGCAACGCGGTGATCACTCGAGCCAGGGTCGACTTGCCGCAACCCGATTCTCCGACGAGGCCCAGCGCCTCGCCACGCCTGATCTCGAGGTCGACCCCGTCCACTGCGCGGACCGCCATGCCGCGTTGCCCAAACCCGGTCAGCGGGAAGTGCTTGTAGACGTTCTGAACCCTGAGCAGGACCGGGTCGAGTTTGACGGCTGTCGTCGGCGTCCTTTCAGTCGCTTGCATTGGCCGGGGCCTTCAGCTTCTTGGCCGCATCAAGTGAGAGCGCGCTCGCCTTCGCCGCCTCGATCGCCTCTTCCTTGACGTTCTTCATCAAGACCCAGCATCGAGCCTCCTGGTCGGGTGCGACATTTTCGAGCTGCGGCTCGTCGACCTTGCAGCGCGGGATAACAAATGGGCACCTGGGGTGAAACCTGCACCCTGGAGGCGGCTTCAAAAGGTCCGGCGGCAGACCTTTGATGCTGACCAGGCGCTCCTTGCGGGCTTCGTCCACCCGGGGTACCGAGCGCAGCAGAGACCAGGTGTAAGGGTGCTGCGGGCTCTTGAATATCTGGTCGACGGGTCCTTCCTCGACGACCTGTCCTGCGTACATGACGACGACCCTCTGGCACAGGCTGGCGACCAGCGCCATGTTGTGCGTGATCAGCATCATCGCTGTCCCCAGCTCTCGGTTCAGCTGCTTCATCAGCTGGATGATCTGGGCCTGCACGGTCACGTCCAGCGCAGTGGTCGGCTCGTCTGCGATCAAGAGCGCGGGTTCGTTGGAAAGGCCCATCGCGATCATGGCCCGCTGCCGCATGCCCCCTGAGAATTGGTGCGGGTAGTCCTTGACCCGTGACTCGGCCGCCGGCACACGGACCCTCGTCAAAAGCTCGACAACCCGACCGTGGGCGAGCTTCTGGGTGAAGCGCTCGTGCGCCGTCATCGCCTCTTCGATCTGGAACCCTATCTTCGTGACCGGGTTCATGGAGGTCATCGGGTCCTGGAAGATCATTGCAACATCGTTGCCGCGGAACGCGCGGATCTCATCGTCGTCCATCTTCGTCACGTCGCTGCCCCGGAAGATGATCCGGCCTGACACGATCCTCCCGGGCTCGGGCACCAGGCGAAGGATCGAGAGCGCCGTCATCGTCTTGCCGCAGCCCGACTCACCCACCACCCCTAGGGTCTCTCCAGCATCGACGTGAAGGCTGACCCCGTCGACGGCGCGGACCACGCCTCGTGACGTGAAGAACTGCGTGTGAAGGTCCTCGAGCTTTAGGAGAGCTTCTGCCACCGGACTGAACTCTAAGTGACTAGCGCTTCATGCGTGGGTCGAGCGCGTCTCGAAGCCCATCGCCGATGAAGGTGAACGAGAGCATCGTGAGGGCGATGGCAACACCTGGGAAGATCACCAGCGAAGGGTCGGCGAAGATCGCCGCGTAACCATCGTTCACCATCACTCCCCAGCTCGGCTCGGGTGCGCGAATGCCGATTCCGAGGAAGCTCAGCGCCGCCTCGGTGAAGATGGCGGATGGGACGCCGAAGGTGAGTGTGACGATCACCGGGCCGAGGGAGTTGGGCATGAGGTGCTTCACGATCACCTTCATCGGCGAGCTGCCGGTCATGATCGCCGACTCCACATACTCCTTCTCCTTGATCGACAGCACCTGGCCTCGGATCAACCGGGCGAGGCCGACCCAGCCGGTCACGCCGATCGCGATGAAGATGCTGAAAAAGCTGGGCCCGAAAGCCGCCACGAAGACCAGGACCAGAAGCAGGTCTGGGAACGCGTACATGATGTCCGTGAACCGCATCAGCAGATTGTCGACCCGGCCGCCGAAGTAGCCCGCGGCCATCCCGATCGCCCCGGCGATGGCCAGGATTATGAACTGCACGAAAATGCCGATCGAGAGCGAGATCGAGGACCCATAGAAGACTCTCGACAGCACGTCGCGCCCGAGGATGTCCGTGCCCATCGGGTGCTGGAACGTCGGTGGCGCCAGAGTGTAGACCACGTCCTGCGCGATCGGATCCGAGGTGAGGTGGAGGATCTTCCACAGGCCCCCGGGGGTGGTCGGCACCCGAGCGCCGAGGGCGATCACCACCAACAGCACGACCACGACGAGGCCCGCCACCGCGAGCGGGTTGCGGCGGAACCTGACCCAGGCGTCCTTCCACAGGCCGGTCTGCTCGGGGACCTCCCAGTCGACTTCGTCGGCGACACCGATCACAGCCGCCATCAGGTGAGCCGCACCCTGGGATCGATGAACACATAGATGACGTCGACGGCCAGGTTCAACACCGCGATCATGAACGCATAGAGGAGAGTGGTGCCCAAGATCATCGTGTAGTCGCGGCCCTCGATCGACGTGACGAAGCTGCGGCCGATGCCGGGGATCGCAAACACCGTTTCGACGATGAACGAACCGGTGACCAGAAAGGCGAACGTCGGGCCGAGGGCCGTCACGACGGGAATCAGCGAGTTCTTGAGCACATGCCGGATCACGACGAGCCGCGCCTTGAGGCCCTTCGCCCACGCGGTGCGGACAAAGTCCTGCCTCAGAGTATCAAGCGTGCTCGATCGTGTCAGCCTCGCGATGTAGGCGGTCGGAAGAGCGCCCAGCGTGATCACAGGCATGATCAGCTGCACCTGGAACGGGTTCCAGGTGTCGGGCAGGCCGCCCGTCGGTAAGTAGAAGTTGCCTGCGGTGATACGGTTCAGCCCGATCGAGAAGACGATGATCAGGACCAGGCCGAGTACGAAATTGGGGGTCGACGCCGCGCCGGTGGCCAGGCCCAGAGCCGCGTAATCGACCAGCGAGTTCTGCCGCAGGGCGGCGATCACGCCGAGGCCGATGCCGATCGGCACGAGCAGGATGAAGGTCACGATTCCGAGAGTCATTGTGTAGGGCCAGCTCTCGAGAAGCAGCGTTGACACGTGCTGACCCGGCGACCGTGTCGAGTCGCCGAAGTCGAAGTGGAGGGCGCCCCAGATGTACAACGCGAACTGCTGCCAGAGCGGCTTGTCAAGCCCGTACTTCGCATTGAGGTTGGCGATGACCGCCGGCGAGAGTTGCCTGCCCTCGCGGTCCCAAGGGCCGCCGGGAGCCTGGTGCATGAGGGCGAAGGTTATGAGGATGACGAAGAAAAGGACTGGAATCATCCAGAGCAGTCGGCGGACGATGTAGATCACCAGGGTCGTCGCTCTCCCCTGGGGTATCCACGAGACGAGTGGCGAGGCGCCCCTCCTTCGAGGGGCGCCCGCGATTACTGCCAAATTCTCCTTACTGAGAAATGTACTGCGTCAGAGCCGAACCGACATCGCCGTACCAGTAGTCGTCAATGGCCGAGTACGTAATGCCCTTGAGCTTCGGCGATACGAGGAAGAAGTTGATGTTCTGGAAGACGAACGTCACCGGCGCTTGCGCGTCGAGGATCTTCTCGGCGGCGGTATAAGCCGTCGCGCGGTCGGAGCTCTTCGGGCTGTTGTCGCCGATCTTGACCTGGTTGTCGTATTCCGTGTTCGACCAGCCGGAGAACTGGTTGCCTGAACCGGTGAGGAAGATGTCGTACCAGTCCTGGCCGTCGGGGTAGTCCGCCTGCCAGCCCGAGAAGCCCGAGATCTGGTAGTTGAGCTTCCGGAGGTCCTGGGACACGCTCGCGCTGTCCTTCGCGTCAAGGATCACGTTGATCCCCAGGCAGCCTTTCCACTGCGCCTGGAGGAACTCAGAGCTCGTCTTGCGCGTAGCGCTGTTGCGGTACTCGAAGTGGATGTTGGCCAGCTGCGCGTCCGTCACGCCGGCGGCCTTAGCCTTGGCCAGCTCCGCCTTGGCGGCGGTGCAGTCGAAACTCTGCGTGTTGGTGGGCCCATAGCCCGACATTCCCTTGGGGATCATGCTCGTGATCGGAGTTCCGACGCCCTTGAGAATGTTCGTGACGTATGAGGTGCGATCGATCGACTTGGAGAACGCCAGCCGCAGGTCGACGTTGTCGAACGGCGCCTTGGTGGTGTTGTAGTCGATCCAGAAGGTGGTTAGTGTCGGCGTGCGCACGGCCTGCTTGCTCAGGGTGGGGTCGTTCTGTACTAGCGCGACGTTCGCGGGCGGAATGACCGTCGTCATGTCGAGCTGGCCGTTCAGGAAGTTCGCGTATTCGACGTTGGCGTCGGTGATCTCGTAAAAGATCACCTTCTGCAGAATCGGCTTGGTCCGGTAGTTCGGGTTGGGGACGATCGTGATGTGGTCCTTGGGCGCGACCTCGGAGATCTTGAAGGCACCGTTGCCGATGATCTTGGTCGGCGCGTCAGCGGAGAGGGCGCCGAAGCTTGACCCCGCGGCTGCGATCTCCGATGCCTTGAGTGGAGCAGCCAGCCAGAGGGCGGCGATCCACTTGAAGTAAGGCGCTGCACTCTGCAGCTTGATGACGAAAGTGTGGTCGTCCGGGGCCGACAAACCGAGGCCGTCAAGGTACGACTTGACCGCCGCCGGGTTCTTGGCGTCTACGTTGGCGTAGTTCTGGGTGCCGGCGATGAGCCCAAAGAACGACTCGTAGGCCGCCGCGACCGTCGGGTCGAGGATGCGCTTGTACGAGGTGAGGAAGTCGGCTGCCGTGACCGGGGTTCCGTCGCTGAACTTGCCGTCCGAGCGGAGGTGGAAAGTCCAGGTCAGGCCGTCCGAGGAGACGTCGTAGCTGGAGGCCGCTCCAGGTTTGACGTCGGACAGGTCGGCTTTGGGCACCAAAAGGGACTCGAACACCATGCGGCCAACGTCGGCGTCATAGACCCACTGCTGCTGGGTCGGGTCGAGCGTCGTCGGCTCGGTCGTGATGTTGATGTGCAGCACCTGCTTGTCAGCTGAGGCTTGAGTGCCGTTACCGCTAGTGTTCCCGCCCCCGCAGGCTGCCGCCGCACAAAGCCCGACGGTCGCGAGCGCTAACGCCCGGATTCGGCTACCTGATCGCATACGCGTCTTACCTCTCATTTCAGACTGATCCTGCGGCCTTCTTCCCGGGGTCCGGGGCGAGAGTGCGCCGGCAGCAGGTCTTACTCACACAGCCTCTTCGGCCACAACCCATTCTGTTGCCCGCTGACACGCAGTGTCAAGTTGCGCAGACCGCGACTTGGTCAAACAGGCGTTCGTCGAGCGACGCGAAATCAGTGCGGCGCGATCGACAGTTGGGCTGGATAGAGCGCACCCGGCCACTCCTCGACCGGCGAGGTCGTTACACCACGCACATATGACCGTACCAGGTTCCAGGTAACAGTTTGCGCAACAAAAGCGACAGGGGCGTCGCCGACCAGCATCTGCTGCGCCTGCTGGTATTCCTGGTCGCGGCGCGCCGGGACCACGTCGGTGCGCGCGACCCTCACGAAGTTGTCGTACTGCTGGTTCTGGTAGAGGGCGACGTTGTTCGAGCTGGTCGTCACGAAGACGCCGAACCAGTCGGCCGGGTCCGGATAGTCGGCGTTCCACCCCATCGGCCCGGCGATCTGAAAGTCGCCGCTGTCGAGCTGACCGCTCAGAGTGCTGGTGTCAAGCGGCTGCAGCGTGATGTCGAGGTTAAGGTTGGCTTTCAGCTGGTCCTGCAGGAACTTGGCGGTCGCCTTGCCGAAGTCCGATGACTGGTCGTAGGAGAACTTGAGGCCCGAGAGCTGCGACGCGGAGACGCCTGACCCAGCCAGCGATGCGCGCGCCTGCGCGACGTCGAACTTCTGCGGCGATGGGCCCGCCGAGTATCCGCGCATGCCCTTAGGGATGAAGCTGTCCGCGGCCACGCCCTGGCCCTGGAAGATCTGGGTGACAAAGGCGTCGCGGTCGATCGCCTGGGCGATCGCCAGCCGCACCTTCGGGTTGCTGACCAGGGGCGCGTCGAGCCGGAAGACCAGCCAGAAGACGGTGAGGTCGGGCGTCTTGAGCAGTTCGTGTTTCAGGCTCGCGTCAGCCGCCACGGCGGCAGCCTGCGCGGGCTGCACCGAGATCTCGTCCAGGTCGCCGTGCCTGTACTTCGCGAGGCCGGTCGCGCCGTCGTTGACGATGACGAAGTTGATCGCGGTGAGCGTCGGCTTGGTGCCCCAGTAATGGGGGTTGGGCACCACTGTTATGTGGTCGTTGGGCGCCATCTCTCCGACCTTGAACGGACCGTTCGTGACCAGCGAGTCGGCGCTAGCCGCCCATTCGGCGCCGCTCTTCTTCACGACGTCCTGGCGCACCGGCGCCCCGGCGGGCATGGCGGCCAGCCAGATGAACGCGGGGTCGGGCCGCGCGAGTGTGACCTGGAACGTGAAGTCGTCCACCGCCTTGAGACCCAGCGTCCCCAGCGCGGCGTCGATCGAGCTCGCGTCGTGCTTGGGGTCAAGCGCCGACACCGCGCTGCCGTTCAGGACCGTGCTCGCGAAGAACGTCTCGTTGGGCGCGGCCAGGCGGGGGTCGATCAAGCGCTGCCACGCGTATACGAAATCCTGCGCCCGGACCGGCGTGCCGTCCCAGTACTCGGCGTTGGTGCGAAGGTGGAAGACGTAGAGGGACCCACCGCTGGAGACGTCGTAGCCCTGCGCCGCCGCCGGCACCACGCCGGTCAGATCGGCGACGGGTTTCAGCAGCGGCTCCGAGATGGCGCGCAGCACCGCGGTTTCATAGGGGTACTGCGTCTGGCCCGGGTCGAGCGTGCCGGGCTGGTCGTCGAGCAGCACGCGCAGCGTCTGGTCCTTGGCCAGCTTCACGCCCTGCGTGAGCGAGGGCCCGGAATTGCAGGCCGCAGCACTCAGAACGACGAGTAGCGCGCCAGCAACGGCGCGCCAGAACCTTGAGCCTGGAGTCACGAAGGCCATGTTAACCAGCGTGTCCGGTAGGCCCGGCTTTGCCGGGCCGTCCGCCAAGCGTCCCAGCTGGCTCCGTGCGCCGCGTGTAGAGACTGCTTAAAACGATCCCAACCTGTAGGAAAAAGAGCCATGAGAGGAAACCTAGGTTTCCTCTCATATCAATAAGGGGCAACCCTGGCGGGCAGCCCCCTTGTGCACGTAACGCTGACTCTAACCGAAAATCGCCGGGCTGTGCCCTCCCATTTTCACCTAGCGTTGCCGGTAGGCCCGGCTCCGCCGGGCCGTCCCCCAATCAACCACGTAGCCACCGAGCATGGCTGGGAGAACCTTTGATAAGGCTTTACCTGCAGGAAAGCGAGCAGCGCCGAAGCGGCGCGATGAGAGGGAACCTAGGTTCCCTCTCATTCTTAGACCGACAGCGTCTCCAGGTCGATCGGCTCCTCTTCGAGGATCCGGGCCGCCTGCTCGCGCTGCTTCTTGTAGTAGTCCAGGCCCGTCCCGGCGGGGATGAGCTTGCCGATGATCACGTTCTCCTTTAGACCGCGCAGGCGGTCCACCTTGCCGGAGATCGCGGCCTCGGTCAGGACTCGGGTCGTCTCCTGGAACGAAGCGGCCGACAGCCACGAGGTGGTGTTCAGCGCCGCCTTGATCAGGCCGAGCAGCACGGTCTGCGCGGTGGCGGGCTCGCCGCCCTCCGCCAGCGCTTTCGCGTTGCCCTCCTCGTACTCCCACTGCGAGACGATCTCGCCCGGCAGCAGGCCGGTGTCGCCCGCGGCGTCGACGCGGACCTTCCGCATCATCTGCCGCACGATCACCTCGATGTGCTTGTCGTTGATGTCCACGCCCTGGCTGCGGTAGACCTTCTGGACCTCGTCGACCAGGAAGGTCTGCACCGCCTCCTTGCCGAGGATGTGGAGCAGCTCCTGTGGTGAGATCGACCCTTCGGTGATCTGCTGGCCGGCCTTGATGAGCACCTTCTGCCCGTCTCGGCGGTCGAGCTCCGCCCGGATGCGCACCTGGTGCGGGATCGCGTACTCGCGGACCTCTTCGTCGAGCGTCCGCACCGTGATGTCCTTGGCGGTCACGGTCACCTTGCCGGCGTGCCGCGTCCGGATCGCGTTGTTCTTGGCGTCGTGGGCCAGCTCCTGGCCCTCCATGACATCGTCCTTGCTCTTGACGAGGACCTGCATCTTCGGGTCGAGCGGGTAGGAGACCTCGAACTCCTCCTTGGAGGTCACGCGCACCTTGCGCGAACCCTCGGCCCGGATGATGTCGAGCTCCCCATCAATCTCGGAGATGATGGCCTTGCCCTTGGGGATGCGAGCCTCGAACAGCTCCTCCACGCGGGGCAGGCCCTGGGTGATGTCCACGCCGGCGACACCGCCGGTGTGGAACGTGCGCATGGTCAGCTGGGTGCCCGGCTCGCCGATGGACTGCGCTGCGATCACGCCGACCGCCTCACCGATCTCCACCACCTTGCCTGTCGCAAGGTTGCGGCCGTAGCAGGTGCGGCAGACGCCCTCGCGTGCCTCGCACACGAGGACCGACCGCATCTTGACCGGGACGCCGGCGGCGATGATCTGCCGCGCCGCGTCGTCGCTGATCGCGGTGTTGGAGGCGACCAGGACATTGCCGTCGACGGTGATGTCCTCCGCCGAGACCCGGCCCGCGATCTTCTCGAAGATGGGCTCGTTCTTCGCCCGCTCGGGGGTGATGTCACGGACCCAGATTCCGTTGGTGGTGCCGCAGTCCTCCTCGCGCACGATCACGTCCTGGGCGACGTCGACGAGACGGCGCGTCAGGTATCCGGAGTCGGCGGTGCGGAGCGCGGTGTCGGCCAGCCCCTTGCGCGTGCCGTGCGTCGAGATGAAGTACTCGAGCACGGTCAGGCCCTCGGTGAAGTTGGCCATGATCGGCAGGTCGATGATCCGGCCGGTCGGGTCGGCCATCAGGCCGCGCATGCCGGCCAGCTGGCGGATCTGCTGGATGTTTCCGCGGGCGCCCGAGCCCATCATCATCCAGATCGGGCTGAACTTGTCGAACGCGTGCTCGGTCGCGGCGCCGACCTCTTCGTAGGTCTTCTGCCACAGCTCGATCACCTTGCGGTAGCGCTCGTCGTCGGTCATGACGCCGCGGCGGTACATCCGCTCGACGTCCGCGACCTCCTTCTCGGTCTCGTGGATCAGTCGCCACTTCGACTCGGGGTGCGGGATGTCCATGGCCGAGACCGTGATTCCGGCCTGGGTCGCGTACCGGAAGCCGAGCCGCTTGATGTCGTTGACCACGATCGCGGTTACGTCGCTCCCGTACAGGCGGTACAGCTCGGCGACCAGCGTGCGCAGCAGCTTGCGGTCGTAGTGAGCGTTCTGGAACGGGAGCGGCTGCATCGTCGCTTCCATCGGCGCCTTGCCGACGGGCAGGGGCTGGTTGAACACGACACGCCCGGGCGTGGTGACGATCAGCGAGTCGCCGATCTTGACACGGATCCATTCCTGGAGCTTCACGGCTTTGCTCTCGAGCGCCAGCACGACCTCGTTCTGCGAGCTGTACGCGTGGAGCTTGGAGGCGTCGGCCGGCTTGTCGCCCCGCGCGGCGGTGAGCCAGTAGCAGCCGAGGACCACGTCCTGCGTCGGCGCGACCACCGGGTGGCCGTCCGCCGCGGACAGGATGTTCTGCGACGACATCATCAGGTTCTTGGCCTCTGCGATGGCGCCGCTGAAAAGCGGGACGTGCACGGCCATCTGGTCGCCGTCGAAGTCGGCGTTGAAGGCGGCGCACACGAGCGGGTGGATCTGGATCGCCGAACCCTCGACCAGGACCGGCATGAAAGCCTGGATGCCCAGGCGGTGCAGGGTAGGTGCGCGGTTGAGCAGCACCGGGTGTTCGTGGATGACCTCGTCGAGGACGTCCCAGACCTCGGGGCGGCTGCGCTCGACCATTCGCTTGGCCGACTTGATGTTGGTCGTGTAGCCCTTGTTGACGAGCTCGCGCATGACGAAGGGCTTGAACAGCTCGAGCGCCATCTTCTTGGGCAGGCCGCACTCGTGGAGCTTCAGCTCCGGGCCGACCACGATGACGGAGCGGCCCGAGTAGTCCACGCGCTTGCCGAGCAGGTTCTGGCGGAACCGGCCCTGCTTGCCCTTGAGCATGTCGGACAGGGACTTGAGCTTGCGGTTGCCGGTGCCTGTGATGGCGCGACCGCGCCGCCCGTTGTCGATCAGCGCGTCGACCGCCTCCTGGAGCATCCGCTTCTCGTTGCGCACGATGATCTCGGGCGCGCCCAGCTCGAGCAGCCTCTTCAAGCGGTTGTTGCGGTTGATGACGCGGCGGTACAGGTCGTTGAGGTCGGAGGTGGCGAAACGGCCGCCGTCCAGCTGGACCATCGGGCGCAGCTCGGGTGGAATGACCGGTAGCACTTCGAGCACCATCCATGTCGGGCTGGCGTTCGACTTGCGGAAGTCCTCGACCACCTTGAGGCGCTTGATCGCTTTCTGCTTGCGCTGCCCGCTCGACGACTTCGACTCCTCGCGGAGGCGGTACATCTCGGACTGCAGCTCGATGCGTGACAGGAGCTCGCGGACCGCCTCGGCGCCGATGCCGGCGCGGAAGGCGCGGCCGAAGCGCTCCTGGAAGTCGCGGAACTGCGTGTCGGTGAGGATCTGCTTGGCGTGCAGGCCTTCGAGGTCGGTACGAGTCGCCTCGATCTCCTGCTGAAGAGCCTCGAGCTGGCCCTGGATCGCCTCGCGCTCGGTCTTGGTGGCGGTCTCGATCTGAGCTTCGAGCGCCTTGCGGTCTGTGTCGAGGCGCTCCTTGGCGCGCTTTTGCGACGCCTTGGTGTTGGCCTCCAGCTTCTCGATCTTCTCCTGGATCTTGGCGAGCACGCCGCGCGACGTTTCCTTCGACATCAGGTCGCCCTTCTCGACGACGACCTCCTCGTCCCCGTCCCGCCCAACGGACAGCGTGCGGCGAGACTTGGTGCCGATGCCGGCCTTGATCGCCTCGGTCGCCTTCTTGCCCTGGGTGGTCAGCTCGTCGACCTGCTCCTGCAGCTCCTCTTCGAGCCGCGCGACCTCAACTTCGACCTCGCCCTTCAGCTTCTTGGTCTTGCCTTCGCTCTCGGCCCGCAGCTCGCGCGACTTGGCGTCGATGTCGGCGCGCAGGCGGATCGCGCGCTCGTCCTTGTCCATGTTGAGGACCGCGAGCATGTCGTTGCGGACCTCCTCGTGGACGTCGGTGACTATGTAGTTGGCGAAGTAGAGGATCTTCTCGAGGTTGCGCGGGGACATGTCAAGGAGCAAGCCCATGCGGCTCGGGATGCCCTTGAAGTACCAGACGTGGCTCACCGGCGAGGCGAGCTTGATGTGGCCCATGCGCTCGCGGCGCACCTTGGACCGCGTCACCTCGACGCCGCACTTGTCGCAGATGATGCCCTTGTAGCGGTACCGCTTGTACTTTCCGCAGTGGCATTCCCAGTCCCGCGTCGGACCGAAGATGCGCTCGCAGAAAAGACCGTCGCGCTCCGGGCGGAGCGTGCGGTAGTTGATGGTCTCGGGCTTCGTGACCTCGCCGTGCGACCAGGACATGATCGTTTCCGGCGAGGCAAGCGAAAGCTTCAGCGCGTCAAAGTTCTCTAGCTTCAGCAAATTCTTCCTCTTTTCTCCAACTAGTCGCCTGAGCCCAGCGAAATCTGGGATTTCGCCGGGACCCTCAACTTTCTGAATGTGATTCGGGCGAACTTCAATCTCCCGAATCCTCCCCGAGCTCTTCGCGCTCGAGGCTGATACCGAGGTCAAGCGGGATTTCCGGGATGTCTTCTTCGCTAAGAACGATCTGGCGCTCGTCCTCGCTCAGGATCTCGACCCCGAGCGCGAGCCCTTCCAGCTCCTTGACCAGCACGCGGAACGACTCCGGGATGCCGGCTTCCAGCGTGTTGTCGCCCTTGACGATCGCCTCGTAGGCCTTGACGCGGCCCACGATGTCGTCCGACTTGACGGTCAGGATCTCCTGGAGGACGTGCGCCGCGCCGTAAGCCTCGAGCGCCCAGACCTCCATCTCTCCGAACCGCTGGCCGCCGAACTGGGCCTTGCCGCCGAGCGGCTGCTGGGTGACCAGGCTGTACGGACCCGTCGACCGGGCGTGGATCTTGTCCTCGACCAGGTGGGCCAGCTTGAGCATGTAGATCATCCCCACGGTCACCGGCTCGTCAAACTCCTCGCCGGTGCGGCCGTCCCGCAGGCGGACCTTGCCGTCTTCCGGCAGCCCCGCCCTCTTGAGCTCAGAGACGATGGTCTCCATCGGAGCGCCGTCGAAGACGGGCGTCGCGACTTTGATCCCGAGAGTGTGGGCGACCCACCCGAGGTGGGTCTCCAGGACCTGGCCGAGGTTCATGCGGCTCGGCACGCCGAGCGGGTTGAGCACGATGTCGACCGGGGTGCCATCAGGCAGGTAAGGCATGTCCTCGGCGGGCATGATCCGCGAGACCACGCCTTTGTTTCCGTGGCGGCCGGCCATCTTGTCGCCGGCCGAGATCTTTCGCTTCTGGGCGATGTAGACCCGGACCATCTCGTTGATGCCCGGTCCCAGCTCGTCCTTGTTGTCGCGCGAGAACACCTTGACGTCGACCACGATCCCGCGCTCGCCGTGCGGCACGCGCAGGCTCGAGTCGCGCACCTCGCGCGCCTTCTCACCGAAGATCGCGCGCAGGAGCCGCTCCTCTGCCGAGAGCTCGGTCTCGCCCTTGGGTGTGATCTTGCCCACCAGGATGTCGCCCTGCTGGACCTCGGCGCCGATGTAGATGATGCCGCGCTCGTCGAGGTTGCGCAGCGCGTCGTCGGCGACGTTCGGGATGTCGCGGGTGATCTCCTCCGGACCCAGCTTCGTATCGCGGGCCTCGGACTCGTACTCCTCGATGTGGATCGAGGTGTACATGTCCTCCTTGACGACGCGCTCCGAGAGCAGGATCGCGTCCTCGAAGTTGTAGCCCTCCCAGGGCATGAAGGCGACCAGCACGTTTCGGCCGAGCGCCATCTCGCCGTCCTCGATCGCGGGCCCGTCCGCGAGCACGTCGCCCTTTTCGACGTGCTGTCCGGCCTTGACCTTCACCTTGTGGTTGAGGCACGTGCCCTGGTTGGACCGAGCGAACTTCTGCAGCGGGTAATGGCGCTCGGCGCCGCCGCCGTCCGGCTTGACAACGATCTCGAACACGGGTGTGGCGTGGACCTGCTTCAGGTCCTTCGGGTGTGCGACGTCGACGACCGTTCCCGCAACATCGGCGACGATCATCTCGCCTGAATCCTTGGCCGCGTAGTACTCGACCCCGGTGCCGACCAGCGGCGCATCGGTGACGAGCAGCGGCACCGCCTGACGCTGCATGTTGGCGCCCATCAGGGCGCGGCCTGCGTCGTCGTGCTCGAGGAACGGGATCATGGCCGTCGCCACCGAGACGATCTGCTTCGGCGAGACGTCCATGTACTGGATGTTGCCGACGTCCTCGATCTTGAAGTCGCCCCGCGCGCGAGCAGGGACGCGGGCGTCTGCAAAGTGCCCTTCTGGGGTGAGCGCGGCGTTCGCCTGCGCGATGCCGAACATGTCTTCCTCGTCGGCGGACAGGTACTCGACCTCCGTCGAGACCCAGGGCACGATGTCCACGCCGGGCACGTGCGCCGAGAGGAGCTTCTTGATTGACTTCTCGTCGAGGACCTCCGCGGTCGGAAGCACCTCCTTGCCCTTCGGGTCGAGCGCGGGCCGCCGCAGCGTGCGGCCGACCAGCTTCGCGGCCACGTCCTCGTTCAGCGAAACGCGGTTGTAGACGCGGCGGAACGGGGTCTCGACGAACCCGAACTCGTTGACCTTGGCGTACGTGGCGAGGTTGCCGATCAGGCCAATGTTCGGCCCTTCCGGCGTCTCGATCGGGCAGATGCGCCCGTAGTGGCTGTGGTGCACGTCGCGCACGTCGAAGCCGGCGCGCTCGCGCGAAAGGCCGCCTGGCCCGAGCGCCGAGAGCCGGCGCTTGTGCGTCAGCTCGGACAGCGGGTTGTGCTGGTCCATGAACTGCGACAGCTGGCTGGACCCGAAGAACTCCTTGATCGCGGCCACCACGGGGCGGGCGTTGATCAGCGACGCCGAAGTGACCGTGTGCGGGTCACTGATCGTCATGCGCTCCTTGATGATCCGCTCCATGCGGATCAGGCCCATCCGGAACTGGTTCTGCAGCAGCTCCCCGACCGCGCGCACCCGGCGGTTGCCCAGGTGGTCGATGTCGTCCGGGATCTGCTTCTCGCGCGGCGCGTTGTTGAGCTCGATGAGCTTGCGCAGGAAGGCGATGAAGTCGCCCTTCTCGAGGATGCGTAGCTCGCGGCGCCGGACGCGGTCCAGGATGTCCTGCTCATCGCGGCCAAGGCGCTTGTCGACCTTGTAGCGGCCGACACGGCCGAGATCGAACCGGCGCGGGTTGAAGAACAGGCTCTGCAGCAGGTTGCGCGCGTTGTCGACGGACGGGGGATCGCCCGGCCGGACGCGGCGGTACAGCTCGAGTAGGGCGTCCTCGGTCTTGGTGGTCGTGTCCTTGTCGAGGGTCGATTCCATGTAGTGGTGCTCGGGGTTGTTGTCGACATCCCCGAACATCTCGAGCAGCGCGCGCTTCTGCGCCTCGCGGTCGTTCTCGGTGCCCTTGAGCTGCGGCAGCTCGAGCGCCTTCAGCAGCACGGTCACAGGGACCTTGCGCTTGCGGTCGATCTTGACGGTCAGCAGGTCCTTGGCCGAGGTCTCGATCTCCAGCCACGCGCCGCGGTTGGGGATGAGCTTGGCGCCGAAGAGCTTGCGACCGGTGTTCGGGTCCTCGGCGGCAGTGAAGTAGACGCCGGGCGAGCGCACGAGCTGGGACACGACGACACGCTCCGTGCCGTTGACGATGAAGGTGCCCTCGTCGGTCATCATGGCGAAGTCGCCCATGTAGACCTCGGACTCCTTGATCTCCCCCGTCTCCTTGATGGTCAGGCGGGTCTTGATCCGCAGCGGCGCGGCGTACGTCATGTCACGGTTGCGGCACTCCTCGACCGAGAACTTCGGCTGGCCGAACTCGTAGTCGAGGAACTTCAGCTCGAAGTTCTTGCCGGTGTAGTCCGTGATCGGGTTTATCTCGTCAAAAAGCTCCCGCAGGCCTTCGGACTTGAACCACTTGAAGGACTCGACCTGTGTCGCGATGAGGTCCTTCAGCTCGACAAGGTTCGGGATTCGGCCATAGCTAAGACGCGCGGGAGCTCTCATCTCTGAGATCATTCGTTCTCCTTATCTGGGAAAAAGGGCGCGCTCAGTTAATGGGCAGGGTGAGCGCTCGGGCGTGCACGAACGGCCAGTATACGACGAACCGACCCCGCGTGGGGACGCGTCATCGAAGCCAGGCGAACCGGTCGCCCGACCGAGGGTTTCCCGGGACTATAGCACCGCCAGACCCAGCCTGCCAGCCCCTTAAAAAGTCACCTCCCCGGTCGCCGGGGAGGTCGCACCGTAAGGCGCGGGTGGGGGCGAACGCCAGGCAATAACCTATGGGTAATGCCGGACTGGAAGGCGCTTCGAGCCGAGCTCCCCCTCCTGGACCGGTACAGGCCACGTCCCCGCAGACGACGTTGAGATCCGGAGCCTGGCGCCGAACGTCAACGAGCACCGCCTCCAGCGCAGGCAAGTTGCCGTGGATGTCTGACAACGCAGCGACCCGCATTATTGGGGAGCGTATCCGGTGAAAAGAAGAAGCCGGGCCCGAAGGCCCGGCCCCACGGGTCCCCCGACCCCTTACTTCAGCTCCGCCGTCGCGCCCGCTTCCTTCAACCGCGCCACCGCCTTCTCGGCGTCCGCCTTGCTTACGTTCTCGAGCACCGGCTTCGGCGCCGCATCGACCAGGTCCTTGGCCTCCTTCAGGCCGAGCTGCGTCAGCTCGCGGACCGCCTTGATCACGTTGATCTTGCTGTCGCCGACCGCGGTGAGCGTGACCGTGAACTCCGTCTGCTCCTCTTCGGCCTCCGCGGCTGCGCCGGCCGCCGGGGCCGCGGCAACCGTCGCTACCGCCGCCGCAGCCTTGATGCCGAACTCGTCCTCGATGGCCTTCACAGCCTCGACCACGTCGAGAATGCTCCAGTCCTTCAACGCCTCCACGAAATCCTTGGGTGTGAGCTTGGTCGCCATTTACGCTGCCTCCAATCTGGTCTTGTACGCGTCGAGCACTCCAAGGAGCTGCTGAAGCGGTGTCTGCATGATTCCAACGAGCTGTGCCACGGGTGACTGAAGAGTTCCCATCAGCTGGGCGATGAGCGTCTCGCGCGACGGCAGGTCGGCCAGCTGCTTCATCTGGTCGGGCGAGAACACCCTCCCCTCGACCAGCCCGCCGACGATTTCGAGCTTCAACCGGGTCGCCCGGACGAACTCGTTGATGAGCTTCGACGGCGCGCCGAGGTCGTTGTCGTACCCGAACGCGATCGCCACCGGGCCCTTGAGCTCGGTCTCGAGCGCCTCGTGGCCGGCGGCTGTCGCCGCGCGACGTGCCAGCGTGTTCTTGATCACGCGGAACTCGACTCCCGCCCCGCGCAACTTTCCGCGCAGTTCCTGGATCTGGCTGACCTTGAGCCCGCGGTAGTCCGTCAGCACCGCCACCTTGGCCTTCTTCAGCTTCTCCGTCAGGACGTCGACCTGTTCCGCCTTCTGTTCCTTGCGGGCTTTCGGCAAAAGAAAAATCCTCCCTGCCACAAATACACGAGGCAAGAAGGATCCAATCGTCCTTCACTTCAGATGCCTCGGTAGGAAATTGAGCCCGGCAGTCGGGCACCTACGGTCTAGGGCAGGCCGCGAATTATACGGAGTTCGCCTTTATCCAGTCCTCGCGGAGGACCTCGGTCATCACATGGTCGCGCCACTTGCCGTCGACGAACATGTCCGCGCGGTAGCGACCCACCTCGCGATAGCCCGCGGCCGCCTGGGCGCGGGCGCTGGCCTCATTCCCTTCGATGTACGCGGACTTGAGCTTGCGCAGCGGCAGCTGGGTGAATGCATAGCGTGCGCGCAGCTGCATCGCCTCGCGGCCGAGCCCCTTTTGCCACGCGGCCTTGTTCCCGATCACCGTCCCCGTGGTGCCGAAGCCGTTCTTCCAGTCGATCACGTGTATGGCGGTGTTCCCGACCGCGTCGCCTTCATGCTCGATCACCCAGACGATCTCGTTGGGATCGCGGGACCTGTGGTCGATCCACTCCTTCTCGGCCTCGATCCCGGGCGGATTGCGGATCAGCAGGAACCGCGTCACCTCCATGTCCTCGAACCAGGTGATCATCATGGCGGCGTCTTCAGGCCTGGGCGGCCGGAGCCGAACGAGCTTGCCCTGGATGACCGGGCCGTACATGGCTAGAAGTATGAGAGGGAACCCAGATGGTTCCCTCTCATCGCCAGGTCGCTGCGCGACGTGGCTGCTCTCTTTCCGGCATACGGTTGGGACTTTTTCTGAAGAGTCACTCCCGACCACGGTTGGGAGGCGCTTGGATTGAACAAAGTCGCGGCTGGGGAACCCGGCCGCCCCTGCGACGCTAGCTGCTGGTGTGCAGCTTGGCGGCTTCCTTGACGTCCACCGGAACCGAGGGCCCCTGCGTCGCCGTCAGGAAGAACGTGCGCAGGTACTGCCCCTTCGACGTGGACGGCTTGTTGCGGATCAGCGCGTCGACGAGCGCGGTCAGGTTCTGGTGCAGCTGCTTGGAGTCGAATGACACCTTCCCGATCGGCGCGTGGACGATGCCGAACTTGTCGGTCCGGAACTCGACCTTGCCGCCCTTGACCTCGCGCACCGCGCGCGCCACGTCGAACGTCACGGTGCCCGACTTCGGGTTCGGCATCAGGCCGCGGGGACCGAGGATCTTGCCCAGCGGGCCGACCTTGGACATGATGTCCGGTGTCGCGACGGCCGCGTCGAAATCGGTCCAGCCCTCCGAAACCTTCTTGACGAGGTCGTCGCCGCCCACGAAGTCGGCGCCCGCCTCCTCCGCCTCTTTCACCTTGTCGCCGGTTGCGAAGACCGCGACGCGCACCTTCTTTCCGGTGCCGTTGGGGAGCACCACCGACCCGCGCACCATCTGCTCGGCATGCCGCGGGTCGACGCCCAGCCGGATGTGGGCCTCGACGGTGGCGTCGAACTTGGAGATCGACGTCTCCCTGGCCAGGTTGACCGCGGTTTCCGGGTCGAGCCCGCCGTTGCCGTTGCCTGCGACGGCCGCCTCGACCTTCTTCGCCGCCTCGATGTACTTCTTGCCACGCTTCTTCGGCACTACTCCACCACCTCGAGGCCCATCGATCGCGCGGTGCCCTCGATCATCTTCATCGCGGCCTCATCGTTGAACGCGTTGAGGTCCTTCCGCTTCGCCTCCACGATCTGGCGCAGCTGCGACCTGGTCACCCGACCGACCTTCTCGCGGTTCGGCTTGGGCGAGCCCTTCTCGATGCCGACGATCCGCTTGAGGAGGTTGACCGCCGGCGGAGTCTTGAGGACGAACGAGAAGCTGCGGTCTTCGTAGATCGTGATCTCGGCGGGCACCACGTCGCCGGCCTGCTGAGCGGTGCGCTCGTTGTAGGCCTTGGTGAACTCCATGATGTTGATGCCGTGCGGGCCCAGTGCGGTGCCCACCGGCGGCGCGGGAGTGGCCTTGCCGGCCTGCAGCTCCAGCTTGAGGACGACGCGGACCTTCTTTTTTCCCACCTATCTATGTCCTAGTGGACCTTCTCGACCTGCAGCAGGTCGAAAGTGCGGGTGAGGCAGGCCTCCCCCGCGGGACCCCCTCCAAATGACACATGGCCCGGAGGCGCTTGGATGAAACATTGGAGACGGCCGGAGTAAATCCGGCCTACGCCTCCACTTTGGGTTCTAGTCATCAGTGGACTTTCTCAACCTGCAGCAGGTCGAGCTCGACAGGCGTCTCGCGGCCGAACATGTTGACCAGCACCTTCAGCTTGCCCTTCTCGGGGTTGATCTCGTCGACCTTGCCGTGGAAGTCGGTGAACGGTCCATCGACCACGCGCACCGACTCGCCGACCTGGAACTCGACGCGGATCTTCGGCGCTTCCTGCTTCATCTGCTTCTGGATCGCCCGGACCTCCTTCTCCTGGAGGGGAACCGGGCTGTTCGCCGAGCCGACGAAGCTGGTCACGCCGGGCGTGTTGCGGACCACGAACCACGACTCGTTCGACATCACCATGCGGACCAGGATGTAGCCGGGGAAGATCCGCTTCTGCACGTGCCGGCGCTTGCCGTCCTTGATCTCGATCTCGTCTTCCATGGGGACCAGCACCTGGAGGATCTTGTCCTGCATGTCCATGGACTCGATCCTCTTCTCGAGGTTCTTCTTGACCTTCTCCTCGTGGCCGGAGTACGCGTGGACTACGTACCACTGCGCCTCCTGCTCCGGGGCCTGGCTCTTCTCTACGGCCATCTAGGGCGCCCCGTTGTAGATCGTGCGCTTGGCGATCGCGGCCAGAGCGTAGTCGGTGCCCCCGATGAACGCGCCGAGCACGATGACGGTGAAGATGACCACGAGCGTGTAGCGGTACAGCTCTTCCGGCGTCGGCCAGACGACCTTGCGCAGCTCCTCGTAGACCTCGCGGAGGAACCGAGCCGGGGCAACCCCCGCTGACGGCTCATCGCGCTTCCTGGCGGTTACGGCCACTACTTGGTCTCCTTGTGCGGTGTGTGCTTGTGACACCACTTGCAGTACTTGCTCATCTCGAGCCTGTCCGGGTCGTTCTTCTTGTTCTTCACGGTGGTGTAGTTGCGCCGCTTACACACGCCGCAGGCGAGGCTGATGATGTCTTCCATGATTGGCTCTCTGGTTGGGGCTGAAAAGAAAAAAGCCTAGGTTACCTAGGCGACGTCAATACTAGCAGAGCAGCAATTCAGCCCCGCGAATTGGACGCACTCGGGGTAGGTAACCCCTCTCCCCTTCTGGGAGCGGTTGGGGAGAGGGGCTTAAGCGCGCTTACCAGGTCAAAGCAAGCCCGGGCCATATGATTCGGTCGATGCCAGGCACCACGATCGCCGTGCTCCACGGCGACCAGACCGGTGAGGAGCTCCTTCGGGAAGCGCTCCGGCTGCTCGAGCCTGACGTGCTCGGGCTCGAGATCAAGAAGGTGGACTTCAATCTCTCCCTGGAAGAGCGGCGCAAGACCCGCAACCAGGTGGTGCTCGAGGCCGCCGCCGCGCTGCGAGACTGCGGTTTCGGCATCAAGGCCGCCACGGTGACACCCGAAAGCGCCGGCGACGTGGGAAGCCCGAACGCGATCCTGCGCAAGCAGATCGACGGGCGCGTCATCGTGCGCACCGGCCGTCGCATCCCGGGCGTCCGGCCGCTGGCCGGGGTCCACGCGCCGATCTCGGTGATCCGCATGGCGGTCGACGACGCGTATGGGGCCAAGGAGTGGCGCGAGGGACAGGGCCTCGAAGAGTGGGCCTTCCGGACCGAGAAGATCTCGCGCCGGACCTGCCGCATCGTGGCGGACTACGCCTTTCACCATGCCAGGCGCATCGAGGCCAAGGTCTTCGGCGGGCCCAAGTTCACTGTCAGCCCCGTGTACGAAGGGATGTTCAAGGAAGAGCTCGACGCGGCCGCCACGCGCAACCCGGAGGTGCGCTACGAGCCGCGCCTCATCGACGCGACCTACGCGCTCCTCCTCACGACGAGCGGGGAGTCGCTCGTCATCCCCGCCCTCAACCGCGACGGCGACACTCTGTCGGACCTGGTGATCCAGATGTTCGGGACGATCGCCGGCGCCGAGTCCACGCTGCTGGCCTTCGATGAAGCCGGGGCGGTGACCGTCGCGATGACCGAAGCCCCCCACGGCACGGCGCCGTCGCTCGAGGGCAAGAACGTCGCCAACCCGATGGCGATGATCCTTGCGGTCGCCTCACTGCTCGGCTACATGAAGGGCGACGACGCGCGCCAGGCGTCGCGGGCCGTGTACGAATCCGCCCTGGAGGCGGTCTCGGACGGAGTGAGGACCGCGGACCTGGGCGGCCAGGCCTCGACCACCGATTTCACCGACGAGGTCCTCCGCCGCGTGCGCACGAAGATCGAAGTCTGGAGCTCCCTCGCCGACGTAGGGCGCTAGCCAGGTCCTTGCGTTACCTGGCGCTCGGCGACTCTTACACCATCGGCGCCGGCGCGTCGAGCCAATCGAAAGGCTGGCCTTCGATCATCGGGAAGCGGCTGGAAAAGGAGACCGGGCGCAAGGTCGAGGTGACCAACCCGGCGGTCAACGGCTATACGACGCTGGACCTCATCGAGCATGAGCTCCCGCTGCTGTGGACCGCAAAGCCTGACCTGGTCACGATCCTGATCGGAGTCAACGACCTGGTACGCGACCGCACCGTGGCGGACTACCGAATCTCCCTGGTGCAGATCTACGACGAGGTCGCCGCGCAGGGGCTGCCGTCCGGGCGCGTCGCGGCGGTCTCCATCCCGAACTGGTCAGTGGTGCCTGCCGTCCGCGACCACGGCGACCCCCAGGAGATCCGCCGGCTCACCGACGAGTTCAACGACGCCGCGCAGCACGAGGCCGCCTCGCGCGGTTTCACGTGGATCGACATCACCGCGGCGAGCATCTCCGGCCTGGGCTCACCAGGCTGGATCGCCTCCGACGGCCTGCACCCCGGAGATAGTCAGTACGGCGCATGGGCCGAAGTGATCTGGCACGGAATCCGCAACGTTTGGGCAGAGCCGCCAAAGCCAATTCAATAGGCCACTTCCCCATTCATGGGGAAGTACGCGCCGAAGGCGCGGGATGGGGGGGCGGATCAGTCAGGGAAACGAGGTGGCTAAACCGTGATCCGTTTGAACGACTCCGCGTACTTGTAGCCGCCCCGCTTCCCCACCTCGCCGTGGCGCTTGCGCATGAACTTCTCGAAGTCCCATTCCCGACCTGGCTTGGCGACCTGGCTCTTGTGCTTCCGCAGCGCCGCGATCTTGAGGGCCAGGGTCGGGGTGATGTCGACGAGGTAGTCGCCCGACGTCCAGAACGGGATCCAGACCTCCTTCACCTCGTGAGGCTGGAGACCCTCCTTGAGCAAGCCGCGAAAAGCGCGCGGGTTGCGCGAGTCCGGATACACCGCCGCCATCGTGGCCTCGCCCACCGCCAGGTGGTCGGGGTGCGACCCGCCCATCGGACCGTCCAGCACCCGTCCCGGGGTGTGCGTGATCACGAGCTCGGGCTTGTACTTGCGGATCATGCGCACGATATCGCGGCGGAGCTTCAGGTCCGGCGCCAGGTGCCCATCCTTGTAGCCGAGGAACTCCACCTTCTTCACGCCCAGCACGCGCGCGGCCGCCCTCTGTTCCCTCTCGCGAATCGCTTTGAGCTCGGAGTCCTTCTGTTTCGGGTCCTCGCCGCCCTGCGAGCCGTCCGTAACGATCACGTACGTGACTCGGGCCCCTTCCTTCGCCAGCCTGGCGATCGACCCGCCCGCCCCAAAATCCGGGTCGTCCGGGTGTGCCGTCACGACCAGCACGTTGTCGAACTTCGGGGTCTTGCTGGAGCCTGAGCTCGCCGGTTTCCTTGTCGCTCTCTTTCTCGTCGCCACGTCTTTGAATGTAAGCGATCGACGGCACGCTCTGTTCCGACCCGCCTCAGCGCGTCGGCTTGCGCGCGCCCAGTGACGAGAGAGGGACGGCGGTCTGGAGGGGTTTCCACAATTCCTCCAGCTGCTCGGCGGTCAGCCGCGCGCGCGAGGCGATCACCTTCCCACCGTAAGCCGACGTCTTGACGGCGGCCCAACCGCCGCTTCCGGCCAGGCGCATCGGCACGGTCACCACCGCGGCCAGCGCCGCGGCCTCCTCGCCCGGCCTCGCGCTCCCGTCGACCGTCGCCTTCGACAGCGCGCTCGACGCCTCGTCGTCGACATGCCACTCCTGCGCCAGGACCGCGCACTGGCTGGCGCCGAGGCGGCCCAGCGCCGTGACGTAGCGGGACACCATCGCGCCCAGCGACCTGGGGCTCGTGACCGGGATCGCGGAGGCAAACGGCGCGTACGAAGCGGCGAACTTGATCGGGGTCAGAGCCTGCCGGCGAACGAGGGCAGCCACGGCGTGCCACGCCGCCACCGCCTCGTCGTCCGACCTCCCGCCAAAGAAGTCGATGAGCGCAGTGCCGGCGTTGACCAGCGGCGCGACGGCCTCCTCGTTCGCGTCGGGCGCTGCGGCCGCGACCTTCTCCCAATCGTGCTTGCTGAGTGAGGCGAGGTGGTGGGCGAAGCCGCCGCCGTTGAGGACGCCGATCGGGATCGTGGTGACAAACGGCCCGAACACCTCCGCCACCTGGCTCTCGGTCATCTCGATGACCCGGACCCGACCCGCGCGCCCGGCGGCGCCGTGTGCCTCGACCGCATAACCGGCCCGCTCGACAGCGGCGAACGCGCGGCACCGCGAGTAGGTGTCGAGCTGGCGAGTGCCCTCGATGGTGGCCAGGATCGAGCGGACGACGCCGGCGGGCTCGTCGCTGCTGTCCCGCGTGACGCTGGCGACCAGCTTTCGCCGGTCGAGCACGCGCAGCCACTGGATCGGCGTCAGCTCGGCCACGCCCTTGATGAACACCGCGACCTCGGCGCTGTTCGCGCCATAGGGCGCCGGCGCCCTGACCGGCATGGTCGGCGCGACGCGGGTCCGGGGCGCCTTGATCGTCTTGATCGCGCTGGTGACCGCCGCCTTCACGCGGACCGCGGCGGGCCTGTTGTCCTCCTCCTCGAGTGAAGCCAGCGGGACCACGGCCTGCAGCGGCGCCCACAGCTCGACGACCTCCTGCTGCGACAGGTCGGCCATGCAGCCCAGCACCCTGCCGGCGTGGACCGCCGTGCGGACCGCGGCCCAGCCCGGGTCCCCGGTGAGGAATGCGGGGATGACGGTCAGCGCGGCCATCGCGACCGTCTCCTCGCTCTTCGCCTCGCGATGCTTGGCCACGGCCTGCAGCAGGGCGCGTGAGGCGGCGGGCTCGATCCGAAAGCGCCGGGCCAGCGTCTCGCAATCCGCCGCGGTGAGCGCCTCGAGCCTGGACAGGAAGCGCCGGGTCTTCGGGTCGAGGACGTCCGAGCCGGACAGCGGTATGAGGACCGCGAACGGGGCGTAGTGCGCCGCGAATTTGAGGGCCGGCAGGTGGGGCCGCATCACGAGCGCCGACATCGCCTGCCACGCGGCCACCTGCTTCTCCTCGCTCTTTTTCGTGAGCGAGTCGAAGAGGATCTCACCCGCCCGGGCCATCGGCTCGGAGATGTGCCCCTCGCTGCTCCGGATCGCCGCCTGGATCGAGCCCGCGGACTCCGGCTCCTTGCCGCCGTCCGGGGTGCCCTCCTTCGTTACCGAGGCCACCAGCCGACGGGCCGCCAGCACCTGCCTCCACTGCCATGGCGTCAGCTGCGCCGCGGCGTTGATGAACGCCTCGACCTCGGCCGTGTTCGGGCCGAAACGCCGCGAGGCGTCGTCGTTGGCGGCCTGAATGCGGCCGAGCAGTCCATGTGAGGCAGGCGCCACGCCCTAATTCTGGCGGGCACGCCCTCGTGTAGCCCTCTTTAGACGGTCTCCACCTTCAGCAGGTTCGTCTGGCCGGGCCGGCCCACCGGGACGCCCGCGACGACCACCACCAGGTCGCCCGACCGGACCAGCCCGGCCTGCCTGGCCGCCTCCGTAGCGATCGCCACCATCTGGTCGGTGTCCCGCCCCGGGCTGACCAGCAGGGGGATCACGCCAGAGTACAGGGCGGTCCGGCGCAGGACCTCCGGGTGCGGGCTGGCGGCGATCACCGGGACATTCGGGCGGGCCTTGCTGCACCTCAGGGCCGTCGTCCCCGACTCGGTGAACGCGATGATCGCCTGCGCGTGCAGTTCGTCGGCGGTGGTGGCCGCGGCGTGCGCGATCGCGCTTCCCACCTGCCCGGGCTCGCTCCACATCTGCCTCGCGCGCTGAAAGGCGGGGTGACGCTGCGCCGAAAGGCAGATGCGCGCCATCGCCCGCACGGCCTCGACCGGATGGGCGCCGACGGAGGTCTCCTGGGACAGCATCACGGCGTCCGTCCCATCCCAGATCGCGTTCGCGACATCGGACGCCTCGGCGCGCGTCGGCCGGTTGGACGTCACCATCGACTCGAGCATCTCAGTCGCTGTGATGACTGGGACGCCGGCGCGGTTGGCCCGGTCGATGACGTCCTTCTGCACGGCGGGCAGGTCGCCGAGCTTGAGCTCCACGCCGAGGTCACCACGCGCGACCATCACCGCGTCGGCGACCTCGAGGATCCTGGTCAGGTTGCGGATCGCCTCGAGATGCTCCAGCTTCGCGATCACGGGCGCCGTGCTCCCGAGCCCGGCCAGGCGGGTGCTGCACTCGACCACGTCCTCCGGCCGCCTCACGAACGAGAGCGCGATGTAGTCGACGTTGAGCTCGACAGCCAGCTTGAGATCTTCGAGGTCTTTCTCGGTCAGAGCCGGCAGCGGCAACGGACGCCCGGGCACGCTGACCCCCTTGCGCTCGCCGAGCAGGCCGCCCCGGATCACCGAGCATTCGGCGCGCCCGCCCCCGACGCTGCGCACGATGAGCTCGATGCGGCCATCGTCGAGCAGCACGCGGTCGCCCGGGCGGAGGGCCTCGACCAGCTCGGCATGGCTGACCTCGATCTCGTCAGGGCCCTGGCGGGGCGATCCCACCAGCGCGACCGTGCGGCCGCGGACCAGGCGCTGGAAGGCGTCGGGCAACGAGCCCGTGCGAATCTTCGGCCCCTGCAGGTCGCCCAGCAGCGCGACCGGCCGGCCGGCATCCTCGGCCGCCTCGCGGACGTCGGCCGCGGCCTGGCGGTGGGTGGCGTGGTCGCCGTGCGAGAAGTTCAGCCGCGCGACGTCCATACCCGAGCTGATCAGCGCGCGCAGCTTGGCCGGCGACGAGCTCGACGGCCCGATGGTGCAGACGATCCTGGTCCGCCGGACGTGCGCGGGTTTCATCGGCTTACGAGTAGCGCTCCACCCGGCGACCCATCTCCTTCTCGGCGTCGATGACCTGCCGCTCCAGCTCGAGGGCGTCGATCACCGCTCCGCCCACGCCCCGCACCAGGTCTCGCTGGAAGCGATCGGAGGTGGCGACGGTGATGACGTCGCCCGCGTCGCGCGCCTCATATGCAAAGCGTTCGATCGCGTGGTCTGCGGAGTGGCCTTTGCGCGTGAACAGCACGCGCACGCCTTCCACCGTCTCCTCGGAGCTGGCCGCGGCCCGGTGTGAGTCGAAGACGACCGTGACCTCGGCGCCGGTCACCATCCCGAACACCGCGAGCCGGTCGACCAGCCGGTCGCGGGCCGCCTCCAGCGATGCCTCGTTCATCAAGCGCTTGAGCTCTGGCCACGCGTGCAGCACGTTGTAGCCGTCGACGATCACACGCTCCATCAGCGGAGCTGCATGTGCGCCTGCCCGAGCGCGATGAGGAGGCGCGGAATACGTTCGAGGTCGGTGAGCTGGAGGACGAAACCGAAGAAAGCGTTCGACACCGAGGGCACAAACCACAGCACGATGAACACGCCGATGATGCCGAGCTGCCCGTAGCGAACTGCCGCGTCCTGCAGCGAGGAAGGGAGCCAGGGCCTCAAGGCGCCGAAGCCGTCGAGACCGGGGATGGGCACCAGGTTCAGGACCAGCGCGATCGCTTCGATGAAGCCGAGAAACGCGATTGCCTCGAAGAAAGCGATGTGCTGAGCGATCGACAGGACGCTCATTCCCGGGATGAGGAAGGGGATCGCGACGAGCAGGCCGCAGAGCAGGGTCCCGGCCGGTCCCGCGAGCGAGACCGCCGTGTCCCAGGTCCGGCTACGCAGCGCCGGTCGGTTGATGTAGACCGCCCCGCCCGGCAGCCCGATCCCTCCCAGCAGCAGGAACAGGATCGGCATGACGAGGCTGAGGAGGATGTTGGTGTACCGCAGGGGGTTCAGCGTGAGGTAGCCGGAGGCGGCGACGCTTCGATCGCCGCCGAGGTAGGCGATCAGCGCGTGCCCGAACTCGTGCACGCACAGCGACGTGATCCAGCCCGCGGTGACGAAGATGATCGTCAGCGGTCCGGCAAGCCCGGGCAGGACGTCGAACCAGAGCAGGGCCCCCGCAAAAGCGGTCGCCCCGAGGATCGCGACGAAGACGGGGCTGACGCTGACGGCGCCTCGAAGGGACGGCAGCGGGCGGCGTCGAAGTGCCGCATCCGGCGGACGACTCCTCGGTGTTTGGGCTGGCATCGATGAGATCGCACGGCCGGTCTGGAGGTGACGGCGCACGTCGTAGAGCGTCACGCCCGCCTTCTGCAGCACGGCCGAGGTCGTGGGCGAGTCGCTGTAGAGCATCGCGAGGAGGAGGTGGATCGAGTCGACCTGGTAGTGGCCGAGCACCTGGGCCTCGCGGTTGGCATTGACCAGCAGCTGACGGAGCGAGATCGCCGGCGGTGCGGTGCCGTCGTTCGGGGCCTGCACCTGCGCTGCGATGGCGGCCGGGTCGATGCCGAGGGCGCGGATCGTATCTACCGCGAGCGTGCCGCGGTCATGCAGCGTCGCTTCGAGGACGTCGGTCGGGCTCGCACTTTCACCCCGACCTTTCGCGGCTGCCGATGCGCGTTCGAGGATGTCGCGCGCGTCACGCGTCAGGGGGATGTCGGCCGAGGCGCGCTCCAGCTCGACGGCGGCGTCAGGCATTCCAGACAGTGTAGGAACAGGCGCTATGGACGATCGGCTCGCTGCCTCATCACTTCGTACAGCAGCGCTGCCGCGGCCGCCGACGCGTTGAGGCTCGCGATGTGGCCTTTCACGGGCAGGCGCACTCGCGCGTCGCACCGCTCCTTGACCAGGCGGTGCACGCCCTCGCCCTCGCTGCCCACGACCAGGCAGACCCTCTGCGTGAAGTCGAATTCCCACGCCTGCATCTCGCCGCGCGGATCCAGGGCCACGCACCAGATGCCGGAACGCTTGACCTCCGCGATCGCCGATGGAAGCCCCGAGACCTTGGCGATCCGGAGCAGCTCGCTCGCGCCCGAGCTCGCCTTCATCGCCACCGCCGACAGCGGGGCGCTGCGATGGTCAGGGATGATCGCGCCGTCGCTGCCGGCCACCTCGGCGCTGCGCAGGATCGCCCCCAGGTTCTGCGGATCCATGATCGCGTCGAGGGCCACGAGCAGCGACGGGTTCGTCGCGAGCAGGTCCTTCAGCGGCCACTCGCGCCGAGGCTTGAGCTCGGCGGCGACGCCCTGGTTCACGCCCGGGGCCATGACGTCGATGCGCGCGGCCTCCACCACCTCGATGCGGGCCAGCTTTGCCAGCTCCTCGAGTCGCGGGTCATGGCCCAGCCCGGACGCCTGGTAAACCCTGACGACGCGACCGGCCCTCGCCGCTTCAAGGACGGCGTTACGCCCGTGAATGAGGGCCGTGGGCGGCGGCGCGTCGCCACCGCGTGGCGGACGCCTGAACTTCACCGGACGCGGCGCCATCGCAGCCCCTCCCTGGAGTCCTCGAGCGCGATCCCCTTCTCGCGCAGCTGGTCGCGGATCCGGTCGGCGCGGGCGAAGTCGCGCTCCTGGCGCGCCGCCTCGCGCTCGGCAATCAGGCGCTCCACTTCCTCCGCCAGGCCCGGCTCCTCGGCGCGGACCACGTCCAGGTGCGCGTCAAAGTCGTCGATCAAGGCGAGCAGCTCGTCACGTCCCCGCTGGCCAACCCGCCCGGCGTCGAGGGCCGCGTTAGCCTCGCGTACCAGCTCGAACACAAGCCCCACTCCCTGCGGCAGGTTGAGGTCGTCGTCGAGCGCCTCGCGATAACCCGCACGGACCTCGGCCATGCGGCGCAGGAAGTCGTCGTCGTCCTCCGCGGCGGGCGTCGTGCGCTGCACGCGCTCGGCGAACTCACGCAGCCGCCGCACCTGCTCCGCCGCCGCGTGAAGCGCCTCCGAGCTCAGCCTCAGACGCGCGCGGTAGTGCGCGTTGGCGATCAGAAAGAACCGGACGGCCAGCGGGTCGTGACCTGCGTCGACGAGGTCGCGCAGCGTCGTGAAACTCCCGGCGCTCTTGGACATCTTCTCGCCGGTCGCGTCCGACAGGTGCTCGGAATGCAGCCACAGGCGCGCGAACTGCGCGTGGTTAGCGGCCTCCGACTGGGCGATCTCGTTCTCGTGATGAGGGAACATCAAATCGACGCCGCCGGCGTGGATGTCGAGGGTTACGCCGAGGTACCGCTTGCTCATCGCGGAGCATTCGATGTGCCAGCCGGGCCGGCCCCGACCAAATGGCGCATCCCAGGAGGCGCCCAGCGCCTCGTCGCCGGGCTGGGATTTCTTCCACAGTGCGAAGTCGCTCACGGACTCTTTGTCGTACTTGTCGGTGGCAACGCGGGCGCCGGCCTTCAGGCCGCCGCGGTCCAGGTGCGAGAGCGCGCCGTAAGCGGGAAAGCTGCTGATCCGGAAGTACACGTCGCCGTCGGCCACGTAAGCGTTCTCGTTCTCGAGCAGCGTCGCGATCATGTCCACCATCTCAGGGATGTGCTCGGTGGCGCGTGGGTAGTGCTCGGCGGGCTGGGCCCGCAGCGCCGCCATGTCCTCGAAGAAGGCGGCGGCGTAGGGCTTGACGTAGTCCGCAATCGTGACGCCCGCGTGCATGGCCTGGTCGAGGATGCGGTCGTCGATGTCGGTGAGGTTCATCACGTGGGTCACGCGATAGCCGCTCACTTGTAAATGCCGCCGCACAAGGTCGTAGAACAGGAACGCGCGCAGGTTGCCAACGTGCGCGAAGTTCCAGACGGTCGGGCCGCAGGTATACATGCGGACATGCCCGGCCTCGAGCGGCTCGAAGACATCCTTGGTGCCGGTCAGCGTGTTGTGAAACCGAAGCGCCACGGTGTTAAGGCTAGTCGGGTCCCCGCGGCCGCGGCCCAAAGGTCACCGTTGGCGGAATCGCACGCATCGCGCCGTCATCCGACTTGACCAACTGCCAATGGCCCTCGTGAACCATCCAGTGATGCCGGTGACAGAGGGCCTGTTGCCGAACTCCGCTGAACAGGCGACAATCGCAGCGCCCTCGGTTCTCGCTCACGTCTTAGCAGGAGGTGCCGCCCTTGATGGGGTCCAAAGCGGTCGAGCCGAAGCTCTACCTGAACTTCTCGCTCGACTCTGCCGTTCCCGACAAGCACATCGTCCGGCGCCTGGCCGCAGCCGTCGACTTGGGGTTCGTGCGCAGCTTGGTCAACCAGCACTACAGCCACACCGGACAGCCGTCAGTCGACCCAGTGGTCCTGTTCAAGCTCTGGCTGCTCGGCTACCTCTTCAATATTCGTAGCGAGCGTCGCCTGTGCGAGGAGGCCTCGCTGAACCTGGCCTGGCGTTGGTTTCTCGGCTACGAGCTCGATGAACCATTGCCCGACCACAGCGTGCTGACCAAGGCTCGCCGGCGTTTCGGGACCCGGGTCTACGAACTCTTTTTCCGGCGAATCGTTCAGCTTTGCGAAGAGCGTGGGCTGGTGCAGGGTGACGTGCTCTTCATCGACTCGACGCTGAGTGACGCCAACGCCGCGCGCGGCACGCTGCGCTCGCGAGCTCTGGCCGGACCGCGACTGCCGGAACCGGCGCAGTTCGTCAAAGATCTCTTCGCCCTGGACGAGCCGGCAGCAGTGCCAGAGCCACCACGAGAAAAGGGTGGCACCGGGCCGAAGCCAGGTCCTTTGGCCGAACAGCCGACGTTGCGCTCTTCGCTGGTGAGCACGACTGACCCTGACGCAGAGATTGCCTCTCGCCACAACGGGCGCTCAAGGCTGGTTTACAAGACGCAAGTCGTCGTCGACGGCGGCAAGGCCAACATCATCACTGCGGTGGAGGTCGGCGCTGCCGGTGACTCGGACGCGAGCTCCGTCGGCAAGATGCTCGATAAGCATCAGCGGAACCTGGGGAGAGCACCTCGCGAGCTGGTTGGCGACAGCGGTTACGGCACTGAGACAGGGCTGCGCGAATGCGAAGCCAGAGGCATCCTACCTACCCTCAACCAGAAGCGAAAGGGCAACAACACTGGGCTCTTCAGCATCGACGATTTCACTTACATCGCCGTCCGAGACGTCTTCGTTTGTCCGGCCGGCACGGAGCTTGTTCGAGCCGCCGAGCACTTCACGCTCCGCAAATCGGTCTACAGGCCAAAGGGGAAGTACACGTGCGCGAGCTGTCCTTTGAAAGCGCAGTGCACAACCGGGCGGGTCAATCGGCAGCTCCATCGAAGTTGGGGAGCGGAGATTTCAGACCGTGCGCGGGCGCATGTCGCCAGCCGCGTTGGACGGCACCGACTTCGACGCCGGCAGGTTGTGAGCGAGCGCATCATGGCCGACCTGAAGTCCAAACACGGTTTTGAGCGGGCTCAGTTTCGCCGTCGACCCAGCGTCCAGATTCAAGCCCTGCTCACAGCGACCGTCATCAATCTGAAACAGCTAATCAGGCGCTTCCCCGAAGCGCAATCCAGCAGGGCGGCGACGTTCGCCATAGCGCTAGGAGCCCATCTTGGCGCTGCCTGCTCCGCTCTTCGGACGCTCTGTCAGCTGGCTTTGCCGCAAAAACTTGCTCGACTTAGCCTTAGGCCGCAAAACTCGCTGGGGAGTCCTTAGAACGGCCCTTCGGCAACAGGCCCTCTG
>JBDTKH010000055.1:0-17545 GCA_039935415.1 Candidatus Dormiibacterota bacterium
GCCCCAGGAAGCCCCGGACCCATCTGCCTCGACTCACAACACCCGCTAGCAGCGATGATTACCAAGACGACGTCGGCACGACGGAATCGCTTGACGATTACCGCGACACTATTGCTCTACTTCAACAGTGCCCTCGACGAGCACTGTTCAGATCGCAGGGCGCACTTTCAGATCTTCAATCGCTCGATCAGGGCCATTGCCGGCGGACCGAAAACGTCGTAATGCGCCACCTTGCGGCGCTTTTCGGGCTGGATCCACTCCGGGCGTAGGCCATGCTGCCGGCCCCACTCCTCGAGCACCGGTCGAAGCCCGATGATGTGGAGGAACGGCTTCTCCCGCCTGAAGCCACGAATCGTCGAGCCGTGGTAATAGTCGAAGTTCCTGTGAACGGCGATCCCACCGGCCTCGGCGAACTCGATCGCCTGTTTGATCTCGCGGCGCTCGAAATAGCGCTCCTGAAGCGGCCCACTCACGCCCTTGACGTTACGGTCTCGCGTCGCGACAGATCGGCCGGTAGGCGCACAGCTTGCATGGACGCTGCGCGTGCTCCGGTCCAAGGGTGAAGTCGCCTGCTGCGATCCGGGTCGCCGCGGCCATCACCCTGGCTTCCACCGCCTCATCGTCAGGCGCGATCTCGGTGATGTGCCCCCGCCTCATGTCGTACAGGAAGAGTCTCGAGTCGGCCCCGCCGGGCAGCAGGCCACGCCGAGCGGCGAGGCCATACAGCCGGAGCTGGACCGAGTAGGCCTCGATCAACACCGCATCGAGCGAGGCGTTGGTCTTGAAGTCGACGAGCACGGTCCGCCCGGCGAGCTCGCACACGCGATCCACCAGGCCGCGCACGCGCGTGTCCCCGATCCTCATGTTGAAGCCGACCTCGACCGCCAGCGTCCTGGCCGAGGCGAGCGGATCTGCGAGATAGCGGTGGAGCATCTCCTTTCCAGCCTCGGGGCCGGAGTAGAGGGCAAGCAGGTCGCCGCCACCGGTATGCCACGCCGCGAGGGCGGCGTGGACCGCGGAACCGAGCTCGGTGGAGCCTGCCGCGGCGACGAACCGTGGCTGCAGCTCGTCGGGCGGCGCAGGCACGCGCCACACCTGGCTGAAGCGGTAGCGCACGGGGCAGACCTCGAAGTCGTGCAGCTGCGAGAAGCTGAGCTCGATCTGCGGTCGGGCCGCCGGGACCTCGTCCGCCGGTGGAGGCTGCAGCTGGTCCAGCCGGTCCAGCACCGCCGTGACCACGGCCGGCCCGCCGTTGGCGTGGCCGTTCGCGGCACGCAAGACCGGCAGCTCGAGCTGCTCGGCTTCGACCACGGATGCCGACTCCGGGTTCGCGAGCGCCCAGCCGAGGATCTCGGCGAAGTGGTCGTGATCGCCGGCGCCGTTGGCCCCGACCTCCTGCGCCGTCGGCTCCTCACGTGTCGCGGTGACGTACAGCGCGTCCTTCGCGCGCGTCATTCCCACGTAGACGATGCGCCGCCGCTCACCGATCGCCAGCGCCACCGCCGGCGCCCCCGGCGACGTTTCCAGGTAGTGCGGGTGTTTTTCTCCGCGCCACTGCTTCATGACAAAGCCGAGGTTGTCCGGGTCGAAGAAAAGGCGCTCAGTGTCGCGAGGCCGCGGCGGTCGCAGGTTGACCAGGAACACCACGGGGAACTCGAGGCCCTTGGCCGAGTGGATCGTCAACAGAGAGACGGCCTCCGCGGTCGCGGCTTCCTCCGCGGCCTCTCCGACGGGAAGCTCGGCGTCGATGACCTGGTCCAGGTGCCGGACGAAGTCGCCGATGCCGGCGAGCGCAAGGTCCCGCTCGAACCTGCCGGCAAGCTGAAAGACCTTGCGCAGGTTGAGCAGCGCCCGCGGGCTGCCGTCGCGCTGGGCGCGCAGCTCGGCCCAGCGTAGATAGCCGCTCTCCTCGAGCAGCCGGTTCAAGATGTCCGCGACGGTCAGCGCATCGCGCAGGCGTCCAAGCCGGTCGGTCAGCTCGACGAGGTGAACGGCTCCGCGCGCCACCTTGGGGTGCATCTCGGGAAACCCTTCCCTGGCCGACTCTTCGAAGCAATCGCGAAGCCGCATCCCGGAGCGGCCGAACCGCCGCGCCGCGAGGCGGTACATGCCGTCGTCGGGCAGGCGGACGATGGGGCCTTGCAGGATGCGCACCAGCGCCCCGTCGTCCATCGGGTTCTCGGTGAGACGAAGGAGCGCGAGCACGTCCTTGATCTCCTGGCGGTCGAAGAACCCGGACCCGCCGCTCGTCACGTAGGGGATGCCCTGGCGCCGGAGCTCGTCCTCGAACTCGCGAGGGAGCATGCGGATCGAGTGCGCGAGGATCGCGATGTCGGCGAACGCGCGGCCCCCGACGTGTAGTCCGCGAATCGTTCGCGCGAGCGATCGGGCCTCGGTCCGCGAGTCGGGCGCCATGATCACGGTCACAGGAGCCCCACCCTGCCCTCCCCCCAAGGGGGGACGAGGTGCCGATCCGCGCGTGGCGACCAACTCGGGCTCCGCTGCGAAATCAGCGTCACGCCGGATGAAGTCGGTGGCGCAGTCGAGGATGCCCTGGTACGAGCGGCGGTTGTGGGTCAACGGCAGCCGCGTTCCCGGAAACCGGGTGCGGATGTTCTCGATCTCCGCATCGCGCCATCCATAGATCGACTGCTTCGCATCGCCGACGACCGCGACGTTGCCGAAGTTCTCGGCCGCCAGCAGGCGAATCAGGTCGAGTTGGATCCGGTTGGTGTCCTGGAACTCGTCGACCAGCAGGTAGCGGAACCGCTCTCGACAACGGCGGCGAAACTGTGGGATTCGCTCGAGGGCGTCGATGACCTCGAGGATGAGGTCGTCGAAATCGCGCAGGCCGTCCGCACGCAGCGCGTCTTCATACGACTTGTAGACGGTGAACAGGACGTCGATCGCTTCGAGCTCCGCCCGCGCTGGGTCGGGGCCGGCCTCGGCCGCGGGGCGCGACTCCCAGTACCGGCCGTGTCGCTCCATGGCGCGTTCGCGGAAGCGCTCCGGCGTGATGCCGCGACCCTTGAGCTTGAGCAGGAATCGCAAACCGGAGCGGAGGAGGTCGTCCAGGTCCTCGACCGCGAGCGCCGTGAAGGAGTCGGGATCGAACGGGGCGGTGACGCCGCTGCGCAGCCTGGCGACGAGCTGCTGCTCGAACAGGCGCTGGCCCGTCTCGTCCAGCACGCGCAGCTCTCGCGGCGAGCCGACCAGGTAGGCGAACTCGTCGAGCAGCCGCGCGCAGACGCCGTGGAACGTGCCGATCCACGCGCCATCAAGGACTTCCGGGCCGAGCTGCGGGTGATGCGCGGCCAGCTCACGCGCGATTCGCTGCCGAAGCTCCTCGGCCGCTCGCTCGTTGAAGGTCACGGTGAGGATGCGGTCAGGCGCTGTGCCCTGCTCGACCAGCCAGCAGAAGCGGTTGGTCGCGGTGAACGTCTTGCCCGTGCCTGGCCCGGCCGCGATCAGGAAAGCGCCTTCAGGCCCGGCGTGCGCGGCCGCCGCCTGCTCCGGGCTGAGGGTGTCCTGGCTGTCGATCCGCGTCGCGCTCATTCCGATGGCGCGCCTCCGAACGCGCAGATGGCGGCGTGCGGGCAGCCGCCGAAGCGGGTAACGCAGGTGCCGGCGAGCTCGCGCGGGTTGGGCTCGAAGTGGCCGCCCTTGATGCGCTCGATCGCCTGCAGCACGATCGACCGGCTGCGCTCAAGGTCTTCGGCGGTGAGCGGCTTCTCGCGATATTCCTTGAGCCCCGCCGGGCGCCCGACGCTGAAGATGTCCTGCCGCATGCCGCCCCAGACCCAGTCTTTCGGGTAGTAGAGCGAGAGGAACCGCGGCGTGTAACCAAGCGGCTGGCCATCGTCGTCGAAGCCGTCCTTGCAGGCGAGGTAGTAGAGCGCGAGCTGCACGTCATAGAGCTCGGGGCCGAAGTACTGCTCGTATGCCCACTTCATCGCCTTGCCCGCGCCCGTCTTGTAGTCGACGACCTCCACCTCGCCGTCGCCGACGTCGTTCACGCGGTCGATCTTGCCCACGATCTCGGACCCGTCGAGCTGCAGGTGGAACCGGCGCTCGGTGGCCAGCGTGCCCAGCCGGCGGATGACCTGCATGCCGGTGACGAACTTGACGTAGTTGTTCAAGACCGCGCGAACCTGGCGCTCTTCGCGCTTTCGGTCCAGCACTCCTTCCATCCGCGATAGGTAGCCGTCGAGGTGCAGCTGCAGCGAGGCCTCGAGCCATTGCCTCCGCTGGTCCGGCTCGAGCGGCCGCCACTCGGGCTCGTGCGCGTGGAAGTCCTCGAGCACCTCGTGGAGAAAACCGCCACGCTCCATCGCGACGGATCGCGGCTCCTCGGCGAGTCCGGGGTGGTGGTTGTACCAGTAAAGCCGCGGGCACTTGAGGTAGTCGTTGAGCGTCGTCGGGCTGAAGTGGTCGATCTGGACCGAGGTTGGGTTGCGATCGCCGCCATAGGACTCGAAAGGTTCGCCCGAATCGCGATCCGTCAGGAAGGCGACGTCGAGCCCCAGCGCCGCCGCGCGAGCGGGGATGCCGTCGACCAGCGCCGCGGGGTGAGAGGCGAGCAGGACCTCGGCCTCCCGGCGCAGCAGGACGTCGCCGGGTTGAAGGCGCGAGGATGCACGCGTCAGCACGCGGGCATCGGCCTCGGGTGAGGCCATGTCGAGGAAGACCGACGGCCCCGCCTGGCGCAGATAGGAGTCGGCGTGCGTCAGGTAGAGCCGGCGCCGGGCACGCGTCATCCCGACAAACGCGAGTCGCGCCTCCTCGGCGAGGTGCCCGTCGGGATCGGATGGCCACGAGGGCATGAACCCGACCTTGAACCCCTCGAGCCACTTTCGATCCTCCTCGTCGAGCAGCGGGTGCGGCCGCGCCCCGAGCGGGAACAGTCCGTGCGCGAACGCCGAGCAGAAGACGACCTCGAACTCGAGTCCCTTGGCCTGGTGCACCGTCATGACCTGCACGGCGTCGCGGCTTCCCGACGCCGCCTCGGTGTCGTCGGCCGCAGCGGCCAGCAGCGTCTCCAGCGAACCGGTGATGTCGGCCAGCCTCGGTTTCTCACCGAGCAGCCGCTCGTGGACGGCCTCGATCGCCTCGAGGCCTTCGATCGCGGCGCGCAGGTCGGCGATGGCCTCGGCGCGCTCGGCGTTGCCGAGGTCCAGGTCCAGCAGCCGGCGCATCGCGCCGTCCTCGATCAGGACGGAGTACGCGAGGCTCGCCACCGGCAGTTTCGCGGCGCGACCGATCAGGCGGTGGCGCGTGACCATCGCGGCGTGGAGCGTGTCGAGCTCGGTCTCGGTGAGATAGGCCATGAAGTTCGGCTCGGCGCGAACCTCCTCGGGCGCCTCCTCGCCCCAGGGCAGCGGGTAGCGCTGCGGGTCGCGGGCGGCAAGCGAGTACATCAGTCGCCGCATCACGCGGAGCAGCGGCCTGCCTCGCTCAAAGGCGCTGGCTCTGATTCGGCCGAGCGCTTGCGCGCCGACCCCGCCCAGGCTCGACGCGAGCGCTCCTTCGAACGCGTCGGGGTCATCCGGCTTGCGCAGCGATTCGAGGTATCCGACCAGGAAGCGCACGACCTCGTTGCGCGACGTGGCGCCGGACCCTCGCACTTCATAGGGAAGGTCAAGCGCGCGCAACGCCTCCTCGAACGGCGCACCAAGCGCGGTCGTACTGCGCAGCAGCACCGCGAAGTCGCGTGGCCGGAGGCCTGGCGTCTCCGCGATCAGCCGCTTGATCTCCCGCGCGACGAAGAACGCCTCGTCGACAGGGTCGCCCTCGCGCGCGACCACGACCGCCGGCGGCGCGCCCGAATCGATCGCCCGAAGATGGCGCGACTCGCGGCCGGGATGCGTGGCGGCGAGCAGGCGCTCCCCCGCGTCGAGCGCCTGCTGGGAGGAGCGACGGCACTCCTCCAGGCGCCGGGTGGCGGAGCCGTACACCGTGGGGAACACATCCGTCAGCAGCCGCGGCACGGTGCCGCGAAAACCGTAGATCGACTGGTCAGGGTCGCCGACCACGACCAGGCGCGGGCGCGAGTCCGGCGACGCGATGAGCTGCAGCAGCTCGAACTGCGCCGGGTCGACGTCCTGGAACTCGTCGACCAGGATCAGCTTGAATCGCCCGCGGAGGCTCTCTCGCAGCGCGCGGTTTGACTCCAACAGCTCGATCGCCCCTGAGATGAGGTCCCGGAAATCGAGCATGCCCGCCTGATGGAGGCGCAGCTGATAGGCCTGGTACACGGCGGCCAGCACGCGAATCCTCTCGCTCGCGCTCGCCTCGGCGGCGAGCAGCAGCGCGGAGGGATGGACCAGGTTCTGCTTCATCAGGGCGACGAAGGCCAGGACGTCGCGCGCGAACGCCTCCGACCTGCGGACTCCTTCCAGCGGACCCAGCACCTCCGCGTCGAGCTCCGCGAGGACGCGCCTCATCACCATCCACTCCTGGAACCCGTTGACGAGCAACCGTTCGCGTGCCGGAGCGTGCTCGCGAAGGAGGCGCGCGCAGAAGCTGTGAAAGGTGGAGATCCACGCCTCTCCGTACTCGTCGTGCAACCGCTCATCGATGCGGCGCGACAGCTCCTGCGCGGCGCCGTTGGAGAAGGTGAGCACGAGGATCTCGCCGCGCCCGGCCACGCGTTCGCGCACCGCCTGCTCGTAGAGGTCGACCAGCGCGTGCGTTTTGCCGGTGCCCGGCCCGGCGAGCACGCGAATTGGTCCGTCGATTTCCTGGATGTTGAGTGGCAAGGGTTCCCCTGTGATGGCGCGCGGGCGATCTGATTATGCGGGCGCCCGTCTCCTGAGGTCAGCCGGGCCTGTTAAGGCACGCCAGGCGGTGACGATCAATGCGCCGAGGAGGAGGAGCTCGATGAGAGGCCAGCGCGTCAGGCCCGGGCTGAGGCCGGACACGAACAGGAACGGGCTCGCCAGCACCCAGGCCACCCCAAGCGGCACGCGCCACACCCGCACCGGCCGCTCCTCCCAGACCATCCACGCGGCCGCCGCTAGAAGGCAGAGGTCGGACGCGTGCAGGTATGGAGATGCCAGCAGCGAGCCTGTGATCCCAAGCGGGATCAGCAGGCCGGGCGCGCGCCTCAGCCTGAACGCCGTCGCCAGGACCGCTCCAACGACGATCACGCGCAGCACGAGCGCCGTCGTGTCGTCGACTCCGAGGGCGCGTCTGATCGTGAGCGAGTCCGCTCCGCTCGGCAGCTTGCCCCGCAGCTCCGACACGTAAGCCGACATGCCGTGCGGGCCCAGCGCCAGGGCTGCGATCAAGACAACGACCGCACCGGCTGCGGTCGATGACGCAAAGGCGCGATAGCGGCCCGCGATCAGGAGGACGAACGGCACGAGGAACGCGGTGTTGGGCTTGAGGAAGATCAGCGACAGCGCGATGCCCGCGGCGATGTCCTTGTCCTGGCGGAGCAGCCGCCACGCGACGACGACACCCGCCGCGACCAGAGGCACGACCTGTCCGACGTGGACCGCGTGCAGGACCCACCACGGGGCAAGCGCCGCGACGACCGAAACCCACCGCCCCATGCCCTGGCTCACGCCGGCCCACGCCAGGGCCGCCCCGAACGCGATGAAGGTGAACGCAGCCCAGGTGACGTAGGCGATCCAGTAAGGAAGCGGCGTGAGCGCCGCGGTCAGCCACGCCACGGTGGGCGGGCTGAGGAACGGTTGCGAATTCTGAACCGGAACGAGCTGTTTCTGCGCCGCGGCTACAAGCCCCTGGTCGTAGATGTGCGCCCACCCTTGCTGCAGGCCGACGAGCGCGGCTGCCTCGTAGGTGTGGAAGTCGATCCCGATCGGTTCCGCGACGTGACCGAAATCGATCGCCAGGGCAACGGACACCACGAACAGCCCGATCCACCACCAAACGCGCCGATCAGCGAGCACCTGATGACCCTAGCGCAGGTGGCGATGGTCAAACTTATAGGCGCCTTGCGACTTCCGCGAACCACGCCAATCCTGTGGGCGGGGTTGGTCGGAATCACTGTCGTGATCGCGCACCTGCCTTCTTTCCTGCACCGTTTGATGGACGGGGACGAGGCCATCTACGGCTCGATCGCGGCCCTGATGAACCTGGGCGGCCCGCTCTACGGCGCGGGCGGTGTCGACAACAAGCCGCCGGGAATCTTCTGGGTCTACGCGGCCACCTTCCGGGTGGCCGGCACCTACCAGATGACCGCCATCCACGCACTCGGTGTGATCGTGATCCTGGCAACCTGTGCACTCATCTTCGTCATCGGCAGCGACCTCGCCGGCGCTCGCGTGGGGGTGATCGCGGCGCTCTTCTACGGGGTCCTCACGGCGGCGGGCAACCCGCGGTTGCTGGCGACCAACACCGAGCTCTTCATGATGCTGCCGCTCGTGGCCTCCGCACTCCTGATGCTGAGGCGGCACTGGCTGTGGTCAGGATTGCTCCTGGTCGCGGCCGGCGCGTTCAGGCAGGTCGCCGCCGTCAACGTGCTCCTGGCCGTCGCTGCGATTTACTGGCTCGAACCGCCGGCTAGCCGCCCGCGCGCGGCCACGTCGTTCGCGGGCGGCATCGTCGCGGGGCTGGTCGGCGGCGCCCTGCTGCTGCTGGTCACCGGGTCGCTCGCCGGGTTCTGGCGCTGGACCGTGGAGAGCCTCTACGGCTACGCGTCGACCAACTGGATTCCAAGCCTGGTCTGGCTGCGCGCCCGGGACAGCATCTTGCCTTTCCTGGTGGACATGTCGGTCCTGTGGATCGCCGCGATCGCGCTGGCCGTGCGATGGCGGCACCTGACCCAACCCGAGAAGCTGGTGGTGGTCTGGCTCGCCGTCGCCATGGCCGGATCGATTGCGGGAGGCCACCTGTCGTGGCACTACTTCATCCAGGTGATGGGCCCGCTGGCCCTGGCTGCAGCGCTGTTCTTCGAACGCGTGCCATTGCGGCGTGCCGTCGCGGTCGCCGCTGCGGTCGGCATCGCCCTTCCCGCGCTGGCGTGGTGGACCTACGACCTCGGCGCGGACCCGCTGACCTATGACTTCGCCGCGCCTCCGCAGCACGAGCTGGTCGCCGCGTATATCCACGACCACACGTCCCCCAACGATCGGGTGTTCGTGTGGGGTGACTGGCCCGCGCTTTACGTCGAGTCGGACCGGCTCATGGCGAGCCGCTTCCCCGGTTTCCTGCGCGGCTTCGCGCGCGGCTCGGGATTCGCGCCCAACAACTGGGACACGACCACGGATGTGTGGCCGCTGCTTCAGTCAGACCTCGACGTGCACCCTCCGGCGCTCATCGTCGACACGGCTGCCGCAGGATGGAGCGACTTCTCGACGTATCCCATGAGCAACTACCCGGTTCTCGCCGAACTGGTCGCGAGCCGGTATCACCTCGTGGCCACGGTCGACGGAGTCGAGATGTACGCCCGGAACGGGACCTAGACGGCCGGACTCAGTCCGGAGACGGCTTGGTCGGCCGCTTGATCTCGAGGATTCGCGGCTCGTCAGCAGCGATTGCACGCAGCCTGTCGAACACTCGAATCGCGTCAGTGCCCTCGGGCGCCTCGGAGAGGCAGACGTAAGCCGAAGCCCCGTCGGGAAAGACGAAAGTCGGCGTTCCGAAAACGCCGAGCTTGCTCACCGCGTGCTGGTGATCCCGCGCCAGTGCGAGAAGGATGTCGGGATCCGCCACGTCTTGCCGAAACCGCTCCAGATCGAGCCCGGCCTCGATGGCGACCTGTTCGACTACGGCAACCTCGTCGATATCCAGCCGGTCGCGATGGCGCGCCTGCAGCAAGGGGAGATGCATGACCTCGAAGCGGCCTTGGCGGCGAGCGGCCTCCGCAGCCTTGAAAGCGAGCCGCCCTCTCACTCTTTCGTCCGCGGCCGCGGTCCAGACGGCCCATCCGTCATCCTTGGCGTTCACCTGGGAGAGGGAGAAATAGCGCCAACCGATGTTCAGCTTGTGTCCGCCCGATCGACCTACGTTGTCAAGGAGCACGGATGCCCGGTACACGAATGGGCAGAGGTAGTCGAAGAAGACCTCGAGCTCGATGACGTCTGAACCAGCCACCCTGAAGACTTCAACGCGTGTTGTCCTCACCGATATTCCCGACAGCTGGGCCTGGATCCGCCCCGACCTCCTGGTTCGAATCGCGCCTTTCACCGCCGCCTTCGGCCTCGCCTACTGGCTTTTGTCGCGTCCGGCCTGGCTCGGGTTGAGCCTGGGGCGGCCTGGCGCCCAGCTGCTGTTCGCCGCGATCGTGACGCCCGTGATCTTCGTCGCCGCCGTTGCGGCGCAGCTCGTGCTGGCGCGTCGCCGGGGCGCGTTGAGCGTGCCGGCCGGCCCGCGCGACGCATGGTTCCAGGCCAGCTTCTACGTGCTCAACGGCCCGGCCGAGGAGGCCTTCTTTCGCGGCCTGATGCAGGGCGGGCTCTCCGTGGTGTGGGGCCCGGTTGCCGGTTTCGCGGTCGCGACGTCAGCCTACGTGCTGTATCACCGGTTGGGGCGATGGGACTGGCCCGACACGCTGGCCACGGCGCTCGTGGGGGTGCCGCTGGGGCTCGCGTTCTGGCTGCTGCCGGGTCCGTCGTCGCTGCTCGGCGTCTCGATCGCCCACGTCGCGGCGACCTGCGGCTTCCTCGGGCCGGGCCCCTACCTCCTGAAGAGGCTGAAGCTCCTCTAGTCGTCGATTCCAGGTGGAGCCGAAGGCCGGATTTACTCCGGCCGTCTCCAGCTCGCCACCTACCAGACGCCACCCAACATGGCCGAGGCATTCAAGTCGGTCCCATCCTGGTCGCCGCTTGCGCGCAGACGAGGGGGTCCCGCGGGGGAGGACATCTGTCCTTCCCCGCGACCGTTAGACCTGGCGGCGACGGACGGAGTAGTAGACCATCGCGGCAAAGAAAAGTACGACGAACGCCCACCACACGACATCTCCGATACCCGACGCTGCGGGAAGGTTGGACGCACCTGCCCGAGGGCCACCGCTGGAGATCTCGATCTGCGCCTGCGCCAGGTCGTGAAGAGCGCTGCTCGTGAGGTTGTGCGGCACTAGCCAGTACCCAACGTTGATCGCGAAGCGCGCGAACTCGTTGCCGATCGCGCCCTGGTCGGCCAGCGTGTGGAGGAACACGAGCACCCCCGCCACGACGTTGTAATAGATGAACGCGACGACCGCGGCGATGATGTTGTTCATCCAGGTGCTGAGCGCCAGCACGATCAGCATCAGGACCACGGTGTTGGCGATCGTGGCGAGGATCTCCACCCACAGCGCGTTCTCCAGGCCGCCGCCAAACAGGTACATGACCAGCCTCGCTTCGAGCGCTAGCACGCCGACGATGGCGACCAGGCCAACCACGGCGGCAAGGAGCTTGCCGATGGTGAAGGCAACCCTGGATACCGGCTTGGAAAAGATGCTCACCGCCGCGCCCGACTCGAGGTCGTGGTAGATCGCCGTCATGCCGAGGCCGAAGGCGATCAGGATCCCGAAGATCGAGAGCACGCTGAGGATCTGGCTGACGAACAGGAACTCGACAAGACGGTTGGTCTGCTCCGGGGTGAGGTTGGGAGCTGAAGGCCCGCTCGTCGTCCCCGAGACGATCGCCGAGTAAAAGATCTTCAACCCGATCCCCAGCAGCGCGATCAGGATCGCGCCGATGATGAAAAAGACGAGCAGGATGCGGCGCCGCGTGAGCTCGAGGAGCGTGTAGCGCGCGACGGCGAGCGTGCCGTTCATCCCTTTTCCTTGTCGCTGATGAACGAGGGCAGCTGGTCTCGCGGCGGCGCCGAGGCCTCGACCAGCTCGACAAAGACGTCCTCGAGGCTGCGGCCCTGTGGCACGACCTCGGCCATCGTGCCCTCTTTCAGGACGCGGCCCTTCGCCATGATCGCGACCGTGTCGCATACCAGCTCGACCTCGCTGAGCAGGTGGCTGTTAAGAAGGATCGCGACGCCGCTCTCCTTCAACCGGTCGATCAAGGCGCGCACGTCGCGCCGCCCGAGCGGATCGAGGTCGGCGGTCGGCTCGTCGAGGATGAGCAGCTTCGGACGGCCGAGGATCGCCTGCGCGATGCCGAGGCGCTGCTTCATGCCTTTCGAGAACTGGCGGATCTGGCGTCGCTCCTTGTCGAGCCCCGCGAACTCGAGTGTCTCGGGAATCCTTCGGCTGCGCTCCGTCTCATCCAGGCCCAGCAGGCTCGCGAAGTAATCAAGCACCTCGCGCGCGCGCAGGAACTTCGGGAAGTCGGGGTCCTCAGGCGAAAAGCCGAGGTCGCGGCGCGCCCCGGGGTTGCCGGGCTCGGTACCGAACAGCAGAACCTTGCCGGAGTCGGGTCGCAAAAGGCCCGCGATCATCTTGACGACAGTCGTCTTGCCCGCACCGTTTGGCCCCAGCAAACCGAACGCGTGACCGCCCTCGAGCTCGAAGGTCACGCCGTCGACGGCCCACGGGTCGCGACGGCGATAGCGCTTGCGAACCGCGTCGACCGTCACCACCGCAGCCATTTATCAGCCGAATATACAGGCGCAGATGGTTGAGCTCGACTCGCAGCAGCGACGGACATTGGGCTGGGCGGGCCTCGCAGTCGTGCTGGTCGCCCTCGGCAGCTCCGCACTGATCCTCGGGCTGCCGGCGATCGCGACCGACTTCAACGCGAGCGTCCCCGCGCTCGCGAACCTGGGTTCGGTGCTCGCACTTGGCGCGATCGGCGCGCTGCCGCTGTCCTCGCTGGCCGACCACTTCGGCCGCCGCCGCTTGATCGCGGTCGGAGTGGCCGGCTTCTCCATTGCCAACCTCGCCTCGGCCCTCGCGCCATCTCTTCTCGCCCTGGCATCGCTGCGCGTGGTCGCGGTCTGCTTCGAGACCCTGGTCGCGAGCGTGGCCACCGCGCTGATCGTCGAGGAGGCGCCCCCCGACCATCGCGGCCAGGCGGTGAGCCTGCTCGCGATCCTGAGTGGAGCCGGCGTGCTGGTCGCGATCATCGCGTATCCGATCGTGGCGCCCCACTGGCGCTGGCTCTTCGCCGGCAGCGGCATCGGAATAGTCGCCGCGCCGTTGATCTGGCGGAACCTGCCGGAGGGCCGGGCGTGGCAGCACGTCAGCGTCACCGGGTCGACGTTCAGACTTCTACTTTCGGCGCCATGGCGGCGCCGCGTCGCCATCCTTGCCGCCACCACGGTGCTGGTCTCCCTGCTCCTCGAGCCGGCAGGCCTCCTGTACACCTTCTTCGCGAGCAAGGTGCTGCACCTGTCGGCGGCCGCGATCAGCATCCTCATCTTCGCCTCGGGAACGGTCGCCCTGGTCTCGTACCTGGCCGGGGGCTACCTGACGGACCGTTTTGGCCGGCGCCTGCCCGGCGTGGTCTTGACAGCGGCATACACGGCCTTCGCCGGGCTGGAATTCGTCACGGGGATGATTGGGTTTGTCGCCGGCAACCTTTTGTGGAGCGCGCTGTCGAGCGCGGCGACGCCTGTGCTGGGCGCCTGGTCGGGCGAGCTGTATCCCACGCGGGCCAGGGCGACCGCCGAATCGGTCGGGGCGGTCGCCGGCGCGGCCGGCGGCATCGCGGGCCTGCAGCTGGTTGGCTTCCTCTCTCAGGGCGTGGGCCTTGGGCGAGCCCTCGCCCTGGTCGGAGTGGCGGCGCTGTGCGGCGCGTTTCTCCTCTTCCTGCTGCCGGAGACCAGTCAGGCGCCTTTGCCTGAATAGAGTTAGAGGAATGGAGCGTGGGCGAGCGGTCGTGGTCGGTGGAGGCATAACCGGGGCCAGCGTCGCTTACCACCTCGCGAAGGCCGGCTGGCGCGACACCGTCCTGCTCGAGAAGGACGAGCTCACCAGCGGGTCCACCTGCCATGCGGCAGGCCTTGTCACGCAGTTCAACCCATCGCCGACGATGATGCGGTTCCGCCGTTACAGCATCGAGCTGTACGAGGAGCTCGGCGTGTTCGAGAAGGTCGGCGGCCTGCGCTTCGCATCGAGCCAGGAGCAGCTGAAAGAGCTTCAGCGAGGGGTGAGCCGCGCCCGCGGAATCGGGCTCGACGTGGAGCTGATCTCGGCCGACGAGTCGGCGCGCTTGATGCCGTCGATCACCACGCGCTCGCTGTACGGGGCGGTCTGGGTCCCGGGCGACGGCCACCTCGACCCGCACACCGCGACGCATGCTTTGGCCGCGGCCGCCCGCGCGCTTGGGGCGAGCGTCCTGACCCAACATCGCGTCACGGGCATCGAGCTTTCGGATCGCGGGGCGGTCACGGCCGTCCTCACCGATGCCGAAAGGATCGAGGCTGACGTCCTCGTCGTGGCAGGCGGCATCTGGGCCCCACAGATCGCGGCGATGGCAGGCGCGTTCATCGTCTCGATTCCTGTCGACCACCAGCACGCCGCCCTGCTGGCCGTGCCCGGCCACGAGCTTCCACACGACATGCCCTGCTTCCGGGACCCCGACAACCTCGTCTACGGAAAATCCGAGGCGGGCGGCGTCGTGCTCGGCGGCTACGAGTCCGACCCGGTGGCGCGCTGGATCGACGGCGTGCCGTGGGACCACGCGGGAACCTCCCTTCCGCCCGACCAGGCGAGGTTCGAGCCTCTCCTCGCCGGCGCCGCGCGTCGCTTTCCTTTCATGGGCGAGGCCGGCATCGTCAAGCTCGTCTGCCACCCGGACGCAATGACGCCCGACGCGAACCCGCTGGTCGGCCCGGTGCCGGGCGTGTCCGGCCTGTACCTGGCGGCGGGGCTGTCGCTGAACGGCTTCGGAGGCGCCGGCGGGATCGGCCGGTCGCTCGCGGAGATGGTCACCACCGGCGACACCGAGCTCGACCTGTACCCGTACCGTCCATGGCGCTTCGGACCCGTGCACCATGACCACCGCTACGCGGCGGAGCTTGCCCGCGAGGCGTATCGCTACTACTACTACCTCCGCTACCCGCTCGACTCCGACGAGTGGGGCCGGCCGCGCCGGACGAGCGCGCTTCACGAACGCCTCCAGGACCTGGGGGCCGTGTTTGGAACCAAGCACGGCTGGGAGCGCGCCGATTACTTCGACGCCTCGCGTCCGTGGCGCCGCGCCGGCGCCGACCAGCGCCGGTTCGGGTGGACGCGCCCGCCCTACTTCGATTTGCTCGCCGCAGAGCATCGAGCCTTCCGCGAGGGCGTCGGCATCATCGACATGACGTCGTTCGGGAAGATCGACGTCCGCGGCCCCGGCGCGCTGAACCTGCTGGAAAGGGCCGCCGGGAACCTGATCGACAGGCCGCCGGGGAGCGTCGTGTATACACAGCTCCTGGAGCACGACGGCGGCATCGCGGCCGACGTCACCGTCACGCGGCTCGCGCTCGACCACTTCCGGGTCGTAACGGGCGCCGGCTATGTCAACAGCGACCTCGGTTGGCTGCGCCTGCAGCAGCGCGCGGACGACCGACCGGTAGAGCTCCGCGAAACCACCGACGAGCTGTCGGTGATCGGGATGTGGGGCCCAAGGGCGCGCGACGTGCTCGAGAAGGTGACCGACAGCGACGTCTCGGAGGCGGGATTCCCGTTCATGCACGCGCGGCGCATCCACATCGGCGGAGCGGCCGTGCTCGCGCAGCGCGTGACCTACGTGGGTGAGCTGGGCTGGGAGCTGTACGTCGATCCTGCGTGGGCCATCCAGGTGTGGGACCGGCTGATGGCGGCGGGCCAGGTCTCGGGCATCCGGCCCGGCGGCTACCGCGCGCTCGACTCGCTGCGCACGGAGAAGGGCTACCGCTACTACGGGACCGACCTGACGCTGCTGGACAACCCTTTCGAAGCGGGCCTTGGCTTCTGCGTACAGCTCGACAAGGGCGAGTTCAACGGCCGCCAAGTCCTGGTCGCGGCGCGCGAGGCCGGCATCAAGAGGCGCCTGCGCACGCTGGTGGTCGGCGATGACGGCTACCTCCCGATTTACGGCGGCGAGGCCGTGCACGGCGACCATGTGGTGGTCGGCCGCGTGCGGAGCTGCGGGTATGGGTTCACGGTGCGCAAGAACCTCGCGTACTCGTACCTGCCTGTCGAGCTGAAGCCGGGCGCCGAGGTGCGGGTCGAGGTCTTCGGCGAGCTGGTCCCCGCGACAGTTACCGCGGACTCGGTGATCTCGAAGGAAAGTGGCCCCATACACCGCATTGCGGACTCCGTCCCCCCACCCGGCGCGTTCGGCCACTCCCGCGCTTCGCGCGGGGACCCCAGTGAAAGCGGGGAGGGGCACACCCATGGTTGACGAGGCCGTTTCGCAGGTCCAGCTCTGGAGGGGGCAGGACGTCAAGGTCTCGCGGCTTTCCGGCGGGCTCACCAACGAAAACTATCTCGTCGAGACCGGCGGGCAGCGTTATGTGATGCGCGTCCCCGGGCAGTCGACCGAGCTCCTGTTGATCGACCGCGCCAACGAGGTCTTCAACACGAAGGCGGCGGCGGCCACGGGGATCGGCCCGTGCGTGCTGGAGCATGTGCCGGGGCTCGACGTGCTAGTGCTCGAGTTCATCCCGGGCACGACCATGTCCGCCGCGACGCTTCAGTCGAAAGACATGGCGCGGCGCATGGCGACCTCGTTCCACCGCCTGCACTCGGCGCCCCGGTTCCTCAAGGACTTCGACATGTTTCGGCTGATCGAGATCTACCTCGGGATCACGGACGAACACGACATCACCATCCCGTCCGGCTATCGCGACTGGCTGCCCACCGTGGCGAAGATCGAGCCGGCGGTCCGCACGGCAGCCCCTCCTTCGAGGCCGTGCCACAACGACCTCCTATGCGAGAACTTCATCGACGACGGAGACGCGCTCCGCATCGTCGACTACGAGCTGAGCGGCAACAACGACCCGTGCTTCGACCTCGGCAACACCGCCCAGGAGGCCGAGTTCGACCAGGAACTTCGCTCGGCCCTGTGTGAGGCGTACTTCGGGCACGCCGACGCCCGCCAGCTGGCCAGGATGAACCTTTTCGCCCTCATGTCCGACGTCGGCTGGACGTTGTGGGGCGCCATCCAGGCCAGGATCTCGGCCGTGGAGTTCGACTTCACCGGCTACTCCACGGCCCGCTGGGAGCGCGCGCTCGGAATCCTCGGATCTGACGATTTCCATCGGTGGCTGCGCCAGGCCGCTGAGTGAAAATCCCCCTTTGACGTAGCGTCTGCCCGGTGATACGGTTCGCACCGGTATATCGCTCGCATATCGGTCGAGCGGGAGGCACCGTACCGAAGGGGGTTCGAGCGGGTGATGGTTTCGGCTTTGCATGTCGCTGCTCCCGGCGAGCGCGCCGACGGACCGCGCTCCCAGAGCGAGGAAGCCTACCTGAGGATCCGCGAGCGCATCGTCTCGCTGGACATGCCCCCGGGGTCGGTGGTCAACGAGAGCCGGCTCCGCGACGAGCTGAAGATCGGCCGGACGCCGATCCGCGAGGCGCTGCAGCGCCTGGGGCGCGAAAACCTCGTCCGCTCCGTCCCGCACCGCGGAACCTTCGTCACGGACGTCAACATCACCGACCTCGCCCGCATCACCGAGGTGCGGGCGGTGCTGGAGGGCCACACGGCACGGCTCGCCTGCGAGC
>JBDTKH010000056.1:0-29453 GCA_039935415.1 Candidatus Dormiibacterota bacterium
CTAATAGTGACGGGTCGTTTTGGCGGCCAAAGCCATGCGCGGCGGGGGTCCAATGCCCTAGCGTCTAGCTTCCAATGCGCAACTGGGTCGAGATTACGATCGAGATTAGCCGGGGAGGTCCCCCGACCTAGCGCGTAAAACGCTGAGTCGTGGGGCCTCCCGGCCAACCAGGGTCGGGAGGTTTTTTTATGTCCAATCGGCGGATCGTGGTGTATGACACGACGCTGCGCGACGGCGCCCAGGGGCCCGCGGTGTCCTTCTCGGCGTCTGACAAGGCGCGGATCGCGCGGATGCTGGACGACCTTGGGTTCGATTACGTGGAAGGCGGCTTCCCCGGCTCCAACCCGAAAGACGAAGAGCTGTTCGCCGGGCTCCACGCGCAGCCCCTCCAAACCGCACGCCTGGCCGCCTTTGGGGCGACCCGGCGCGCCGGTGGCAGCTGCGACGACGACGCCAACCTCGCCGTCCTCGCGCGCAGCGGGGCCCCGGTCTGGACGCTGGTCGGCAAGAGTGACCCCTGGCAGGTTTCCGCCGTCCTCCAGACCACGCCGACAGAGAACCTCGCTATGGTCGAAGAGTCGGTCGCGTACGGAGTCGACCAGGGCCGCGAGGTCATCTTCGACGCCGAGCACTTCTTCGACGGCTTCGCGCGGGACGCCGAATACGCCGTCGAGGTTTGCCTCACCGCCGCCCGCGCGGGCGCGTCGTGGGTGGTGCTCTGCGACACGAACGGCGGCAGCATGCCGGCGGAGATCAGGCGGGGCGTCGAAGCGGTAAAGCAGGCGATGAACGAGCTCGACCGCCCGGCGCGTGTCGGCATCCACACGCACAACGACTGCGAGCTGGCGGTGGCCAACACGCTGGAGGGCGTGCTGGCCGGGGCCGACATGGTGCAGGGCACGATCAACGGATATGGCGAGCGATGCGGCAACGCCAACCTGGTGTCGGTCGTCGCCGACCTCGTTTTGAAGCTCGGTTTCGACGCGCTGCCGAACGCATCCGTCGAGCGCTTCAGCGACCTGTCGCGCACGGTGGCGGAGATCGCGAACCTGGCCCTCCCCCTGCAGCAGCCGTTCGTCGGCTACGGCGCATTCGCGCACAAAGGCGGGCAGCACGTCGCCGCCGTCCTCAAGAACAAGGATTCCTACCAGCACATCGACCCTGGCATCGTCGGCAATGAGGCGCGCGTGCTCGTCTCCGAGCTTTCGGGCCGTGGCAACGTGCTGGCCAAGGCGCGCGAGTTCGGCCTGGAGCTCGACCGCGACGACCCGCAGACGCGAAAGCTGGTCCAGCACCTGAAGGAGCTCGAGCATCGCGGCTATTCGTACGAGGCGGCCGACGCGTCGTTCGAGATGCTCGTGCGACGCCTTCAGCCCGACTACAAAGCGCCGTGGGTCGTCGCCGACTTCACAGCGCAGGTGCGCAAGAACGGCACCTCCGTCTCCGCCGAGGCGACCGTCAAGGTCGAGGTTGGCGACGCCGTCTATCACACCGCCGCAAGCGGGAACGGCCCCGTCAACGCGCTCGACGCCGCGCTGCGGAAAGCGCTCAGCCCTCGTTTCCCCGCCCTGCGAAACGTGAGCCTGCACGACTACAAGGTGCGCATCGTCGACGGGGCAGCGGGCACGGCCGCCACCACGCGCGTCCTCGTCGAATCCGGAAAGGGAGCGAAGCGCTGGACGACGGTCGGCTGCTCGAGCAACATCATCGAAGCGTCGCTGCTCGCACTCATTGATTCCCTGGAGTACGCCAACTACTCGAACGGCCGCCACGCTTGACAGCGCGGAGGAGAGAGCCGACGGCCCGCGAAGCCGCGCGGCACGAAATTCCGCCGCCCCTGCGGCGCGACGTGCGGATGCTCGGTGAGGTGCTCGGCAAGGTGATCGCCGATTACGGAGGCTCGCGGCTGTTGCGCGACGCGTCGAGGCGTTGCGGCGCGCCGTGATCAAGGCGAGGGACGACGGCAGGTACGAGCGCGACGCCGAGAAGCTCGTCGCGTCGTGGTCGATCGGGCGCGCGGAGGAGGTCGCCCGGGCTTTCACGTGCTACTTCCACCTGGCCAACCTCGCCGAAGAGCATCACCGCGCTCGAGTGCTCCGCGAGCGCGACCACGGCGCCAAGCCCCAGCCCGAGTCATTGGCGGCGACCGTCGACCTGCTGCGGGCAAAGATCGGAAAGCCGGCGCTGGCCAGACTGCTTTCGGAGGTCGAGATCCACCCCGTCTTCACCGCTCACCCGACCGAAGCGCGGCGCCGCGCCGTGGTCACCTCGATTCACCGCGTCGGCGACCAGCTCGACCGGCTCGACGACCCGCAGGCGACCGAGAGCGGGCGTGTCGACGCGGAGCGGCGGCTTGTCGAAGAGATCGACTCGCTGTGGCGCACGGCGCAGCTGCGCTCGACCCAGGTCCAGCCGCTCGACGAGGTGCGGTCGGTGATGGCCGTCTTCGACGAGACGCTGTTCCGGGTGACCCCAGACCTCTATCGAGCGCTCGACCGCGCCCTGTCGGGCGACGACTCCGGGCGCCGCGCCCCGGTCGCGCCGGCGTTCCTGCGCTTTGGAAGCTGGGTCGGCGGCGATCGCGACGGCAACCCTTCGGTCACGTCACATGTGACAGAGGCCGCGATTGCGATCCAGTCGCAGCACGCGCTCATCGCGCTCGAGAACGTGGCCACGAGGATCGGCCGCGCGATGACTGTCGACGCGGTAACGACTCCGGCATCGCCGGCGCTGCGACGGCGCCTGGCCGCCATGCGGGAGTCAAACCAGGCCAGCTTCGAGGAGAACGAGAAGCGAGCGCCGCTGGAGTGGCACCGCCAGTACCTGCTCCAGGTCGCTGATCGGATTCGAGCGGTGCGGGCCGGTGATCCGGCCCTCGCCTACGGCTGCGTTTCCGAGCTGCTCGACGACCTCCACCTGGCGCAGTCATCGCTGGAGGCGGCCGGTGCGCCGCGCCTTGCGTATGGCGAGCTGCAGCATTTCGTGTGGCAGGTCGAGACGTTCGGCTTTCATGGCGCCGAGCTCGAGGTGCGGCAGCACAGCGAGGTCCATGCCCGAGCCCTCACCGAGGTTCGCGCCCGGCCGCGCAACGACATTCAGGTCGTGGACGAGCTGTCGGCATCGACCCGCGAGGTGCTCGACACGCTCGGCGCCATCGCGAGGATCCAGGCGCGCTTCGGACAGGATGCGTGCCGCCGCTACGTCGTCAGCTTCACCCGTGATGCAGCGGACGTGGACGCGGTGTTCGAGCTGGCGCGCCACGCGACAGGTGGTGTAGAGCCTGTCCTCGACGTGATCCCTCTTTTCGAGACGCTCGACGCCCTTGCCCGCGCGACGTCCACGATGGACGCGATAGTCGAGCTCGCGCCCGTGCGCGATCGATTCACAGCGAATGGGCGGCGAGTCGAGGTGATGCTGGGCTACTCGGACTCAGCGAAGGAGGCCGGACCGCTGGCGGCGGCTCTCGCACTCGACGCCGCGCAGGCCTCCCTGTCTGAATGGGCCCGCGCCCGCGACATCCGGCTCACGATCTTCCACGGTCGTGGCGGCGCGCTTGGGCGAGGTGGCGGTCCCGCCAACCGCGCGGTGCGCGCGCAGCCTCCGGGTTCGGTCGCAGGGCGGTTCAAAGTCACCGAGCAGGGTGAGGTCATCTTCGCGCGCTACGGAAACCAGGCGATCGCGCGCCGTCATCTCGAACAGGTCGTGTCAGCGGTGCTCGAGGCGTCGGCGCCCGTGGGCCGCGGCGGCACGCGGCGGCGGGCTCGCGACGACTTCGCGGAGCTGGGACCCGCGATTGGCAAAGCTTCGCGGGCCGCGTACCGCGCGCTGCTGGAGGCGCCGGGGTTCGACGCCTGGTTCGCCACCGTGAGCCCGATCGAGGAGCTCGGGTGGCTCCGGATCGGTTCGCGACCGGCGCGCCGTGGAGGGCGCAGGCGGCTCGAAGACCTGCGCGCGATCCCGTGGGTGTTCGCCTGGTCGCAGATGAGGCTCAACCTGCCGGGTTGGTACGGGCTGGGCAGCGGCCTCGCGGCCGCGCCGCTGAGCGAGCTGCGGCGGGCTTACGCGTCCTGGCCGCTTTTCAACGTCCTGCTCGACAACGCCGAGATGAGCCTCGCCAAGACGGATCGCCGCATCGCGCAGCGCTACCTCGACCTGGCGGAACGGCCTGACTTGAGCGCCAGGGTGCTGGCCGAATACGACCTCACGCTTGACCACGTGCTTTCGGTCACGGGCCATCACCGCCTGCTAGAGGACCGCAGAGTACTCTCGTGGGCGATCGAGCTCCGCAACCCTTACGTCGACGCGCTCTCCCACCTACAGCTGCGCGCACTCCGCGCCTCGCGGGCGCGCTCACGACCGGGGCGAGACCGCGCTGCCATCGAGCGCCTCTTCCTACTGACGGTAAACGGCGTGGCCGCCGGCCTGCAGAACACCGGCTGAGGGCTCATCGGCGAACGTGCATCCTGTAGTCCTCAACGATCTGGGCTGCCAGCCGCTGAAGTGTTCTTGCGGGCGCGCTTGACGGCGCCGCGGTGACCAGGACCTCACCCGACACGCCGGCTCGATCGAAACGCCCGCCGTCGTAGGGAATCTCGAGCGTCATCGGGCGTCCGATCACGCGATCAGCGTCCTCGCGGGACACCATGGCGTGGGGCCGTGGGTGGTTCAGGAGCAGGGTCACGTTCCCGGTCGGGATCTTGAGCACGGTCTCGAAAACCTCGAGCAGGTCCTCGGTGTCCTTCAGCGTGGGCAGCTCGGGTGTGACGACGACAAGCACCTTGCTCGCGCGCTCCAGGACGTTCAGGGTCACCTCGCCGAGCGCGACTCCCAGGTCGACCACCACGTACGTGAAGTTCCGCTCGAGCATGTCCAGCGTTCGCTGCACGAGGTGGGGCGTGATCAGCTCTGACTCCTCAATCCTCAGGCAGCTCGGCAGCACGAGCGCGCCCGACGGGTGATAGAGGCACGCGCTGAGCAAGGCCTCGTCGAACATGTCCTCGGCGACCTTGTCGCACACGGCGACACAGCCAGACGGCACCAGGTTGGCGATCAATGCCGCGTGGTTGTACGGAAGGGCGAGGTCCAGCAGCACGCACTCGCCCCGCTGCTTCGATCCGAGCGCGACGGCGAGGTTGACCGCGATCGTGGTCTTCCCCGAACCGCCCTTGACCGAGTAGACAGCGACGACCATGCCGTGGTGCTCCGGCGAAACCTTCTGGGCCCTCTCGACCAGCTGGCGGACCGTCTCGCGCCGCTGCTCGACAAGCCTGGCCAGCTGTTCTCGCACGGATGAGCCTTCCACCAGCACCGAGTCGAGCGCCTCGCGTGAGAGCTCGAGCAGGTCGCATCGCTCAGTCGCCGTCACCGAGGCGTCCTGCACATGTCCCGGCGTGACCGCGCTGATGCCGAAGAAATCGCCCTTCGACAGCAGCGCCACCGTCACGCTGTGCCCGGGCGCCCATTGGGAGTGGGCCTCGCAGCGCCCAGATTCGATGATGAAGACGTGGTTGGAGACCTCGCCCTGGTTGAGCACGACGGTGCCCGCTGGGACGTGCCTCGGACGTAGCTTCCGCGCGAGGCGCCGGAGCTGGACGTCGGGCATGATGAAGAAGATCGAGATGCCCTGCAGGAGCCTGAGCCGTTGCTCGAGGACATCGCTCGCCAGCTCCTCGTCGCTTCCGTCAGCCTGGCTCACGTGATGTGGCTGCGCACCTCCGCCGCCAGCGTTGCCGGGCTCACGGGCTTGGTGATGAACGCGGAGCACCCGGCCGCGATCGCGGCGCGCTGGTGCAGCGGCATCATGTGCGCGGTCAGCGCGATCACGGGTATGGCGGCGGTCGACGGATCGGCCTTGAGGATTCTGGTCAGCTGCAGACCATCCATTCCGGGCAGCCGGATGTCCATGAGGATCAGGTCCGGAGCGCTCCGCTTGATCAGCTCGACCGCCTCTTCCGCCGAGCCCGCGGCGTCAACGACGAATCCCTGTTCCTCGAGGATCGCGGCGGCGAGCAGGCGGCTTGCCGCGTCGTCCTCGACGATCAGGATCCGCCGGGGGTTGGCCACGCCGGCGCGATTGTAGGTGTTAATCCAATCCGAACAGACCCGGTAACGACCGGAACCGAGCTCGCCCGCGTCAGGCGATGGCCGTGTAAGCCTCGACGGCGTTCGACCCGCGGCGCCCGAGGGCGGCGAGGGCCTGCTTCAGCTGGCGGTTGGCTTCGGCGAGGTCGCCGCGCGATTCCAGGAGCTCGGCATACAGGACGCGAGCCTGGCTCAAGCGATCGGCCGAGCCGGCAGTGCGCTCCAGGGCCTCGAACGCCGCGGCGAACTGGTGGTCGACTGCGTCGTGGTCACTACGAGCGGCCGCGATCCGCGCCAGCCAGAGGTGCGCGTCCGCGACCTCCAGGTTTTCGGAAAGCCGCGTGGCGAGCTCCAGGGCCTCGGTCGCGAACCGCGTGGCCTCTTCGAGGTCGGAGCGGGCGAGCGCGAGCTCGCTGAAGCTCGTCAGGACTCCGGCCCGGTTGGCCTCGACACCGCATTCTTCGAACAGGCGAAGCGATCGCTCGAGGTGCGGCCGGCCCGCAGCGAGGTCGCCCGTGCGGAGCAGCATCAGTCCCAGGTTGTTCTCGGATCGTGCCAGCGATAGCCTGTCGTTCAGCGTCTCGTGAATCGTCAACGCCCGCTGGGCATAGTGACCGGCCTGGTCCAGCTGGCCGGTTTCCTGGTACGCCAGGCTGAGCCCGCTGTACAGGAGCGAAAGGCGCCGGAGGTCCTGCACCACGTCGCCTGAGGCGATCGCCTGCTCGTAGTGGTCGATCGCCGCGGCCCAGTTGCGGTTGGTGGCGTGCACGCTGCCCAGGATCGCAAGGAGGCGGGCCTCGGTCATCTGTGGAATCGGGTTCAGCGACCGAAGCGTCGCCAGCGCGCCTTCGGCGAGCGCCATGGCGGTCGGATCCTGCATCAGGTAGGCGCCCGACGCCTCACTGCCGAGGCACTCGGCGACCATCAGCATGTCCCCCACCTGCTCGAAGTAGGCCCGAGCGGACGCGGCTAGTCGCCGGCCCTGGACGGGCTGCGCAAGGCGGAGATGGGCGGTCGCCGTCAGGTGCTTGACCCTCGCGACCAGGTCCTGGTCACGTTCCTGCGCGAGGAGGGCCTGGCCGGCGGCCAGCGCCGCGTTGAGGTCGCCGGACGCGACCAGCCGCTCGAGCTCGGCCGTGCCTGCCGTAGACCTTGGCTCGAGGGTGCTCGGCCGGGCGAGAAAGTAATCAAGCGGCCGGCCCGTGCGCTCGGCGATCAGCTTGAGGGTCTCCATCGATGGCTTGGCCTTCCCGGTCTCGACAAAGTAGATCGCGGTGCGGCTGATGGAGTCGCCCGCGACCTGGCCAAGGCTGAGCCCGGCTTCGAGCCGGGCCCGCTTTACGGCGTCGGGCTTGATCTCGATCCCGAGGCGACGCCCTCGGCGGCGCGTGCCCGGCTTCCCGCTCCCTTTCGGGCTGCGGTCGGGGTGCGCGGATACCTCTGGCACAAGGCCAGCTTAACGGACACGAACTTCACTTGACAGAGTCGGTCGTGTGAATTTCGGGTTCTAGTGGCAGCAGGGCACTGAGTCTGCCCCGACGCCGGTCGCGAGGACCAGGATCAGGATCGTCGCCAGCATGGCGGCAAGAAGCAATTTGCGCATTTGTTTCACCTCCCTTGCGGCACAGACCGGTGCAGCCCAGGGGCTTCGCAATTCCGCCGACGTGGGTTCAATCCGCATGCGCGGCGCCTACTCTGGCCACGTGCGACCTCAAGAGACCGAGCGCGACGGCGAGCAACTTGACCTCGAGCAATCCGGCGCCGACCAGCCCGGCGCCAAACAACGCGGCGCGCGGATCGAAGAGCCGAAGCGCGATCGCGGCGGGCAGGACCGCCAGTGAAACCGCCACCGCGGCCAGCACCAACGCCGCGATCAGCGACCCGAGCGCGGATGGCTCGTGCGCCGCGGCAGCCTCGTCAAAGGCAACCGAGTTCGCGGCGGTCGCCTTGCGTGGTCGCTCGATGACAGTACCTCCAACTAGCCGTGATCGCCACCCTCCGCGGCCGTGTCAAGAGGCTGCGCCTTGAATGTTAATTGATCTGATGTATGAATTAACATAGAGCGGGCGAAGTGGCCAGGTCTCCTTCTCCTGCTTACACCCCCTCCCTTGGGCCTTCGCCAGTGGTCGGGCCCTCCATGGCTGTCCGGCCTGGCCGCACATTGACCGGCCTCGGACTGCGCGGCTGGCGAACGTTCACGATCGCCTCGATGGCCGCCGCCGTCATTGCGGGCGGCTTCGTCGTCTGGACCAGCCTGCGCATCGGTGGCGACGGAGCGACCATCGCCGTCGACGACATTGGCGAGGCGGTCGCCGCCCTCGCCGCGGCGGCGAGCTGCGGCTTCGCCGCATGGCGCACGTCCGGCCGCATTCGACTTGCCTGGGGCTTTTTTGCAGCCTCCGCCGCGAGCTGGGGCATCGGGGAGGTGATCTGGTCCGTCTACGAGGTCGGAATGGGCGTGAGCGTCCCCTTCCCTTCCGCGGCTGACGTGGGCTTCCTGCTCGCGATCCCGCTTGCGGTCGTGGGCATCTTTGCCTTCACCTCGGCGCCGAGCCGGCTGACCACCCGCGGCGAGGCCATTCTGGCCAGCGCGATCGTTGCCCTTTCGCTGCTGTTCATCGCGTGGGCGCTCGGACTGGGCAAGGTTTACGAGACCTCGCCTGCTTCACCCGCCGCCGCGCTGATCAGCCTGGCCTACCCGGTCGCCGACATCATCACGATCACCGTCCTCGTCCTTGCCCTGCGTCGCGCGCGCAGGACGGAGCTCGGGCGCATGTTCCTGCTTCTGGGTGGGATCGCCTCCACCGCCGTGGCCAACAGCACGTTCGCGTACTTGACCGCCGACGGGAGCTATGGCGCGATCGGCAGCGTTCTGGACGCGGGCTGGGTCATCGGCTACCTGATGATCGCCCTGGCGCCTCTCTGGCCGACGACGGACAGCGACCACGCACCCGCCGACGGGCCGATCGAGCTGTGGCAGCTGGCGCTGCCGTGGGTCGCGGTGCTCGCGGCGGCGATCACCGCGGTTCGCCTCGCCACCGTCGACCAGCAGCTTGACCGCCTCCTGACCGTCCTCGCGGGAAGCATCGGGATCCTGCTTGTAGGCAACCAGGTCCTCACGCATCGAGACTCGCTCGACCTGCTGCTGAAAAGCCAGCGCGCAGAAAAGGAGCTCAAGCGCCGGACGGCACTGTTGAACGAGATCGTGACCCACGCGCCGCTCGGGATCGCCCGCGTGGGCGCGGACATGAAGATCATCGACGTCAACCCACGCATGGCTTCGCTGATGCGGGCACAGTCTCGTGACATGGTTGGAATGTCGGTCGCGACGTACCTGCACCCCGAAGAGTTCAACCGCGTCTACGAGATCTTCCAGCCTCTGTGGACGGGAAGTGTCGACACCGTCGAATCGGACAGCCAGGCGCTCCGAGCGGACCGCACCAAGGCGTGGCTCCACTGGAGCGCGACCGCGGTTCGGAACGCGGCGGGTCGGGTCGAGTACTTCATCGCGATGTACGAGGACATGGACGCCGACCATGCCGCCAACGAGGCGGCGCTTGAGCACCTGGCGTCGCTCGAGCGTCTCAACCAGCTGAAGAGCGAGTTCGTGTCGCTGGTGAGCCACGAGTTTCGCACCGCGCTCGTGGGGATCCAGGGATTCAGCGAGATGATCCGCGATGAAGAGCTCTCCACCGCCGACATCAAGGCTTTCGCGGGCGACATCAACAAGGACGCGCAGCGGCTCAATCGCATGATCAACGACATGCTCGACCTCGACCGGATCGAGGCGGGGAAGCTGGCGCTGCGGATCGAGCCGGTGAACATCAACGTGATGCTCATGGAGGCGGTGGAGCGCGCGACCGCGACAAGCGCCGCCCACCAGGTGCGGACCATCCTCGATCCCACGCAACCGATCGTGCAGAGCGATCCTGACCGCCTGGCGCAGGTCATCACGAACCTGCTCTCGAACGCGATCAAGTACTCACCCGACGGCGGCGAGATCATGGTCGCGAGCGCTGTCGGCGAGGGCTACGTGGACGTCAGCGTGCGAGACCACGGCGTCGGCATCCCGCCCGACTTCGTCAGGCGTCTCTTCAGCCGGTACGAGCGATTCGAGAAGACAAGCGGGAAGATCATCGGCACGGGGCTGGGTCTCGCCATCACGCGGCAGATCGTCGAGATGCAGGGCGGCAAGATCTGGGTGGACAGCAATGTGGGCTCAGGCTCGGAGTTCCACTTCACGGTACTACTGGCGCAAAAAGCGCCGGTTCAGGCCAGGGATGTTCTGGCAACTCAGTGACCAGCGCTTGCGGCGAAGCGTCCGGGCCTCTGCTCGCATGCGCTCGAAGGCGAGGATCTCGAGCCGTTGCGCGACACGCCGCGCTTTCGCGCCCTCGGAAAGACGGGGACGGTCTAGTCCGCGTAAGGCCGGATCATCCGGCCGAGATCCTCGAGCTTGGCGAGCGCCTGGTCCCTGCCGTCCGGCGGGACGTAGTAGATGCACCGCTCGACACCGGCCTTCTCCAGCCTCTCGACCTCCTCAGCCGTCGGCTTGGGGTAGTAGCTGACCGGGATGGGCCCGCGTCCCGCCGCCCTCGCCATCTCCTGCAGCTCGGGGATGCGCTCGATCACGTCACCGCGGTTCGGCATCCACCCGTCCGCGTAGCGCACGACCCGCTCCAGGATCTTTGGGCCGCTGCCGCCGAGGATGATCGGCGGGTGCGGCTTCTGGACCGGCTTCGGCCAGATCCACATCGGTCCGAAGTCCACCATCTCGCCGTGGTACTCGGACTGCTCCTGGGTCCAGATCGCCTTGCACGCCTCGCTGCGCTCCCGAAGGAGTTGCCACCGCGTCTTGAACTCGGTCCCATGGTCGGCCATTTCCTCCCGGTTCCACCCGGCGCCGATGCCGAATATGAAGCGCCCATTGGAGACAAGGTCGACGCTGGCGACCTCTTTTGCGGTGTTGATCGGGTCGCGTTCGATCAGCAGGCAGATGCCGGTCGCAACCTTGATGGTCTTCGACGCGAGCGCTGCGGCCGTGAGGGCGACGAAGGGGTCCATGGTGTGCCAGTAGTGCTTGGGCAGCTCTCCTCCGGCCGGCCATGGCGAGTTGCGGCTCGTAGGGATGTGAGAGTGCTCGGCGACCCACAGCGACTCGAAACCAAGCTGCTCGGCAGCGGGCGCGAGCTCCGCCATCGAGATGGCGTAGTCCGTCGGAAAGATGGCGACGCCGAATTTCATGCGCTCAATCGTAATTGCAGAAGGGTTTCTCCCCATCCGGCGCGGACGGCCACCTCCCGAGCTGCGCGCAGGGACCCCAGCGGTGGGCTGGGAAGGGTGCTGCGACGGAAGTCACCCGGCGACGGTGAACCTTGGCGGCCGGTCCGGGGACCTGAATCGCTGCACGTCGAGGGAGGCGAACAACGCCGAGACCACCCTTGCGTCGAGGCGGCTGCCCGCCTCCTCGAGGACGACGGCGCGTGCTTCCCACTGCGAGCGGGCCTTGCGATATGGGCGGTCCGACGTCAGCGCGTCGTACGTGTCGGCGACCGCCACGACCCTGGCCTCGATCGGTATGGCGTCGCCCTTCAGCCCATAGGGATACCCGCTCCCGTCGAGGCGCTCGTGGTGGTAGAGCACCGCGAGCAGCTCTCGGCGCGAGCGGCCGCGGCCCAGGATCGAAAGGCCCATCTCCGGGTGCGACCTCATCAGAGACCACTCGGCTTCGTCCAGCGGCGCGTGCTTGGCCAAAACCTCGTCCGGGATGGCCAGCTTGCCGATGTCGTGCAAGAGGCCCGCCCTCGCGAGCCCCCTGAGCTCCGTCGTGGTCATCGCCAGCTGGCGGCCGATGTGAACGCACAGCTGGGCGACACGCCGGTTGTGGCCGAGCGCCTCGCGTTCCCTGACCATGTGGCCAAGGATCACGACCGCCTCCATCCAACCCCTGATGCCTTTGACCTGTACGGCCGGGTGTGAACTCACTGGGACTCCTCCTGGCGCTCTCTGCGCCCCGCCCGAGTGCCTTTCCGGTTCTGCTTACCCCAGAAGAACGCCTAGAAGCACAACGGCCGGAAGTCCAGTCCTGGTCGCCAATTCTTTCCGGGCGCGTGGCTACTCTCAGTAGCCTACCAACGCGAAGTGTGCCGCTCTCAGGCCGGCACGCGGAACTCCAGGCAGCGCGTCCCCCTCAGGTCGACCCAGTACCGACCACGCCCTCGCACGATCCGCATCAGCACCTGCTCGCAGGCGGGGCAGCGAACAACGGTGCCCGGTGCATGCAGGTACACGTCGACGCGGCCGACCACGTTGACGGTGCCACAACCGGCGCAGGTCGTCTCCGCCGTGGTCATCTCCATCGTGAAGATCTCGCGGAGCAGGCCGCCTATCGCGTTCCCGTCGACCTTCGACTCCTGGCTGCTCATTGAACTCACCGTCATCCTCCTGTGGCGCCGAAGCGCTCGGTCTTGATCCACCGCGGGTCGTAGCCCTGCGCGACGAGCAGGCTGGCCGCCGCCTCCACGAACGAGGTCGGGCCGCAGATGAACACGGCCGGGACCTGGTCCTTCGGCCACGCCACGTCGGCGACCATCTGGCTGTCGATCCGCCTCGCGTAGCCCTTCCAACCGGCGGGCTGCGCTCGGGTCAGCACCAGAGCGACCGTGAGCCCGTCGCCCGACGCCGCAAGGCGATCCAGCTCGTCCCTGTAGATGATGTCGTCGATGGTTCGCGACGAATACAGCAGCCGCGCCGGCGGCTTGATCTTGGCCAGGGCGCGGTGTCGCAGCATGGCCATCAGGGGGACCACGCCTGACCCGCCGGCGACCAGGAGCAACGGCCTTTCGCCGGCGTCCCAGACGAAGAAGCCGCCGATCGGCCCGCGAAGCTCGACCTTGTCCCCTGTCTTGATCTCTCCGACGAGGTAGGGCGAGACCTCCCCGTCGACCAGCCGCTCGACGGTGATCGCGAGCCGCGGATCCTCCGGCGGCGACGCGATGGAGTAGCTCCGCTCCGTCTGGTAGCCGTCGTCGGCGGTCAGCCGCACGTCGACGTGCTGCCCGGCGAGATGGCCGGGCCACTCCGGCACCTTCAGCCGGAGGGTTGCCACACGAGGCGTCTCCTGGACAAGCTGGGCGACCTCGCCGAGCTGCCACAGCAGGGGTCCCCGCGAAGTCACAGCGAAGCCTCGTATTGGGGTCCCCGCGAAGTCACGCCGCAGGCCCTGACTTCGTTGGGCTTCTTCGTGGGGATGCTCAGTCTCCCCAGTACCGCTGCTCTCGCCAGGGGTCGCCGTAATTGTGGTAACCGTTCGTCTCCCAGAACCCAGGCTGGTCCTCGTTCTGGAGCGTGATGCCTCGAACCCACTTCGCGCTCTTCCAGAAATAGAGGTGCGGCACGACCATGCGCACAGGCCCACCGTGCTCCGGGTGCAGCGGCTGGCCGTCGTACTCGTAGGCGATCCAGGCCTGCGTGCCCAAGAGGTCGGCGAGCGGGACGTTTGTCGTGTAGCCGCCATCCGAGTAGACGGTCGTGTACTCGGCCGCGGTCTCGACGCCTTCGAGGATCGTGGCCACTGACACACCCGTCCAGGTCATGTCGAGCTTGGACCACTTCGTGACGCAGTGGATGTCCACGGTGAACGTCTCGCTGGGCAGCTCGCGGAACTCTTTCCACGTCCAGCGCTTAGGCGAGTCGATCTCCCCGTCGATCGTGAACGTCCAATCGTCGAGCGAAACGCGAGGCGTGGGGCCGGCGGACAGGACCGGGTAGTCGTCCTCCACGTGCTGACCCGGAGGCACGCGCGAGCTGGACACGTTTTCACGGCGCTTGCCACGAAATCCGCGCGAGATGAATCCCATCAGTTCCTCCTTCCTGGGTCGCGATTCGTTACGAAAGCCCGGTTCGCCGCCTCAAGTCGACGACTTGCGCCACTCCAACGGCGGTCCGAGCTTCTTCTCGAACAGGCCGGCTACCTCGCCCGGTCTGGGAAAACGTCCGGCTGATTTCTTGCTGAACAAGAGCTCACCATCAAGCGAGATCTCGAAGCGCCCACTCGAGCCGCTCTGTAGCTCGACGGCGCGCATGATCGGCGCCCAGCGGCTGAGCAGCTCGCCCGCCAGGCTCACGGCCTGGTCCAGGTAGTCTCAAGGGACGCAGTATTCGATCACGGCTTCGTGAAGTGGCGTGATCATTTGGCCCTCATCCTGTTGTTCTTCGGGTTGTGCTCGACCTCGGCGAGGCCAAGCGCCTCGAGGAGCGGTGGCATGTACATGCCGAACCGTCCGCGCAGGCCTTTCTTCAGCCCGTACCACCCGCCGACCGGGTTCTTCGGCGACCTGCCCCATGCTTCGACAGTGCCTTCCGCCGCCGGCTTCTGCTCGTCCGCGCTGCCCAGCGGCATCCAGTCGTCATGCTTCTTGAGCATCGCGTGAAGGTCCTCGATGGCCCGCACGTCGTAGCGAAGCTCGGTCTTCCCCACCAGGCACACGATGGCCGGTGGGTCGAGCGACTCGTCCCGGTACATCAGGTACTCCGAAGACCCGCTGGGAGTCGTCAGCTCCCACGGTGACTGCTTCGTGCCGGCTCCCTTGACTTTGGATTTGCCCATGGCTAACTCTCCTCTGGATTCTCTGTTCATTCTCGACTAGAAGCTGATGCGCGTCAGCCTCCACAGCCTGCCAGGTGGATAGAGCGGATCCGACGTAACCAGCGGCACGTCAAGGTCGTAGTCGCCCAGGACCATGTGCTCCGTGCCCTCCCTGGTGCCCGCTGGCAGCGGCTTGTCGACCGTGATGACGCGGGCGTCCAGCCGCTGGCGAAGCACCATGGCCGGCCACTCGACGAGGTCGACGTCCACCGACGAGACCAGGTCCGACTGCGCGCCCCAGGGTGTCACGTACGTCGCGACGGTCTGGTTTCGAGCGATCACGCGCTGCACGTGCAATGCCGATTTCAAGGAGGCGGCCAGGGACGTAGCGACGCCGAACGCGTTGTCGAGCGTGGGCTGGCCCATGACACACCCGTACAGCGTGATCTGGTGGCCATCGACGGCGACGGTGGCCGCGAACAGGAAGTTCGCGCCGCTGCTCAGACCCGATCCGGTCTTGATGCCGATGATCCCGCCCTGGCCGAGCACGGAATCGACGTTGTAGACGATCCCCGCCACCGGGAGCTGCGCCTGGGCCATCCCGACGATCTGCGCGAAAACCTCCTGCTTCATCGCAGTCATACCCAGCGCAATGAGGTCCGTCGGTGTGCTCACGCTCGTCGGCGAGGCCCCACTGGTGTCGCCGAAGTTCGTGTGCACCATGTGCAGCGCCGCGGCCCGCGCATTCATCCTGGTCACGAACGCGCCGGTCGAGCCGGCGTCCCATCGCGCGAGCGTTTCGGCAAGGTTGTTGGCGGACGGGATCAGCATGCCCTGGAGAGCCTGCAGCTCGGTGATCTGCTCACCGGCTCGAACTTCGACCACCGATTCCCTGTCCGCCAGGTCCGCCTCGTAGGACTGGACGTCGGCGTCGGTGAGCGTGATCGTCGGGCCACTGTCGTTCGTCCGAAGCGGCTTGTCCTCGAGGATCAAGAGGGCCGTCATCACCTTGGTGACGCTGGCCGCCGGGATCGGCTGCTCGTTGCCTGAGGTCGCGATGAAGCCCAGGCCCTGGACTCCGACCGCCGCCGACCCCCGCGTCGGCCACGGCAGCACCGGCGCGGTCCCGGCGACCGCGTACGAAGTCGGGACCGAGGGCGTCGCGGCCACCGCGGGGATTGGACGGAGGTAGCTCCAGGCCCCAAGACCCAGGGCGACGAGGAGGAGAAACAATCCGATTCGCAGACGCATCTCTGCAACACCTTAGGGCGAGCGCCGACGACGGTTATGCCCGAAAGTGAATATCGCCTTCGGCGGTATCCTGCCAAGAATGAAGGCGCTCGTAAAAGCCAGGGCCGCCCCTGGCCTCTGGCTCCAGGATGTGCCCGACCCGACGCCCGGTCCGGGCGAGGTCCTGATTCGCGTCCTGCGGACCGGGATCTGCGGCACCGACCTCCACATCGAAAGCTGGAACGAGTGGGCGCAGCACACGATCCATCCGCCGCTGGTCATCGGCCACGAGTTCGTCGGCGAGGTCGTCGAGCTTGGGGAGGGCGTGGCGTCGGTGTATCCCGGCGAGATCGTGGGGGCCGAGGGTCACATCGTGTGCGGGCGCTGCCGAAACTGCATGGCGGGCCGTCGCGCGCTCTGCGCCAACACCGTCGGCATCGGAGTGCAGCGCGATGGCGCTTTCGCCGAATTCATAGTCATGCCTGCCGGCAACCTGTGGCCGCATCTCACAAAGATCGACCTGGACGTGGCAGCGATCTTCGATCCCTTCGGCAACGCGGTGCACACGGCGACGCAGTTTCGCGTCGTGGCCGAAGACGTGCTCATCACCGGGGCGGGCCCGATCGGGATCATGGCCGCGATGGTCGCGCGCCACAACGGCGCGCGGTTCGTGGTCATCACGGACCTGAGCGAGTACAGGCTGGAGCTGGCACGCAAGGTCGGCGTGACGCGCGCGGTCGACGTTGGGACCACGACGCTCGCCCAGGTCCAGGAAGAGCTGGGCATGAAGGAAGGATTCGACGTCGCGTTCGAGATGTCCGGCCAGGGGAGCGCGCTGCGCGACGTGATCGCCAACATGGCGCACGGCGGGCGGGTTGCGATCCTGGGCCTGCCCGACCACGAGTTCGCCGTGGACTGGACGCAGGTCGTGTTGAAGATGCTCACCGTGAAAGGCGTTTACGGGCGCCAGATCTTCGAAACCTGGTACCAGATGTCCGTGTTCACCCAGAGCGGCCTGGACATCTCGCCCGTGATCACCCACCGCTTTCCGTATCACCAGTTCGAGCAGGCCTTCGCCGTCGCGCATTCCGGCAAGTGCGGGAAGGTGGTGCTGGACTGGACCGCACGTTAGCCGAGAGGTAGCCGGATGTTCGAAACCATGCGCCCGCACCTGGTGACCCAGCTTGACGAGATTCGCGCCGCGGGCCTGGAGAAACAAGAGCGCGTGCTCACGGGACCGCAGGGCTCGGTCGTAACGGTCCTGGACAACGAGGTGCTGAACCTCTGCGCCAACAACTACCTGGGCCTTGCCGACCATCCCGCCGTCGTTGCGGCCGCCAAGGAGGCGCTGGACCGCTGGGGATACGGCATGGCGTCCGTGCGTTTCATCTGCGGCACCCAGGAGGTCCACAAAGAGCTCGAGGCGGCGCTCACCGACTTCCTCGGTACCGAGGACACGATCCTTTTTTCGTCGTGCTTCGACGCCAACGGCGGCATCTTCGAGGCTCTTCTCGACGAGCACGACGCGGTGATCTCCGACGCGCTGAACCACGCGAGCATCATCGACGGCGTCCGGCTGTGCAAGGCGCGCCGCCTCCGCTACGCGAACCGCGACATGGAAGATCTTGAAAAGCAGCTCAAGGAAAGCGCCGACGCCCGTTTCCGCATGGTGGTCACGGACGGCGCGTTCTCGATGGACGGATACCTCGCGCCGCTGCCGGAGATCTGCGAGCTCGCCGAGCGCCACGACGCGCTCGTCATGGTGGACGACTCGCACGCGGTCGGTTTCATGGGAGCCAACGGCCGCGGCACCCACGAGCATCACGGGGTGATGGGCAGGATCGATGCGATCACCGGCACCCTCGGCAAAGCTCTCGGCGGCGCCAGCGGCGGCTACGTGTCGGGCCGCAGGGAGCTGGTCGCCATGCTGCGCCAGCGCTCCAGGCCCTACCTCTTCTCCAACTCGGTCGCGCCTCCCATCGTCGCCGCCAGCCTGAAGGTGCTGGACCTGATCAAATCCGCAACCGAGCTCAGGGAGCGACTTCGCGACAACACAAAGTTCTTCCGGGCCGAGATGACCGCGGCCGGCTTCGACATCCTTCCGGGTGAGCACCCCATCGTCCCCGTGATGGTGGGCGACGCGACGCTCGCGGGGCGGATGGCTCAGCTGATGCTCGAGAAAGGCGTCTACGTGATCGGATTCTCGTACCCGGTCGTGCCACAGGGCAAGGCCCGCATCAGGACCCAGGTGTCGGCCGCCCACTCGCGCGCCGACCTCGAGCGGGCGGTCCGGGCGTTCGTGGAAACGAGGGAGGCGCTGGCGACCGCGCCTTAGCTAGTCGGTCTTGACCTCGGTCCCGTCCTGCGCCCAGCGCGTGTGATACGCGCCTTCGCGGTCGACCCGGTGGTAAGTGTGCGCTCCGAAGTAGTCGCGCAGGCCCTGGATCAGGTTGGCCGGTCCACGCGCGCGCCGGTAGCCGTCGTAGTAGGCGAGCGAGGAGGCAAACGCGGGGATCGGGACCCCCTGTTCGACGGCATGGTTGATGACGCTGCGCCAGGCACGCTGGGCAGACCCGAGCGCCTCCTGGAAGAACGGCGCAAGCATCAGGTTGGACAGCTCCGGCGACTCGGAGTACGCATCCTTGATGCGGTCCAGGAACTGGGCGCGGATGATGCATCCTCCGCGCCAGATCGTCGCCAGGGCGCCGAGGTCCAGGTTCCACAGGTATTCACGGGAACCCGCTCGCAGGTGCTCGAACCCCTGGGCGTAGGCGACGATCTTTGAAGCGTAAAGCGCGTCACGCACGTCGTCGACGAAGCGCGAGTCCCGCTTGAGGGCGGCGCTTGCCGCAGGCCCTGAAAGAATCCCGGCGGCCTTGACGCGCTGCGCCTTCTGGCTCGACAGCATGCGGGCGAAGACGGCCTCGGTGATGCCGGTCAGCGGGACGCCAAGCTCGAGCGCGGACTCGCTCGTCCACCGCCCCGTTCCCTTCTGCTCGGCCTCGTCTTCGATTGCGTCGACCAACGCTTTGTCCGTGTCGCCATCGCGCTTGGCGAGGACGTTGGCCGCGATCTCGATCAGGTATGACTGGAGCTCGCCCTTGTTCCAGTCGCGAAAGACTTCCGCCAGCTCGGCGGGGGCGAGCCCGAGCGACTGGCGGAGGAAGTCATAGGTTTCCGCAATGAGCTGGATGTCGGCGTACTCGATCCCGTTGTGGACCATCTTCACGAAATGTCCCGCGCCGTCGGGACCGATGTACGTGCAGCACGGGACGCCGTCGACCTTCGCCGAGATCGCCGTCAGCATTTCAGCGACCCGCTGGTAGGACTCGGCGGTCCCGCCTGGCATGATGCTGGGCCCCAGCAGAGCACCCTCCTCCCCGCCAGAGACACCGGCCCCGATGAACCCGAGGTTGGCTCGTTCCGCGGACGCGGCCCGGCGGCGGGTGTCGTGGAAGAGCGAGTTGCCGCCGTCGATGATGGTGTCGCCAGGCTTCAGGATGGGCGACAGCGCGTCGATCGTCTCGTCCACCGCGGAGCCGGCCTTGACCATGATCAGGATGGCGCGCGGAGGCTTGAGGACCTGCACCAGCTCCTGCAGCGTTCCGGCAGGACGGAAGTCACCCTCCGCGGCGTGCTCGGCCATGAATTCGTCGGTGCGCTTGCGGGTGCGGTTGTACACGGCGACATGGACGCCGTGTGATGCGAGGTTGCGAGCGAGGTTCTGGCCCATCGTCGCCAGGCCGACAACTCCCATCTCGTGCTCCGCCATGCCCACCACATTAACGAGTGACCTGGAGCCGTGGCCGCCCCCAGCCAGGCTTGCGGTTACCTGATCATCTTGCGCACGCACGGCGTCGCGCTCGCGGCGCACTCGACAGCATCCGATTTAAGAAGCAGTCCGACAAGCTTCCCGTCGGACGTCGTTACGGGCGAGCTCTCTAGCTCGTGCTCGACCATGTAGTCCGCGATCTCCTTGATCGGGATATAGGGGCGGAACGTGCTGGGGCCGGTCCGCATCGCATTCTCGACGGGAAGCTCCGGGTCGAGGCCGAGCTCCTTCCCGCGCAGCAGTCCAAGGACGTGTCGGTCGTCGTCGACGACGACAGCTGCGTCCAGGCCCGCCGCCCGAATGCGCGCGCTCAGGTCGCCGAGCCGATCCTTCGGGCCGCCGACCGCGACGTCAAGGCGTGCGATGTCGCCCGCGCGCGGATGCTTCGAGTTCTCGCCTTCGGTCGGCAGGCCCGCCGCGAGCGTCTTGAGCCGCGCCGCGGCCATGGGTGCCATGTCTCAAGCGGCGTCTCAGCAGTAGACGGTTGGGTCGGTCCGGGCGACCGCCTGGTCCAGCTTGCGCAGCGGAAGGTTCACCGCGCCTGGCAGGTGATCTTCCTAGTACTCCTTCGGGGGAAGGACGTCGACGAGCTGCGCGCCCTGCTTGACCATCTCCTGGAGCTGGTCGTGATCGATCAACCTCACCACCGTGGCACCATCCCAGTCAGGGCCGTGCGCCAAAGCGCTTTGCGAGGTCGGCCGGAAAGGTGAGGAAGGGGTCGAGGTCTGGCACGAGCCCACCGGCCTGCAGCGCCCTCACCACGAGGCCCGAGCAGATCTGGTGGTTGCGGCGCATCAGGCGCAGCTGCCATCCGAACAGGAGGAACGCGCTCGCCCCAACCAGGTCCAGGAAACCAAAGCCCTGCCCGACCTGATCCGTCGCGTAAACCGCGGTGCGCGCGCGACCCTCGGCGGAGAAATCCGGACCCAGCCGGACGAGATGGTACTCATCGCTTTTGTACCTGGAGATGGGGTTTCGCTCCACGCCCATCACCTCGGCTTCGACCAGCGACCCGTCCTTCTCGACGATAAGCGCGCTGTGGCTCCAATGCGCGTACGCCGCATCAGAGCCGTGGAAACGGCGTTTCTCCGCCTGGCTGATCAGCCCCGCCACGGAGTTGTGGCGGTGGGTGAGGATGAAATCGCCGGGAACGAGGTCCGTGGCTTCTTCGCCCGGGCCGTAACGCTCGAGTTCCGCCACCTCGTCAACCCGATAACGCCGGGCCGGATGACCTCACCAGGTGCGCGTCACCTTGTTCAGGGTGCGCGGTCTGTCCGGATCGATGCCGCGGGCGACCGCCACGCGGTGCGCGAGCAGCTGGCCCATGACCGCAAGCGTGAGCGGCGTCAGCTCCTCGGGCAGTCCGGACTCGACGCTCACCGTGGTTTCGGGGTCTCCGCCCGACGCCACCCCATCGATCAACCGGACCACTCGACAGCCCATGCCGTCGAGGCGGTCGCCGATCGCCCTGATGTCACCCGACACGTGGCCGCCGCCGTCCACCAGCACCACCGGAAATCCGGGCTCGACAACCGCGATCGGCCCGTGCTCGAAGTCGGCGACCGACCACGCGCGCGCGAGCACGTAGCTCGTCTCGGTGAGCTTGAGGGCGATTTCCTCGGCGGTCGAGAAGTTGAAACCGCGACCAAGCACGATCGCACGGGGCCCCAAGAGCGCCGGGACGATGCGATCGAGCTCCGTGTCCTGCTCCAGGACCGCCGACAGCGCGGGGGGCACCTGCCCGAGCGAAGCTTCGAACGAGGCGTCGGGGTCGAGAGCCTGGGAGATCATCGCCAGCGCGAGCAGGCTCGCCGTGTAGGTCTTGGAGGCGGGCACGCTGCTCTCCGGGCCGGCGCCCAGCGGTAGGACCAGCTCGGCCGTGGCCGCCAGCTGCGAGGTCGGGTCGTTGGTCAGCGCGAGCGTGAGGGCACCCTGGCGCTTGGCCTCCTCGATGACTGCAATGACGTCGGGCGACGCTCCCGACTGGGAGATGCCGATCACGCACTGCCCTTCGAGGCGGGGCGGCCTTTCGTAGTGGGTGAAGAGCGACGGCGCGGCGAGCGCGACCATCATGTGGTTGCGCACGCCGAAGAGGTATTTCGCGTAAAGCGCGGCATGGTCGGAGCTGCCCCTGGCCACGATGGCGAAACCACGAGGCTTGACTTTGCGAACCCGCGCCGCGATCGCGGCGACCGTGCCGCGGCTCTCCGCCAGCATTCGCGACGCGAGCAGCGGCTGCTCGCCGATCTCCTCTCGAAAGCGGCTCATGCTTCCGCCGGCACGTTAGAAAGTCTAGGCGCTGGCTTGCGAGGCAGGCTCCGCTCCCGCCGCGTGCTCGTCATTGACGGCCTGCGCGTTGCTGATACCGACCGCGTTCACCAACGCACCGATGAGGAGCAGGCCGGCCCCGATCAGCATCGCGAGATGAAACGACGAGGTCGATGCCTCGCGCACGACGGCAACCAGGGTCGGATCCGGCGGCGTGTTCAACGGGCTCACCCGGCTGCGGAAGCTGCTCGAAGAAACATCGCCGCCCGTTAGGCGCGAGGCGAGCGAGGAGTAGAAGCTCGCGGTCAGGAACACGAAGATCAGCGCGCCGGCCAGCTGGGGCCCGACGCGCGAGATTGCATTGTTGATCGCCGATCCGACACCGGCATTGCGAGCGGGCACCGACGTCATCAGGGCGGTGGTGAGCGGAGCGACCATTATCATGATGCCGACCCCGAAGGTCAACGAGCCCGGCAGGAAATCGGTGAAGTACGAGAGCGGCGGCAGGAATGTGCTGGGGTCTGCCGGCTGGAGCCGCCACGCCACGCTGCTCGCAGGCACTCGCGCGTACCACAGAACGCCGAGCGCCATGAACACCGGCCCGATCGCCATGAACCATCTCGGTCCATATCTCGAGGCGAGGCTGCCGAATCGCCGCGAGAAGAAGATCAGGAACAACGTGCCGGGAATGCCTCCCGCGCCCGCGGCCGCCGCGGTGTATCCGAGCGAGCCCTGCTGGTAGAGCCCGAGGTAGTAAAAGGTGACGTACAGCGCGCCGTAGATCAATAACGTCGAGATGTTGGTGACGGCGAAGTTTCGCGAACGGAAGAGCTTCAACGGGATCAACGGGTGCTTGACCCGCATCATCCAGAAGGGCAGTCCGATCGTCGCCAGAACGCCGACCGCCAGCGCGATGTATCCGATCGGGTCGCGCCACTCCCGCTGCTGCCCGTAGATGGTCCCGAAGGCCAGCCCGCCCACGGCGAGCGCGACGATCGCAGCCCCGCCCCAGTCGAACTGCGCGCTGGCCTCGTCGTCGCGGCTTTCCGGCACGTGTCTCCAGGTCGCCCACGCCGCGACCGCGACGAGCGGGATGTTGATCAGAAAGGCGGCGCGCCAAGAGATCGTGTCGACGAGCAGGCCCCCGACGAGGGGGCCGAGGATGGTGGTGGCTCCCGACGCGCCCGCCCATGTTCCGAACGCTCGGCCTTGCTCTTCACCCGAGAAGTTGGCGGTGAGCAGGGCAAGCGAGCCGGGAACCAGCAGGGCTCCGGCGGCGCCCTGGAGGATGCGGAAGAGGACGAGAAGCTCCATCGTTGGGGCCAGGCCGCAAAGCACCGACGTGACGCCGAATCCGACCAGGCCGTACAGGAAAGTTCGCTTCCGGCCGTAAAAGTCGCTCAGCGCGCCGGCGAGGATGAGCAGGGAGCTCAGCGTGAGCAGGTATGCGTTGTAGACGTAGGACTGGCCTTCGAAGACGCCAAGGAAGCTCCGCGGCAGGTCGCGCCCGATCCGGGGAAGGGCGACGTTGACGACTGTCGAGTCCAGGAACACGATCCCGGACCCGAGGACCGCGGCGACCAGGATCCACCGCTTCGCGGTCACCTAGGGTTGCCGGCGACGGACGCGGCTGCGCATGCCTGTCGCGACCGCGATCGCCAGCAGCAGCGCAGCCAGGTAGGGCCACATCGCCGCGGCGGGAGGCACGCCGTTGTTCGGAAGTCCCGGCACCGTGCTACCCGTAACAATCGCGGAAGCCGAATCATTCGCCGGATCAGGGTCGGCCGGAGTGGTCAGGGTGCGGACGGCGGTGTTGGTCACCGCGGTGGTGCCCGTGACCGTGACCGTGATCTGGAGGGTCGCGATGGCGCCGAGCGCCAGGGCGCCGACGTTCCAGACGCCGGTTCCCGAGGTGTAGGCGCCCTGGCTGGCGGTCGCCGTGACGAAGGTCAACCCCGCGGGTAACAGATCGGTGACCTGGACGCTGGTGGCAGGGTCCGCGCCGAGGTTGTGTGCCGTCACCGTGAAGGTCACGTTGGTTCCAACCGCAGGATTGGCATTGCTCACGGACTTCCCGACAGCGATGTCCGACCCCGGGGCGACGATGTTCAGGGGCGCAAGCTGGGTGGTGCTCGGAAAGTAGGTCCAGGTGTCGAGGCCTTTGGCGTCGCCAAAGTTTCCGATGCAGGGCACATTGGCGTTTCCGCCGCTCGCTGAACCGAAAGCACGCACCGCGGTGGCGGTGTCGTACCCGGTGATCGCGTTGGAGGCAGGCGCAGCCGGCGGGTTGAGTCCGCAGAGGACGTTGCCCACGGTGCTGGTTGAGTCGACGACGGTGCCGGCGAGCGTCTTGTAGGCGCGGTCGTCGTAGAAGCCGGCCCTGCATCCGCCAGTGAGGGCAGGGCATGCACCCGGAGGATTGAGGAGCGTGATGGTCGGGCCGCCGGTCGTGTCGTTCTCGACGTCGATCATCGGGAAGTGGTACTCGCCGCCATGGAAGGCGGCATGGACCTGGTAGTTGCCCACCGGGAAGAACGCGCCGGAATTGTCTTTGCCATCCCACGTCACCGTCTGTACACCCGCCGCGCGAACGCCACGGAGGGAGCGGTTCGTCGCCAGGGTCGGGTCAAAGTTGACACCGCCTCTGCTGATCACGATGTCGTACACGCCCTGGACGTTGCTGGTGTACGAGAACTGGCCACCGGTGTTGACGAGGCTGGTGTTCCCAGCAACGTTGCCGATGAAGGTCAGCGAGCTCATGACCGGCGCGGTTGGAGCGGCCGGAATGCCAAGCGCCGTCAGGGTGGCGGCGGCAGGCGGCTCGAAGAACAGGGGAAAGCTCGGCCGTGCAAACGTGACTCCTCCCTGGATGCCCGTCAGCTGACCAGGCGAGCCGGTCGCGTCGGCGACAGCGTCGTGGTAGAGCGGAGTCAGGCCATCGGAATCCAGGAAGCCGACCTGGTTCCCATAGACGAGCCAGCCGTTGGGGTCCATGCCACGCAGGTCGACCCGATATCGATAACCGTCGGTCGTGACGGGAAAGACGCTTGGGAATACTGGGAGGCCGTTGCCGCCGGTGAACAGCGCGAGGTAGTTGGTGAAGACGCGGCCCATGAGGTCCGCCGCCGAGGTGATGCTGGAGCGCACCGTGGCGTCCCATGCAGCGACTGACGTGTTCTGCGTGGTGTTGAAGTCGGCGGGGTCAGTCAGCGCCACGTCGGCGGCCACGGCTCCGTCCGCGTCATTCGTGAAGCCGTTCGGGCCTAGGAAGGCGACGTCGTAGATCCCGGTCGACGGTGCCGTGTAGTTGCAGGGCATGTAGGCGTTGGCGATCGTGGCGGGAATCGTGTCAGGACCAGTGAGCTCTTCGGTCCGGTTCCTGATCATGCCTTGAAAGGCCGGCCCCGCGGCGCGTTGCGTGTTGCAGCTAAAGCTCGGCGCGGCTGACACGCTCTCGGCCCCAATCGCTCCTGTGACCAGCGCTGGGTTCCACACCAGGATGTCGCTGGTGCCCTGGCTGATCGCACTCGAACCCAGCAGCAGCACTTCGCCGGCATTCATGAAAGCTTTGACCAGCGTTCGTCTGACCAGGAGTCCGCCACCGTACGTGCTCGTGCGCCACTCGGTGTTGGCGCGGCTGCCGGTTGCGCCAGCCGGCCAGAGGTTGACGCTTCCCGCGGCGAAGGCCGTCTGCACGCCCGACCCCGCGAGCACCAGAAGCAGCGCCATCCCGATCAGGGCGCGGCGTGGGTTACTCAAGGACCGCGCTCACGATCAGGCGCCGCGTGTCGCTCTGGGTCAGCGGGTTCCAGACCCCGGTGCAGGTGATGAGGGTCAGAGTGGCGACCGGGCTCGGCGCGAACAGGGCAGCGATCCGCGCGTTGGCGTCAACCGTCTGCGTGCCGGTCACCTTGAAGTGGACAGGCAGGCCGTCGGCGCGAAGCACGGTCACCTCGTCGTCCGTCCGCAGCTGCCCCAGCTTCGTGAAGACGGCATCGCCGGTCCACCAGTTGACATGGCCGTTGATCAGCGCGTTGCCCGGCTGACCGGGCGATGGCCCGAGCTTGTACCAGGCGACATCACGAAAATCCGTGGGCGTCTCCATGTTTCGCTGCGAGTCGAGCCCTCGGGCCTCGATCACGGCGTCCACGTTGATCTTCGGAATCACAAGCCTGCTCGGCGTCGGATCCACGATCTGGAAGGGGGTTAGAGCAGGAGGCCTTGGAACGCTCATCGTCATGGGTTGCGCCCGGACGCGGTTCGGATCCTCGGTCGATGCCATGAGCACAGGAGCAAGCTGATAGATCCCGGTCGCGCCGGCAATGCACACGCTCATCACTAGAATCCGCCTAAGCACGCTGGCGCGGATTCTAGGGTGCGGGCCCCTAGAAGTCTTTTCTTCCGAGGAAATGCTCGAGCACACCCGGCCGCGCGAGCTCGTAGAGCGCGATGCGTTGCCCGCCCGGTGTGACGAACGACGAGCACGGGCCCATCGGGATCTCCAGGCTCTGCTGCTTCTTCAAACCGCGCTTCTTGAGGTCCGCCGTCGCTTTGTGCAGGTCATCGACACGATAGATGTAGATCGAGCGATCGCCGTCCAGGTGGTCGGTCAGCAGGACGTGCGGCGGGCCGCTGGTCAGCTCGATCAGCGCGACGCGCGCGCCCATCCCTTCGACTGCAAAGCCCAGCTTTCCGCCAAGGACCTCGATGAAGTAGCGCGCGTCCTCGGCGACGTCGCTGCTCGGCGTGTACAGGTAGTCGAGCTGCGTGAAGGCCGGCATCGTCACATTCTGGCGAGCCGGCGTCATCGAAGCTGCGCTACTTCAGCGCGTTCGACAGACCGGGCCTCCACAGCTGCGCGGCCTGGACGACGATCACGGAGAGCAGCACGAAGACGCCGCCGATGACCTGGACGGCGGAGAGCCTGTCGCCCAGGATGGCGACCGCCAGCAGCACCGTGACCACCGGCTCCCACGTGCTCAGCAACGCTGCGCGGGCGGCGCCGATCCGCGGGAGACCGGCGAGGAACAGCGAGATCGCGATCATGGTCGGGAAGAGCGCTATACCAATCGCGACCGTCCAGCCGCTTGCGTTTCGGGGCGGCACCAGCTCGTGGTTCAGCGCCGCCAGGAGGCAGAATGCCGCCGCGGCCCCGCTCATGATCACGGCGCTGGCGCCCACCGCAGGCACCGAGCTCATGACCCGCTCGCCGATCAGGATGTAGCCCGTGTAGATCGTGGGCGAGGCGATCGCGAAGACCAGCGCCCAGGAGAGCTGGAATCGCGCTCCACCCACCAGCAGCGCGACGCCAAGGAAGCTCCCGGCCAGCGCCACGCCGTGCCACGCCGAGACCGAGCGGCGGAGGAACAGCCACCCGGCGACCACGACAAGGCTCGGGTAGATGTATGCGATGAGGACGACAAGCGAGGCAGGGAGGGAACGCAGCGCGATGAAATACGTGAGCGACTGGCCCGTGTAAACGATCGCGCCGAGGCCGAGCAGCGTGGCGAGCTGGCGCCGGCTCAGGCGCAAGGGGCTCTGCCCGGTGACCATCGCCAGCAGCCACATCCCGATCGCTGCGAAAAGGAAGCGGAAGGCGAGCAGCTGCTCGGTCCCGAGGCCCGCGGCGTAGCCGAGCTTGGCGAAGATCGCGAGGCTGCCGAAAGCCGTCGCCGAGACCAGCACCATTGCAGTGCCGATCCACTGGGTTCTCTGCTCCGCGGGCGCGGCTACGCCTACGGCCAAAGAAGGTGTCCGAGCACCATCCCGAAAACGATCGCGAAGGCGTAGGTGGCACGCGGGAACCGGCGGACCATGGACCGCACCCCGTTGCTCATGGGGTCCCGTCCCGCCCTCAAGGCGAATGACTCTTCGAGCATGAGGAGGAACACCACGAGTACGAAAACGGTGGCGATCACGGATATGATCGCGTCGGGCGTTATCGTGATGCTCACTGCTGGTCGCTCACCGGAGCGGTCCTGCCTCGCGCGGGTCCCCACAGGAAATGCCCGAGCAGGATGCCGAGTACCACCGCGACGACGAACGCCACGCCAGGGTAGGAATGAACAGCCGGCCGGATGTAATAGGTGATCGGCGTGTGGCCGGTCAGCAGCGCCCAGCTTTCGAATCCAAGGGCGAGCGTGAGCACCCCGAACAGCGCGGTGACCAGCCACGAGAAGAGGTTGTTCAGCGTCCTCATGACTCCTTCCTGCCCCCAGGGTCACGGTTCGAATTCGGCGCGGTCGAATTTCGCGCGACCAGCTCGACCCCGACGAACGAGGCGCGGGCCGGGCCGGTCCGCTTTCCATCGATCCGCTCGACGAGCGCCGCGATACCCTGGCGGGCTAGCTCCTCGCGTGGCTGGGCGACGGTGGTCAGCCCGATCCGAGCCAGACCGGCCATGGCGACGTCGTCGAAGCCGATGATCGACACGTCCCCTGGCACGCGGAGGTTGACCCGGTCGGCGAACTCCTGCAGGTAGATCGCGGCGAAGTCGTTCGAGGCGAACACCGCCGTGATGCGGTCGGGACCGGTGAACATCGCGCGCAGCCCGCGCTCGACCCCTTCGATCGTCACGTGCTCGGAGGGAGGCGACCACCTGATCCGCACGGGCGGCTCGAGACCGGACTGGCGCATCGCCTCCTTGTACCCCTGCAGGCGTGCCAGGTCTGAACGGCCTTCGAGCTCGGGGATCGACAGGAACGCGATCCGGCGGTGACCGGCGTTGATCAGGTAGTCGGTGCCGAGCCTGCCGCCGCGGACGTCGTCGACCGACACGACGTCGCCCCAATCCTCGTGGCAGCCGATGAAGACCACCGGAACCTTGTGCTCGAGGGTCTCGCGCAGGGTGCTGGATTCCGCCGACACGGCGAGGAACACGATCCCGGCGACTCGGTACTCGAGGAGGGTCTCGACCCCGGCCAGCTCGCTCTGCCGGTCACCCTCCGTGTTGCAGAACATCGCCGTGTAGCCACGGCTCGCGGCGTGCCTCTCGACGAGCTTCGCCATCTCCGCAAAAAAGGGGTTGGCCAGGTCGCCTACGACCACGCCGAGGATGTTGGTGCGCTGCTGCACCAGCTGCCGGGCCATCACGTTCGGCCTGTAACCAAGCTTGTCGATCGCCGCGCGTACTTTCACGCGGGTCTCGTCGGAGACCCCAGCCACCCCGCGCACGACATTCGACACCGTGGATTTGGACACGCCTGCTTCGGAGGCCACGTCCAGGATGGTCGGGGGCTTGCCCGCGGGCGGGCGGGCTTCCTTGTAGACGTGCATCGGAGGAAATCCTAGTCGGCGCGTCCGAGTGCTCCGCCTAGTCGAGCTGCCAGCGATGGTCGGGGTCAGTCGTGACCAGCCATCGCCGGCGCGGCCCGGCCATCACGTTAAGGTAGTAGAGGTCGTAGCCCGGCCCGGCGGCGACCGGGTGGTAGCCCCGCGGAACCAGGACCACGTCTC
>JBDTKH010000057.1:0-21687 GCA_039935415.1 Candidatus Dormiibacterota bacterium
CGGCCTCGTCTCATCAAGGTGGTTCCGGCAGCGGTTCGGTGAGGACGCGGCCGCGGCGCAGGAGGAGGCGTTCAAGAAATCAACACCGCTGCAGCGCATCGCGTCGCCGGACGACGTCGCCCAGGCCATGATGGCGCTGCTGGAGAACGACCTCATCACCGGTCAGGACCTGGTCGTCGACGGGGGCAAGACCGTCCTTTATTGAGCCGTCGCGACCGGCTACTTCTTCATGGTTGGCAGCGAACTGACTTTCGGACTTGCGCATTGTTATGGGCCCTATTAGTCTTCACCTTGGCCCCGAGGGAAACGTTCGAGAGGGCAGGAACAAGCCGCAAGGCTAGTACCGGTCCTCGAGAGGCGATCCGTCGGGGTCATTTCTTTTTCCGCAAGCTGTTCGCTGCACCGAGCGTTAGGCTGATGCGCCATGACGATCGCGCAGCGATCCCCCGAACAGGCCGAAAGGTCCGCCCCCCACGCGGTCGACGTCTCGATCGTCATGCCGTGCCTCAATGAAGCCGAGACGCTGGCCGCCTGCATACGCAAGGTTCAGCAGGCGATCGATAAAGACGGGCTCTCTGCCGAAATCATTGTCGCCGACAACGGCAGCACGGACGGCTCCCAGGTCATCGCCAGGGAGCTCGGTGCGAGGGTGGTGCCGGTGCCGCGGAAGGGATACGGCAGCGCGCTGATCGGCGGCATCGACACGGCTCGCGGCGAGTTCGTGATCATGGGCGACGCGGACGACAGCTACGACTTCACGGCGATCGCGCCGCTGATCGCGAAGCTGCGCGATGGCTACGACCTGGTGGTCGGCAACCGGTTCCTGGGCGGCATCGCGCCTGGCGCGATGCCCTGGTCGCACCGCTGGGTGGGCAATCCCGTGCTGACGTCGATCAGCCGCATCTTCTTCCACACGCCGGTCGGCGACGCCCACTGCGGCCTGAGGGGCTTTCGCAAGGCTGCGTACGAGAAGATGCGGCTGCGGGCGACCGGCATGGAGTTCGCGAGCGAGATGGTGATCAAAGCGTCGCTCAAGCGCATGCGCATCGCCGAGGTGCCCGTGACCCTGCGGCCCGACGGCCGCTCGCGACCGCCGCACCTTCGCACGTGGCGCGACGGCTGGCGACACCTGCGCTTCATGCTGCTTTTCAGCCCGCGGTGGCTGTTCCTGTATCCCGGCCTCGCGGTGTTCGGGTTGAGCCTGGTCGTCGGTGCGGCGCTCGAGACCGGGCCTAAAAAGTTAGGGCCGCTCGGGTTCGACATACACACGCTATTGCTCGCCGGCTTCGCCTGCCTGATCGGATTTCAGCTCATCGTGTTCGCCGTGTTCACGAAGGTGTTCGCCATGCGAGAGGGCTTCCATCCACCCAACGCGGCCTACTCGGCGACTTTCCGATACATCAAGCTGGAAACCGGTCTGGTGCTCGGCACGTTGATGTCCGTGCTCGGCATCGCCGGAATCGTTCTCGCCATTCACAGCTGGCAGTCGGTCGGGTTCGGAGTGCTCGATCCGCAGACGACGATGCGAGAGGTCATCCCCGCTGCCGTCCTTCTCACGCTGGGGATTCAGACGGTTTTCGCGAGCTTCTTCCTCAGCATCCTGGGCATGGAAAACGACACTGACCCTGGCTGAAGCGTCAGCGGTTTTGCGCCGGCACCTGCTTCTTTGGGCCTATCTGGCAGCCCTGGTACCAGCCCTGGTCATGGCCATTGCCCAACCAGTCTGGTCCAGGGTCGACGAGGCACAGCACGCCGATTTCATCATTCAGCTGAGCCACGGCATTTACCCGGCCGCAAACGCGACCGCCATTGACCACGAGACGCTGAAGGTGATGGAGTTGACAGGCGTGTACTCGGTCTTCTCGCCGGGGACGTACCCGACGCCGGACCCAACTGACATCGGCCCGCCTCCGGCCGGGATGACCAGCCATGTGAATGCGGCGTGGATGTCCAGGCACCTGTGGTCTCTGTCGATCGAGTCGGTGCAGACCCCTTTCTTCTACATGGCGATGGTTCCCGTGTGGTCCCTGGTGGACCAGATCGGGGGCCCATTGGCCGCCATTTATGCCATCCGCATCATCTGCGCCCTCCTGGTTGCGACCCTCGCGCCGATGACCATCGCCGCTGCCCGGACTCTATTTCCTTCCCGACCGGAAGTCGCGTCTCTGTCCGCCCTGTTAGCGATATTGCTACCTGGCCTCGACCTCAACGCGACACGGATCAGCAACGATGCCCTCGCGACAGCCGTTGGCGGGCTCTTCGTGCTCCTGGCGATCAGGTCCACTGGAACCACGTGGACGTGGCGCCGAGCGGCTCTCATGGGCCTGTTGCTTGGCGTAGGGATGATGGTCAAGGTCACCCTGGCCGGATTGGCGCCGGCGCTCGTTCTGGCGGCGATCTTGCCGGCCGTCGATATAAGTCCGATGGCCAGGATCGGACACGCGGCGGCGTCAGGCCTGCTCGCGTTGTTGTGCCTTGTCCCCTGGTTCCTGGTCAACCTCAGGATCTACGGCGCGTTCACGCCGGGCGCCCTCGCCAACCGACTTTCGGCTGTGGAGCCGGGTCCTGTAACCGCCGCATTCATACCATTCAACCTGGCAGTCTTTCACCTCACCTACTGGACCGGCGAACCCTGGGGCGTCCTACCGCTTGGGCTGCCTTTTGCAATCCTCGGAGGGCTGATCGCGCTCAGTTCGCTCGTTGGGCTTCTAGCGGTCTACAGACAGGGCGGACTGAGGGCATTTCGCGGTCCGATTTCGGTGGCCGTCCTGGCGATTCTCGGTCTGGCCGGCGTGGGACTCCTGCTTCCGGTGACTTCAGGCTACGAGTTCGCCAGCCCGGGCCGGTATGCATACCCGGCGCTTCCCGCCTCAGCAAGCTTGTGCGCCCTGGGGATCGTCACAGTGTTGAAAAGACCGGCGATTCGCCGGATCGCCGCAGTCGCTTACACCCTCGTGGCGGCCGGCATGTTAGGTGCCGGGGCGCTCGGTTTGCCTGCACCTGCCGAACCTGGCCCGGGAAAGCCGCCGACTGATGCCAAGATGATCGCGGTCGCAGGGTCGGGGCGTTTCGGGGGCGTTACGATCAGCGTCGACGGAATTGCGCTGGATGCGCCGGCACGAGCGACCTGGTTCGAGGTGAGACTAAGCAACACTGGTCCCAGCGAGGCGGAATGGACCGTGCCGGTCGCTTCGCCTGGCGGGGTTTCCGCACAGTACTTCAAGTCGACGCGTCTTCCGGGGGACGTCGACTCCGGCCGCACGGTGAGCGGTTGGCTGTGGGTTCCCCTCGATCCGAGGACTCTTTACGAAGGCGAGTCAATCCGACTCCGGTTTCCGGACGTAGCGCCCGGTGGCTACGCGTCGGTTGGCGATATCGATGTCGACATCGTCCTGTCGGGGCTGACCAATTGAAGGCAAGATTCCTCGGTTGAGCGCCTTACGAGTTGCCGTCGTCGGCCTCGGCTGGGTCGGGACCCACCGCCACCTGCCATGGCTCCGTCGTTCACCGGGCGTGGAGGTGGTCGGAGTGATCGATCACTCGCCGGCGAGGGTCGAGCAGGCTCGGGCCGCCTTCCGAGTTCGTCATGGCGCCCCAGCTGACGACCCGTCAAACGTGCCATGGCTTGGGGAGGTCGACGCGGTGACGATTGCAACCCCGCCGTCGACCCACGACGTTCTAGCTCGTGCATACATGCGTGCCGGCAAGGACGTTCTGCTCGAGAAGCCAATGGCTCTCGAGGTCAGCGCCGCACGAGAGCTCGGCGAACTGGCCTCGAGCAGCGGAAGGGTGCTCTCGATCGTGCACAACTTTCAGTTCGCCAGGTCGACGCTTCGCCTTCGCCGCCTCATTGCGTCGGGGCGGCTCGGCGAAATCCGTGCACTCTGGGGAGCGCAGTTGTCGAACCCAGAAAGGCGCCTGCCTGATTGGTATGAATCTCTGCCGCTTGGACTGTTCTACGACGAGTCGCCTCATTTCTTCTATCTGATTCGCTGTCTGCTCGGCGCCGTACCCTCGCTCGAGGCCGCTCACGTCATCCCCGGCCGCGACGGTCGCCGGACGCCCGCATCGATCACCATCCTGTTGCACGTCGGCAAAGTGCCAGTTCAGATCGCGATGAACTTCGAGGCACCGGTCAGCGAATGGCATGTAACGCTTCTCTGCTCTCGCGGGATTGCTGTGCTCGATATATTCCGCGATGTGCTCGTGCTGATCGGCAACGATCATCAGCACCTAGGTCGCAATGTGCTCGAAACCAGCGCTCACGCGATCGCGACCCACGTGGGCGGTGTGATGCGCTCAGGCGCCCTGAATACGCTGGGCCGCCTCGCCTACGGCAACGACGTAGTGATTGCCCGGTTCGTGGAAGCTTGCCGGACCAGAGTCCCGGCGCAAGACATCTCGGCCGCCGATGGTCTGGACGTGGTTCGGCTGCAACACGCCGTTCTCGAACATGTGCGATCTGGGCTGCTCTGACGGAATTGCGCATTCTGATGGCCAGCAACTACTACCCGGAGCATGTCGGTGGGATCGAGAGCCTGGCGGCGACGCTTGTCGCTGGTCTCCGCGACCGGGGCCACCAGGTGCGCTGGCTCGCGGGCGATCTCCGGGAGCGCCCGCACCACGGCGGTGAGGATGACGTTCGGGTGCGGGTGTGGAATGGCATCGAGCGGCTGGGCTTTCCATATCCGCTGCCAAGTCCGGACGCGGCTCATTTCATCTCGAGTCAGGTTGCGTGGAGCGAGGTCGTGCACATGCACGACTGCTTGTATGCCACTAACGTCGCGGCGATCGCGGCGGCAGCTCGGCGTCGCCGGCCCGTTCTCGTGACCCAGCACATCGCAAAGGTTCCCTACGCCAACCCCCTCCTGCGCGCCCTCCAGTCGCTGGCGTATGCAACCCTTGGCCGCGCGGTCCTATCGAGGGCCGACCAGGTGGTGTTCGAGAGCGAGGAGGTATGCCGCTGGTTCGCAGCCAGGGTGCACTTTCGAAAGCCACCGATCGTCATCGAAAGCGGCGTCAATACCGACCTGTTCCATCCTGCGGCACCGACTGAGCGAGCGGCACTTCGAGACCAACACGGCATCGATCGCGAGAGGCCACTTCTGCTGTTCGTGGGCCGGTTTGTCGAGAAGAAGGGGATCAAGTTCCTGAGACCCATAATCGCGGACACCCCGGAATGGTCGTGGCTCTTCATCGGCCGCGCCGGCGACGTGGACCCCGCGTCCTGGGATCTGCCGAACCTGCGCGTGATCGAGCCTCTAGATCACGTACGGCTACGCGACCACTATGTCGCCGCCGACCTATTGGTTCTCCCTTCGAGTGGAGAGGGTTTCCCGGTTGTGGCCCAAGAGGCCATGAGCTGTGGTACACCGACCCTGCTATCAGCGGAAACGGCCCGAGGCATACCCGCGGTGCAGGATCTGGTGTTCATGTCGACTGCTGACGGCAAGGACCTTCATGAAGTCGTGCACAGTGCACTGGCCGCTGTCCTGGCCGACCCGAGCTTGAGACAGCGTGTCGCAGCGCTTGCTCGCGAGCGCTGGCGCGCCGCGGCCTTTGTCGCCCGCTACGAGGAACAGCTGGAACAATTGCTGTGAGACGGGACCTGCTCATCCGGTTTCTTCAGGTATACCCGTTCCAGCCAGCAACCGCTTTGTGGCGCGCGGTTGAGATCGCGCAGGTCGTTGAGCACGGCGTGCCTGAGGGCCGGGGCGTCGACCTCGGCTGCGGCGACGGCCTGCTGACTCGAATCGTGCTGGAAGAGGTGGGTCGACGCAACGTGGTCGGAGTCGATCCGGACGCGTCGGAAGCGGCTCATGCGGAGGACCTCGGCATTTATTCCGCGGTTCATACGGTAGGGGGAGACATGGTTCCCGAGCCTGATGGCTCTTTCGACTGGGTCCTGTCCAACTCAGTACTCGAACACATCGATCAAATCGAACCGGTGCTCGCTGAGGTGGGCCGCCTGCTCCGACCGGGCGGTGAGTTCATCTTCACCGTGCCAGGGCCGGACTTTCACGCATGCCTACGCGGACCCCTGCTGCCAGGTGCATCGCGGGACGCGTACCTTCGTCATCTCGACAGTCGAGTCGCGCACCGCCGCTACTGGGGCCGGTCGGAATGGCAGAACGCGTTATCGCCTACAGGTCTGAGCGTCGTGGACGCCACGCCTTACCTCGGCGTCGGGCAGGTTCGGCGTTGGGAGTCGATCGCTCGCGTCACTGCAGGCGTCCTATACACACTTACGGCGCGAAAGCGGCAGCCGATCGAGATCCAGCGGCAGCTCGGCCTCCGCAAGCCAGGCCGGCGCATGCGGCCAGCCCTGGCCCGATTGGTCGCTCGATTTATCGCGATTGGGTTGAACGGCGCGTCCGGCCCGACGGACGTGAAGTTTGGGTGCTGCTGGTTCAAAGCCATCAAGAGTTCGGAGTGACCGGCAGTCAGTAGACCGGCGATTCCATGGTCACGCCCTCGAGCCACTTGCGGCAGGAGGTCAGGAATCGCGCCGCCTGCAGCCCGTCCAACACGCGATGGTCGAACGAGAAGCACAGGTACATCATCGGCTTGACGCCGATCAGGCCCTGCACTGCGACCGGCCGCTCGACGATCGCCTCCATGGTCAGGATTCCAGCCTGTCCCGGGTTGATCACCGAGTAGCTGAATAGCGTTCCGAACGTGCCGGAGTTGTTGACCGTGAACGTAGCGCCGGCCAGGTCGTCCGCCTTCAGCTGCTTGCCGCGCGCGCGGGCAGCCAGATCGTTGACGGCCCTGGCCAGGCCGGCGATCGAGAGCCCGTCCGCACGCCGCACCACCGGCACCACCAGCGTGTCCTCCAACCCGACCGACACGCCCAGGTTGATGTCGCGGTGAATGATGAGCTCGGTCTCGTTGAACGTCGAGTTGACCTGGCGATGCTCGCGCAGCGCCGACACGGTCGCGGCCATCACGTAAGGCAGGTAGGTGAGCGAGAAGCCTTCCTGCTTCTGGAAAGCCGCCTTGTTGGCGTTGCGGTTCGCGACGACCCCCGACATGTCCGCTTCCTGCGTCTGCCACGCGTGAGGGATGGTGGTCTTCGAGCGGGTCATGTTCTCGGCGATCAGGCGGCGCACCCGGGTCAGCTGCACGACCTCGTCGCCCTCGCCCGGTTTGACCGCCTGCGGGGTCGTGGCGGGGGCGGGCGCGGCCTTCGCCGTGGCCGCGTAGTCCTGCACGTCCTTCTTGGTCACGCGGCCGCCGATGCCTGTTCCAACCACTTTCGAGAGGTCGACCTGCAGCTCTGAGGCCACCATCTGCACGGCGGGCGAGTACCGGTGCTCGCCGGTATCGAAGACAGGCGCCGCAGGGGGCGCAGCCTGTGACTTCTCGGGTGCGGGAGCGGCGGCGGCGGTCGTTTTCGCAGCCGATGTTTTGGGCGCGGTTGCAGGCGGCGGTGTGACCGATGTCTCGGGCGCGGCTGCAGGCCGCGGTGTGGCCGCCGCCTCGGGCGTGACTGCAGGCGCCGGTGGGGCGCCGGCCTCCCCGTCCCCGCCGACCTCCACGACAGCGATCTCCGCCCCGGCCTGCACCGTCTGCCCTTCCTTCGCGAGGATCTCGCGCAGGATCCCCGTCACTGGCGCCGGCACCTCGGCGTTGACCTTGTCCGTGTCCACCTCGAGCATGGGCTCGAACTCGGTCACCTTGTCGCCGGGCTTGACGAGCCACTTGGAGATCGTCCCTTCGTGGACCGACTCCCCAAGCTGGGGCATCACGACACGCGTGGTCTTAGCCATTGGTTTCTTTGCCCATCAGTAAGCGGCGAGCTCCTTCAGCGCCTTCGTGATCTTCGCCGGGTTTGGCATGAAGAACTCTTCCATCGGGACCGCGTAAGGCATCGAGGGCACGTCGAGCCCGCCCAGCCGCTTGACCGGCGCGTCGAGCCACCGCCAGGCCTCGTCGGCGATCAGCGCCGCCACCTCGGAACCGACCGAGATCGTGAAGTTGTCCTCGTAGAGGACAAGGCACTTGCCGGTCTTGCGCGCCGACGCGATGATCGCGTCCTTGTCCAGCGGGTAAACCGTGCGCAGGTCGACGATCTCCACGCTGACCCCTTCCGCGTCGACGCTTCTCGCAGCCTCGAGCGCGTAGTGGACCATGAGCCCGTAGCAGAAGACCGAGATGTCAGCGCCTTCGCGCACCGTGCGGGCGACCTGCAGCGGTATGAGGTATTCGCCCTTCGGCACCGGCTCCTTGAACATCCGGTACAGGCGCTTGTGCTCGAAGAAGAGCACCGGGTCGGGATCGCGAATCGCGGCCAGAAGCAGTCCCTTCGCCTCATACGGGCTCGAGGGGATCACGATCTTCAGCCCCGGCGTCGCAAACCGCGCCTCGATCGACTGCGAATGGTAAAGCGCGCCGTGCGCGTGGCCGCCCATCGGCGCGCGCACCACCATGGGCACCGACCAGTCGCCGTCGCTTCGATATCGATACTTGGCCGCTTCGTTGGTGATCGAGTTGAAAGCCATGTGCGCGAAGTCCGCAAACTGCATCTCTGCGACCGGGCGCTTGCCTGCGACGGCCAGCCCGAGCGCAACGCCGGCGATCGACGACTCGGCCAGCGGAGTGTCGATGACGCGCGTTTCGCCGAACCGCTTCTGGAGGCCGTCGGTGACGAGGAACACCCCGCCCTTCTTGCCGACGTCCTGGCCCAGGACCATGACTCGCTCGTCGCGCTCCATCTCCTCGGTCAGGGCCGAGCGCAAGGCGGCCACCATGTTCATCTCCTCGGTCTCGACGCCCGGAGCGGGGTCGATGGCGCCCGGCGCGCCGATCCCGTAAACGTTGGTCAGCGCATCCTCCGGCGCCGGGTCCGGCGAGTCCATCCCCTCGCGCGTCGCCTTCGCGACCTCGTCTTTGACTCGCTCCTCGTACTCCGCGACCTCCTTCGCCGTCAGGACACTCTCCTCGATGAGCCGGTTCTTGAACCGGACGAGGCAGTCGTTCTGGGCGAGCCGGTCGATCTCCTCCTGGGCGCGGTACCGGCGCTGGTCGTCCTCGGACGAGTGCGCGCCCAGCCGGTCGACCAGGCACTCGATGAGTGTCGGGCCCTCGCCGGCGCGGGCGCGCGCGATCGCCTCGCCGGCGACCACGTAGCACGTGACGGGGTCGCGGCCGTCGACGGTGACGCCCGGAAAGCCGTAGCCGGCCGCTCTCTGGGCCACGTGCTCGATGGCGTATTCCTTGATGAAGGGCGTGGAGATCGCGAAGCCGTTGTTCTCGCACACGAAGATCTCCGGGAGCTTGTAGATCGCCGCGAAGTTGAAAGCCTCGTGGGCATCGCCCTCGGCGCCGGCGCCCTCGCCGTAGCAGGTGAGCAGGACTTTGTCGGTGCCGTCCATCTTCAGCGCGTACGCGACGCCGGCCCCTCGCACCATCTGCGTAGCCACCGGCGAGCCGCCCGACGTGATGTTGTGTCGCGAGTCGGAGAAGTGGCCTGGCGTCTGCTTGCCGCCGGACGCCGGGTCGGCCGCCTTGGCGAGCACCGAGAGCATCAGATCGAGCGGCGTCATGCCCATGCGCATGCACAGGACGACGTCGCGGTAGTACGGCGCCAGCCAGTCGTACTTCGGCTTGAGGGGCCACCCGATCCCGATCTGCGCGGCCTCGTGCCCGGCGCACGAGATGATGAAGGGCGCGCGGCCCTGCCGGTTGAGGACCTGGAAGCGATAGTCGACCTGTCGCCCCAGCAGGATGTAGTTGAACCATGTCTTCAGCGTCTTCTCGTCGAGGTCGGTGTCACGCCACGCGATAGGTTCCTGGAAGCGCCACTCAGGGTTGAAGGTAGGACCCTTGGTCTTGACCGTTTGAGCCATCGGTTACCTAGATGTGGATGGCGTGGCCGTCCACGGCCAGCGCCGCCTCCATCACGGCCTCGCTCAGCGTCGGGTGCGGGTGGATGTTCCGGCCGAGCTCCCAGGCGTCGCCCTGGAACAGCTGCGTGAGCGCGGGTTCGGCGATGAGCTCAGTCGCCTCGGGTCCGACGATGTGGGCGCCGAGCATCCGGCCGGTCTTGGCGTCGGCGACGATCTTGACGAAACCGCCCGTCTCGCCGTGGATGATGGCGCGGCCAAGCGCCGTGAACGGGAACTTGCCGGTGTGCACTTCGTGCCCTTTCTCTTTCGCCTGCTTCTCGCTGAGGCCCACCGACGCGATCTGCGGGTGCGAGTACGTGCAGCGCGTCACAAGCTCCTGGTCCATCGGCAAGATGCCCTTGCCCGCGATGTCCTCGACTGCCGTGGTCCCCTCGTGCGAAGCCGCGTGCGCGAGGAGGTAACCGCCGACCACGTCGCCGATGGCGTGAATGCCCTCGGCCGAGGTCCGCATCCACTCGTCGACCTTGATGAAGCCGTTGGGGTGCGTCGTCACGCCGACCTGCTCGAGGCCGATGTCCTTCGACCGCGGCGCCCGTCCGACGGCAACCAGGAGCTGGCGCGCCCAAACCTCGCCCTGGTCGGTGTCGACGCTGACGCCATCCCGCGCCTTCTTCGCGCCCTTGACCTTGACGCCCACGCGGCAGTCGATGCCCGCTTTCTTGAAAGCCGTGAGCATCTCCTTCGAGATCTCCTCGTCCTCCAGCGGCACCAGGCGGTCGAGCGCCTCGATCAGGGTCACTTTGACGCCAAGCTGGCTGTACAGAGTGGCGAACTCCACGCCGACGGCGCCCCCGCCGATGATGCAGATCGACTCGGGAATCTTGGCCGCGAGAGTCGCGTGGTCGGACGAGATGATGAACTGGCCGTCGAACTCGAGCCCGGGCAGGGTCCTGACCGTCGAGCCCGTCGCGACGATGAGGTCCTTGGCCTTGATCTGCTTGGCGCCGACGTCGATGGTGTTGCGGTCGCGCACCCGGCCGCTGCCGGCGACGACCTCGATCTTGTTCTTCTTCATCAGGTACTGGACGCCCTTGTACAGCTGGGCCACGACGGCGTCGCGGCGGGCGGCGATCGTCGGATAGTCGAACTGCACCTTCTCGGCGTTGACGCCGAACTCCGGCCCGCGCGCCGCAACACGGTGGTACAGCTCCGAGGATTCCAGCAGGACCTTGGTGGGGATGCACCCGATGTGCAGGCAGGTGCCGCCCAGCTTGTCGGACTCCACGAGGGCGACCTTCAGGCCGAGCTGGGCCGCCCTGATCGCGGCCGGGTAACCGCCCATCCCGCCGCCGAGGATCGCCACGTCGAAGTCAAACGCCATCTGAACTTAGTGTAGGTGGGCGCTCGAACGAACCTCGGGCTTTCGAGCGGGTCAACGGCAGCCGGAGCGCAGGAGATTGGCCCGGGCGCGCGCGAAGTCGCCGGGATTGGTCACCGCCCGCGACGGCGCGGGGTCGCCGTACCTGTCCACCGCACGGTAGTAAAGCGCGGGGCTGTTCACCTGCGGCATGACGAGGGGATCGGCGAGGCCGGATGGCATGAGGCACGGATCGCCGCGCGTGCTGTCGAGCGCCTGGAGGTCCGCGACCTCGCGATCCATCTGCACCGTCTTCGCGGCCGCGTAGGTGATTAGAAGGGTTCCACTGCTGAAGCAGGCGAGGAAGAGGCAGGCGACCAAGGCCGGCCGCCAAGTGCCTCGCCATGGGAGGCCGCGCGCGGCGTCGGCCAGGAGGATGAGCCAGAACAGGGCGCCTTCATAGACGTATCGACCCGAAGCCGACTGCTGGAAGCCGAACTGTGCCCTGGTCAGGCCCGTCACCAGGTAGAAGGTGATCATGGCCGCGGCCACGCCGAGCGCGAACGGGTCGATGCCACGCCGTCTCCATGTCCAGGCGATAACAAGGGCTGCCCCGACCCCGACCGGGGGTCCGAACCAGCCTCCCTGCCCGATCAGCGCAGCCGCGCTCGAGCCCAGGCCCCAGGCCGCGTAAAGCGGGACAAGCACGGCGTTGGCCGCGCTCGTCCTTGGACTGAGCGGGGCGCCGCTGTCGCCGAACCCGAGGTACCAGGCGGCCAGCACGACGCCGAGCGGCGCGAAGTAGACAAGGTCCCGCCGGCGTCTCGGCGAGGCCGCCAGCTGCACAGTCGTGGCGACGGCAAAGAAGAGGCCGATCGACGAGAACATCAACGAGGTGGCAACGACGCCGACGATCACGGCGAGCTGACGCGAGGAGCGTGGCCCTTGCAGCACGAGCAGGGCTGTGAGCCCCAACGCCACCGAGGCGAGCCACCCGATCTGAAAAGCCCAAAGGATGTTCTCCCAGCCGGCGCCCAGCACCACGAGGAGGGCTGAAGCGCCCAGTCCTACCAGGTCGCCTGCCCGCCGGCGGACTAGCTCGAATACGAGTACCACGTTGGTGGCGTGAAGGAGCAGCAGGACGGTCATGTACGGCACGTAGGTGCGCAGGCCGACGGTTTCCAAGAGGACTGTGTAGGAAAGGCGCAGCAGCATCGCGGGATGCTCGTTGTGGGGCTGGAGGTAGGTCAGCAACGTCCAGTTGGGTGCCGTCAGGATGAAGTCCCACTCGTCGAAATAAAAGGTGTAGTTGCGGGTGAGGAATAGGAGGCCGGAGCACAGGGCAAGCGCGCCCGCTCCAACGATCAGCCTGGCGTGCGGGATGCGGACTTCAGCAGCGGTCACTCAGGTCGCTTCCAACTGCAAAGAGCCATCTGGTAGAGCGAGGAAGGCGATCCAGATCGCCAGGCCGACCAGGATGGGCAGAGGGCTCAGCGGCCAGGCGAGCTCGCCGCCGGCGGCCACGGCCAGAAGCCACCAGCGCTGCCAGGCAGGTGGCGCCGCGCGCCAGAAGAGCCAGGCCGCACCGGCGAGGATCGCGTAGTCCTGCAGGTGCCAGTAGGTCGCGCCCAGCGCCGTCGACACCAGGCCGAGCGCGAAGAGTCGCGAGAGGTCGGCTTTTCTGTTCACGAAGCCGCCGGCGACCCCGACCACCAGGACCACTCCCTGCGCCACGTAGCTGAGCGCGCCCGGGCCGAGCACGAAGGCGGGGGTGAAGTAGCGGTTGTTCGCGACGTGCTGGGCCTCGGCCAGCAGGTCACGGTAGTCGTTCAGCCCCTGCGCCCCGATCACGATCACTGAAACGACGGCGAGGACGCCCACGGTCGCCGCCCACGCCACCACGATCTTCCACCGGCCGGCGGCGAGGAGCACCAACGGAAGGGCAAGGACGAGCTGTGGCTTGAGCACGGACGCGCCGAGCACGACGCCGGCGAGGTACTGCCGGTCGTTCTCCGCGAGCTTCCAGCAGGCCACGACAGCGAGCAGCACGACCAGGGCGGGCTGCGCGAGGCCGAGGCTGTACTGGACCGGGTACCACGCCAGCGCTGCCACCAGCCAGGTCGCGCGAGTGAGGCCGGTCCCCGGCCCGGCGATCCACCAGGCGGCGACCAGCGCCAGCACTGACACAGTGAGCCACAGGTAAGTGAGGCCCGCAGCGCCGATCCCTGTGAGCGGAGCGAGCAACCACGCGAACGGAGGGGGCGAGACGAACCGCTCGCCGTCGTTGAACGGCGCGGCCGGCCGGAGTTCGGTGAAGAGCTGGTGCTGGAGGCCGAGCGAGTAGATGTGACTCCAGCCGTGCTCGAGGCCGATCCGGGCGCCGATGTAAACGAGCGTCAGGTCGTTGTCGAGGATGTCCCTGTGGAGCGGGATGAAGATCGTGAACCACGCCATGAACGCCCCGCCGAGGAGTACGAACCAGGCGAGAGCTGCCAGTCCGAGGTTTCGCGCTTGACCGCTTTTGAGGGGGTTCGGTATGAGCTGAGAGCTTATAGACCTGTCAGCCGCGTTCGGCGATTGGAACCGGTTTTCTCGGCTCGGGCCCGATGTATTCCGACACCGGCCTGATGATGCGGTTGTTGCCGCTCTGCTCGAGCACGTGCGCCGTCCACCCCGCGACGCGCGACACGGCGAAGGTCGGCGGGAAGTAGTCCTTCGGCAGCCCGATGGCCTGCAGCACGCCGGCCGAGTAGAACTCGACGTTCGTCGCCTGCGGGCGCTCCGGGTGCTCCTCGTGCAGGATTGCGAGCGCGGTCTCCTCGACTTTCGACGCAAGCTCGTAGAACTTGGGGTTGAGCCTCTTGCACATCTCCTTGAGGATCTTTGCGCGCGGGTCGTAAGTCCTGTAGATGCGGTGGCCGAAGCCCATGAACCGCACCTTCTGCTTGCGTGCCTCACGCATCCAGTGGTCGGCGTTTTCGGCGGTGCCGATCTTCTCCAGCTGGTCCATCACCGCCGACGGCGCGCCGCCGTGCGCCGGGCCCTTGAGCGCGCCGATGGCGCCGACGAGGCACGAGGCGAGGTCGGAATCAGTGGAGGCGATCACGCGCGCGGTGAAGGTCGACGCGTTCATGCCGTGATCGGCGAGAAGGACCAGGTACGTGTTGAGCGCGCGAACCAGCTCGGGGCTGGATTCCTGGCCGTTCAACATGTACAGGTAGTTGGCCGCGTGGCCCAGGTCGGCCCTTGGCTTCACTGGTGCGAGCCCGAGCTGGCGGCGGTAGAACATGGCCAGGATCGTTGGAAACGAAGCCGTCGCATGAATCGCGAGCGAGATGCTGGGCTTCTCGAGCCGGTGCTCGACTCCCTGCACCGAGACGATGCTTCTCAGGACGTCCATCGGGTCGGTGTCGACGGGAAGGGCGTCGAGCGCGATCGTCGCCGCCTGCGTGAGCGCCCGCGAGCTCGCGAGCTCCAGGCTTAGCGCGTCCAGCTCCGCTCGGGTGGGCAGGCTGCCCTTCCACAGGAGGGAGGCCACCTCCTCGAAAGACATGTCTTCGGCAAGGTCGGCGATCACATACCCGCGGTAGACGAGCCTGCCGTTGGCCCCGTCGACCATGGAGATTGCTGTCTGCGCCGCGATGACGCCTTCGAGACCGGGTATGTACGCGCCGGTCATTTCACGGGGCGCTCAATCGTCTCGCGCCCTCGCTTGGCCAGCGCCAGGGGCTTCTTGCCGGCCTCCGGTCCAATCCACACCGAAGCCGGGCGGATGATGCGGAGGTCGGACAGCGATTCGAGGACGTGCGCGGTCCAGCCCGAGACACGCGAGGTGGCGAAGATGCACGTGAAGATCTCTTTGGGGATCCCCGCCGCGGTCAGCACCACGGAAGCCCAGAAGTCCACGTTGGTCGCGTTGGGTCGCTCCGGGTGGGTCTCGTGGAGGATCTGCAGCGCGACTTCTTCCGTGCGGGCCGCTGTGCGATGCAGCTCCGGGATCGCGGTCCTTGCCATCTCGCGAAGAATCTTTGCCCGTGGGTCGTACGTCCGGTACACACGATGGCCGAATCCTGCGAACCGGTCGTGGCGCTCGTGAGCTTCGTGCAGCCACCTGTCCGCGTTGTCGGCAGAACCGATCTTGTCCAGCATGTTGCGCGCGGCCAGCGTTGCGCCGCCGTGGGCTGGCCCCTTGAGGGCGCCGACAGCGCCGACCACGCAGGACGTCAGGTCGCTCCCGGTGGAGGCGATGACGCGGGCGGCGAACGTCGATGCGTTGAGCCCGTGGTCGGCGAGCAGGACCAAGTACGAGTCGAGCCAGTGAACCCGTTCCGCCGCAGGCTCGTTACCCTCCATCATCCAGAGCAGGTTGGCCGCGTGTGAGAGGTCGTCGCGCGCGTCGACGACCTCCTTGCCCTGGCGCCGGCGATACGCGGCGGCAACCACGGTGGGGAACACGGCGGTCAGCGCGATGGCCTCCTCGAGGCTGGGCTTGGTCAGGGTCATGGTTGAGCCCTGCGCCGAGACGACGGTGCGCAACACATCCATCGGGTCGGTCGCCGGGTCGGTCGCCACGAGCGCGCCGCGCGCCGCATCGTTGAGGCGGCGACCCGCCGCCATCTGCTCTTTCAGCGCGTCCAGCTGCGCCTTGTCGGGCAGCTCTCCGTTCCAGAGCAGGTACGCGACCTCTTCGTAGCCGACGGCGGGGGCGATGTCTTCGATCAGGTATCCGCCCCGATAGATGAGGCGCCCATTGGCACCGTCCACCTCGCTGATCGCGGTCTCGGCGGCAACCACACCCTCGAGCCCGGGGCTGAACACCGGCACGGAGTAAGTGTACGGAGGCCGGATGATCGACCGGGCTACAGTTCGCCTCCATGGAAGCTCGCCCGGGGCGAATCATGGCCTGGGCTGCCTTTGCGATCGTCCTTCTGGCTGACGCTCTTTACGCCGGACTGATCCAGGGCCAAGCCTATCGAGCGCCAGACGCTTACACGGCGCCGTTCGTGGCGGGTTATCTGTTCCTTTTGGCCGTGCTCCTCGGCGTGTCCCTGGTACGCACGCCGCAAATCGTGGCCATGCGCACCGCGCTACGCGCCGCCCCGGCGGGGGGCCTCCTGGTGTTGGGGATTCTCGCCGCATTCTCGATCGGCCTGCCTCTCGCCGTGGCAGGCATGCTGGCCGCCGGGGCTTCGGTCCGGACGCTCAAGGGGCGGCTGTGGGCGCCGTCAGGACTCGTCGCCGCCGCGGCCGCGGTGCTGGCGGTCGCAGTCCTCGTCGCCGGGTTCGAGGTGACCGAGCGGATGATCGTGTGCCCCGCCACCGGGAACATGAGCGGTGGCGGGAACGGGTTCGTCACCGGGCCTTACCACTACGAGTGCGTCGAGGGACGGCTCAGCTTCCATTCCGGCTGACTTGACTTCGAAAACGTTGAATCCCGAAACGGCGTGAGCCACGTATCCGTGGGCTATGGTGCGGCAGTCATGCAGGGTTCGCGCCGCCGGCCATGAACATCATCCAGACGCTGATGTGGTCCCCGGTCGGCATCCGCACGACAACCCTGCTCCTGGCCTTCATCCTGTTCGCTGTCGGGCTGCTGGTCCGACGCAGCATCGTCCAGGCCGTCCTTGCCCCGCTCGCCTGGCTGCTGGGCTGGGAGACCGCGTGGGGTTTGACCACCCACCTGGTCGTTACGGGGTCGGCGCCTCTCGGCCTTGTCTGGTGGATCGGGGTGCCGGTTGCGGCGCTTGCTTACGCAGCGGGCGTGAATGTGGAGTGGCGCTGGCTGGCGCTGACCGCCGGGCTGTGGGCGTTGTGGCTGGCCACCGGCTGGCACTACAACGTCGTGACGAATCCCCACGTCGACTGGACGGCCGAGGCGCTCAATGAGGCGGCCAAGACGGCCTGGGGGCTGGCGTACTTGTGGCCCATGCTGCAGCCGCGGGCACCGAAGACGACGAATCAAACGGAGGTGAGCCCTGCCGGCTCAGACCATGCCGAGCTCCCAGCGCGCTTCCTCTGACATTCGCTCGGGGGTCCAGACGGGCTCGTAAACGATGTCGACTCCGGCATCCGTGATGCCCGGCAGCGTGAGCAGGTGGTCGCGGACGTCGGCCATGACGTCGGCCGCCATCGGGCAACCCAGGGCGGTGAGCGTCATCTTGATGTCCACCCGCTCTGGCTTGATCGCGATGTCGTAGATCAGACCGAGGTCGATGATGTTGACCGGGATCTCGGGATCGAAGCACTGGCGCAGGACCTCGATCACGTCCTCGGGCTTGACCGTCGAGTCCGGTGCGACCGCCGTCGAAGGCGCAAAGTCTGTCACGGTGTCTCCCGGGGTCCCCGTGAAATCGTAGATTTCATGGGGTGATCTCCAGCGGAAGACCGGCGTCCTTCCACGCCTTGGTGCCGCCGCGGAAGCTCACCACGTCTTTGACCCCAAGCGCGACTGCCATCTCCGCGGCGACGGCCGATCGTTCGCCTACGGCGCACACGAAAATCGTCCGGTCGCAGAACTTCTGGGCGGTCGGGTTCCCGAGGATCGAGTTCAGCACCACGTGGCGCGCCCCCGGAAGGTGTCCCTTGTTCCACTCCCAGTCCTCGCGCACGTCGACGACCTCATAACCGTCGTCGATCAACGGCTTGATCTCGTCCAGCTTCAGGTCCCGAAACGGAGCTTCCTGGTTTGTCATGCGTCCTCCTCATCGTCGGCGGCCAACCCGTAGGCGCCGACCTTCAGCACCTTCAAAGAGAGCAGCGCGCACTTGATGCGAGCCGGTGAGATGTCGATCCCGAGCTCGCCGAGCACGTCCGCCTTGTTGATCTTCTTGGCGTTGTCGAGCGAGATGCCCTTGAGGCGCTCCGTGAGGAGCGACGCCGACGCTTGCGAGATGGCACACCCTCGGCCATGGAACTTCACGTCCTCGATCACTCCGTCCTTGACCCGGAAGTCCATGCCGATCACGTCACCGCAGAGCGGGTTGTCCTCCTCGTGGCTGATGTCCGGGTGCTCCAGGCGCCCGAAGTTCCGCGGGTTCTTGTAGTGGTCGAGGATGTACTCGCGATAGAACTGATCGTCAGCAGCGCTGCCGGTACGCATGCTCATGGCTGCCAGAGAACACGTGGGGTCCCCGCGAAATCGAAGATTTCGTGGGGTGCATAAAACTGATCATCAGCAGCGGTGCTCACTTGAAAATCCTCTGGGCCTCTTTGATGGAACCGACCAGGCGGTCGACTTCATCCTTCTGGGTGTAGACGTAGAAGGAGGCGCGCGCGGTGGCCGCGACTCCCAGGCGCGTCATCAGCGGCATCGCGCAGTGGTGCCCGGCGCGCAGGCAGACCTGGTCGCGGTCGGCGATGGTGGCCAGGTCGTGAGGGTGGATCCCCGCGAGCGAGAACGAGATCACCCCGGCGCGGCGGGACGGCGGCGGCCCATAGAGGGTGAGGCCCTCGACGTCGCTCAGCGCCTCGAACGCGTACTCCGTGATCTCGCGCTCGTGCGCGCGCACCGCGTCCATGCCGAGGGCGGTGAGGTAGTCGACAGCGGCGCCGAGGCCGATCACCTCAGCGATCGCCTGCGTGCCAGCCTCGAACTTCCAGGGCAGCTCGTGGTAGGTCGTGCCCTCGATCCGCACCGCCTTGATCATGTCGCCTCCGGACATGAATGGGTCCATGTTCTCGAGCAGCTCCCGCCGGCCATACAGGATGCCTGCGCCCGTCGGGCCCAGCATCTTGTGGCCGCTGAACGCGTAGAAGTCGCAGCCCAGCGCTCGCACGTCGACCGGCTGGTGCGGCGTGCTCTGGGCGCCATCGACGAGCACGGTCGCGCCGGCGGCCTTCGCGGCGGCCACCATCTCCCTCGCCGGGTTGATGGTGCCGAGCGCGTTGCTGATGGCGTTGAACGCGACCAGCTTCGGCGAGCGCTCGAGCAACCTGGCGAACTGGTCCTGGCGCAGCTCGCCGCGTTCGTCGATGTCCACGTACTCGATGTGCGCTCCTTTCTCGGCCGCGAGGATCTGCCACGGCACGATGTTGGAGTGATGGTCGAGGAGCGTCAGGACAACCAGGTCGCCGCGCTGCAGGTGCTTGCGACCCCACGAGTAGGCGACCAGGTTGATCGCCTCGGTCGTGCCTCGCGTGTAGATGATCTCCTTGGTCGAGCCGGCGTTGATGAAGTCACGAACCTTCTCTCGCGTCGCCTCGTAGCGCTCGGTCGCCTCTTCCGCGATGTGGTAAGCGGCGCGGTGGATGTTGGAGTTGTACTTGTCGAAGTACTCCATCATCGCGCCGGTCACCTGGCGCGGCCGCTGCGACGTGTTCGCCGAGTCCAGGTACACGATCCCGGTCTCCAGGATCGGGAAGTCCTTCCTGATCGCCGTTACGTCGAGAGGCTTCGTAGCCACGCTCAATCGGGCACCTCGACGAAGACTTCAGACCCTTCGATCGTGACCGGGTAGGTCTTCGCGGGGATCACGGCGGGAAGTCCGGTCACCTTGCCGGTCGCGAGGTTGAAGCGGGACCCGTGCTGCGGGCATTCGACGTCCATGCCCCACAGCTCTCCGTCGCTGAGGTTGAACTCCTCGTGCGTGCAGATGTCGTTGACGGCGTAGAAGTGGCCGTCCTCCGCGTGGGCGAGGCACACCGGCGTGCGGCCCGCCTCGACACGCTTCATCGTCTCGTCGGGCAGCTGATCCACGGACGCGACGCGAAACCTAGCCAAGTCGCGACTCCAGCTCCGCCTCGATGAGCGTGCGGGCGCCCTCGAAGGGGATTCGCTCGAGCACGTCGCCGAAGAAGCCCTGCACGAGCATCCGCTTGGCTGTCTTCTCGGGAATGCCGCGCGAGCGCAGGTAGAACATGTGCTGCGGGTCCACTGGGCCGACTGTGGCGCCGTGCGTGCAGCGCACGTCGTTGTTGTCGATCTCGAGCATCGGGATGGAGGTCGCCTTGGCGTGGTCCGAGAGCACGAGGTTGCGGTTGGCCTGGTACGCGTCGGAGCGCGCGGCGCCCTTCTCGATCCTGATGAGCCCCGCGTAAACGGTGCGCGCGGTGTCCTGCAGCGCGCCCTTGAACAGCAGGTCGGAGCGCGTGTTGCCGACCTGGTGGTCCTGCAGCGTGTGGAAGTCGAAGAACTGCTCGCCGGAGGCGAGGTAGACGCCCTTCAGCTCGGCCTCCGCGCCCTGCCCGACGAGCGAGGCCTCGACCCGGGTCTTGGAGAAGCGTCCGCCGAGCGTGACGTTGAAGAGGTGAAGCTTCGAGTCCCGCTCCAGGCGGGCGCGCACGTCGCCGAAATGCCATGCCTTGCGGCCCCACTTCTGCACCGCGACGTAGCCGACCTCGGCGCCCTCGCCGGCGAAGATCTCGGCCGAGCCGCTGCGATAGCCGGCGTCCTCATCCACCTCGCCGATGTACTCGTCGAGGTATTGGAAGCGGGCACCGCGCCCCGCGACGATCAGCGTGTGTGGAAGCACCGCGTTTCCACCGCCGTGTGAGAGATGCTGCCCGAGGATGGGCTCTTTTATCACGACACCGTCTGGGACGTAGAGGAAGGTGCCGCCGGTGAAGAAGGCCGCGTGCAGCGCGCTGAACCGGTCGCGGTCGGCGCGGATCAGCGAGAACAGCAGTGGCTGGACCAGGGACGAGTATTTTTCGGCGGCGGTCCGCAGCGGCTCGAGGATCACACCCTTCGGCAGCTCAGACAGGCCGACCAGCTTGAAGCCGTTCTTGTGCTCGAGCTCCGTGAAGTCCGAGACGTTCAGCCCGCTGACGTCGGTGCGCCGCCACTCCTCGTCGGTCTTGGTCGGCAGCGGCAGGCGCTCGTACGCCGCCAGCGCGGTGCGCCGGCGCTCGTGCAGCCAGTCGGGCTCGCCCCGGAGCGATTTCTCCAGGGTTTCCGAAGAAAACCCCATGCCTAGCCTACGGAGCCCTCCATCTCGAGCTGGATGAGCCTGTTGAGCTCGACCGCGTACTCGAGCGGGAGCTCCTTGGTGAACGGCTCGATGAAGCCGTTGACGATCATCGTCTCGGCCTCGTTGCGCGTGATGCCGCGGCTCATCAGGTAGAAGAGCTGCTCGTCGGAGACCTTGCTGACCGTCGCCTCGTGGCCCAGGGTCACGTTCTCGGCGTCGACGTCGTTGTACGGGTAGGTGTCGGAGCGCGACTCGTCGTCGAGCAGCAGCGCGTCGCACTTGACGAACGACTTGCAGTTGTTCGCGCCGGGATACATCTTGATGTGGCCGCGGTAAGACGTCCTCCCGCCGGCCTTGGAGATCGACTTGGAGGTGATGGTCGAGGTCGTGTTCGGCGCAACGTGGATCATCTTGCCGCCCGCGTCCTGGTGCTGGCCCTTGCCGGCGAAGGCGACGCTGAGCACGTCGCCCTTGGCGCCGGGCTCCATCAGGTAGACCGACGGGTACTTCATCGTTATCTGCGAGCCGAGGTTGCCGTCGACCCACTCCATGGTCGCGTCGGCGTAGACCG
>JBDTKH010000058.1:0-104118 GCA_039935415.1 Candidatus Dormiibacterota bacterium
TACGTCTACCTCATCGTCTCGATCGTCGAAGGCAAGCCGGTCGACGCGAACGGTTTTATCGCCGACAAGGACGGCGGGCCGTTCCGACCCGAAGTGCTGGAACCCGGCTGAGCCCGGGCGGAGCCAACGTCGACCACCCCCACCCGGCCGTGCCCACTGCGAACGCAGGGCCACCCTCCCCGGGCGGCCGGGTGGTGAAGTGGCTGAACCGCAACGTCGTCGGGATCGGCATCGCCGACCTCGCCGCCGACGCCAACTACGAGATGGTCTTCGCGGTCCTGCCGCTATTCATCACCGCGGGCCTGGGCGCGCCCGTGTTCGCAGTGGGGCTGATCGAGGGACTGGGCGACGGCGCCTCGGCGGTCGTCAAGCTCTGGAGCGGCTGGTACAGCGATGGCATCGCCTGGCGCAAGCGCCTGGCCGTCGGCGGCTACGGCACGACCGTGGTGGGGCTCGGCCTGCTGGTCGCCATCTCCAGCTGGCCGCAGGTGATCGTGGCGCGTTCACTGGCCTGGATGGGCCGCGGTCTTCGCCAACCGATCCGATCCGCCATGCTGGCGGGCTCGGTCGAGAAGAAAGACCTGGGGAAGGCCTTCGGCTTTCACGAGGCGCTGGACACCGCGGGTGCGCTGATCGGCCCAGCGGTGGCCTTCGCGCTTCTCTCGACAGGCACGGGGTTCACGACCATCTTCTGGGTCGCATTGCTGCCTGGTTTGGCCGCCGTGACCCTCTTCGCCCTACTCACCCGCGACCCTCGACACGAAGTCGCGGCGCCGGTTTCGCTCAGGGTGCCGATGCCGGCTGGGTTCTGGCGGCTCCTAGGGCCGGTGGCGGTGTTCGGCGCGGGCAACTTCGCGACAGCCTTCTTCACGCTCCGCGTGGCGCAAATCATGCAGCCGGAGCTGAGCCGCACCGCGGCCCTGTCGGCGGCGGTCGCCTTCTACCTCGCCCACAACGCTGTCGGGGCCGCCGTCTCGTTTCCGGCGGGTTGGCTTTCCGATCGTATCGGCAAGGCGCCGGTGCTGGCGGCCGCTTATCTGACGTTCGCGGCGGCGTGCGTGGTCGGTGTGATTGGGCACGGCTGGCTCGCCCTGGCCCTGCTGGCGCTCCTGGTCGGCGCCCAGAACCCGGTGGTCAGCTCGATGGAGGGCTCGCTGACGAGCTCGCTGGTCGAGGAGCGGCGACTCGGCGCTGCTTTCGGCGTCCTGAACGGGATCAACGGCGCGGCCGACTTCGTCTCGAGCATCGTCGCGGGCGCCCTGTGGACGTTCGTCAGCCCGGCCGCCGCGCTCGGCTTCGGAGCCGTGCTTTGCGCTGCCGCGGGGGTGGCGCTGTGGGTGAGACCTCCAAAGCCTCTTAATTAGGTTGCAATGCCACGCCCAATCGTCGCCATCGTCGGCCGCCCGAATGTCGGCAAGTCGACGTTGTTCAACCGGATCCTGGGCTGGCGCAAGGCGATCGTCGACCCTCAGTCCGGCCTGACCCGCGACCGCCTCTACGGCGTCGCCGAGTGGACCGGCCGCGAGTTTACGGTCGTCGACACCGCCGGGCTGGACCTCGATGGCGCAAAGGACACGTCGCGAGCGGCGATCGAAGCGCAGACCCGGATCGCGATCGACCAAGCGCAGGTCATCGTGCTGCTGCTCGACGTACGCCAGGGCCTGTCGCCGATCGACCGCGAAATCGCGCAGCTGCTTCGCCGCTCCCACCGCCGCGTGATCGTGGCCGCCAACAAGGCGGACTCGCCCAGCGAACGCCACTTCGCGCACGAGATCCTCGAGCTTGGGTTCGAGGAGCCGTCCCTGGTGTCGGCCCAGCACGGAATCGGGGTCGGGGACTTCCTCGACCGGGTGGTCGCCGCGCTTCCGCCTGCCGAGGTGGACGAGCCGCCCGAGGAGAAGGCCGACCGGCTCGCCATCATGGGGCGGCCAAACGTCGGCAAGTCGTCGCTCCTCAATGCCCTGCTGGGCGACGAGAGGGCGCTGGTCAGCCCGGTGCCCGGCACGACACGAGACCCGGTGGACACCGAGCTTGTGTTCGACGGCGTTCCGGTGGTCTTGATCGACACCGCCGGCATCCGCCGCAAATCGGCGAATCGCGACCGCCTGGAGCGGTACAGCCTGATGCGTGGCATCCACGCCATGGAGCGCGCGGACACCGTGCTGCTCGTCATCGACGCGTCTGCCGGCGTGCTGGCACAGGACCAACACGTCGCCGGTTACGCGCTGGAGGCAGGCAAGGGCCTGGTCATCGTGGTCAACAAGATCGACCTGGTCGAGCCGGCTCTACGCAAGCCGGCACACTGGCGCGCGCTGCTCGCCAAGGACTTCAAATTTGCTCCGTTCGCGCCCGTCGTCCCGGTGTCGGCGCGAACGAAAGAGGGCATCGGGACGATCATGCCCACCGCCGTCGAGGTGGTGGGCCAGCGGCGGATCAAGATGCCGCCCAACGAGCTGAACCGCGTGCTGCGCGAGGCGTTCCTCGAGCACCCGCCGCCGAGCTTCAAGGGCCGGCGGTTGAAGCTAGGGTTCGCGACCCAGGCGGGGTCGGAAAGCCCGACAGTAGTGCTGTTCGTGAACGACACCGGGTTGCTTCACTTCTCCTACCGGCGCTACCTGGAGAAGAAGATCCGCGAGCGGTTTGGGCTGTTCGGGAACCCGCTGAAGCTGGTCCTCAGGTCGGGCGAGGGCAAAACAGCGTCATCGCACGCCGCACCCCGCCGAGCTTCACACAAGACAGCAAAATGACTCACCTGCGCTGCCAGTGCCCCTCCCCGCTCGCCGGGGGGGGTGGCGCGAAGGCGCCGGGTGGGGCGGAGGTACCCTATCGCACTGCCATTTACATTTCGCTCATATATGTAAGACACGGTTTTGATCGCGCCGTGATCTAGTGAGTGCGTGACTGCAGTATTGAGCTCGAAGGTCCTCGTGGTCGACGATGAAGTTCACATCGTCGAGCTCGCACGCCTGTACCTCACACGCGAGGGTTACGAGGTCGAGGGGGTGGGGGATGGGGCGCAGGCGATGGCGAAGTTCGGACAGGTCAAGCCAGACCTTGTGATCCTCGACATCATGCTGCCCGGGACCGACGGCTTGACCATCTGCAAGGAGATCCGCAAGGTGAGCCAGGTGCCGATCATCATGCTGACGGCGCGCGACGAGGTGACCGACAAGGTCGTCGGCCTCGAGGTGGGCGCGGACGACTACCTGACCAAGCCCTTTCACCCACAGGAGCTCGTCGCTCGCGCCAAAGCGCTGCTGAGGCGAGCTCGGGTTGAGCCCGACCAGCCCAAGCTGATCCGCGCAGGCAAGCTCGAGGTGGACCTCGAGCGACACGAGGTGCGTCACGGAAAGGCGAAGATCCAGCTGCGGCCCAAGGAGTTCGACCTCCTCGCCTTGCTGGCGCGCCACCCGGGCCGTGTCTTCCAGCGCAGCGAGCTGCTCGACCTCGTGTGGGGCTATGACTTCCCCGGCTACACACGCACAGTCGACGTGCACGTCCAGCAGGTCCGCGAGAAGCTCGGTGCCGCGAGCGTCACCGACCCCACCATCCAGACCGTGTGGGGCGTCGGATATCGCCTGGAGCTGGCGGGAAGCTGACACTCCGACTCCGCCTCCTGGCGGCCGCCGCCGGCATCGTCGCCGTGAGCCTTCTCCTCGCCGGCGCCTTGACCTGGGTCCTCGTTCGCGACCTCGAGTTCCAGGGAGTGCAGGACCAGCTCGACCGCGGCGTCGTCGCCATCACGCCGCTGGTCAGGCACCAGGAGTGCCTGGTCCGTCCGGCGGCGATGACCAACGTGGGCTTGGCCACCTGCAGACTCGACCCGCCGAGCGATTTTCAGGACCGCCTCGACTCCCTGATCGTCCCCTCGCTGGGCGGCAACCGCCTGCTCCTGCTGGACGCACAGCGCAGCGTCCTCTTCGATAGCGGCGGCTCCGGCGCGTTCGGGCTGGCGATCCCGATCACCGCTTCAAAACGGGTGGCCGGCGTCGGTGAGGCGCGGACGGCTTTGGGCGGCCAGTCCTACTTCATGGCCTCAACCAGGATCACGCCCGCGCGGAACCCTCTGGGGGCTTCGTTTATCGTGGTGGCCCAGGCGCAGACATCGGTCGCCACGGCGGCGGTCGGGGACCTCGCGGGCAGGCTCCTGGTCGCGGGCGGCGCGGCGCTGGTCGTCGCCATGGTCCTGATCCTGCTCGTCAGCCGCTCGCTGACAAGGCCGCTGACCGAGCTTGCCGAGGCCGCAGAGGATATCGCCGCGGGCAGCTACTCGCGCCGCGTGGGGATACGCGGCCACGACGAGATCGGGATGCTGGGGTCGGCGTTCGATCGCATGGCTGAGGCGGTGGAGCGGGCGCGCAAGACGCAGCGCGATTTCCTCGCGAACGTCTCGCACGAGCTCAAGACGCCGCTGACGAGCCTCATCGGGTTCAGCCAGGCGCTCGTGGACGGCAGCCTGTTGGGAGAGACCGAGAAGATGCGAGCCGCGACGATCATCCACGAGGAGTCGGAGCGAGTGCTGCGCATGGCCCAAGAGCTGCTCGACCTGGCACGCGTCGAGGCGGGCTCGATCTCGATGCACATCACAGCGGTCGACCTCGGTGGCCAGCTGCAGCAGGAGCTCGAGATGGTTCGGCCGCGCGCGGACAACCGGCACCTGGCGCTGAGCCTCAACGTGCCCTCGGACATCCCGCCGGTCGCCGCCGACCCGGAGCGGTTGCACCAGATCCTCGACAACCTGCTCGACAACTCTGTGAAGTACACGCCGGAGTCCTCCGGCATCGTCGTCGTCGCGCGGCTCAGCGGCGGTTCCGTCGAGACCGTCGTTTCAAACCCCACCTCGGTGCACCGGCCCGACCCTGACCGCATGTTCGACAGGTTCTACCGGGCCGACCCTTCGCGCTCCGCCGCGGCGGGAGGCGTGGGCCTGGGCCTCTCCATCTCTCGCGAGCTCGCCGCCGCGATGAAAGGCCGGCTCTGGGCCGACTTCGACGAGTCGGGCAACTTGCGCCTGCACCTGCTGCTCCCCACGGCACGCCAGCCGGATGGCGTTCGCACCGAGCCGGCGCCACCCGCGGCGGAGATCCTCTCCCGGGCCGGCTAGGCTCGGCTCGGCGGGACGACCAGGGTCACTGGGTTTTCGACCAGGCGCTTGACCTCGGCCATGAACTGCGCGGCCGTCGCGCCGTAGAAGACGCGGTGGTCGACCGAAAGGGTCATGCGCATGACCTTGCCCGGCACGACGCGGCCGTCCTCGACCACAGGCACGTCCTTGATCGCGCCCACCGCGAGGATCGCCGCCTCCGGCGGGTTGATGATCGCGACGAACTCGTCCACGCCGAACATGCCGAGGTTGGAGATCGAGAAGGTCGCCCCACTCAGATCGCCTTCGTTTGGCCGCCCGGAGCGCGCCCGCTCGATCACCTGCCGCGACTCGATGGAGATCTGGATCAGGTCCTTCAGGTCGGCGTCGTGCACGACCGGCACAAGCAGGCCCATGCCCTGGCTTGGAGCGACAGCCAGACCGATGTTGATCGCGCGCTTGCGGTTAAACCGGCCGTCCACCCACGACGTGTTGACCTCGGGAAACTTCCTCAGGGCGAGCGCGCAGGCGCGCACGAGGAAGTCGGTGATCGTCACCTTGTCGGCGCCCGGCACCGAGTCCTTGAGCTGCTGCCGCATGCTCACCGCTTCGTCGACGCGAGCCTCGACGGTGACCGTGAACTCGGGGACGGTGGAATTCGCTTCGGTCATGCGCCGCGCGATGGTCGCCTGCATCCGTGATGGGTCGATCACCTCGAAGTCCGGCCCTGCCGGCCGCGGCGCCGCGGCGGGGCGGCGGCGCTCGACCGCGGACCTGTCCCCAGCGGCGGCGAGCACGTCCTCTTTGACAATTCGCCCGTCGGGCCCGCTGCCTTTCAGCGATGCGATGTCGACTCCCATCTCGGCGGCGATCCTCCTCGCCAGCGGCGAAGCCTTGATTTGCCCGTCGCCGTCGCCACGCGCAGGGCTCAACGGAACAGGCACGGCTTCGGCGGCTGGGGGGACGGCTGGTGGGGCCGCCTCAGCGACCGCCTTCTTCTCTTCGACGACAGCGGCCGCGGCTGGAGCCTCCGCCTGCTTCGGCTTGGCCGGCGCCGGAGAGGCCTTCGGTTTTGCGGGTGCGGCCGAGCCCTCGCCAATCCTGGCGATCGGCGCGCCGATCTTGGCCGGCACGCCCTGGTCGACCAGGATCGACAGCACGCCGTCGGCCTCCGCCGCCAGGTCGAAGGTGGCTTTGTCGGACTCGACCTCGGCGAGGACGTCGCCGGTCTTCACCTGGTCGCCGGATTTCTTCTTCCACTCGACGATGGTGCCCTCCTCCATCGTGTCGGAGAGCTTTGGCATGTTTACGTCAGTCATTACCTTCTCCGGAAAGAGAGCAGCGGCGCTTGCCCCGCGGCAAGCCGCGGGGTCGGCTTCGCCGACGCCGCGATGAGAGGAAACCATCTGGGTTTCCTCTCATATCCTTGACGTCAGGCATCGGTCTTTCGGCCCACCACGTTACGCACCAGGGCTTTGATGTTCTCGCTGGTCGGGATGGCGGCCCTCTCCAGCGGCAGGCTGTACGGCATGGGGACCTGGGCGCCGCCCAGCCGCCGAACGGGCGAGTCCAGGTAGTCGAAACAGAGCTCCTGAACGCCGGCGGCGATCTCCGCCGAGACGCCGTAGGTGGCCCATCCTTCCTCGACCACCACGCAGCGGCCGGTGCGCTTGACCGATTCCACGATCGGCTTCCAGTCGATCGGGCGGATCGAGCGCAGGTCGATGACCTCGGCGTCGACGTCCTCCTCCTCGAGCTGCTTGGCAGCCTCGAACGCAAGCACCGCCATCCGAGAGACGCCCACGATCGTCACGTCCGAGCCGCGCCGCCGGACCGCCGCCTTGCCGAGAGGGATGGTGTAGTCGCCGGCGGGCACGATGCCACGAACGTTGTAGAGGCTCATCGATTCGAGGAACATCACCGGGTTGTCGCTGCGGATGGCGGACTTGAGCATGCCCTTCGCATCTTCAGGCGTGGTCGGCGCGACGACGAGCAGACCCGGGATGAGCCCGTAGATGACCTCCAGGCTGTGCGAGTGCTGGGCCGACAGCTGGTGTCCGGCGCCGCCCGGCATGCGGATCACCATCGGAACCTTCGCCTCGCCGCCGAACATGTAGCGGATCTTCGCGGCGTTGTTCACGATCTGGTCATAGGCGACCAGCGAGAAGTTGATGGTCATCAGCTCGACGACGGGGCGAAGGCCGAGCATGGCCGAGCCGATCGCGGTCCCGACGATCACCTCTTCGGCAATCGGGGTGTCGACGACGCGTTGTGGCCCGAACTTATCGAGCAGTCCGTCAGTGACGCGGTAGGCGCCTCCGAACTTTCCGATGTCCTCACCGATCAGGTAGACGGAGTCGTCCCGCGTCATCTCCTCGCTGAGGGCCTCGCGCAACGCGACTCGGTAAAGCGTCTCCTCGGCCGCTGTGGCGCCCTGCTCCTGCGCGGTGGACGCGCCTTGGGCGCGGGTCGCGGCCATCAGAGCCCTTCCCCGCGAAGCTCAGGCCGGTTGTCCCAATCGCCGGCGTAGACGTACTTGTAGAGGTCGTCGGGCGAGGGGTCGGGGCTCTCGTCGGCGAACCGGATGATGTCCTGGACCTCGGCGTCGATCTCCACCCGAACCTGCATGAAGTACTCCTCGTCCGCGAGCCCGCTCGTCTCGAGCTCGTGCTCGAACGCGACGATGGGGTCGGCCTTGCGCCACTTCTCCTTGTCCTCCGCCGAGCGGTACTTGTCCGGGTCAACGACCGAGTGGCCCTTGAAGCGGTAGCAGAGGGCCTCGATGAACCTGGGCGCCGAGTCCATGCGGGTCTTCTCCACGATCTCGCTCGTGCGGAGAAGGACCTCGCGAACGTTCATGCCGTCGATCTGGATCGACTCCATGTCGTAAGCGCATGCCCTCTTGTAGATGTCCGCGACGGCCGAGGCCGCCTCGACCGGCGTGCCCATGCCGTACCGGTTGTTCACGCAGTACCAGACCACGGGCAGGTCGAGGACCTTGGCCATGTTCAGCGACTCGTGGAAGGCGCCGATGTTGGTCGCCCCATCGCCAAACAGGCAGAAGACGACGTCTTTCTGCTTGCGGTACTTCACCGCCCAGCCGCCTCCGACGGCAAGGGGAAGGTGGCCTCCTACGATCCCGTAGCCGCCCATGAAGCGCAGGTCGGCGTCGAACATATGCATGGAACCGCCGCGACCGTGCGACGTGCCGGTCTCTTTGCCGAAGAGCTCGGCCATCACAGCCTTGGGGTCGATGCCGCGCGCGATGGCGTGGCCGTGCTCGCGGTAGCTGGTGAAGATGTAGTCGTTCATCTTCAAGGCGAGGATGCCGCCCACGACTGTCGCCTCCTCGCCGATGTTCAGGTGGCAGTAGCCGCCGATCTTTGCTTTCGTGTACTGCTCCTGCGTGCGCTCCTCAAAACGGCGAATGAGCTGCATAAGGCGGTGGACGCCCAGCAGGAAGTCGCGATTCTCCTTGGTCAGCTCGAGCGACTTGGGCGTGATCGCGGTGGGGAGTAGGGGAGTGGTCGTCGGTTTGACGGGGGCAACCATCTGGCGCTCTCGATTTTGCACCTTAGCCACCTCACCATTCACCGGTGAAGCCGCGGTGGAGGCAGTATTCACCTCCCCGCCCTGCGGGGAGGTCCGGCCGAAGGCCGGGGTGGGGGTGGTGGACTTTCTGTTAGCGATGTGAATGGCACGCCCATTCGCTGCAAGAGCAGCCTCCATCAGTGATTCCGGGAGCGTCGGGTGCGCGTGGATGGTCAGGTCGATCTGCTCGAGCGTCAGGCCGTTCTGAACCGCAAGCGTCGCCTCGGCGATCAGGTCCGTGGCGCGCGGGCCGATGATGTGCGCCCCCAACAGCTGTCCCGAGCTCGCGTCGGCCAGCACCTTGACGAAGCCTTCGCTCTGCCCCAGCGTGAGCGCGCGGCCCGACGCGGCAAACGGGAAGCGGCCGATCTTGACGGCGATGCCCTTCTCCTTGGCCTCTTTCTCGCCAAGCCCGACATGGGCGATCTCCGGGTCGGTGTAGATGCAGTTGGGAGCAGCGTGGTAGTCAGGGACGCGATCGGAATAACCTGCGATGTTCTCGACCGCGCACACGCCTTCGTATGAGGCGACGTGCGCGAGCATGATGCCGCCGATCACGTCTCCGATCGCCCAGATGCCCTTCGCGGTCGTGCGAAGGTGCTCATCCACGACGACGCGCCCGCGGTCCAGCTTGACTCCGGCTTTCTCGGCCTCGAGGCCCTGCGTGTAGGGGACCCGGCCGACCGCGAGCAAGACCTGGTCGGCGTCAACGACCCCGTCCTGACCGGCCGACGCAAAACGCACCTGGAGGCCGTTCTTGCCAGTGACCACCTCGGCGACCTTGCTGTTGGTGTGAACGTCCCCGCCGAGGCTCGCCAGGTGCTTGGTGTAGGCGGCGACCAGGTCGGCGTCCACCATCGGTAGGATCTGCGGCAGCATCTCGAACACGGTGACCTGGCTCCCGAGCGCGGCGAACATCGCCGCAAACTCCATGCCAACCACGCCGCCGCCGATGACGGCCAGCCGGCCCGGTATCTCTTTCAGCTCGAGGATCTGGTCGGAGTCGATGGTGTGCTCGGCGCCCTTCAAAGGGATACGGGCCACCGCCGAACCCGTGGCGATGATGATGTCCTTGGCCTGGACCCGATCGCCCGCGACTTCCACGGCGCCCTCGCCGGCCAGGCGTGCGGAGCCGCGCAGCACGGTGATGCCACCCGCTTTCAGCAAACCTTCGACGCCCTTGACCAGCTGATCGACCACGGCGGTCTTCCGCGTCTGCGCGGCGGCCCAGTCGAAACCGACGTGCTCTGCGATGAGCCCGAACGGAGCGCCGCCTTTCGCCAGGCTGTAGAGCTCGCTCGACTGAAGCAGCGCCTTGGTGGGGATGCAGCCTCGAACCAGGCACGTACCGCCGAGGCGGTCCTTCTCCACGATCGCGGTCTTCGCGCCCAGCTGGGCGGCGCGCAGAGCGCCGACGTAGCCACCGGGTCCGCCGCCGATCACCACCACGTCGAACGAGACAGTCATATAGCTCCTATCTATACCGGGTATCGAAGGAAATTATGCCTAGCGGGCACGCGGCGCCGCAGGCCTCGCCCCGTTGGGGACGTAGCGGTTGGTGATGGGCATGCGCCGGTCGCGGCCAAAAGCTCGAGGTGTGATCTTGACGCCAGGGGGTGCCTGACGCCTCTTGTACTCGCTATGGTCCACCAGCTGGATGACGCGAGCGACGATATTCGGGTCGTGTCCTGCGGCGACCAGCTCCTCGGGGCTCTGGTCGTCCTCGATGTAGCCGCGGAGGATCGGATCCAGCACCTCGTAGGGGGGCAGGCTGTCGGTGTCCTTCTGCCCTGGCTTCAGCTCGGCCGAGGGAGCCTTGGTCAGCACCCGGTCGGGGATGGCCGGGCTGAGCGAGTTGCGGTAGCGGCACAGCTCGTACACGGTGGTCTTGGTGATGTCCTTCAACACCGCGTAGCCGCCGGCGATGTCGCCATACAGCGTGCCGTATCCGGTGGCAAGCTCCGATTTGTTGCCCGTGCTCAGGACGATGTAGCCGAATTTGTTGGACAGCGCGTGCAGGATCGTCATCCGTATGCGTGGCTGCACGTTCTCCTCAGCGACGCCGGGCGTGGTGCCCTTGAACACCGGCGTGAGGATCTCCTCAAAGCCGCGGTGCGGTGGCTCGATCGACAGATCCATGAGCTGCATGCCGAGGAGCTCGGCGGTCAATCCCGCGTCTTCCAGGCTTTCGGCCGACGTGTGGCGCGACGGCATGCGCACTCCGATGACGTTCTCCGGTCCCAGCGCATCCGCCGCGATGGCTGCCGTGAGCGCCGAGTCGACGCCGCCCGACATACCGATCACGACCTTCTGGAAACCCTGCTTGCGGATGTAGTCGTGAGTACCGAGGACGACGGCCGCGTAGATCTCCTCGGCGCCCTCCAGGGGCGTGGCCAGGCGTGTGGTGATCGGCGGCCGGGGTCGACCCGCAAGCAGGCTGAGGATCGGCACCTCGGTGACCTCGAGCTCGAGGCGCTCCGCGCCTTCCGCCTCGTGACGGATCTTCTCGACAGGTCGATGGACCGGGCTCGTGACGTTGATGTCGCAGATGAGCAGCTCCTCGGTGAACGAGGCGGCGTGGGCGATCACCCTGCCGCGCGGGTCGAAAACGACGCTGTTGCCGTCGAAGACCAGCTCGTCCTGGCCACCCACGGTGTTGACCCACACGACGAACGCGCCGTAGTCGGACGCCCGCTCGCCGATCATCGCTTCGCGAGGCGCGCGCTTGCCCGCGTGGTAAGGCGATCCGTTGATGTTGATCAACACGTGAGCGCCGTTATGGGCCTGCCAGGCCATCGGGCCCGATGGAAACCAGGCGTCTTCGCAGACCGAGGCGCCGATGCGCGTCCCGGCGATCTCGAAGATCGGACACCTGTGCCCGGGCTCGAAGTAGCGCTTTTCGTCGAAGACTCCGTAGTTGGGCAGGAACACCTTGTGATAGACGGCCTTGATCTCGCCATCGTGCAGGTAGGCGGCCGCGTTGAAGATGTCGCCCTGCTCGTCGACGAACCCCACCACCGCCGAGATGCCGCGAGTCGCCTCGGCGATGTGGTCGAGCTGGGCAAGGTTGTCGCGGACGAAAGCGGGCTTCAGGACAAGGTCCTCGGGCGGATAGCCGGTGACGACCAGCTCGGGGAAGCAAACGATGTCGGCGCCCTGGTCGCGCGCCCTGCCGATCCAGTCGATGATCAGGCGCGTGTTGCCCTCCAGGTCGCCGACGACCGGGTTGACCTGTGCCAACGCGATCCGCAGGGCCTTCGCCATCAACTCAATTTTGGACTAGAGGGGCAATTAGCATTGGAAGGCGTGGGTTACTTCGATCGTTTGCGCGCGCTCTCGGCCAGCCGCAACACGCTCGTGTGCGTTGGCCTCGACCCTGACCCCGAGCGCATCGAGGGCGGCGCCGCCGGCGCGTTGCGCCATTGCCGCGAGGTTGTCCGCCAGACCGAGGAGCACGCATGCTGCTTCAAGCCCAACAGCGCGTTCTGGGAGCAGTACGGGCCGGATGGATGGGCGGCACTGCTGGAGCTGCGTGCCGAGGTCCCAGGGACACCGTTCCTGTTCGATGGCAAGCGGGGCGACATGGGCAACACGATGCGCGCCTACGCGACGACGGTCTTTGGGACCCTGGGCATGGACGCGGCGACGATCAACCCGTACCTCGGTTCCGACTCGATCGAAGAGTTCACGCGCTCCAGCGATCGCGGCGTGTACCTGGTGTGTCGGTCGTCCAATCCAGGCGCGTCAGACCTCCAGCATCTGAAGGCTGACGGCAGGCCGATCTACCTCCACGTGGCGGCACTGGCGGAACGCATGAACGCTCATGGGAACGTCGGGCTTGTCGTCGGCGCGACCGCGCCCGAGCAGATCGCCGAGGTCCGGCGAAGCACCCACCTGCCGTTCCTGATCCCCGGAGTGGGGGCCCAGGGCGGGGACGTCGAAGGGTCGGTGCGCGGCGCCTGGAACGGAGACCCTGCGTCGTGCCTGATCTCGTCGAGCCGCGGCGTGCTCTACGCGAAGAGCCCGGCCCGCGAGGCGGAGGCCTTGAAGCGGCAGGTCAACTCAGCCGCCGGCGTGCGCGCATGACAGAAGCGGGCGAGCGCCGGCATACCGCCCGACTGGTCCTGACCGGACACATCATCGACTCGATGATCCTTCCGCAGGTCATGGACATGGTCATGGACCTGGGCGGCAACTTCACGATTGAGGAGCTCAAGGTTGGTCAGCACAAGACCGATACGTCCCTATGCCGGATGGAGGTGTACGCATCCACGGCGGAGAACCTCGACCGGATCGTGCGCCAGGCGCGGGCGCTGGGTGCGACCGCCGAGTCCGAGCAGCCCGCGCGCGTCGACCGCGTCGCACGTGAAGGCGTCTTTCCCGAGGGCTTTTACTCGACGAGCAACCTTCCCACCGAGGTCCTGATCGACGGACGCTGGGTCCGCGTGGACAAGATCGAGATGGACTGCGCGGTCGCCGTCGATCGCAAGGCCGGCCGCGCGTGGTGCATCGTCTTCCAGGACGCCACACCCGGGATGGAGGTCGTGATCGGGCACCAGGGCGTCCGCGTCACCCCGCTCGAGCGCTCGCGGCACACCGAGATCTTCAGCTTCATGGGCAGCGAGGTCTCGGCCGAGAAGCCGAAGAAGGTGCTGATCGGCGGCATCGCGGAGGAGATGCGCCAGGTCCGGGCCGGGGGTGGGCGGATCCTGGTCGTGGCCGGGCCGGCGGTCGTGCACACAGGCGCCGGACGCTACCTGTCGCGGCTCATCGAGCTCGGTTTCGTCCAGGTCTTGTTTGCCGGCAACGCGCTGGCCGTTCATGACGTGGAGTCGGCGCTCTTCGGAACGGCTCTCGGCGTCAACATCGAGAGCGGCATGCCGATCGAACATGGTCACGAGCACCACATGCGGGCCATCAACCGCGTACGCGCGGCCGGCGGGCTGCGGCAGATGGTCGAGAGCGGTCAGCTCAAGTCGGGCGTGATGAAGTCGGCCATCGAGCACGGCATCGACATCGTGCTTGCGGGCTCGGTGCGCGACGACGGCCCACTGCCAGACGTCATCACCGACATGATCGAGGCGCAGAAGCGCATGCGCGCGGCACTGCCTGGCGTGCGGATCGCTCTCATGCTCTCGACCATGCTGCATTCGATCGCCACCGGCAACATGCTGCCCGCGGGTGTCCGCACGGTTTGCGTCGACATCAACCCCGCGGTGGTCACCAAGCTCGCAGATCGCGGGAGCTGGCAGTCGGTCGGTTTGGTAACCGATGTCGAATCCTTCTTGCGCGAACTGGCCCAAGTCATAGAAACTGGTGCGCATGGGTAAAGGACGCGACAAGCAGGGACGAGAGGCCAAGAAGAAAAAGAAGCCCAAGGTGGCGGGCGCTCCCGCCGCTGACGTGCAGTTCCGGCACCACGTGACGCCAAGCCAGCCGGAGCCGCAGCCGAAGCCCGCCGCGGAGTAACCGGCTAGCTCTCGGCTGCCTCCGGTCGTGTGGGCCACATGCGCACGGCGATGACCAGCAGTAGCAGGCCGAACAGGCCCGCGAGGATGCGCTGAGGCAGCGCGAGGGCCAGGACGGACCCGATCAGCGCGGCCGGAACGCCGGCCAGCGCCATCCGGCCGCTGGCGCCGGCGTCCAGCTCACCCTGCCTGTAGTGGACGATCGCGCCAAAGGCTGCGGTGGGCAGGATCGCCAGCAGCGAGGTCCCCTGGGCGACCCGCTGGCCGATCCCAAAACCGACGACCAGTAGGGGCACGACAAGGACGCCGCCGCCCACGCCTGTGAGGCCGCTGAGAATGCCGATGACGGCGCCGCTCAGGACCAGGAGCAAGTACTGGACCGGGACAAAGTCGAGCGAGGTGGTTGCTTCGAGGGTGCCCGAGCCCCCAAGGAACGCGTCGTACAGCTCCTTGAGCGCCGCGACGACCAGCAGGACAGCGACGAGCATCCTTAGCGATCGGTCGGGCACCCTCGCGGACAGTAGCGACCCCACCACGGCGCCGACCGAACCGCCCACCATGACGAAAAGGGCGACGGTGAGATTGAGCTGGTGCGTTCCCTGCCCGAAGTAGTAGACCAGAGCGCCGACGATGGCGATCGGCACGATCGCCGCCAGCGAGTTGCCGCTGGCACGTCGCGGCGGGGTGTCGGCCCACATGACCTGGAGCGGGACCATGAGGAAGCCTCCGCCGACGCCCAGCAGTCCGCCCGCCAGCCCGGCCGCGCCTCCGATGGCTGCGTCCACGCCGCGCAAACCGGAGGCGAGGCTACGGATGTGGCGATCGTTCATCATGCAGGACGATGGTGGTCAACTCTCTTGGTGCGGCGAACGTTAGCGCACGAAGCGGTTCCTGCAGGTTCGTGCCCGCGGCCGAGTCGTGAGCGAAGAAGCTTCACCGCTGCCGCTTTTCGGGATCCGCGTCCTCGATCTGACGCACGCGCTTGCCGGACCCTACTGCACCATGCTCCTGGGCGACCTGGGCGCGGATGTGATCAAGGTGGAACCGCCGGCAGGTGACCAAACGCGCCAGTGGGGTCCGCCTTTCATCAAGGGTGAGTCCTCGTACTTCCTGTCGGTGAATCGCAACAAGCGCAGCGTCGTGCTGGACCTGAAGACCGAAGACGGCCGGACGACCGCGCAGGCGCTGGCCATGACCAGTGACGTCGTGGTGGAAAACTTCAAGCCTGGCGCGATGGCACGGCTGGGCCTCGACGCCGCGTCGCTGCAGGCGACCAGGCCGTCCCTCGTCTACGCGTCGATCAGCGGCTATGGGCAGAACCAGCCCGAGCTCGTGGGCTATGACCAGATCGCACAGGGCACCTCGGGCATGATGAGCGTCAACGCGCCGACCGGCAGCAAGCCGGCCAAGCTCGGTGTGCCGATCGGCGATATCGCCGCCGGCATGTTCGCGGCGCATGCCATCCTCGCGGCGGTCGTCGAGCGCGCGCGCACGGGGAAGGGCAGGCGGCTGGACATCGCGCTGAACGACTCCCTGCTCGCGCTGTTCACCTACCAGGCGGGACGGCTCTTCGCCACCGGCCAGGTGCCGAGAAACGAAGGCAACCACCACGCGACCATCTCGCCGTATGGGACCTTCGCGGTGAGCGATGGCTTCATCAACGTGGCGGTCGCCACGGATGCGCAGTTCGAGCGCTTCTGCTCGGTGCTGGGCACGCCAGGGCTGGCCAAAGACCCGCGCTTCGCGACCAACGCGGGCCGGCAGGCCGCGCGCGCGGACCTGTTCGTGGCCATCGAGGCACAGCTCAAGCGGGGCACGAGCGACGAATGGCTGGCCCGGCTGCGGCAGCACGGCATCCCGGCCGGACCGATCCTCGACCTGGCGGAAGCATTCGCGAGCCCGCTGGCGACCGCTCGCGACATGCGCGTCGAGATCGAGCATCCAGCCGCGGGTCGCATCACGCAGGTCGGCGCGCCGTGGAAGATCGACGGCAGGTCGAGCCCGGTCCGCCGGCCGCCTCCAGTCCTCGGCCAACACACGAATGAGGTGTTGAACGAGCTGCGTGGGAAGTCCGACTGACCGTCGCAGCTAGCCGAGATTGAGCGTCCTGGACGTCCTGGCGATCCTGGCCGCCGGCCTGTTGGCCGGCGCCATCAACACGATCGTCGGCTCGGGATCGTTGTTGACATTTCCCGTCCTGCTCGCGGTCGGCTACTCGCCGGTTGTCGCGAATATCAGCAACACGGTTGGCATCTGGTTCGGCAGCGTCAGCGGCGTCGTCGGCTACCGCCGCGAGCTGGCCGGCCAGAAAGGCCGGATCGCGGGTCTCGTGGTGCCTTCCGCCGCAGGCGGGTTGGTGGGCGCGCTGCTCCTGCTCGCTCTGCCCGAGACGGTCTTCCATCTAGTAGTCCCTGCGCTGGTGCTGTTCGCGGTGGCCTTGGTAGTCGTCCAGGCTCGCCTCTCGCAGCTGCTCGGCGATCACCGCGACCACGCCTACAGCTCGCTGGCGCTGAAGATCGGCGTATTCCTGACCGCCATCTACGGGGGCTATTTCGGCGCCGCCCAGGGGGTCATCCTGGTCGGCCTCATGGGCGTCCTGATCAACGACGAACTCCAGCGGATCAACGCCCTCAAGAACGTCGTCGCGGCGATCGTCAACGGTGTGGCCGCGCTCGCGTTCGTGTTGCTGGCCCACGTCGCTTGGGAAGCCGTGGTCCTGCTCGCGATCTCGAGCGTGGTCGGCGCCCAGCTGGGAGCCGCGGTGGGGCGGAGGCTTCCCGCGAACATCCTGAGAGGCGTGATCGTCGTCGCCGGGCTGGCTGCGGTGGTCAAGCTGCTCGCCTGAGGTCATTTTTTCGTATCGGCTTGACACGATGACGCAGTGCGGCGTACCTTCCCGGTTTAGAAACCGGTACGTACGAGTACCAAGGCGTCTTCCACAGGAGACATGATCGGAAATGATTTCGTTTGAGCTGACCGACGAGCAGCGTGAGATCCGCGACTGGGTGCACAGCTTCGCCGAAAAGGAGATCCGCCCCGTCGCGCACGAGTACGACGAGAAAGAGGAGTTCCCCTGGCCGATCGTGAAGAAGGCAGCCGAGGTGGGGCTGTACGGCGTCGAGTTCCTCCAGCAGACATTCGGCGACAGCACTGGCATCATGCCCGCCCTGGTCGCCGAGGAGCTCACATGGGGCTGCGCCGGCATCGCGCTGGCCATCCAGGGCACCGGCCTTCCGGTCGCCGCCATCTTCTCCCAGGGCACCCCGGAGCAGATCGCGACCTGGCTTCCGTTGTGCTTTGGCACTGTCGACAAACCGGCGGTTGGAGCTTTCGCCGTCACCGAGCCCGATGCCGGCTCTGACGTCTCCTCGATGAAGACGCGTGCCGTACGCAAGAACGGGGACTGGGTGATCAACGGGCAGAAGGTGTTCATCACCAACGGCGGCATCGCAGACGTGCACGTGGTCGTCGCAGCGGTCGAGCCGGAGCTGGGCACGCGCGGGCAGGCGAGCTTCGTCGTGGGTCCAGGCACGAAGGGCCTGCGCATGGGCAAGAAGGAAAAGAAGATGGGCATCCGGGCATCGCACACCGCCGAGGTGCTGCTCGAAGACTGCACGATCCCCGCGGAGAACGTGCTCGGCGGCACCGAGAAGCTTGAGGCGAAGCTCGCCCGTGCGCGTGAAGGCACGCACACGCGCTCGTCGGCTGCACTGAAGACGTTTGAGCTGACGCGTCCGATCGTGGGCGCGCAGACGCTCGGCATCGCGCGGGCCGCGTTCGAGTTTGCGCTGCAATACGCGAAGGAGCGCAAGCAGTTCGGCCGGACGCTGATCGAGAACGAGGCGATCGCCTTCATGCTCGCCGACATGGCCACCGAGATCGAGGCCACGCGCGCGCTGATCTGGCGGGCGCTGTGGGAAGGCCGCAACGGCGGTGAGTTCAAGAAGGCCGAGGGCTCGATGGCCAAGCTCAAGGCGGGAGAGGTTGCGGTCAAGGTCACCGAGCAGGCGATCCAGATCTGCGGCGGGTACGGCTACATCCGCGATTTTCCCGTCGAGAAGTGGCACCGCGATGCGAAGATCTACACGCTGTTCGAAGGTACGAGCGAGATCCAGCGGCTTGTGATTTCGCGGGCGCTCGCCCGGGACTAGCTTGGCCGTAGGCTCGCCGTCCGGCGCGCAGCAGCGCCGCGACGCGCGTGCGGAGCGGCGGCGACGGCGGATCGCAGATGCCGCGCTGACCCTGTTCGCCGAGCGTGGCTACAACGTGACGTCGGTCGAAGAGATCGTCGCCCTCGCCCGGGTTTCGAAGTCGGCGTTTTACGAGTTCTTCACGTCGAAGGAGGACTGCTTCCGCGAGCTCCTCGAGCAAGAAGGGGGCGCGCTGATCCGTGACGTGCTCGCCGCCGCCGCTTCCGGCCGCGACCACCACGAGAGGCTGCGGCGTGGCATCACCCGATTCGTCCAGTCGTGCTTCGACCGCTCAGCCGTGGCCCGGGTGTTGATCGTCGAGTCGGTCGGCCTGAGCGCAGGCGTGGACCAGGTGCGGCACGAGCTGCAGGGGCGGTTTGCCGACGCCGTCGCGGAAGAGGTCCGCCACGCCATGCTCCACGATCCTTTCTATACGGACAAGGACCCGAGCGTCTTCGGGCGCGCGGTGGTCGGGGCGGTCAGTGACGCGGTCGGATATTTCCTGACCCATCCCGGCGTGGACGCAGAGGCGCTGGCGGAAAGCCTGTGCCGGATCTTTGCCCCGTAGGAGTCAAAGCTTGGCGAGCCTGAGCACCAGCAGCACGATCGCCATCAGGATCAGCACCCCGCCTGCCAGCCACTCGGCCCGCTCCCGGGTCTCTTCTGCAAGTCGCCCGCCGAGCCGTAGCCCGATCTGCGTCGCGACGAAGGCCTGGACTCCGACCCAGATCACCGTGACCAGCACCGAGAGCCCGAGCAGTCCCGCGCTCAAGCCGATGGTCAGCTCGTCGAGGCTGATGCTGAGGCCCAGGCCGACGATCGCCACCCCGTGGGCTTGCGCAAGCAGGCCGAGCCGTCGGGCCTCGGTGCTATCGTCCCTGCCCGGCCGCAGCACGAGGAGGCCTGCGACGAACAGGACCAGGATGCCAAGGTAGCCGGCCCAGTCTCCGATCAGGCCGCCGGCAGCCCGACCGATCAGGATCCCCACGATCGGCATCCCCGACTCGAAAGCGGTGAAGACCAGGCTGACGCGAAGCCGGTCGCGTCCGACGAGCCCCGCCACGCCGAGCGCCGCCGCCAGCGCGAAGGTGTCAACCGCTAACGGCACGAGAAGACCGGCGGTGATCAGGATTTGCCTCACGCTAAGCAGCAGTGTCGCAACTGGACAAGGTCAGGCGGGTCTACGATGCCGACCCGGCCGCCTACCACCGGGGTATGTCATTCCTCACCGAACGGCTGCTGGCGGGCCGGCGCAATAAGGTGGGGGAGAGCGTCAAGGGCCGGCTCCTCGACGTCGGCTTCGGCACCGGGCTCAGCCTGCCCCACTACCCGTCTTCGGTCGAGGTGATCGGGATCGACGCAAGCCTGGGGATGCTGCGTTACGCCCGCACCGAGGTCGACCGGCTCGGGAAACCCGCGGAGGTGCTGCAGATGGACGCCGAGCACCTGGCCTTCGCCGACCGGACCTTCGACTCGGTCGCGTTCAACCTCTGCCTGTGCACGATTCCCAACCCCGAGCGGGCGATCCGTGAGGCGATTCGGGTCGCCAGGCCCGGCGCGCCCATGATCTTCCTGGAACACGTCCGCAGTCACGTCCTGCCCGTGGCGGTGCTCCAGGAGGTCATGAACCCGGTGCTCGTCGCGCTCCAGGGCGACCACTTCAACCGGCGCACGGCCGAGATCGTCGAGCGCTCGGGCGTCAAGGTGGTCTCCATCGATCGCTGGGCCCTTGGGTTCTTCAACCTGATCGCCGGCCAGGCGCCTTAACAGTTCTGGTTGCGCCGCGAACACCTGTTCGCTATGATGTGATGGCGAACATGCGTACTTTGAGCACCCAGGTCCGATTGAGGCGGCTGATCCGCACCTTCGCGGAGGCGCTCGAGCGACTGCGCTCCCAGGCGCCGGAGCGCGGCGTGACCGCTTCGCTCTCTGACAGGCTCATGGAGCTGTCAACCGAGGTGCGCGAGGCCTGGCGCCGGGAGAGCCTCGGCAGCCCGCAGGGCGGCCCGCTGGACAGCTACGTCCGCGACTCGGTGCGCAGCATGGAGCTGGCGATCGTGGGCCTCCAGCAGGCCGGAGCCGATCTCGAGCTGCTGCGCGCCGACTTCGAGGCGGCGGCGCTGCCGCTGGAAGTCTTCATGCGGGGCCTGGACGTCGAGCCGGCCCTGCAGCGCTCCGCCTAGCCGGTTCCGAGCTCGTGCCCGAACGCAATTTGTAGCGAAGGCGATGCACTCACCGCGCCAGATCAGCCGAGCTCGGGCAGCGGCCGGCGCTCGATCCTAAGCTGTTTAGAACAGTCATTATCAACACCATAGAGCGCCGGCCGGCTTATGGCTGTAGGGTCGCTTCTCGTCCCTTCCCCGGCTTTGGGAGCTGGCCTACGGCGACAGGAGCGCGACTGCGCGGCAGAAGCGGGCTACGCGACCCGTCGGGTGCGGACCGGCGACGACCCCAAAGATCACGGCGATCAACTACAGGAGGCCTCCTAGCGCGACGGCTGCCATGAGGGCTTCGCGCACCGGCCCAGTCTAGGACCGACCGAGGGCCCTCCGAAGCAGGGCGCCCTCGACGCGGCCCTCAGCCACGACGCGGTCGTCGACCAGGACCACCGGGACGCGACAGTCGTAGATGGCGTGCAGAGCCTCGTTGGCGTCGACGTCGACGAGCTCAGGCTCGAGGCCCAGCTCGTGGAGGGCTTTTAGGGCGTCATCGCACAGGTGGCAGCCCTGCCGCGTGACCAGGACGAGGTGCACACGCCGAGCCTACGCTAGCCGGGCAGGTGCAGGGTCTCCCCCGCCTCGATCAGCGGGCTGTTGAGGCCGTTGGCACGCTCGATGTCCTGGACACGGGCGCGCACGTCGTCCGAGGGATACCGATGCGCCGCGATCGACCACAGCGTGTCGCCCTGCTGCACGACCACCGTCGAATCCGAGCTCGCGGAGCCACCGTGGGCCACCACGGCCAGCGCCAGGCTCACGGCGAGGGCGAGCAGCAGCACGGCCACCAGCCGGTGTATCGGCTGGATCCGCCGGCTGGACCGCAAGGGCCTGATCCCGTAACCTGTCGCGTACATCTGTTCGCCACAATAGCGAACAGGCGTTTGGTTGTCAAGGGATCGAACAAAGGTTTGCACTCGACGGGAAATGCTGCTAGCATCCACTTCCAACGTCCCCACCACGCGTTGGAGAAGAACACGAAATTGAACGAACAACTGACCGAGCGGCAGACCAAGATCCTCGACTACATCAGGAGAGTGACCCGCGCCCGGAGCTATCCCCCGAGCGTTCGGGAGATCGGCGAGGCAGTCGGCTTGAGCTCGAGCTCGACAGTGCACAACCACCTCAACCAGCTCGAGCGCCGCGGGCTGATCAAGAGAGATCCCAGCAAGTCCCGCACGGTGCAGCTGGTCCAGGACGCCGCCTCGGACAACCAGCGGCGGAACGCGGTCTCAGTCCCGGTCATCGGCAACGTGGCGGCCGGCGCCCCCATCCTCGCCGAGCAGAACATCGAAGACCACGTTTTGCTGTCACCCGAGCTCGCCCAGGAAGGTAACTTCCTGCTCCGCGTCCGCGGTGACAGCATGATCAACGCCGGCATCCTCGACGGCGACCTGGTCCTGGTCAAACCGCAGCAGGAGGCCACGAACGGCACGATCGTCGTCGCCCTGGTCGACGGTGACGCCACCGTCAAGCGGTTCGAGCGGGGCAACGGCCACGTCAAGCTGATCCCGGAGAACCCGGCTTACGAACCGATCGTGACGACCAACGTGAGCCTGGTCGGCGTCGTCCGCGGGGTGATCAGACTCTTCCGCTAGCCCTGCGCGACCTCGAGGGCAACACTCGTAAGGAGAACTCCTCGAATCTCCCGGAGGCGTGACGGGGCGCCCAGCCCCAGGCCTTGGTCCCGCCGTCGACGTATTCGGTCCGCTCCACCCCACCGATGCGGCGGAGGGCCGCGAGCACGCTCTCGCTGCCGTACGGCACCAGGATCTCGAGGCTGACGGTGTCGCCTCGGCTGGCCTGGTCCACGGCCTCGAGGAGTTGGGTCAGGCCTGTGCGCTTGGCGGCCGAGATCGGCACCGCGCCCGGGTAGGGGCCCGACAGCGCTGCGATCGCACGCCGACGGCTGGCCGGCCCAAGCAGGTCAACCTTGTTGAGGGCCACCACCCTCGGCTTGTCACCAGCGCCGAGGTCGGAGAGCACCTGCTCCACCGTTGCCGCCTGTTCCTCCGCACTCGGCGAGCTGGCGTCCACGACCTCCAGGATCAGGTCCGCCTCAGTCACCTCTTCGAGCGTGGCCCTGAAGGCCGCCACCAGGTCTGTGGGCAGCTTCTGGATGAAGCCCACGGTGTCGGTCAACAGGAGCTCACGACCCGCAGGCAGCTCGAGCTTGCGCGTGGTGGGATCCAGGGTCGCGAATAGCTTTTGCTCGGCGCGGACGCCGGCACCTGTCAAGACGTTCAACAGCGTCGACTTCCCCGCGTTCGTGTACCCGACGATGGCCGCCGTCTCCAGCGCCGCCCGGCGCCGTCCCGCGCGCTGCTCGCGGCGCTGCGTGCGCACCTGCTCGATCTCGCGGTCGAGGTCGCGCAACCGCTTGCGGATCCGGCGTCGCTCGACCTCGATCTGCTGCTCGCCAAACCCACCCCGCGCGCCGACGCCACCTCGCCGCCCGCCCACCTGGCGGTCGTAGGCATAGGCGCCGATCAGCCGTGGCAGCAGGTGATGAAGTCGCGCCGCCTCGACCTGCAGCCGTCCTTCATGGGTGCGCGCGTGCTGCGCAAAGATTTCCAGGATCACTTCGGTGCGGTCGAGCACCCGCGTTTTTAGGGCGAGCTCTAGGTTGCGCTGCTGCCTAGGGCTCAGGTCTTCGTTGCAGATGATCACGTCGAAGCCGCCTTCGAGCTTCATCTCACGCAGCTCGTCGACTTTGCCCATTCCTATGAAGTGGGCCGGGTCTACCGAACTGCGGCGCTGCACGTCGGAGCCGACGACGTCCGTGCCGGCAGTACGCGCCAGGTCGTTCAGCTCGGTCATCTGGTCTCGCACCGTTTCCGGTTTCGTTCCCTGGAGCAAAACACCGATGAGATAGGCCCGCTCACGCGGTGGCCTGGTCGCAAAAAGGGGTCCCCGCAAACTCACCGCGAAGCCTCTGAGTTTGTGGGGATATTCAGAGCTTGAGCGTCCTCATCCGTTGCATCGCTTCTTCGAGACGTGCATCCGGCGCCGTGACCGACAGGCGGAAGTAGCCCTCGCCGTGCGCACCGAAGCCGACGCCTGGCGTGATGTTCACGCCGACCTGGTCCAGCACGTGACTGGCGAAACCAATCGAGTCATAGCCCTTCGGCACGGGCGCCCACACGTAGAAAGTCGCCCGAGGAGGCTTGATGTCCCAGCCGAGGTCGTTCAGGGTCTGTGCGACGAGGCTGTGGCGCCTCGCATATACGTCGCACGCCACTCGAGTCTCCTGCTCACCCCCACTCAGAGCCTCGATCGCAGCCCACTGCACGGCCTGGAAGATGCCTGAATCGATGTTGGTCTTCAGCTGGCCAATCAACCCCACAAGGTCTGCGCGACCGCACACCCAACCCACGCGCCAGCCGGTCATGTTGTATGTCTTCGACAGCGAATGAAACTCGAGCCCTATGTCCTTCGCGCCGGCGATCTCGAAAAGAGTCAGCGGCCGGTAACCGTCGAATGCGATCTCCGAATAAGGCGCGTCGTGACAAAGGATGATGTCGTGGCGCCGGCAGAATGCAACCGCCCGTACCAGGAACTCGCGATCGGCGACAGCGGCGGTCGGATTGTTCGGATAGTTGAGCCACATGAGCGTCGCCCGGCCCGCCACTTCATCGGGGATCGCGTCGAGGTCCGGCAGCCAGTGGTTCTGTGCTGTCAGCGGCATCACGTACGGTTCGGCCTCGGCCATCAACGCACCTGTCACGTAGACGGTGTAGCCGGGATCCGGAACGAGCACGACGTCCCCTGGGTCGACGAGAGCAAGCGGCGCGTGTGCGATGCCGTCCTTCGATCCGATCGTGGGCAGGATTTCCGTGCTGGGGTCGAGGGCGACGCCGGCCCGATCGCTGTACCAGCTCGCGATCGCGCCGCGCAGCTCGGCAAGCCCGAAATACGACGGGTAGCGATGGTTGGCCGGGTCAGCCGCCGCTTCCTGAAGCACGCTCACGATCCGTTTGGGCGTCGGGATGTCGGGGTCGCCGATGCCCAGCGAGATCACGTCGACACCCGCCTTCTTCTTCTCCTGGACCTTGCGGTCAATCTCCGCAAAAAGGTACGGCGGGATCTTCCCCAATCGCTTCGCGCCGGTGTGCACGGTCCGGCTCAAATCGTCGCCCTCACGTAGTTGAGGATACCCGGCAGTGGATCGGGTTCGATTTCGAACCATTTGACGCGAGGATCGCGGCGCCACCATCGGAGCTGCCGCCGGGCATAACGACGATTCGACCGCGCCATGGCGTGGGGCAGCTCGTCGAGCGTGAGCTCGCCGCGAATGTGCGCCAGGGCCTCCGCGTAGCCGATCCCGGTCAGCACCGGCGCGGCCTCTGGCACGCCCGCATCCAGCGCTGCCTGTGTCTCGGCGACCAGGCCTCGCTCCACCTGCCGAAGGCTGCGCTCCTCGAGCCTCCGGTCGACGACCTCCAGGCTGGCCGTGAGCCCGATGCGGATCGGCTCCCAGGCCGGGGGCCTACGCGTGCGCAGGCGGCGCAGCGGCGGCCCCGCGACCTGGAGGACCTCGATGGCGCGAATCATTCGCACCGGGTTCTGCAGGTCGACTCCAGGGTCGTCGTCCAGCGCGAGCAGCCGTTCGCGCAGAGCCGCGATGGCGACAGCCTCGAGCTCGGCCCTCAGCTCAGGGTTGGGCGGCACGCCGGCGAGGCTGAAACCTTCGGTCAGCGCATCCACGTAGAGCATCGTGCCGCCCTCGACCATCGGCAGGCGACCACGCGCGCCGATGTCGGAAATCGCCTTCCCCGCACCCTCGACGTACCGTGCGGCGTTAAAGCCCGTGGCGGGGTCGACGAAGTCGATCATGTGGTACGGAACGCGGCGCCGGTGGTCCGGGCTGGGCTTGTTGGTCGCGATGTCGAGTCGCTCGTAGACCTGCTTCGAGTCGGCGACCACGATCTCCCCGTCGAGCGCAACAGCGAGGTCGAAGGCGAGCTGAGATTTGCCGATGCCGGTGGGGCCGACGATGACCGGGACGCGCAAGGCCGAGTCTTTCAGTAGTTGCGCCGGAAGTGCCGCGTCAGCTCCTGCCACTCGATCAGCAGGCGGGTCGGGCGACCGTGAGGGCACGTGATCGACTCATCCGTCGACTCGAGGTCGATCAGCAGGCGGCGCTGCTCCGCGGCGTCGAGGGCGTCACCGAACCGGACGGCTGCATGACACGCCAGCGCGGCCGCCGCCTTCTCGACAGCGCCGTCGCCTCGCGTCTCCGCGAGGGCGGCCAGGGTTTCCTGTACCGCGGCGGTCGCGCGACCCGCCGGCATCTCAACCGGCACTGCGGTGATTCGCAGGCTGCGCGGACCGAACTCTTCATACTCCAGGCCGAGGTTGGTCAGGTCATCTCGATGGTCGACCGCGGCGGCGATCAGCGCCGGCTCGACGTCGACCGCCTGGGGGATGAGCAGCGGCTGGCTCATGCCCCGTCCGGAGCGGAGGCGCTCCAGCAGGCGGTTGTACAGGATGCGCTCGTGCGCGGCATGCTGGTCCACGAGCACCAGGCCATGCGGACCTTCCGCGACCAGGTAGCCCGGTCCTGCCTGGCCGATCGGACGCAGCAAAGCCGCTGCCGTCGCGACAACCAGGGACGGCTCCATCGTGGCGACGGCGGCCGCCGCCTCGTGAATGGTGAGTTGCGGCGTGGCCAGCCCGCCAGTGTCAGGCTGCTCCGGGGCAACCGGCCGATAGCGAAAGGGCTCGCTGCCGTCCAGGGCCGCACGCGCTGCACGCTGCAGGGCGCCAAACACCGCCCCTTCGTCACGAAAGCGCACCTCCTTTTTGGCGGGGTGGACGTTGACGTCGATCAGCTTCGGGTCGATACCGATGTCGATCACGGCGACCGGGTGCCTGCCCCGCTCGAGCCGGCCCTGGTAGCACTCCTCCAGGGCATAGACCAGCGAGCGGGCGCTGATCGGCCGGCCGTTGACCGCGAGGACGATCCCATCCCGGCTCCCTCGGCTCAGCCGAGGCTGGCTCACCGCACCCGTGACAAGCGGCATTCCGACCAGCTCAAGCATCTCGACGGCGACCGGTGTTCCAAAGACCGACGCGATGGCACGCCGCCGGTCCCCATCCCCCGCCGTGCTGACAGCAGCGCGGGCATCGATCGTGAGGTGAAACCGCACATATGGGTGCAGGAGCGCAAACGCGCTGACCACGTCTTTGATCGCGGCCACCTCCGTCGCGTCGCTTTTCATGAACTTCAAGCGTGCCGGCACGTTCCCGAACAGGTCCCTCACCTCGATCGCAACGCCAGGCAGCAACGGACCGGAGCCCTGCTCCACCACCTCGCCGGCGCGGATCCGGATGATGGCGCCACCGGTCACGCATTCCACGTCCGCCACGGCGGCGATGCTCGCGAGTGCCTCACCACGAAAGCCGAAGCTGCTGATGGCATCCAGGTCGGAGAGTCGCTCGACCTTGCTCGTCGCGTGCCGGAGAAAAGCCAGCGGCAGCTCCTCGGCGACGATGCCTGAGCCGTCGTCACTGACACGAATCGACGTCTTGCCCGCGCCGCGCACGTCGATGTTGACGCGGCGTGCATCCGCGTCAAGGGCGTTCTCGATCAGCTCTTTCACGACCGACGCCGGGCGCTCGATCACCTCGCCCGCCGCGATCGCGTCGGCGACTTCCGCCGTGAGCAGCTGGATCGATCCGCTCACACCAGCCTCGACCGCAGCTCGTAAAGCTTCTGCAGCGCCTCGAGCGGGCTCAACGAGTCCGGTTCAATCGCCTCCAGCTCCTTGCGCAACGGGTCTGGCGCCATCTCGATCGGAAGCCCGAGCTGCTGCTCGGGCGGCTCGAGTGGTCGCTGGCGCTCCAGCTCCATCAGGACCTGGCGCGCGCGTGCGATGACGCCGGAGGGCAGACCCGCGAGAGCCGCGACGTGGATCCCGTAAGAGCGGTCCGCGCCGCCCGGGACGACCCGGTGCAGGAAGCGGACCGTCTCTCCATCCTCGAGTACCTCCACCCTCTGGTTGCTCACGCGCACCAACCTCTCCGCCAGAGCCGTCAGCTCGTGGTAGTGCGTGGCGAAAAGGGTGCGGCATCCCAGCTTCAGTGAGTCGTGAAGATGCTCGACGACCGCCTGGGCGATCGACACGCCGTCATAAGTCGACGTCCCCCTCCCCACCTCGTCGAGGATCACCAGCGACGACCGCGTCGCGTGGTTCAGGATGTTCGCCGTCTCGGTCATCTCGACCATGAACGTCGACATGCCGGCCGTGATGTCGTCGTGTGCCCCGACGCGTGTGAAGATGCGGTCAGCAAGGCCCACCACCGCGCTGTCGGCCGGCACGAAGCTCCCGCACTGCGCCAGGAGGACGATCACCGCGGCCTGCCGGAGATATGTCGATTTGCCCGCCATGTTCGGGCCTGTGAGGATGATGATCTGATCGCCGTCCGGGTCGAGCTCGAGGTCGTTGGCCACGAAGACGCCCGCGGGCAGCCCGCGCTCGACGAGCGGGTGACGGCCGCCTTTAATGCTGAGCCGCCGACCCGCGTTGATCTCGGGCCTGCGCCAGCCTTGCTCCGACGCCGTCACCGCAAGGCTCAGGAGCGCATCGATCATGCCGATCGCCTGAGCGCTTGCCCGGAGGATCTCTGCCGACTCCGCGACGGCGGCGCCCAGGGCGTGCAGGATCTCGAGCTCGCGTTCGGCGAGCCGCCCCTGGGCCGTGAGCACAACAGCCTCTTTCTCCTTGAGCTCCGGCGTCAGGTAGCGCTCAGCGCCGGTCAGCGTCTGCTTGCGGATGTAGTCGTCTGGCAGCGGGGCGGCATTGGCGTTGCTGACCTCGATGTAGTAGCCGAAAACCCTGTTGAAGCCGACCTTCAGCGAGCGGATTCCCGTGCGGCGACGCTCGTTGGCCTCGAGGGCGCCGATCCACTCGCGCGCACCGCGCGAGGCCTCGACTATCCCGTCGAGCTCAGCGTCGTACCCTGCGCGTATCGCCCCGCCCTCCCGCGCCACCGGAGGTGGGTCCTCCACGAGGGCGCGCGACAGCGTGGCCGCCAGCTCAGGCGCCTCGCTGACCTGGCCCGCGAGCTGGCGGATCGCCAGCGCCTCCCTCGCCTCCAGCGCCTGCTGCAGCGCCGGCACCGCCTCGAGCGAGCGGCGAAGCGCAACCAGCTCACGCGCACTCGCATGGCCCTGTGCCGCACGCGACACGAGGCGCTCGAGGTCGCCAACAGGCTTCAGCGCCCCTCCAAGGCTTTCCCGAAGCGCGGCCTCGCCCGCGAGCTCGGCCACGGCCCCCAGGCGAAGCTCGATCGACTCCGCGTCACGCATCGGAGCGCCCAGCCAGGCCCTCAAACGCCTGGCCCCGACTGGCGTGCGCGTGTGATCGATCAGCGCGATCAACGCAGGGAGCTCGAGATTGCGCACGGTCGCCGCGTCGAGTGGCATCGTCGAGTCCGGCGAGTAGGTGCGAACCGTGAACGATCCCGGGACGACGTGCGCCTGGTTCTGCTTCAGGTAGTCGAGGACCACGCCGGCCGCCCCGACCGCCAGGGAGGCGTATTCGGCGCCGACGGACGCCGCGTACGCGATGCCCAGCAGGTCTCGCAGACGCTGCTGCCCCCTGACCGGGTCGAACCTGTATTCCTCCACCTCCGGCGGAGTGAGCAGCTCGGCCGGCGCGAGGCGCTGCAGCTCGGCGGTCAGTCGCTCGCTCGGCAGCTGGCACAGGAGCAGCTCGCCCGTCGAAACCTCGCAGGCGGCTATTCCTGACTCGTCCCCGCGCGTCCACGCCGCGACCAGGTAGTTCGGTCGCGATGGGTCGAGATACGCGTCCTCGACGACCGTGCCCGGCGTGAGGACTCGCGTGACATCGCGGCGCACGACCTTCTGCTTGCCGGCAGGTTCCATCTGGTCGCAGATGACCACCTTGTGCCCGGCGCGCAGGAGCTTCCCGACGTACGCCTGCCAGGCGTGGTGGGGTACTCCACACATCGGTGATCGACCGCTCTTGCCCATCGGCCTTGACGTGAGAGTCACGCCCATGACCGGTGCGGCAATCTCCGCGTCCTCGAAGAAGATCTCGTAGAAGTCGCCCATCCGGAACAGGAGGATTCCGTCAGGATGCTGCTCCTTCGCCTCCCGGTACTGTCGCATCGCGGGAGTTGGAGGAGCGGTTCCTCCCGTCACGCTGCCGGCAACCCGATCAACTGGCCTGCGGTGGCCTGGAGGACACGCAGCGTCAACACCTGTCCCGGCGCGATGTCGCCACCCTTCAGCACGATGGCTCGCTTGCCCTGGCGAATCCTTCCATAAGGCCGGCCGAGCTCGTCCGCGCCCTCCACGAGGACTTCGACGTCGCGTCCGATCCAGCGTGCCGTCTTGCGCGCCGCGATGCTCCGCTGCAGCGCAAGCAGGTCGTTGAGCCGCCGCAGCTTCTCACCGTCGGAGACGTCGTCCGGCATCCGGCTGGCGGCGAACGTGCCAGGTCGCGGTGAGTACATCGCAAGGTGCACCACATCGAACTCGATCTCCTCGAGCAGCGCCCGAGTGTTGAGAAAGGCCGGCTCCGACTCCCCTGGAAAGCCCACTATCACGTCGGTGGCCAGGCCGATGTCGGGCATGAGGTTTCGAGCCTGCTCGACGATCGCCCGGTAGTGACGCACCTGGTACCCGCGCGCCATGCGCTTGAGGATCGTGTCGTCGCCTGACTGCACCGGCAGCTGGAGCTCGCGGCAGACCACGTCGCTGGCGGCCATCACCTCTAGCAGCTCAGGCTCGAGGTCCTGGGGGTGCGACGTCATGAAACGGACGCGTCTGAGTCCCTGGACTGTCTCGACCTGCCTGACGAGCGCTGCGAAACCCCCAAGGCCGCTCGGGTCCCGGTAGTCGTCAACGTTCTGGCCGAGCAGCACGATCTCCTTCGCGCCGGCGGCCACCGCCTGGCGGCACTCCTCGACCACCTCGTCCATCGGGACGTGGCTTTCGCGGCCGCGAACCCTCGGCACGATGCAGAAGGTGCAGTTGTGGTCGCAGCCCTGTATGACGCGCACGAAGTGGCTGACACCGGTGCGCCCGGCGGCCGGCAGCGCCTCACCCTGCGAGTAGTCGTATCTGGCTTCGAGGGCGGCCACGAAGTCTTCGTACTCGCCGATGGGGACCACCGCATCCAACTGTGGGAACCTCCGGCGCAGCTCGTCGCCTTCTTTCGCGACGATGCATCCGGTGACTGCGATCGTGCGCTCCGCCGTCTTCCATGCCTTCAGCTCGTGCAGCTTGGAGTAGACCCTCTCTTCTGAGGCCTGGCGCACGACGCAGGTGTTGAGGATCGCGACGTCAGCACGCTCGAGCGAGTCCTCGACGTACCCCGCGGCCAGCAGCCTACGGGCAAGGCTCTCCGAGTCGGCGGTGTTCATCTGGCAGCCGATCGTCCAGATGTGAAACGACCTGGCCTGGTTCCTGGTCTCCGCGCTGGGCGTCAGCGGCTCTCCACGAGCAAGCGGATTCCGGTGCGCTCTTCGCCATCGATCGAGATGTCGATGAACGCCGGGATGCAGACCAGGTCGAGGCCGCCGGGAGCGACATAGCCCCGCGAGATGGCGATCGCCTTGACGGCCTGGTTGATGGCGCCTGCTCCGATGGCCTGGACCTCGACTCGGCCCTTGCTGCGGATCACGCCCGCGATCGCGCCTGCCACCGCGACCGGCTTTGAGGTAGCCGAAACCTTAAGCACCTCTACTGGAGCGCGCTCCGTCATTGCTGGAACCCCTTCAAATATGTTCGCGGTCGACTCGCTGGATCGATATGGCTCGTCCGGTGGAACTGTTAATGGTAACCAGAACTGAATTGAATGTCACAGGTCCAGACGCCACGGCGAACCGGGTCGGAAGGCTGGTCAGGAAGCGCTGGATGACGATGTCCTTGTCCATGCCGATACATCCGTCGCGTGGCCCCACCATGCCGACGTCTGTGACGTAAGCCGTGCCCCCGGGCAGCACGCGGGCGTCCGCCGTCGGGATGTGTGTGTGGGTGCCGACGACCGCGCTCGCCCGCCCGTCCAGGTGCCAGCCTATGGCCGTCTTCTCCGAGGTCGCCTCGGCGTGCATGTCGCAGAAGACGATCTTCGTGCTCGAGTGCTCGGCCAGGATTGCATCGGCGGCTCGGAACGGGTCGTCGAGGCCTTCCATCGTGAAGATCCGGCCCATCAGGTTCATGACCAGGACCTCCTTGCCGCCCGCCTGGACGAGGATGGCACCCCGACCGGGTGCCCCCGGCGGATAGTTGGCCGGCCTCAGCACGCGCTCGAGCTTAGGGAGCTCGGGCAGGAACTCCTTCTGCGCAAAAACATGGTTGCCGGTGGTGATCACGTCGGCCCCGTTCCCCTTCAACTCGGACACGATCTTTGCCGTCAGGCCGAAACCACCAGCGGCGTTTTCGCCGTTAAGGATCGTGAGATCCGGGTGGAACTCCTTCTTGAGGCCCGGCAGGAGGGCCTTGACGGCGTCCCGCCCTGGGTGCCCGACCACGTCAGCCACGAAGAGAATGCGAAAGTTGTCCCCGGTCATCACGAGAAGTCTATTGGCCAACAAAAAAGGGAGTCCCTAGGCGGGACTCCCTTTTTTACTTCGCGTACTCCACCGCCCGGGTCTCGCGCACCACGGTGACGCGGATCTGGCCGGGAAAGCTCAATTCGGATTCGATTCTCTTTGCGATATCCCTTGCCATCAGCTGGGCAGCCGTGTCGTCAATCTGCTCCGGCTTGACCAGGATCCGGACCTCGCGCCCGGCCTGGATGGCGTAGGACTGCTGCACGCCCTGGAAGGAGTTTGCGATCTCCTCCAGCTTCTCGAGTCGCTTGACGTAAGCCTCCAGCGACTCCCTGCGCGCCCCTGGGCGAGCCGCGGAGATCGCGTCGGCCGCGATCAGCAACAGCGCTTCGATCGAGTGCGGCTCCTCGTCGTAGTGGTGCGCCCGAACAGCATGCACGACTTGCGCCGGCACACCGTGCCGCTGCAGCAGGTCCGCGCCGATCACGGCGTGGGAGCCCTCGACCTCGTGGTCGATGGACTTGCCGATGTCGTGCAGGAGTCCTGACAGCTTGGCGATTCGGACGTCGGCGCCGATCTCCGCCGCCATCATCGCGGCGAGATAAGCGACCTCTTTGGAGTGGTTGAGCACCTGCTGCCCGTAGCTGGTGCGGAATCGCAGGATGCCGAGATGGCGGACGACCTCGGGATGCAAACCCTGCAGGCCGACCTCCAGGACCGCGGCCTCTCCTTCCTCTTTGACCCTCTGCAGGACCTCCAATCGAGACTTGGCGACGATCTCTTCGATTCGGGCTGGATGGATGCGGCCATCCACGATCAGCTTGTTGAGCGCGACTCTCGCCACCTCGCGGCGGACAGGGTCGAACCCGCTGATGATCACGGCTTCCGGGGTATCGTCGACGATGAGGTCGATCCCGGTCGCCTGCTGCAACGCGCGAATGTTGCGGCCTTCCTTGCCGATGATCCGGCCTTTGAGCTCGTCGGTCGGCAGCGGCAGCACCGATACGGACACCTCGGCGGTCTGGTCGGCGGCGATGCGTTGTATCGACTGGGTGACGATCTCGCGAGCGCGGCGCTCGCTCTCGTCGCGAGCCGCGAGCTCCGATTCGCGGACTTTGCGCGCGACCTCGTTGCGCAGCTCCTGCTCGACCTGCGCCATCAAGATTCCCGAGGCTTCCTGGCGGGTCATGTTGGCGACCCGCTGAAGCTCCTTCTCCTGCTGGCGATAACTGTCGTCGAGCTGAGCCTTGATCTCTTCCAGCGACTTCTCCCGGCTGCCGAACTCACGCTCGCGCCGGTCGAGGTCTTCGCCTTTGCGGTCGAGGTTCTCCTCCTTCTGGAGGAGGCGCTTTTCGATCTGCTGCGATTGTGTCCGGTACTCGCGGGCTTCCTGTTCGGCGGCGGTGCGGATCTGGACCGCTTCCTCTTTGGCTTCAAGCAGCTTCTCCTTGGCCTGCGTTTCGGCGTCGGAAAGGGACTGCTGGGCCATCAGCTCAAGGACTTGACTCCCATCACTCTGGCGACGCTTCAGGAGCAGATAAGCGGCTCCAAAGCCCACCAGGAGGGCAACCAGGGCTGCCACGACCGATAGCGTTACGACTAGGTAGACAGGCATTGAAATGCACCTCGTTTATTCGATTGTCAAAGTGCGGAACCATCGCAGGACCTGCGAGGTCCCGCGTCGGGTAGGCTCTGTGACTACGGGCCTGTACGAGGACCCGTGTGAGGTGAAATTCTAGGCTTCCGGCTGCGTCGACGTTCCGGCGAGCACCGCCTGGCAGGCGGCCCGCACGATCGCCGGCGAGAAGCCGCGGCGAACAAGCTTCGAGCCCACCTGGTCCAGCATCTCGCGGTAGCCGCCAACCAGCTTCCGGGCGCACAGGCGTTCGGCAAGGTAGGTGGCGGAGGCGAGCTGCGCCTCCTGGTCGAACGCCGCCAGAGCGGCGTCTGCCTCGGCCCGGTCGACCCCACGCGCCGCCAGCTCCGCGGACAGGGCCAGGGGGCCGCGCACACCTCCGCGGCGCCTCACGTGGCCCGCGGCGAACGCCTTGTCGTCGAGGTAACCGAGCTCAACGAGGCGGCTGAGCGCCGCCTCCGTCTCGTTGGTCGAGTATCCGCGCCGGGCCAGCTTGCGCCGAAGCTCGACCCGCGAATGAGCCCGCCGACCCAGGAGGCGCAGACCCGCGTCGAGCGCGCTTCCGACCGGCTGATTCTTGCGAGGATCGCGGCCCGGGGTCGAGTCCCGGCTAGAGCTCCTCTGCCGCACGGGCGGGAGTCCTTGCCGCAGTGCTGGCCGCGGCGTTCGCCTGCGTCGGCGTTCCCCCGGCAGCCTGTTCCCTGACCTTCACCTCGATCTCGCCTGCAAGCGTCGGGTTCTCGCGCAGGTAGTTGCGGACGTTCTCGCGTCCCTGACCCAAGCGCTGGTCTCCATAGGACATCCACGTGCCGCTCTTCTCGAGGATGTTGTACTCGATGGCCGCATCGATGAGGGAGCCTTCACGCGAGATGCCCTCATTGAACAGGATGTCGAACTCGGCGGACCTGAACGGCGGGGCGACTTTGTTCTTGACGACCTTGACCTTCACGCGCGCGCCGACCGAGTCCAGCCCGTTCTTGATGACCTCGACCTTGCGGATGTCGAGCCGCACCGATGAGTAGAACTTGAGGGCGCGGCCGCCCGGTTGCGTCTCCGGGTTGCCGAACATGATCCCGATCTTCTCGCGCAGCTGGTTGAGGAAGATCACCGAGCAGTTCGACTTCGAGATCGCCGCGGTCAGCTTGCGCAGCGCCTGCGACATGAGGCGGGCCTGGAGACCGACATGCGCGTCACCCATCTCGCCCTCGATCTCAGCCTTCGGCACAAGGGCCGCGACTGAGTCGATGACGATCACGTCGACCGCGCCTGACCGCACCAGGACCTCGACGATCTCGAGCGCCTGCTCACCGGTGTCCGGCTGGCTGATCAGGAGGTCGTCGATCTTAACCCCGATCCGCGACGCATAGAGAGGGTCGAGCGCGTGCTCTGCGTCGACGAAGGCCGCCACGCCGCCCTGCTTCTGGGCTTCGGCGATGACGTGCAAGGCAAGCGTCGTCTTACCGGCCGACTCGGGACCGTAGAGCTCGGTCACGCGGCCGCGCGGGATCCCCCCCACTCCAAGCGCAAGATCGAGCAGCAGCGCGCCCGTTGGGATCACGGTTATCTCACCGCGCAGTGCAGCCTGTTCGCCCAACTTCATGATCGAACCCTTCCCATAGCTTTTGACGATCTGCGCTATCGCCGAGTCGAGAGACTTCTCTTTTTCCTTTTCCATTCTGTGATGCCTCCTAGGTGGTTGCGGCGAGTGTTCTACGTCGGGGTGCTGCGGTCAATGTGCTTAACAGCCTCGATCTACCAAGCCGGTCGCGCAAGTTTAGCGAACAAGTGTTCGCGGGTCAAGAGGGCGCTTCAATCTTCATCAAGCCGTTTTCGCCGTGGCGCCCGCTCGGGCCTCTTCGGCCAGCAGGTTGAGCGCCTGCACGGCAGCCTTCCGCCGGTTGGCCTCGCGGTCTCCACCGTACGTATACCGATGGGACTTCGTGCCGAGGGCCGAGCTCACCGCGATGAATGTGAGGCCGATGGGCTTCTCGGTGCCGTCGGCCCCAGGCCCGGCGACCCCGGTCACCGCAGCCGCCAGGTCCGTCGCGAACCGGGTGCGCGCGCCCTCCGCCATCGCCTCGGCGACCTCGGCGCTGACCGCTCCGACGCGCTCCAGCAGGGCGGCGGGAACACCGAGCTCGTTGCGCTTCACATCGTCTGAGTAGGCGATCGCGCCGCCCAGGAAATAGGCCGAGCTGCCGGGCTGGTCGGTGATCAACGCTCCGAGCAGGCCGCCGGTCATGGATTCCGCGACCGAAACGGTCTGGTGACCGTTTCGCAGCAGCTCAGCCAGCGTCCGCGCGGCCGATTCGGCGTCGTCTCCCCCTGGCGCTGCCTCGCCCGCTGGGCCCTGTTCGCTCGACGACGCGATCGGGAAGATGACGCGCCGGAACCGCCACAGGTAGTCGAGTCCGCTCCACAGGGTGAACACGATGGCGACACCGACCGCGAGATCCGCGAGCGGCACGATGATCGGATACGGCCGCTGAAGGATCAGTAGGGTGACCGCGCTCATCTGCGTGATTGTCTTCGTCTTTCCAAGCGGCGCGGCCGAGATCACGTGACCCTGTGTCGCGGCCACCGAACGAAGGAGGGTGATGATCAGCTCGCGCGAGAAGATAACGATGACGACCCACGCTGCGACGAGGCCTTCTTGCACCAGCACGATGAGGACCGACAGGACGAACAGCTTGTCCGCCAGCGGGTCCAGGAACTTGCCCAGGTTGCTCACCATCCCGCGGCGCCGCGCGATCTGCCCATCCAGGCTATCGGTGAGCGAGAACATGATGAACAGTGCGGCTGCCACCTGGTCGTGGCCGGGAAAGCGCGCCAGGAGCAGGGCCATGAGCAGCGGGATCGCCGCCAGGCGGCTCAACGTCAACGCGGTGGGGAGGTTCAATCGTTTTCCTAAGGAGAAGTTTGCGACGTGAACTCCCGCGTCGCCACTCCCGCACCGAGGGCCCCAAGGGAGCGCCCATCGAGCGTGATGAACGTCGAGGCCGCCTTGCCGCTCGTGATCTTGATGTCCACTCCGGTGAAATAGACGACCGAGCCCGCCGCGAGCATCTTGCCCGCGTCGGCGAACTGGGGCTTTCCATCGATGACGACGTTGATCCACACCACGTCCGTGACGCGCACGCCGACGACGACGGGACGCGCCTGGGGCGTGGGCGACGGAACAGGAGTGCCCGGCGGGCTCGCCGCAGGCGGCTGCGCGATGGGCGGACCGTGGGAGGGGCGCTGGTCGGCCTGGAGCTGCCGCCACGCATGGCCGGCGAAACCGCTCGCGAGCAGCACTACGGCGGCCGCGACCACAGCCGGAGTGGTGATCGCAAAGTTGCGGCGCTGCTTTTGCGGGCCGATGCCGATCCGGCGGCGAGGATCCTGCGTCTCCACCTCCAGCGACTCGACCAGCGGCTCCGGGTCCAGGCCAAGGTAGCGCGCGTAAGTGCGCAGGTATCCCTTCGCGTAGACGGGGGCCTGAAGGCGGACCAGCTGGTCCGACTCGAGCGCGACCAGGTGCTCCGCGCGGACACGCGTGGCAGCCGCCGCCTGCTCGATGGTGAGGCCACGTTCGCCGCGCTTCGCAGCGAGCACCTCACCAACTCTCATTCGATGCCCAAGCGCTCCAGCAGATCGTCGACGTCCGGCAGGGTCATGAGGACCTCACGCGACTTTGAGCCCTGGTAGGCGCCCACGACGTGATGCTCCGCCAGCTGGTCGACGATCCGACCGGCCCTTGAATAGCCGACGTTGAACTTTCGCTGCACCAGCGAGACCGACGCCGAGCCTTCGGCCGCGACAGCGCGCGCCGAACGCGCGAACAGCGGGTCGAGCTTGCGCTCGGTGGTCTCACTTCTCTCCCACTCAGTGCCGGGGCCCTCTTCGAGGATCTCCTCCATGTAGCGAGGACCGCCCTGCGATTTCCAGAAGTTGACGACGCCTTCCACCTCGGGATCGCTGACGAAGGCGCCCTGGATTCGGGTTGGCTTGCCGGCATCGACCGGCTGGTACAGCATGTCGCCCCGCCCCAGGAGCTTCTCCGCGCCGCCCGTGTCGAGGATGACGCGGCTGTCGACCTGTGAGCCCACCGCGAACGCGATGCGCGATGGGATGTTGGCCTTGATCAGGCCCGTGATGATGTCCGTCGAGGGCCGCTGCGTCGCGATGATCAGGTGGATGCCGACCGCCCGCGCGAGCTGCGCGATGCGGCAGATGAGCTCCTCGATCTCGCCCGCGGCGACCATCATCAAGTCGGCGAGCTCGTCAATGACGATGACGATGTACGGGATCTGTCGCGCGAGGCGCTGCGTGGCCTTCTCGTTGTAGGCGGCGATGTTGCGCACGCCCTCTGCCGAGAACAGCTTGTAGCGCCGGTCCATCTCCGCGACAGCCCAGCGCAGCGCGGCAGCCGCCTGGTGAGACTCGACGAGCACCGGCAGCGCAAGGTGCGGCAGCCCGTTGTAGCCGGTGAGTTCCACGCGCTTGGGGTCGATCAGAAGCAGCCGCATGTGCTCGGGCGTGACCTGGAACAAAAGACTCGTGATGAGCGCGTTGATGCACACGCTCTTGCCCTGGCCTGTCGCGCCCGCGATGAGCAGGTGGGGCATGCGCGTGAGGTCGGCGATGATCGACTGCCCCGAAACGTCGTTGCCCAGGCCGAGCGCCAGCTTGTTGGAACCCTCCCGGAACGCAGCCGTCTCCAGGACTTCGCGGATGGTCACCAGGCTGGCGGACTTGTTGGGTACCTCGATGCCCACGGCGGCCTTGCCCGGGATGGGCGCCTCGATGCGCAGCGGCGCCGCGGCGAGGGCGAGCGACAGGTCGTTCTGAAGTGCCGTGATCCGCTTCACCTGGACTCCCGGTCCCGGTTGAAGCTCGTACTGGGTCACAGCAGGTCCCGGGTTGACTCCGACAACCTTGCATGCGACGCCGAACGTCTCCAGCGTGCTCTCGATGATCTTGACGTTGCGCTTGATCTCGTCCGCCATGCGCTCGCGCTTGGCGGTCACCGTGTCGAGCAGCGCGATCGAAGGCAGCTTCCAGTCGATCTCCGGCATGTCGTCCTGGAGGTCGGCGACCACGCGCAGCGCGGGTGGCGATGGCTCTTCCTCGCCAGGCGCGTCCGCGGACGCATGGGCATCGGACCTCTCCTCGTGCCTGGTCTCCTCCTTCTCCTCGGGCTCCTCGACCTCCCACAGCCGTGCCTGCTCGAGCGCCGGCGGGGGTGTCGCGAAGCTCGCAGCAGAACGCGTGAGCGCGTCAGTCGTCGCCGCAGCGGATTTCAACGGCTTTGGCCTGTCGGCAACCGGAGTGGCGACCAGGTCTTGCAGGCGTGCCCGCTCGGCATAGGCCGCCCGGACGCTTGTGGCCGCCGTGGTCAGCAACGCTCCCGGGCTGAAATGGATCGTCACGATCAGGCCGATGACGAGCAGCGCGCTCAGAACCGCCCACGCTCCCCACAAACTGAAGACGCCGATGACGGCACCGGCGATCGCGTGGCCGGCCGAGCCACCCGAGTCGCGGGCAAGCCCGAACAGGCCGACCAGCGCGATCACCGCAACAGCGCCCGACACGAGGTCCACCGGCCTTGGACGCGGGGCTTTCGGCCACAGCAGGTACGCGCCCAGGCCCAGGGCCGCTCCGACCGGCACGAACCACGCGATATCGAAGGTGCCGATCAGCCAGGCGCGGATCCCGGTCAGGATCGAGCCCGCGTTGCTGGCGAGGGCGAGCAGCCCAAGCAGCGCGACCAGCAAGAGCAACACACCGGTGATCTCGCGCACCTGCCGCTGGGTGAGATGCGGACGTGTGCGCTTGTTTCGAGCGGAGCGAGAACGCGCGGACGACGCGCGGCGGCCGCCGTTCGGGGAATGACGTGAGCCTCGGGATGTGGTGCGACGCATGCTGCGGGCCCTGGAGCCTTCAGCGATTCTACACCCACCCCATCGGCCATCCGCCGCGAGCGATACTCTCCCCGTGGCGGTCGATCCCTTCGCAGAAGCCGAGCACCGGTACAAGTTCCTTGCCGAGGAGCGGCGGGCAGGCACTCTCGTGCCTCGCGCGTTCCGGCTTGCCGTCCGAGACCTCGCCGTGCTCGACAGTGAGGGACGCCGCTGGATGCTCGGACCGGAAGACGGCATCTGGTACCGAAGAGAGAGTGAGCGCTGGCTGCAGGCCGACCCACCGCGGCGACTGGTCTGCCCGTCGTGCGGCCACCACAACCTCGGACGTCACAGCTTCTGCGTCGAATGCGGGGGTCGGCTGAACCGGTAGTGCCACTTAAGCCCCCCTCCCGGCCTCTCCCCGATGGGGAGAGGTGACGCGCTTATATCGCGCTCAGTGCCGGAGTTGGGCCTGGGCGATGCCGTAGACGAGTCCTGCGGCCAGGGGCACCAGCGCCGCCAGGAACCAGAGCCGCCACCACAGCGGGCGCTTGCTCCCCTGCACGAGCTCGTGGCCGCAGAACCCGCAGTACCTGTCGAATGGTCCGGCGATGCCACGGCAGTTCCCACACTGGTGCAGCTGTAGGGTGCAGTGGGCGCAGCGCGACTCCTCGGAGCGATTCAAGATCATCGCCGGCTGATCACACCGCGGACAAAGGCTCGGAGCAACAAGAGCCAGGGGCGGCAGCTTCATATTTCAGTTACAACCGGAATCACCATAGGGCGGCGTCGCGTCTGCTTATAGACCGTCCTCTGGACCGCGTCGTGGATCGCCTCCTGAAGCAGATTCAGGTCTGGACGCGTCTCTGCGAACCGTTTGATGCTCTCGATCGCCGCGGTGCGAGCCGCGGCCATGAGCCTTGTCGATAGCTCGGGTTCGATTACGCCCCGAGAAATCAGGTCGGGGCCGGCGATGACCGCGCCCTTGTCCCGGTCCAGAGTGAGAGTGACGACCAGGATGCCGTCCTCAGCCAGGTGGCGCCGGTCGCGCAGCACAACCTGCTCGACGTCCCCCACGCCGAGGCCGTCGACGTAAACCAGCCCCGTGTCGATCTTCTCGCCGGGGGTCATCGTCTCCGCATCGAGCTCGACCGTCTCGCCATCCTCGACCACCACGATCCGGTCGTCGGGAATGCCCGCCTCGCGCGCGATCTCGGAGTGAAGCAGCAGCTGGCGATACTCGCCGTGGACCGGGATGAAGTTGCGCGGCCGGACGGCGTCGAGCATCTCGCGCAGCTCATCACGCTGCGCGTGGCCGGTGACGTGCACGTTGCCCACCTCCGAGTAAAAGACGCGAGCCCCGTGTCGGTACAGGTTGTTCACGGTCTGGTGGACCATCCGCTCGTTGCCGGGGATCGGGCGCGCCGAGATCACGACCCAGTCGTTCTTGAGCACGTTGACGAGTGGGTGACGCTGGGCGGCAAACCTGGCGAGAGCCGACATGGGCTCGCCCTGGCTGCCCGCGGTCAGCAGCAGGAGCTTCGAAGGCGGGACGCGGTCGATCTCTTCGAGCGGGACGGTCAGCCCTTCCGGCACCTTGAGGAAGCCGAGCTCGCGCGAGGTCTTGAAGTTGGTCTGCAGGCTTCGGCCGACCACCGCGACGCGCCGACCGAACTGCGCCGCCAGCCGCACCAGGTGCTGGATGCGATGGATGTTGGAGGCGAAGTTGGCCACCACGATGCGGCCCGGCGCTTCGGTGAAGATCTGCTCCAGTGGACCATGCAGGTCGCGCTCCGAACCGGAATGGCCGGGTCGCTCGGAGTTGGTCGAGTCGCTGAGCAAGAGCAGGACCCCCTCATCGCCCAGCTTGCGGAACCTCGTCATGTCGGTCGGCTGTCCATCCGGCGGCGCAGGGTCGATCTTGAAGTCGCCTGTGTAGACGACCGTCCCGACGGGAGTCTTGATGGCGAGCGCCACGGCGTCGGGGATCGAGTGGCACACCGCCACGGTCTCGATGCGAAACGGACCCAGCTCGACCGAGTCGCCGACGCGGACTTCGCGCAGGTCGGACTCTCGCAGGATGCGGTGCTCCCTGAGCTTGGGCCTGACCAGGCCTAGCGTGAGGCGCGTGCCGTAGACCGGCACGTTGAGCCTCCTCAACGCGTAGGGAAGGCCGCCGATGTGGTCTTCGTGGCCGTGCGTCAGGAAGATGCCGAGCACCTCGCGGTCGCGCCGCAGCAGGTAGGAGATGTCGGGCAGCACCAGGTCGATGCCGAGCATGTCCTCCTGCGGGAACATGAGACCGGCGTCGACCGCCAGCACCTTGTCCTCCCATTCCAGCGCCCACATGTTGATGCCCACCTCGCCGAGGCCGCCGAGCGGGAGATACCGGAGCTTGGAGGTCACAAGAGGCGCAGTTGCTCGGCTTCCTGCTTTGGCGCCGGAACGGGCTCGGGCGGTGGTGGCGGTGCCAGCACCCGGTCCAAGTACTGCTTCACCCGGTCGATGTCGTGCTCCAGGTCCGCCACAAGGGCGCCGTTGTGCAGGGCCGCGGCGGGATGGTAGAGGGGCACATAAGCCACGTCTCCACGTTTGACGAGGCTTCCGTGGATGCGCGAGATCGAGCCCTGGCCGGGCATGATCCGCTCGAGCGCGTGGCGGCCCAGGATGAGCACGACCTTCGGGTTGACCAGCTCGAGCTGGCGCTTCAAGTAGGGCGAGCACGCCTCGGCCTCGTTCGGCATCGGGTCGCGGTTCATCGGCGGCCTGCACTTGAGCACGTTGGTGATGTACACGTCGGCGCGGCTCAATGAGATGCGCGCGAGCAGCGTATCGAGGAGTTTGCCTGCCGCGCCGACGAACGGTTCGCCTTGCCGGTCCTCGTTGAAGCCTGGCGCCTCGCCGACGATCATGATGTCGGCGGGGCAGGGTCCGATCCCTGGCACCGCCTGTGTTCGGGTGGCATGCAGGCCGCAGTTCTTGCACGAGCGAATGGTGGCGTGGAGCTGCGTCAGCTCCTCGAGGGCACTAAGCGACTCTTACCCCCGCTTTGAAGCTGATCAGGTCTCCGGCGTCGTGCACGGTTTTCATCACCGACGTCAGCTGCTCGTCCGTGAGCGGGACCAGCGGCAGGCGAAACGGGCCTGCCGGGAATCCCATCGCGTTGAGCATCGATTTGATCGGCACCGGGTTGGCGGCCGTCGTCATGAGCGCCTTGATCACCGGCAGCAGGCCGAGGTGGATCTTGCGCGCGGAGTCGTTGTCGCCGTCCTCGTATTCCATGATCATCTTCTTCATCGCGCGGCCGGCGATATGCGACACGACGCAGATCACGCCGTAACCACCGGTGGCGAGGACGGGCAGCGTCCAGCTGTCGTCGCCGCTCCACACCTTGAAGCGCATCGGCCTGCCTGCGCAGACGAAACCGATCTGGTCGAGGTCCCCGCTCGCTTCCTTGACACCCAGAATTCCGGGCAGCTCGGCACAGCGGAGCGTCGTGGCCGCGGTCATGTTGACGGCGGTTCGACCCTGGATGTTGTACATGATGGTCGGCCCGACCTCTGAGATCGCCTTGAAGTGCTGGAACATGCCTTCCTGCGGCGGCTTGTTGTAGTAGGGCACCACGGCCAGCAGGGCGTCGGCACCCGCCTTCATGGCACGCTCCGAAAGCTTCACCGAGTGATGCGTGTCGTTGCTGCCGGTGCCGGCGACGACGTTCCTGGCGGGGATCGCCTTCTTGATGACCTTGACCAGCTCGATCTTTTCGTCGTCGCTCAGGCTGGGCGCCTCCCCCGTGGTTCCCGAGACGACGACCCCGTCCGACCCGTCCGCGACGAGCAGCGCGGCCATCTTCTCGGCGGCCGCGTAGTCGACCGACCCGTCGGTCTTGAACGGCGTGATCATCGCGGTCAGAAGACGTCCGATCTCTGTTGTCACTGCAATACTCCCATCTCTATGGCATGCTCCGCGATCTGCACAGCGTTCAACGCCGCTCCCTTGCGGAGGTTGTCCGAAACGAGCCAGAGAGCCAGGCCGTTGGCGACCGAGGCGTCGTTGCGAATGCGGCCAACATACACCTCGTCTTTGCCGGCCACGTCGTGCGGCGTCGGATAGAGCTTGGCGTGAGGGTCGTCTTCGACGATGACTCCGGGAGACGAACCGAACAGGGTCCGCGCCTCATCGGCGGTGAGCTTGTCCGTGGTCTCCAGGAAGACGGATTCGCCGTGCCCGACCGGCACCGGCACGCGCACGCACGTCGCGGTAATTCGCAGCTCGGGCATGTGCATGATCTTTCGCGTCTCGTTGACGATCTTGACCTCTTCCTCGTTGTAGCCGTCCTGCTCCGGCCCCCAGCCGCCGGGCACGACGTTGTAGGCGAGCTGGTACGGGTACGCGACTGTCTGGGGCTCTGATCCCGCGGCGATCGCCCTCGTCTGGTCCTCCAGCTCGTCGACGAGGGCGCGACCCGCGCCGGACGCCGACTGGTAGGTCGACACGAGCACGCGCTCGAGGCCGACCGCGTTTCTCAACGGGTTGAGGACCACGGTGAGGGGGATGGCGCAGCAGTTGGGATTGGCGATGATGCCCTCGTTGTCGCGGATGTCTTCGCGGTTCACCTCCGGCACGACGAGAGGAACGTTCTGCTTCATTCGCCACGCGGAGCTGTTGTCGATCACGAGAGCTCCCGCTTCGGCCGCAAGGGGTCCATACATCAGCGCGATGTCGCCGCTCGCCGCAAAAAGCGCGACGTCCACGCCTTTGAAGGCCTTCTCGTCGAGAGGCTCGACCTTGATCGAGCTCCCGTTGAACGCGATCGTGAGGCCCTTCGATCTTTCTGACGCGAGGGCGATGACCCGGTCGCTCGGAAAATGGCGCTGAGCGAGCACGCGAAGCATCTCGTGGCCGACCATGCCGGTCGCGCCGACGACAGCAACGTTTAGTCGCTTGGAGGTGGGCACGGCCTCAGTTTAATTCGTACCGGGGAAAAGTGGCGAAGCCGGCGGCGCTGGGAACCGATGCCTAGCCGGCAGCGCGCGCCTGGTTCACCTGGCTCACCGCGGCCGCGAAGGCGGGGTTTACATTTCGCAGCTCGACCAGCTTGTCGTACTGGCCCGGCAGCTGCTCGTGAACTTTCGCCCGCGGGCCGACAAGCGGCGTGACGACGAGCCTGCCGACCAGGCCCGCCAGCAAGACGAGGAGGCCGAGCCAGAAAAGGATGGCGCCGATCGTGTCATGCGTTGGGTCGCTGGTTGGAAGGCCGATGATCGCCGCTGCGATCCACATGAGGACCGCAAGGCCCAGGAGCGCCGGCGGCACCCGGAACGCAAGGTTCACAAGGCGGCGGCTCGCGAGTGTCAGCGGCAGGTACCCGCTCGCCCGCTGCGCGAGGGCTGTCATCACGATCGCGTACGCGATGAATCCGAGTCCACCCAGGCAGACGAGGATCAACAGGAGATAGGCCCACGGTGGCGGAGTCGCGAAGCGAAACCTGCGCCACGTTTCCGCAGGCCGGCCAGTCATCGCGCAGACCGGTGGGAAATCGTTTGCCGCGAGCTGCGCCGCCCAGATCTGCACCCGATCCGGACGGGAGACCATTCAGAGACCCAGCAGCTCGTCGAGCGCGCGGTAGAAGCGCGGCTCCGCCGTCACCTTTCGAATCGCGAGCACCACGCCGGGCACGTATGCCTCGCGGCTCGTGGTTCGGTGCGTTATTGACAGGGTTTGTCCCGGAAGGCCGAAGATGACCTCCTGGTCAGCCACGAATCCCGGAAGGCGGATGCTGTGGACCGCGACGTTGCCCTCCTCCCCACCTCGCGTGCCGGGCAGTGTCTGTTTCTCAGGCTGCCTGTGGGTGAACGGCGTGTTGCCACGCTTTGCGGCCAGCCTCCGCGCCGTCGACAGCGCCGTGCCGGATGGCGCGTCGAGCTTCGCGGCGTTGTGCATCTCGATGATCTCGACGGCGTCGAAGTGAGGTGCGGCGATGTCGGCGAGGTGCATCATCAGGACGGCGCCGATCGCGAAGTTGGGGGCGATGATCCCGCCGAGCCCCTTCGCCCTGCATGCGGTCTCTAGCTTGTCGACGTCGGCTGAAGAGATGCCTGTGGTGCCGACCACGGGCGACGCGCCTGCCGCGACCGCCGCCAGCGCGTTGTGCAGCGCCTCCGAAGGGCGAGTGAAGTCGACGAAGGCACGCGGCCTTTTCGCGCGCAGGAACGCCGCGAGGTCATCACCTTTGCCCACGCCGCCGACGTACTCGATCCCGGGCTCGGTCGCGAGCGCTGAGGCGAGAAGCGAGCCGACCTTGCCGCGGTGACCCGCGACACAGACCCTGATGGCGTTAGCCATCACGGTCGCCTCCCCACCACTGGGGTCCCCGCGACACAGTCGCGGGAGGTCGGCCCGAAGGCGCCGGGTGGGGCCTTCGGCTCGCTCATTTAGTTAGTTCCGGCGTGGACCGCGTCCGCCGCCGCCGTTGCGCCCACCGCGGTCGCGCCCACCACTGAAGCCGCCCTCACGGGGGGGCGGTGGCGGCGACGCCAACGCGACGGCCATCGCCTCTTTGTCGATCTTCTCGTCGATGGGCTCACCCTTCGCGGTCAGGTCCTCGATCGCCGCCTGGCGGCTCAGGTTGAGCCGGCCCTGGCTGTCGATCTCGGTCGCCTTGACGACGATCTCGTCGCCGACGTTGGCGACCTCCTCCACCCTCTCGACCCTGTGGTCGGTCAGCTTGGAGATGTGCACGAGGCCGTCCTGGTTGGGCAGCACCTCGACGAAGGCTCCGAAGGGCATGATGCGAACGACCTTGCCCCTGTAGATCTTGCCGACCTCCACCTCGTCGGTGAGGCCCTTGATCCAGTCGATGGCGCGCTTGCCGCCCTCCTGGTCGACAGCGGCGATGAAGACGCGCCCATCGTCCTCGACGTCGATCTGGGCGCCGGTCTCCTCGGTGATCTTGCGGATCATCTTGCCTCCCGGGCCGATGATGTCGCGGATCTTGTCGGGGTTGATCATGATCGTGGTGATGCGCGGCGCGAAGCTGCTCATCTCGGTCCGAGGCTTCGGCAGGACGGCCAGCATCTTGTCCAGCACGAACAGGCGGGCCACCCGAGCCTGCTCCAGCGCCTGACCGAAGATCTCGTGCGTCAGTCCCTTGATCTTGATGTCCATCTGCAAGGCGGTGATTCCGTCCCGGGTGCCCGCGACCTTGAAGTCCATGTCGCCCAGCATGTCTTCGACGCCCTGGATGTCGGTCAGCACCGCGGTCTTGCCCTCGCGGGTGACGAGGCCCATAGCGATGCCCGCGACCGGTGACTTGATCGGCACTCCGGCGTCCATGAGGGCGAGCGTCGAGCCGCACACGGAGGCCATCGACGTCGACCCGTTCGAGCTGAGGATCTCGGAGACAAGCCGCATCGTGTACGGCCACTCCTCGACGGGCGGGATCACTGGGAGCAGCGCGCGCTCGGCGAGCGCGCCGTGGCCGATCTCGCGCCTGCCCGGGCCGCGCAGCGGCCGGGCCTCGCCGACGGAGAAGGGCGGGAAGTTGTAGTGGTGCATGTAGCGCTTGAACGCGTCAGCTGTCAGGCCGTCGAGCTTTTGCTGGTCGGACATCGAGCCCAGCGTCGCGATGGTCAGGGCCTGCGTCTGGCCGCGGGTGAAGAGACCCGAGCCGTGCGTGCGAGGGAGCACGCCGACCTCGACGGTGATCGGGCGGACGTCCTTGAGGCCGCGTCCGTCGACGCGAACGCCCTCCTCGACGACTCGCTTGCGAACCCGGTCCTTGACCGCCTTGTCGAAAAGCTTGCCGAGGATGTCCGCGTAGTCGGGGAACCGCTCGCCAAGCTCGAAGATGGTCTTCTTGCGAAGCTCCTCCACCCCCGACTCGCGGATCGCCTTGTCAGGGCTGTACAGCACCTGGTCCAGCCGGAGCGCGAGGTACTCCGACATGATCTCGATCATGTGCGGCGGGTAAGTCGGCGGAACCCAGTCGCGCTTCTCCAGGCCGACCTGCTGCTGCAGCTCGACCTGCGCCGCGCAGATCCGCTTGATCTCCTCGTGCGCCATCTCCAACGCGTCGAGCACAACCTGCTCGGTCACGCCTTTCGCTCCAGCCTCCACCATCAGGATGGCGTCGGCCGTGCCGGCGACCACGAGATCGAGCTCGGACTCGGCCATCCGCGACATCGGAGGGTTGACGACCACCTTTCCGTCGAGGTAGCCCATCTTCACCGCGCCCACCGGGCCACCGAAGGGGATGTCCGAGATCACGAGCGCCGTCGAGGCGCCGTTGATGCTCAGGATCGTCGGGTCGTTCTCCTGGTCCACCGAAAGCACAGTCGAGACGACCTGCACGTCGAGCCTGAAACCGTCCGGGAAAAGCGGCCGCAGCGGCCGGTCGGTCAGGCGCGAGGCGAGGATCGCGGTCTCGCTGGGTCGCCCCTCGCGACGCATGAACGCGCCGGGGATCTTGCCCGCCGCGTAGAGCTTCTCCTCGTAGTCGCAGGTCAGCGGGAACCAGTCGATCCCCTCCCGCGGCTCCTTGGACATGACCGCGGTGCTGAGCACCACGGTGTCTCCCTGGCGCAGGATCACCGCGCCGTTGGCCTGCTCGGCCACCCGGCCGGTCTCGATTGAAAGCCGCCTTCCGGCGACCTCTACGTTCTTCGTGACGATTGCCACGTCATACCTCCACTAATGGGAGGACATCCCCGGCGGCGACCTGGGGGCCAGGTTCCTAGCAGCTACCGCTCAGTCAGTTTTGGGGCGCCCTGCGCGCGCCCGACGACTCAGTGAGAGCTTCTAAGAGCTGACCCCGCGCGACCAGCGGAGTCCTCCCGTTTCTTAAATTGGGCCGACTATCTCCTGATCCCGAGCTTCGCGACAAGGGCGCGGTAGCGCTCGATGTCGGTGTCCTTCAGGTAGTTCAACAGACGCCTTTGCTTTCCGACCAGGAGAAGTAGGCCGCGGCGCGAGTGATGGTCCTTGGCGTGCGTCTTCAGGTGCTCGGTGAGCTCCCGGATGCGTGCTGTCGAAAGCGCGATCTGGACTTCAGGCGAACCGGTGTCCTTGTCTGCGCGCTTGTACTCCGCGATCAGCTTGCCCTTGACTTCTGTCTCTACTGCCAAACCGATTCTGAAGTATACGGAGCGGGCGCCCCCGGCCGTCAGGAGGCGAATTCCACCGACCCGTCCGATCGCGGATCGGCGCCCGCGCGCCATGCGCTGGGACCGTCGACCACGATCGCGTGTGCGTGGCCAAAGGAGGGGTGCCGGGGCGGCATCAGCAGGACATTTGGGCCGGACCGCGCCAGCTCACCCGCTCCTGGATAGGTCGCCTCGACCGAGATGGTGACCCCGTCCGCCAGGACCCTGATCCGCGGGCGCGCCACCGCCTCAGTAGGCTCCAGGCTGTGATCGACGATGTTCATGATCACCTGGGACTGCAGCTGGGGCTGGCCGTCGCCGCCCATCGTGCCGAAGGCCGCCCACGGGCGCCCGTCGCGTGACGCCATCGCGGGGATGAGCGTGTGCATCGTCCGCTTGCGAGGCTCCAGGCGGTTGACGTGCTCGGGCGCGAGGCTGAAGTAACAGCCGCGGTTCTGCAGCAGGATGCCCGTGCCCTCGGCCACGATGCCCGATCCGAAGTCGAACGCGACGCTCTGGAGGAGCGAGACGAGGTTGCCTTCCTCGTCGGCGGCGCACAAATACACGGTGTCGCCTCCCTCGCGCATCCCCCCACCCCCGACCGCCGATCGACTCGGATCCAGGAACAGCTCGACCGGTGCGGCGGAGAAGTCCGGATCCGTGATGTAGCGGTCGCGAAGCGAGTACGCGGCATCGCGAATCCGCTTGAAGGGCTGGACGAAGCTCGGCCCAGGCTGCAGCTCCGCGGGCGAGAGCGCCTCGAGCCGCGTCAGCATTGCGGCTGCAGCGAGACCTTGCGTCGGTGGTGGAAGCTCGTAGACCGTCACGTCGCGATAACCAATCGCGACCGGGTCCACCCACTGCGAGCGGTGCGAGGCCAGGTCGCTTGACGTGACCAGGCCATCGCGGCGCTTGATCGCCGCCGCGATCGCCGAAGCGATCTCTCCGCGATAGAAAGCGTTGATGCCCACCCGGCCGATGTCGCGCAGGACTGACGCGAGGTCTGGATTGCGCAGCAGCATGCCCGCCTCCATCGGCGGATACAGCTCCTGCGCGGCGCGCTCCCGTCCGAGCAGCCCAGCAGCCTGCTTGAGAAAGTCATTCAGCTGACCGGTGATCACGTAACCGTCGGCGGCGAGAGATGCCGCCGGCTCGAGCACCGCGCCAAAGCCGAGCGTTCCGAACCGCTCCAGCAGCCGGCCCCACGCTTCGACTGTGCCCGGCACGGTGACTGTGAGCACCCCGCGCTCGGGCATCCACTCGTGCCCGCGCGAGCGGACCGCCTCGATCGTGGCCAGCTCGCCCGAGCGACCCGCGCCGATGAGTCCCACCGGCTCGGCGCCACCTGCGGGCCAGACGATCGCCATCAGGTCGCCGCCGATCGAGGTCATGTGCGGGTAGATCACGCACAACACGGCGTCCGCCGCGATCGCGGCGTCGATCGCGTTGCCGCCGTCGCGCAGCACCTGCGCGCCCACCTCGCTTGCGAGGTGGTGGGGCGTTGCGATGACGCCCTTTGTCACCGCGGGGTGATGAACTCGATCGCCCCTGGCTGGATCTCGAAAAGCGCCGGCAGGTAACCCGGCTGCTCACCGTCGAGGTCGATACGCACCTTGTCGGGTGAGGTGATGGAGATTCGCTTGCCGTACAGGAGCTCCATTTTCGGGTTGTGCTGGTCGAGGTGACGGCCCGCGGTCATGTCGCCGATACCCCTGATCGTCTCCACCTTGCCGGCGTCGCCGATCAGGAGGACGTCGAACACGCCATCCGTCGGCGAAGCCGATGGCGCGATGCGCATCCCGCCACCGAAGTACTGGCAGTTGGCGATGATGACCTGCTGGGCTTTCTTGAGCTCGTGCTTGACACCGTCGATCACGACCGTCATCGGCTTGTTCTTCCAACCCATCAGTGCAGTCAGGCCGATGACCTTGTAGGTGAGGCCGCCGATCGCCTTGGTGCCTGTGTTGACTCGATGCACGACTTCGCCGCCATAGCCGGCGTCGGCGATGTTGATGAAGTGGCGCACGCCGGTCGTGCCGTCGTGGTCCTGGTAGGTGACGCAGCCGGCGTCGAGGCGCCTGGCCAGGCCTCCCGTGATGACTCCGATCGCGGTCCGGGTGTCGTCCGGGATTCGCATGGTGCGCCTGAAATCCCCGCCCGTTCCCATGGGCACCATGGCCAGCTTCGAGTTGGTGGGAATGGGCGCGCCGTTGTGAAAGAAGCCGTTGAGGACCTCGTTGAGCGTGCCGTCTCCTCCGACCGCGACGACCACCGGTCGCGACTGCCGCACGGCTCCCTGCGCGATCTCGGTCGCCTCAAGCGGCCGCGACGTGCGTGCGATTTCGTACTGAAAGCCCGCCGACGGCAGCCAGCCCTCGATCGCGGCCCACTCACGTCCGGCCTTCCCCGCGCCCGATGCAGGGTTCACGATGAAGAGGACCGGGGCGCCCGGCCGGCTGGCTATTTCGTGCCTCCGACGGCTCGCGGGTTCATGATCCCTTTCGGGTCAAGACCCTCTCTGATCGATCGCCACACTCTCATCCAACCTCCCAACTCGTCTGCGACCCAGCGGGACCGAGCCCGGCCGACCCCGTGGTGGTGACTGATGGTCGCACCTAGCTCCAGGGCGGCGCTCATCGTTCCTTCCCAGGCGCGAATGTAAGCCGCGCGGGCGTCCGGCTCGGTGTCGCCTGAGCCCCCGAACGAAAAGTACGCGCAGCAACCTTGCTCGTAGGCATGACTGAAGTGGCATAACGCGAGCCCGCCGACGGCTATTGCGGACTTCACCCTTTGATGAAGCCCAGGCAGCACCGTCCAGGGCGCCGCCAGCTCGATGGTGTCGAGATACGCGCCGGCCGGCTCGAGGAAGGCCTTCAGTCGCTCCGCTGACAGATCGAAACGGTGCCGCTGCCACCGCAGCCACGGATCTTCGCCCAGCTCGCTCGCGCCGTTCGCGAAGCCTTTCACCGCCTGCGCTTCGGCCTCCGCGACGGTGGTCAATCCCGCGGTGGCGACGACGAGCAGGCAACCACCTTCTGGCAGGTCGTAGCCGTTGAACGCGGTGTCCTCCGGGTCGTAAAGGCGCATCACCAGCGGCCTGATGCCTGACTGCATGATCGCCCGCATCCCTTCAAGGCCGGCCTCCACGCTCGCAAAGCCATAGCCGCGGCCGACGACAGCCTCTGGCAGCCGGTGCACGCGGAGGACAGCGCCGAGGACAACGCCCAGCGCCCCCTCCGAACCCAGCCACAGCTGGTGCAGCGCCGGACCGGTCGCCGAACGCGGGCCGGGCCGGGGCGCCGCGAACGTTCCGTCGGGCAGAACCACGGCAAGACCGATCACCATGTCCTCGACGCTCCCGTAGCGGCTGGATTCCTGACCCGAAGAACGGGTCGCAAGCAGGCCACCCAGCGTGGTTCCCGGCAGGGAGCTCGGGAAATGTCCGAGCGTGAGGCCGCGTTCGTTCAAGTGCTTCTCCAACACCAGCCCGTTGACCCCGGACTCACACCGGCAGGTCAGGTTCGTCTCGTCGACTTCGAGGATGCGGTCGAACGCGCCCATGTCGAGCACCAGCTCACCGGCCTCAGGTGACAGCGCGCCGCAGACTCCGGTGCCTCCACCCATGGGGGTGACGACGACGCCGTTCGCGCCGGCCCAGCGCAGGATCGCCGTCACCTGCTCACGACCGGCCGGGCGCGCGACGAGCACGCGCGACGGCGTCTTGCCGGAACGCTCGTCCATGATCGCGAGGGGCCACAGGTCCCGCACCGGGCGCTCGTCGAGCGCCGGAGCGCCGACGATCCTCTCGATCTCAGCCCTCATTTTCTCGTTGCTAGCGTTGCAGGGGCGGCCGGGTTGAACCCGGCCGCGACCTTGTTTGCAGACACTCCCATCACGGCCGGGAGAGTCATTCCGATAATCCCATCGACAGGAAGGTGAGCAGCGCCTGCGGCGAAGCCGCACGCGCGATGCGATCAGTAAGTCCCCATCCTGCCCGCGCCTGGCGCGCAGAGGAAACGCCGTTTCCTCTCATACCCCTTTCGCTGCCCAGCGCCCGGCGAGCCAGCCCGTGAGGATCGGCACGCCGAAGCCGCACGGGCCTCCGTACTCGTAGCCGCCCAGCAGCGCGCCCGCCGCGTAAAGGTTCGAGTACTGGACGTGGCCGCCTTCGTCGAGCGGATGCAGCCGGTTGTCGGTGGCCACGCCGCTGCGAAGCTCCTCCGCCGGGTCGAGGTACAGGAGGTGCTGCAATCGCGTGCCCTCGCCCGCAACCGATCGCCCTTCATGAAACACTCCGAGCTTCAGCAGCGATTCGGTGGTGATGCGGCCACCGATGAGCCCACCGCCGATGTGGTGGCCGGTGGCCAGGACGAATGCATCGGCGCGGAACGCCCGGTCTCCCGCTCGCGCGGCGATGATCGTTCCGTTGGCGACCTCGAACGAAGTGACCTCTCCTTTCAACGTGCCCAGAGCGATCGCCTGCTGCAAGCGCCACCCGTGTGGCGAGGGCGGTGACGCCAGGAGTTCGAACCCTTCGGCCGGGAGGTTCGTGAATCCCGGCGGATAAGCGATGGCGCCCGGCCTCGCCCTCGCCGGCATCGGTGCTCGGCGGCCGTACAGGTCGGTGAGCGATGCGGCGATCGGAAGATCCCCCATGCTCACCTCCTCGGCGAACGCCTCGACCCCGTGGATCTCCTTCAAAGCAAGCGCCGTCGATGCCGCGTCGTAGTCGCCCACCTGGCGCACGCCGATCACGGCCACTCGCCGCCCCGTGAGGGCCCGCAGCTCTCCGCCGGCCACGGTCGACGGGACGAGGTTGGCCGTTCTCGCCATGCCGTGTATGTCCGCGTACCTGCCTCGCGTCCTCCAGCTTCCTTCGAACTTCATGCCGTCTTTCTCGAGCGCGAGCTGCAGGGAGTGGATCGCAGTGTCGAGCTCGGTCGAGAGCCGCACCGAGTCGAGCCCGAGGCGCGTGAATGGGTGATGAGGCTGGGTCGCGAGCACGGCGTCGAGGTCGTCAACGATCTCCATTCCGCCGGCATAGAGGGCGGTCGCGCCGGGCGCCCTGGCCACGACGGTGACCTCCGCCCCATCGCGGCGAGCTGCCAGCGCAGCGGTGAAGCCTGCGATCCCGCCTCCGACGACCAGGACCCTCACGAGACGATGCGCCGCGTGTCTTCGACGTCCTTCTTCAGCTGCTTCACCAGGTCGTCAGGGCTCGGGAACTTGATGTCGGGGTGCAGGTACTCGACGAAGCGCAGCTCCAGCCGCTGCTGGTAGAGATCGCCCTCGAAGTCCAGCAGGAACGCCTCCACCCTGAGCTGCGTCCCGCCGAAGGTCGGCCGGTAGCCGACCGAGAGCGCGGCGCTAAAGTCGCCCTCCGGCGCCCGGGCTCGCCCCGCATACGCTCCGAGCGCCGGAACGAGCTTGTTGGGCTCGATCCCGATGTTGGCCGTTGGGAATCCCAGGCGGCGGCCGACTCTTTCCCCGGCCTCCACCGGCCCGCTCATCGCGTACTCCCGGCCCAGGAGGCGGTTTGCCTCGTCGACCTGGCCGGCCGTGATCAGCCGGCGAATCTCTGAACTGTGCAGGTCCCGGCCGTCGATCATGAATGGAGGAACGACATCTACCTCGTGGCCATGCTCGCGCAGCCACTGCGCGTTGCCGGTGCGGCCGCGCCCGAAGGCGAAGTCGTAGCCGATGATCCAGCGCCGGATCTCCATCACGGCGGCCAGCCGGTCTCCGAACTCCTGCGGCGAGAGCGACGCGAGCTCGCGATCGAACCGAATCACGATCGCGTGCTCGATTCCCGCCGCCTCAATGAGCGCGAGCTTCTCCTGCAGCGTGGTGATCGATTGCGGGCAGTTGGCGGGGTCGAGCACGCAGCGCGGGTGCGGCTCGAACGTGATCACCGCCGGCTGGGCATTCTTCTCGCTTGCGGCCGAGACCACGTGGCGCATCACGTCGACGTGGGCGAGATGCACGCCGTCGAAGCTGCCGATGGTGACCGCGACTGCCCCGACGGGACTCGTGGGAAGCCCGAGATGAACTAACAGGTGAGCCGTCTCCTCAGTGGAGCACCTTTTCGGGCACGAACGTTCGCCGCAGCGGATCGGTGTGTCCGAGCGCGACCAGCCGGCCATCCGAGTCGTGAGCGCGGATCGGCCCCGGACCCGGCTCGGGGAGGATCCGCACGGAACGGCCTTGCCGGACCATCGCCTCCTGCTCGTCGTTGAGCTTCACTCGCTCCATGTGCGGCAGTATGACTTCGGGTGCAAGCAGCCGGTCGCGCACGTCGCCGGCCGTGACGAGCTCGACGCCTGACGCCGCGGATTCGATGGTCAGCCCACCATAGGCGGTCCGCACGAGGCGCCCGAGGTACCCACCGACGCCCAGGCGGCGACCAAGATCGCGGGCGATCGAACGCAAATAGGTGCCGCTGCCGCAAAGGATCTCGACCCGCGCCACGGCATCAGGTCCCGCCGTGAAATCGAGCAGCCTCGCCTCGTACACCTCCACCTCTCGGGCTTTCGGACGCGGATCGTCGCCTTGCCTGGCCAGCTTGTAGGCGCGCTTGCCGTCCACTTTGACCGCGGAGAAAGCAGGTGGTTCCTGCAGGATCTTGCCGGAAAAAGCGGACAGCGCCTCGAGCAGGTCGGCGCGGCTGAGCCCGCTCGGGTCCCCCACGGCGACCCGTTCTGCCTCGGCGTCGTCGGTCGCCGTCGTATAGCCGAGATGGATGTCGGCGACATAGGTTTTCGGCAGCCGGAGCGCGAACTCGGCCAGTCGCGTTGCGGACTCGAAGAGGATGGGCAGCACTCCTGTCGCAAGCGGGTCGAGCGTGCCCGCGTGGCCGACGCGGCGTGCGCCCGTCAGGCGGCGCAGCCGGTTGACGACCGCGAACGAGGTCTCACCGGCGGCTTTGTCGAAGTTGAGAACGCCGGTAGCGAAAAGCCTTGGTTCAGCTTCCGGACGGGGCGGCAAGGATTGCCTCCTTGGCTGCCGCGAGCACCATTTGAACGGCCTCGTCCATCGGCCGTTCGATCTCGGCGCCGGCAGCCCGGATGTGGCCACCGCCTCCGAAAGTCGCGCACAGGGCCGCGGCGTCGACAGCGCCGCGGCTCCTAACGCTGATCTTGGTCAGCGAGTCCTGCACGTCTTTGAACAGGATGGCCAGCTCCAGTCCGGTGATGCTGTTCAGCGTGTCGATGATGCCCTCGGACTCGGCCATCACCGCATTCGCCTCGCGAAGCATGCGCCGCGTGACCTTAGCCCACGCAAGCCTGCCGTCCATCTCCACGCGCATCGTGGCGAGGGCGAGACCGCTCAACTTGAGGGTCGTCTCCGGCCGCATCTTGTAAACCATCGTCGCGATGCGCCCAGGGTCTGCCCCCAGTCTGGCCAGGCGGGCCGCATCGTCGAGCGCGTGCGGAGTCGTGTTCTCGTGACGGAACCCGCCCGTGTCGGTGAGCAGCGCGACATAGAGATTGGTGGCGATGGTGGGCGTGATCGAGTACCCGAAGTGGTCGAGCATCTCCATCACCATCTGCCCGACTGCTGCCGCCTCCGGATCGATGACGTTGACGTCGCCAAATCGCGAGTTGGACGGGTGATGGTCGATGTTGACAATCGTGGCGTGCGCCGCGATGAGCTTGACGCTGCTTCCGGAGCGCTCGAGGTTGCCCGAGTCGAAGAAGAAGACCAGCTGCGGGTCGACCCCATGCGGAGGCTCCGAGAGGATCTCGTTGAAGCCAGGCAGAAACTCGTACATCTGCGGCAAAGGCGGCGGGATGAGCACCCAAACGTCCTTGCCGGCGGCGCGCAGCGCCTCGGCGAAGGCAAGGCTGCACCCGAGCGTGTCGCCATCGGCATCTTTGTGACCGAAGATCAGGATCTCCTGGTTGGCGTCGATCAGCTCTTTGATGTCGTCATAGACGGGAGGAGTCTTCCTCGCAGTCGCTATGGCTGCTCCTCCCCCGGGTCCGCGCCATGAGGCAGCACCTCTTTCAAAAGCTCCGCGATGTGGACGCTGTACTCGATCGAGGGGTCGAGCTCGAAGCGAAGCTCGGGTGAATATCTGAGGTTTTGCAGCCGCCGGCCAAGCTCGTGCCGGATGAGCCCTTTGGCCGAGACGAGCCCCGCCATCGACTCCTTCTCCTGCTCCGGGTTGCCGAGCACGCTCACGCGAACGCGCGCCTGCCTCAGGTCCGGCGACATGCGAACCGCCGTAATGCTGACGAACCCGATCCGCGGGTCTTTCAGCTCACGGCGGATTATGGACATGATCTCTTCGCGCACCTGCTCCCCGACCTGGTCCGCGCGGTAGCTGGTCATGACGACCTCCGCTGTCAGCAAGGCTTCCGAGCCCGCTTAGATTTCTTCGCGCTCGAGACGGTATGTCTCCATCGTGTCACCGGCGACGAACGCTTCGAAGCCCTCGAGACCGATTCCACATTCCTGCCCGGCAGAGATCTCTCGCGCGTCTTCCTTGAAGTGCTTCAGCGACGTGATCCTGCCCTCGAAGACCTGTTCCTTGCCCCGCAGCAACTTGACCCAGCCTCCACGGCTGACCTTTCCCTCCAGCACCCGGCTGCCGGCGATGACTCCACTGCGCGGGATCTTGATCGGGGTGATGACCTCGACCCTGCCCTCGCGGATCTGGCGGTACGTCGGTTCGCGAAGTCCCTTGGCGGCACGCTCCACGTCTTCCGTCAGCTTGTAGATGACGTCGTAGTACCTGACCTCGACCTTCGCCTTTTCCGCCGCGGCGGTCGAAGCCGGCGTGGCCTTCAAGTTGAAGCAGACGATGATCGCGCTGGAGACGCTGGCCAGCAGCAGGTCCGAGTCGCTCACGGCGCCAATGCCCTGGCCGACGATCTTGATCGCGACCACCGGGTCTTCGATTTTCTGCAGCGCGCTCATCACGGCTTCGAGCGTGCCCTGCGCGTCCGCCTTCACCACCAGGCTCAGCTCCTTGACCTCGCCTTCCTTCGCGCGGCGCGCCAGCTCCTCTAGCGTGATGCGCGGCGCGAAATCCTTGGCCGCCTCCTGCGTGCGTTTCTCAGTCAGCTTGGTGAGGGCGATCTGGCGCGCGACCTTCTCTGATCCGACGACCTGGAAGATGTCGCCGGCTTGCGGAACCTCGCTCATGCCTGACACCACCACCGGCGTGGCGGGCGGCGCATCCAACACGCTCTGACCGCGGTCATCCGCCAGCGCGCGCACGCGGCCGTAGATGTGGCCACACACGAAGTCATCTCCGACCCGAAGCGTTCCGCCCTGGACGAGCACGGTGGCGACGGGGCCGCGTCCGCGCTCGAGGTGCGCGTCAACGATGGTGCCGATCGCGTTGCGGTCCGGATTCGCTTTCAGCTCGAGGATGTCGGACGACAGCACGATGGTGGTGAGGAGGTCATCGATGCCCTGGCCGGTCTTGGCGCTCAGGTGCACGCACTCGTGCTCGCCGCCGTAATGGCGGGTGACGATGCCCTGCGTGGCGAGCTCCTGGTGCACGCGGTCCGGGTTGGCGTCTTCCCTGTCCATCTTGTTGATGGCGACGATGATCGGCACCTTCGCCGCACGCGCGTGCTGGATGGCCTCGATGGTCTGGGGCATGACTCCGTCGTCCGCAGCGACGACGAGGACGACGAGGTCGGTGACCTGGGCGCCGCGCGCGCGCATGGCGGTGAACGCCTCGTGGCCTGGAGTGTCGATGAAGACGACGGGATGACCGTCGGCCGTCTCGATCTTGTAAGCGCCGATCCGCTGCGTGATGCCTCCCGCCTCGCCGGCAGCCACCCGCGTCTTCCGGATCGCGTCGAGGATGGACGTCTTGCCGTGGTCGACGTGGCCGAGGACCGTGACGATGGGCGGGCGCGTGACGAGCTTGCTCGGGTCCTCGTTGGCGACCGAGAACAGCTCTTCGCGCGAGGTCGTGACGACGTCGCCCTCGCCCTCGGCCGACTCCACGGCGACCACGTCCTCGCTGAGTACCGGCTCGACGGTGAAGCCGAACTCGTCAGCGACGATCTCGGCCGTCGCGAAGTCGATGACCTGGTTGATCGTGGCCAGGATCTTCGACGCCATGAGCTTCTTGATCACCTCGACCGGGCTCACGCCGAGCTTCTCGGCGAGATCCTTGACCGATAGCGTTGGCGGGAGCACGGCGCGCCGGTCCCCGTTGGCCTCGACCTTGACCGCCACCGAGGAAGGCTTGAAGGCCGAGCGGGCGGCTTCGATCGCCCCGGGCGCCAGGGGCGCCGCGGCGTTACGGGTCAGCCGGCGCTGCTGGAGGAAGTTCACCAGCTCCTTTTGACTGATCCCGAGTTCGCGTGCGAGTTCGTGTGCCTTCATGCCGGACTACTGATTATGCCGCCCAGCGCGAATTCGAAACTTGCACCCCCTCCCCGCTCGCCGGGGAGGGATGGGGTGGGGACGACCACTCGCATGGCCTGCCGCGCGTCCCCATCCGGCGCTGCGCGCCACCTTCCCCGGCGAGCGGGGAAGTCACTTATCTGATTAGCTCAAACCACAGCTCCGGCTGAATCGTTGTCCGAAGCGCGCGGTCCAGCGACCGTCTCTTGCGCGCTGATTCCGCACAGGCTGGGTCGGTGTGGAGGTACGCGCCACGGCCTGCCGCGCGACCCGACGAGTCCACCGCCGCCCCACCGTCGGGACGCCGGACAAGACGGATCAGCGTCCCCTTTCCCGCCTCGCCCCGGCACCCGACGCACGTGCGGGCCGGCTCACGTCGCACCTTCGGCACCGTCTGAGTCGCTCGGCTTGATGTCGATCCGAAAGCCGGTGAGCTTGGCCGCCAGCCGCGCGTTCTGGCCATCGCGCCCGATCGCGAGCGAGAGCTGGCCCCGCGGCACCAGCACCGTCGCGGTGCGTGTCGCCCGATCGATCGACACCCCCTCGGCCTTGGCCGGGCCCAGCGCCGCGGCCACGAAAACCTCTGGGTCGTCTGACCACGGAACGATGTCCACATGCTCGTTGGCCAGCTCGCTGAGGATCGCCCGATGCCGCATGCCCTTGGGCCCAACGCATGCGCCCACCGGGTCGAGACCTGGTTCCGTCGACGACACCGCGATCTTCGTGCGCAGTCCCGGCTCGCGCGCAATTCCGCGGATCAGCACCGTCCCGGCTTTGATCTCAGGCACCTCGGCCTCGAGCAGCCGGTTCACGAACGACCGCGCCGCGCGCGAAACGCGCACCTGCGCCTGCTTTGGGTTGCGCTGCGTCTCGAGGATGACGATCAGCACCGGCCGGCCGGGACGCAGCTGCTCGCCGGGGATCTGCTCTTCGGGCGGCATCACCCCCTCCGCGCGCCCGAGGTCGACATACACAGTCCCTGCCTCCACGCGGTCGACCACTCCGGACGCGAGCTCGCCCCTGTGCTCGGCGACGTCGTGCAGGACCTTGTCGCGCTCGAGGTCGTGGATGTGTCGCAGCACCGCCTGCTTCGCCGTCTGCGCCGCCATGCGCTTGAAGTTTTCCGACGGAAGCATCTCGATGACCTCGGTACCATCGGGTCGAACGACCCGGCTGCGTACCTCGAGGCCGCCGGTCTCCGTGTCGAGCTTGACCGTGACCGTTCCCGCAGGGCCGAAAGCGCGGACGTATGCCACGGCAAGCGCGCCCTCCACCGTGTGCAGCATCTCCTCGAAAGGAATGCCGACCTCGGCACAAAGCGCGGTCAGCGCCTCGGCCAGGCTCTCGGTGGACGGCTCAGATGGCGACCGCGAGCCTGCCCGCGACAACGTCACCCCATGCAATGTGAACGATCACCGGTGCGCGACCCCGGACCCCAAGCGCCTGGACGGCGATTCCCGCCGGATCGACTGCGACCAGCTGGCCTTCGACCACCGTTTCCGACTCGCCCATTCGGTAACGGACGTTGACCCGCTTGCCGTTGAAACGCTCGTACTCGACGTGGCTGCGAAGCGGGCGCTCGGCGCCCGGCGAGGAAACCTCGAGGTCGTACGAACCGTCGATCAGGTTCGAGTGATCGATCAACGGGCCGGCGACCCGACTCACGCGCTCGCAATCTTCGATGGTGATCGGCTCGGCGTGGTCGATCGAGATGCGTAGGGTCCGCCCGGAGTGGCCTGACTGGTCGATCGAGTACAGCTCGTAGCCCATGTGATTGATGGTGGGCTCGAGCAACTCTTTGATGGACGATATGGGCCAGGTCGGCATGTCAGGGTGTCTGGTGACACCTTACCAGCCGCCTCAGGCAAACGCTGCGCGGGCGCCCGCTCTCAGCGCAGGGGCTGAAGCCGTCTCCACACGACAAGCAGCGGCGCCGCGTTGAAGATCGAGCTGTAAGTGCCTGACACGATGCCGATAAGAAGGGCCAGCGCGAAGCCCTGCAGTGTCTCACCGCCGGCGAACAGGATCGCCGCCAACACCAGCACGACCGTGAAGCTCGTGATGATCGACCGCGCCGCCGTCTGCATGATGCTGAGGTTCACGACCTGTTCGAAGGACAGGCGCTGGCTCACGCGAAGGTTCTCGCGCACCCGGTCGAACACGACGATCGTGTCATGCACCGAGAAGCCCACGACCGTCAGCACGGCGGTGACGAAGAGGCTGTCGATCTCACCGATGCGCAGATTCAAGACCGTGCCCAGGATGGAGAACACGCCGGTCAACAGGAAGACGTCGTGCAGCAGGGCCGCAAGTGCTGACCCGCCGAACTGGAAACCCGCCCGCCACCCGCCAGGCACGTTGCGGAACCGGATCGCCAGCAGGAGCAGGATCGCCACCGAGGCGAGCACCAGGGCGAGCAACGCGAACTCGATGGTCTCACCGGCGATGGTGCCCCCCACCTCCTGCACTTGCTGTATCTGCATGGGCCCAAGGCGACTGGTCAGGTCATCCTCGACCGTCTTCTGCTGTATTGGCGTCAGCGGCGGGGTGCGGATGATGAAGCCGCCGCTGCTCGTCTGGATCACCGAGGCATTGAAGGGTTCCACCCCGATCGCGCTCTCCACCTTCGCGATCGAGGGATTCTCGGAGAAGGTCAGCGTGAACTCTGTTCCGCCGGCGAAGTCGATCCCGAGGCGGAAGTGGTGCGTCGCCATCGAGATGATGCCCGGGATGATGATGATCAACGAGAGGGCAAAGAACCAGTTGCGCCGCCCGGTGATGTTGAGCTTGCGCACGCGCGGCTCGCGGGCGGGCTCGTCCTTGACAGGCAGAGTTTCGACAGCCCGGCCTTCGAGAACGACGTCGGCCACTTGCTCTAGAGGCTCGGACGGTACAGCCGTCGGCGGATCTTCGGCGCCCATGCGGCCCATCTGCGGGTTCAACTCCTGTGCTGCTCGCTGGCGCATCCGCTGGATGCGTTCGCTGCGCTGCTCGTCGTTTCACCCACATCTGGGCCACCTGGATCGCCGAATCTCTCGCCGCGGCTGTCCCGCCGAGCCCCAAGCGCCACGTCAGACATTTCTGGCTCGGTCGACTCCCATCAGGGCAGGGCGGCGCATGGAGCTGCCGGTCAGCACGATCGCTAGGAGGTTGTGGGTCACGACGATCGATGAGATCAGGCTCGCCACCACACCGATGCCAAGCGTGATGGCGAACCCCTTGACCTGCGGAGGTCCGACGAAGCCGAGGATCACACAGGTGATGAACGTCGACGTGTTCGAGTCTCGGATCGCGGGCCACGCCCGGCGAACAGCGGCGTCGACTGCGGCCGGAATCGTGCGGCCCGCCCGAACCTCTTCTTTGAAACGTTCAAAGATCAGCACGTTCGCGTCGACGGCCATGCCCACCGACAGGATGAACCCAGTGATGCCGGCAAGCGTGAGCGTGACCGGGACCACCTTGAAGATGGCCAGCACCGCGGCCGCGTAGAAGAGCAGCGCGACGCTCGCCAGGAAGCCGGGCACGCGGTAGTACAGGATCATGAAGATCACGACGATCGTCAACCCGAGCAGGCCCGCGGCCAGGCTTAGCTTCACCGACTCGGCGCCCAGGGTCGAGCCGACCTGCGTCACGTCGAGCACCTGGAGGTCGACCGGGAGCGATCCCGAGTTGATGCCGGTCGCCAGGTCGGTGGCGCTCGACTGGGTGAAGTTTCCGCTGATCTGGGCGTTGCCGCCGTCGATCTCCTGGAGCGTGACGGCGTTCACCAGCTCCTTGGCGCAGACGGTGCCAGGCGACTGCGCGGAAAGGCACGCGGTGTCGTAGGGCTGTGAGACCTGGCCGGCGTAGGCGGGGTCTTCCCAGTGGTCGATGTCGGCCTGGGTCAGGTCAAGCCAGATCGTGAGAAACCGCCCAGGGCAGTTGGCGGTGGCCGTGGTGTTGGGATCGCCGGGGCAGGCCGCGACGTTGTCGCGCGTCAGGCTTGCGAACTTGTTTCCGCCTGCGCTGGTGAATGTCACGTTGACCACCCAGCTCGTGCCCGTGCTGTCGATGGAGGCGTTCGCGCTGGAGATGTCATCTCCGGTCAGGCCGACGAACGCCGGTTTGTATCCGGGTTCAGGCCCGTTCGTGACCTTTGTGTCGGCCACCCATTTCGTGTAGACGAGCTTGGAGATCGCCCCGATCGTCTTCTGTGCCTGGTCGGCTGTGACGCCGGCCAGGTCGACCGTGATGCGGTCGTTGTTGGTGCCCGCGCCGCGGATCTCGGGCTCGCTGACGTTGAGCGCGTTGACGCGCTTGTTGATGACCTGGATCGTTCGCTGCTGCACGTCGGCGCGCGACTGTCCGGGCGGAAAGTTCACCAGCTGGTAGTCGATGTGCGTCCCCCCGGCAAGGTCGAGCCCTTTATGGATGTAAAGCTGCCAGCCGCCAAAGTTGGGCGGCAGGCCGGGCACGTTGCCGGTGAGCGGGTAGTGGTTGGCGATGCGGTAGACATACCCCGCCCCATCGACGAAAAGCGAGAACACCAGCACCGCGATGATGAACAGGCGGATCGGCCAGCTGAGGACTAATTGCACGGCCGATCAGTCTACGGACTGCCCGACTACCGCTGCCGGAAGAGAAGACTCACAGCGATCGTTAAGGCGACCGAAAGGATGATGCTGCTGGCGATCGGGAGGTAGACCGTCACGCCACCGCTGCGGAACGTGAAGTCACCAGGCACGTGGAACCGTCCGAACAACATCATCGCCCCGCCGATCAGGGCCAGCAGAACGCCAAAGATCAGGAGTAGCCGTCCGGCGTCCTGCATGCTCTCAGAGTAGGCGCGTCTGCTGCGGCCCCGCGTCTGGTGGCGTGATGCCCAGGTGGCGGTAGGCGAGCTCCGTCGCCACCCGCCCACGCGCGGTCCTGGCCAGAAAGCCGATCTGGATCAGGTATGGCTCGTGCACGTCCTCAATCGTCTCGGGCTCTTCGGAAAGCGAGGTGGCAATCGTGTCCAGGCCGACCGGGCCGCCCTTGAACTTCTTGATCACCGTTTCGAGCAGCTGCCGATCCAGCGGCTCCAGGCCGAGCTCGTCGATGTCGAGCATGGCCAGCGCCTGCTTGGTGATGTCGACGGTGGCCCGGCCCTCGCCGCGCACCTGGGCATAGTCGCGGACCCGGCGCAGGAGACGGTTGGCGATGCGCGGCGTGCCGCGCGCCCTCCGGGCGATCTCCGACACCGCGTCGGCGTGTGTCTCGATGTCCAGGATGCGAGCCGACCGTGTCACGATCCGCTCCAGCTCTGCTTTGGTGTAGAAGTCGAGCCGGTACACGGCTCCGAAGCGGTCGCGCAGCGGCCCGCTCAACAGGCCCTGGCGCGTCGTGGCCCCCACGCACGTGAAGTGCGGCAGCGGCAGGGTCGCGGCGCTGGCCCCCACTCCCTTGCCCAGGACCGCGTCGAACCGGAAGTCCTCGAGCGCCGGGTACAACGATTCCTCGACCACGGCGTTCAGGCGGTGGATCTCGTCGATGAAGAACACGTCGCGGGTCGTGAGGTTGAGGAGGATCGAACCAAGCGCGCCCTGGTGGTCGATCGCAGGCCCGGAGCTCACCTTGATGGCAACCCCGAGCTCGTTGGCGATGATGTACGCCAGCGTCGTCTTGCCAAGGCCGGGTGGACCGCAGAGCAGGACGTGCTCGACCGGCTCGCCTCGCCGGCGCGCCGCCTCCAGCAGGATGCTGAGGTTCTCTCGCACCTGCTCCTGGCCGATGTACTCGGAGAGAAGCCTGGGCCGGAGCGTGAGGTCGAACTGGTCGTCGTCGGCGCGTGCATCGAGGACCGGCTCCGTCGTCATGGCCGGGGGCGACCTCCCTGTCCCAGGGCCTTAAGGGCGACGGCGAGCGCTTCCTGGGTCGACGGCGTGGACTTCCAGTCGACCGACTCGATGCCGGTGCGCGCCTCCTGCGACGAGAAACCAAGGTTGCGAAGCGCCGCCTCGACAGCCTTCGGCACGACTCCGTCTCCGGCCATTGCGACAGCTCGAGGTACGGCCTCCATGTCCGCGAGCGCGTCGAGTCGCGGCTTCAGCTCGATGATGACCTTGGCCGCGGTACGCGGTCCAACGCCGGTCGCCCGCCTGATGGGCGAAGTGTCCTCGCCGACGATCGCGCGCTTCAGAACCTCGAGACTGGAGGCGCCGAGGATGTTGAGGCCCACCTTAGGACCTACGCCATCCACCTGGATCAGCATCTCGAACATGTCGAGCTCCTCCACCGACGCAAAGCCATACAGCGACAGCTGGTCCTCGCGGACGTGCGTGTGGATGTGCAGCTCGACGTCGCCGCCTGGCGGCGGGAGCTGCTGGCGCGTGCCCGCAGCCACGCTGACCATGTAGCCGACGCCGCCGACGTCCACAACCACAAAGTCGGGTCCCGCCCGTCGCACCACGCCGTCGAGGTGAGCGATCACTAGAGGTGCGCCCTGCGCGCGCCCGGCGGAGTCGCCGCTCGCGAGAAACGTCTGCTGCGCGCGTGGCACAGAGCGATCGCGATCGCGTCGCGGGCGTGGTCGTCGAGCCGGCCCTCGGGCACCTTGACCTGCGCGGCGAGCATGCGCGCCATCTGCGCCTTGTCTGCGTTCCCGTAACCGGTGAGGATCACCTTCACCTGGCTCGGCTTGTACTCGAAGACCGGCACCCCGCGTTCCTCGAGCACCGCGAGGATCGCGCCACGCGCCTGCGCAACGGCGACCGCGCTCGTCGCGTTGCGGCCCATGAACAGCTCCTCGAGGGATGCCTCATCCGGCAGGTGCGCATCAAGAAGCTCGCGCAGGTGCCGCGTGATGACTACCAGTCGTTCGCCATCGCGACCAGGACGGGTAACGACGGTATTGCACATCAGAACGAGATTAGGTTCGGACAAAAGAGCGAAGCCAGTGCTCGCGAGCCCGGGATCAATCCCGAGTATCAGTCCGTTGCCGGGGCCTGACATCTATCCATCAGGTTCTAAACCTGTGCTGAAAGAAGCGCATCGAGGACTTCGTCCTCAACGCGCGGACTCCCCGCCACGATGGGAGGCGTTTGGAAATGGACGTTGGTGTGACGGCCGGAGTAAATCCGGCCTACTTGCGACCAGTCAATCGATACCATTCATACCTGTGCTGAGACGCGCTCAAGGACGTTGGTTGGGATGTCGAAAAGCGCGTCGAGGACTTCGTCCTCAACGCGGAAACTCCACGCCACGATTGGGAGGCGTCTGGCATTTGGACGTCTGGGACGGCCGGAGTAAATCCGGCCCATTTGCGACCTGTCAACTATTTCCATTTATACCTGTGGAGTAAATCCGGCCTATTTGCGACCTGTCAACTATTTCCATTTATACCTGTGCTGAGACGCGCTCTAGGACGTTGGTTGGGATGTCGAAGTTGGCGTAAACCTGCTGGACGTCATCGTCCTCTTCCAGTGATTCCATCAGTCGAAGCACCGAGACCGCCTTGTCCTCGCCGACCGGCACTGTTTGCTTTGGCGTCATGGTGATCTCGGCGTTGTCCACGGTGACCCCGAGAGCTTCAACCGCTGCCTTGATCTTTTCAAAAGTGTTGGGCGGCGTCGTTATCTCGACCGACTTGCCCTCAACGTGGACATCGTCGGCGCCGGCCTCGATGGCGGCCAGCGCGACCTCCTCGGGGTCCTTCTTCCCCGCGTTGGCGGAAATCACGCCCTTGCGCTCGAACATCCACCCGACCGAGTTGGTCTCGCCGAGGTTGCCGCCGAGCTTGGAGAAACGATGGCGGATCGATGCGGATGTGCGGTTGCGGTTGTCGGTGAACGCGTCGACCATGACCGCGACACCTGCCGGTCCGTAGCCCTCGTAGCGAATCTCTTCGAGCCTTTCTCCGGCCAGCTCGCCGGTGCCGCGCTTGATCGCGTTCTGGATCTTGTCGGTGGGCATGTTGATCTCTTTCGCCTTCTGAATGGCAAGGCGCAAACGGAAGTTGCCGTCGACGTTGCCGCCGCCCTCTTTGGCCGCGATCGTGATCTCGCGGCTGGCACGCGTGAACGCCTGGCCACGCTTGGCGTCGACGATCGCCTTCTTGTGCTTGATGCCCGACCACTTCGAATGGCCTGACATTACGCAAGGAGCCCCGAAGTACCTTGAGAGAAGATTCCCGGGGTCCCCGCGAAATCGAGCATTTCGTGGGGTGGGAACATACTTTCGGTGATTCTAGTCGCGCAAGCGGCGTTAAGGATGGGCCTCATTGATTTCGCACCCGAATTCGAACGAAATTTCTTTTGCCGACCGAGAGCACGTCACCGTCCATGAGCGACGACTCCTCAGACGCCTTCTCACCGTTGATCCGCACGCCGCCCTGGTCGATGAGGCGCCGCGCATCGCCGCGGCTCTTGGCGAAGCCAACGTCGACCAGCATGCCCAGCAGGTCGTGACGATTCGCCGCGGCGTGCTCAGGCATGTCACCAGGCGCAGCGTGCTTGCGAAACTTCAGGTCGAAGTCCTCCTCCGCACGGCGCGCCGCCTCCTCGCCGCGGAGCCGCTTCACAAGCTGCCTTGCCAGCGCGGCCTTCGCGTCACGCGGATTCATCGCGAGCGCGGCCTCCAGATCTGGACCGCTCAGACCGGAGATGAGCCGGAGATATTTGTCAGTGAGCTGGTCGGGGATCGACATTGTCTTGCCGTAGACCTCCTCCGGCGGCTCGCTGATCCCTATGTAGTTGCCCAACGACTTGCTCATCTTCTGCACGCCGTCCGTGCCTTCCAGTAGAGGGAAGACCGCGATGTCCTGGGGCTCCTGCCCGGCCGCCTTCTGGATCTCGCGGCCAAACAGCAGGTTGAAGAGCTGATCGGTGCCGCCGATCTCGAGGTCGGCGCTGACGGCGACGGAGTCGTACGCCTGGTAGAACGGGTAAAGGATCTCATGCGCCCCGATCGGTTCGCCCGCCTTGATGCGATCGGCGAAGTCCTCGCGCTGCAGCACCTGCTGGAGGGTGGCTTTGCCCAGCAGCCTCAGCACGTCAGCCGCGGTCATCGAGGCCAGCCACTCGGAGTTGAATCGGACCTCGATCTGCTTGCGATCCAGGACCAGGTCGATCTGTTCGAAGTAGGTTTCGGCGTTGGCCTTTACCTGCTCAGGAGTGAGCATCGGCCTCGTCTCGGAGCGGCCGCTGGGGTCGCCGATCAGCGCGGTGAAGTCGCCGATGATCAGGACGACCGTGTGCCCGTCCTCCTGGAACGCGCGGAGCGCGTCAAGCACGACCAGGTGCCCGACATGGATGTCCGGCGCGGTCGGATCCAGCCCTAGCTTGACCCGCAGCCTGTCGCCTCGCTCGAGTCGCGCACCGAGGTGGTCCTCGACATGGATCTGCACTGCCCGCTCGCGCAGGCGCTGAAAGAACTCCCGGCTCATCGGAGATTTCTGGTTAGTTGACGGGGCCGGGACCGAAGTAGATCTGCGGGTCGCCTGGAAGGGCCGGCGAGAACAGGTTGACGATCGGCTTTCCGATCTTGTCGACCAGCGGCGCCACGACGTGGGACCCATTGACCGAATCGCGGATGTGCTGCTGCGTGGGGTCGAGTTGAGAGCCCCCAAACGGGTTGGCAGCCTGTTGTAGCTCGAAGACGACGATCACCACGAGCACAAAACCGGTGATCACACCAACGACAACTCCGAACGTCCTGTTCAGGACGATGGCGGGGATCTGGACCTGGTTGTGCGCCAGCTGCGTCGCGGCCTCGACGATCACGAGGACCGCGATCATGATCCCGAAGAAACCGTAGATTCGGGCGTCGGGCGTTTCGAAGTTCGAGGTCTGCTGGAGGATGCCTCCGGCCTGGAGGCCCATGTTGGTGGCGGCTGCCAGGGCGACGTAAAGCGCGACGAGGCCGATCAGGCGCCGGACGACGCCGGTGAAGAACCCTCCGACGCCGTACGCGATGATCACGAGTGGCGGCACGATGTCCAGCCAGCTCATTCCCTGACCCTCGCAGAGTGCCTTCTTTCGAGCGCAAGCCTCATCTCTGTCATCACTGTGTCCACTTCGGCGTCCGTCAGGGTGCGCTCGGGGCTGCGGAAAGTCAAGGTGAATGCGATGCTCTTGAAGCCTTCCTGGACCTGGGATCCGTGGTATTCGTCGAACGCCCGGGCCATCTCGAGGAGATCTCCGCCGGCCTCCCTGATGGCGGCCAGCAGCGAGCCTGCGGCGACGTGCTCCTCGACCACCACCGCGAGGTCTCTTTCGACCGCGGGGAACCTCGGCAGCGGCTGAGCCCGGGGCGCGCGGGAAGCCTCGATGACCGGTTCGATGTCGATCTCGAAGGCGACCAGCCTGCCTTCGACTTTCGTGCTCGAGCCGACGGTCGGGTGAAGCTCTCCGAGGTAACCCAGCTGGCGACCGTCCATGACTACCGCTGCGCAGCGCCCTGGGTGAAAGAGCTCGGCTGCGCCGCGCTGGTACGTTGGCGCAGGGGCTGACAGCGCTTCGAAGCAGGCATCGACCACCGATTTCAACCTGTAGAAGGCCCCGCGCGCTGCATCAGCGGTGTTGCCGGCGGTCGCCAGCGCGGCCACGCGCAGCGGTTCTTCCGGTTGAGTGTTCTTGTCGCCCACCCGGGCGAGGAACGCGGACGCGATCTCGTATACGCGGACGTCGTCTCGGCCGCGATCGCGGTTCAGGGCGACCACGTCGAGGAGAGACGGAAGCAGCCACGTGCGCAGTGTGTCCATGTCGTCGCTCAACGGATTGGAGATGCGAAGCGCCTGCGCGGAGACACGCAGGCTGTCGAGCTTGCGTCCCGAGACGAGAGCGGGACTCCATGTCTCGGTGAAGCCTGCCCCGGCGAGGACCTCGCGAGCGACGTCGAGCCGCCGGTCGAGGCTCGGTGCGAGCGGCACCCACCTGTCATGGCGGCGACCCGGGAGAGTCGGAGGTATGCGGTCGTAGCCGAACACGCGGCCCACCTCTTCGACCAGGTCCTCCGGAATCGCGACGTCGAGGCGGAACACGGGAGGGAGAACGTCCCACTCACCGTCCCCCAGGATGCGGACGTGGAAGCCGAGCTGGAGGAGGATGGCTTCGGCCTGTTCGAGCGGGACGTGCACACCCAGTACCTCGTCGACCAACCAGGGCTTGAACTGGATGCGCACCGGCTCCTGTGGATGCGGGTAGACGTCCGGCCACTCGCGGTGCACGGAGCCGCCCGCGAGCTCCGCAATCAGGGACGCGGCGCGGCGGGCCCCGGCCAGTGCAAGCTCGGGAGGAAGCCCGCGCTCAAATCGCGCTGAGGCCTCCGTGCGCAGTCCCAGCGTGCGCGAGGTCTGGCGGACGCTCGGGCCGCCGAAGGTGGCCGCTTCGAGGAGGATGTCCGTCGTTTCCGCGGTGACGGCGGTCGCTTCGCCCCCGATGACGCCGGCGATCGCGACGGGGCGGCGCGCGTCGGCGATGACCAGCATGTCAGGCGTCAGCTGCCGTTCCACGCCGTCTAGGCAAAGGAGCTTCTCTCCGTCGCGGGCGCGCCGGACGCGGATTTCGGGACCCTCCAGCTTTGCGAGGTCGAACGCGTGCAGGGGTTGGGCGTACTCGAGCAGGACGTAGTTCGTGATGTCCACGATGTTGTTGATCGGCCGCACGCCGCAAGCCCGGAGCCTGCGCTGCAGCCACTCCGGGCTGGAGCCGACCTTGACGCCTTTGATCACGCCGCCGATGTACCTGCTGCACAGGTCCTGGTCGTCGATCGTGACCTTCACAAGGTCGCGCCCGGGTGGGTTCGCGGTGCCAGTGAACGCAGGCATGAAATCGCCTTTGAGCGGACGGTCTAGCCCGGCGGCGAGTTCCCGCGCCACTCCGAGATGACCCATGCAGTCGGGGCGGTTGGAGGTGACCTCGGTCTCCATGATCGCCTGGTTCGGGATCACCGTGCTCAGCGCTGCACCGGGCGCGCCGCTGTCGAGGAGCAGGATGCCCGAGTGGTCGTCACCCAGCCCGAGCTCCTCCGCCGAGCACAGCATTCCACTCGCCTTGTAGCCCGCAATGTTCATGTCCTTCACGACTTTTCCGTTTGGCACCGTGGTCCCGGGCAGCGCGACCGGCACGAGGGTGCCCGCGACTGCATTGGGAGCGCCCGCGATGATCTGCTCAACGCGATCGCCCAGGTCGACCTGGTGAACCCACAGGTCGTGGCGTGACTTCGGGTGCTTGACCTGCTCCAGTACCTTTCCCACGACGATCTGCGACAGGTCGGTGACGGTGAGGGACTCGACCTCGACGCCGAGGCGCGTCAGGACCTCGGCGGCCTCCTTAGGCGTCACGCCGTCGAGGTCGACGAAATCGCCCAGCCATTCGTAGCTGATTCTCAATTTCTAAATTACCCTACCTTCCCGGTCCGAAATCGCGGTGGCTGGGTGCGGATTTCGGACCGAAGCCAATGAAGTGGCCCGTGGCCGGGCGCTGATGAGGCGGACAACAATCGCCACTTCACTGGCGCCTAGAACTGCTCCAGGAAACGCAGGTCTGATTCGTAAAGGAGGCGGATGTCGTCCACGTCGTGCTTCAGCATTGCCATGCGCTCGATGCCGAAGCCCCAGGCGTAGCCGTTCCAGACGGTTGGATCGATGCCCCCGTTGCGGAGGACCTGCGGGTGCACCATCCCACAGCCGCCAACCTCGAGCCACCCTTTGTGCCGGCAGCTCTTGCAGCCCATGCCGCCGCAGATGCCACAGGTCACGTCGAACTCGAAGCTCGGCTCCGTGAACGGGAAGTAGCTCGGGCGCACGCGCACCTTGCGTTCATTTCCGTACAGCGATTGGATCATGTACAGGAGAGTTCCCTTCATGTCGCCGACGGTCAGCGCCTTGTCGACCGCGAGTCCCTCGACCTGGCTGAAGTAGGGCAGTCTGGTCGCCTCGGGCGCGTCGCGCCGGTAGCACCGGCCGGGCGTGATGATGTAGATGGGCGGCTCCTTGATTCGCTGCATCGCGCGGATCTGGACCGGCGAGGTGTGCGCGCGCAGCAGAAGCTCCGGGCTGAAGTAGAACGAGTCCCAGTTCTCGCGGGCGGGGTGGCCGGCGGTGAGGTTGAGAGCCTCGAAGTTGTACCACTCGGTCTCGACCTCCGGTCCGAGCTCGACCTGGTATCCGAGGCTTTCGAGGACGGTCTCGATCTGACGGCGCACCTGGGTCAGGACATGGACGTGCCCGCGGCCAAGCGGCGCTCCTGGAAACGTGATGTCGATCGCCTCGGTTTCGGCGAGGTCGGCGAGTCGCGCCCCCTCGAGCTCGGCGCGTCTTGCGGCCAGCGTGGCCTCGATGGCGCGTTTTGCCTCGTTTGCAGCCTGGCCAAGCGCGGCTCGCTCAGCGGGTTGAAGCTTGCCGATACCGGAGAGGAGCCGGCTGATCTGACCGCTCTTGCGGCCGAGGTATTCGAGCTCGATAGGCTCGAGCTCGGATGCAGTGCGGGCTTCGGCGATCGCCGCCAGCGCCTGGCTGCTTAGGGCCGATAGATCGTTCATCCTGCCATCCTTCGGCGAATCTCGAACAGGATCACCGCGGCGGCGGCCGCGACGTTCAGTGATTCGACGCCCTCGCTCAGGTCCACCGTGACGAGCTTGAGGTCGGACCGGGAGAGGCCGTGGGACTCGCTGCCTAGAACGATCATGTCCGCAGACTCTATCGGCGCGCCGGACAGCGGTGCACCGCCCGCCGCCGCGGCGCCGTAGCCGTCGAGGCCGTCGAGGTCGCTCCAGCGCGCTCGCGCGACGTTCAGGCGGAACACGTTTCCGGCCGACGCGCGAACCGATTTCGCGCCGTACGGATCGGCGGAGCCTTCGAGGACGGCCAACGCCGGGGCCCCTGCCGCGGCGGCGCTACGACAGATCGCACCGACGTTGCCCGGATCCTGGACCCCGTCGAGTACCACGAGGGGCCAGCGCGCCCCGCGAGCAGCCTCGATCGCGCCGGCGATGCTGCACTCGTTGATCCTCGCGATCGCGATTACGCCTTGCGGTGTCACCGTCTGGCTGACGGTGCGAAAGATCCCGCGCGCAAGCCTCACGCGCTTTGTGGCCGGCACTTCGAACTCCTCATCCTCGCGAACCGCCACGAGCTCGATCTGGAGCCCCGCCGCACACGCCTCGGCGATCACACGCGGACCTTCCAGGAGGACGAGGCCTGGCTCGCGCCTGTCGGCAAGACGCCGCAGGCGGCGGACGATCTCGTTTTCCGGGCTGGAGATCAGCTGCTGGTCAGAGGGCTTTCTTGGCAACCTCGACCAGCCGGGCAAAGGAACCGCTGTCGCGCACGGCCAGGTCAGCCAGCACTTTGCGGTCGATCTCCACCCCGGCCTGGCGAAGGCCGTGCATGAGCTTGTTGTAAGGCAGCCCCGACTGCCGCGAGGCCGCGTTGATCCGCGTGATCCACAGCTGGCGCATCTCGCGCTTGCGCCGCCGGCGGTCGCGGAACGAGTAGGCCAGCGCGTGGAGTACCGCCTCGTTCGCGGGGCGGAACAGCAGCTTCTTGGAAAGACGAAAGCCCTTGGCGCGGTCGAGGATCGCCTTGTGGCGGCGATGGGCCGGTACGCCTCGCTTGACTCGTGCCATTCGCTAGATCCCCAGCGACCGCCGGACCGTCTTGCGATCTGACTTGGACACCGGCTGCTCGTTCTCGTAGTTGCGCTTGCGCTTCTGAGACTTGTGCTCGAGCAGGTGGCTCTTCCACGCAGCTGCGCGCATCAGCTTCCCCGTGCTCGTGACCCGGATGCGCTTGGCGATACCCTTTCGCGTCTTGATCTTAGGCACTGGTCGCTTGCTCCTTGGGTACGGCGGCGGCCTGGCGGGTTGGGGCGAGGATCATGAATAGGTTCTTCCCCTCGAGCAGGGGCGCCCGCTCGACCACGGCAAAGTTGCTCGCGTCGACAGCAACCCGGTCGAGGATCCTCCTGCCGATGTCCTGGTGCACCATTTCCCGTCCTCTGAACATGATCGTTACTTTCACCTTTTCGCCGGCTTCGAGGAACTGCCTCAACCCCTTGAACTTGGTCTGGAAATCGTGCTCGGCGACCTTGGGTCGCAGCTTCATCTCCTTGAGCTTGGTGACGTTTTGCTTTCGCCTCTGATCTTTTTCCTTCTTGATGGTCTCGAACTTGTAGCGTCCGTAGTCCATCAGGCGACAGACCGGCGGCTGCGCTTGCGGCGCCACCTCGACGAGGTCGAGTCCCTTCTCGCTTGCAATGCGCAGAGCGGCATCCAGAGACAGAACTCCCAGCTGGTTGTTCTGGTCATCGATCAGCCGCACTTCGGAGCTGCGGATCTGATCGTTGATCCTTAGCTCTTTAAACGCGATGAGACGCTACCTCGGCCAAATTCAGTGTTGGTCTATTCCTCCAAACAGATAAAACAAAACGGACAGCTTGAAGCGGTCCGTCCTCATTGACACCAGTGCGCCCTGCGCGCGCCCGGCAACCCATTCGGGCCGTAGCCCTGAGGGTGAGGGTCGGTACCCTGCTTCAGGTGCTGGATCGTACCGGAAACGTAACCACGTGCGCAAAGTGGCGTTGCCTTTGTTGATGGGAACGGCACGGCTGAGTGGAGCACCCGGGGGCCTTGCCGCCCTCCTCGTGGCCATCGCGCTGGCGGGAGCATGCGGCCCAGGTTCGACCACCGCACACTCACCCGCGCCCGTGACCGGCTCCAGCTCGCCCTCAGCGGGGAGCTCGGCCACACCATCCACCAACCCGTCGGCCAACCCCTCCCCCGCACCGGTGACCGGCGCCTATGGCATCCTGGTCAGCTCCCAGGCCTCGACCAACTACACCGTGAGCCTCGTCGGGATCGACGGCAGGGTGATCGCGAGCGCTCAGGCGAGCACGCCGGCGGCCGTCAACTGCGCCAACGCCGCGGCCGCGATCGTGCCTTTGCCCGTGAGCACGAGCAACACCCGCGTCTACTACATGGACGCGCAGGGGGTTGTCCGCTTCCTCGCCCCCAACGGAGACGCCGGTAAGGCGACGACCGTCCCGATCGGCACGGCGCGGCGCAGCATGTTCGCCGTGAGCCCCGACGATCAACGCATCGCGGTGATCGTCGACGACTTCACGTCCAGCGGGGCCTCGACCAGGCTGTACGCGGAAGACCTGAACGGCGGTGGCAACCACCTCGACCTCTTCAGCCAGACGGGCGCGTTCACGCTGTGGCCGACCGGATGGCATGGCACCAACAACCTGGTGCTGGCCAAGGTGCCGGCGTGCACGCAAGGCGGGGGCTTCGGATGCTGCGGGCCACAGGAACTTCACGTGGTCGATCCGGCGACGGCCGTGCGGCGATTCACGATCGGAGGTTCAACCTGCATCATCAGCGGCCCGGCCGCACCGGCCGGCGCGTCTTGCGAGACCACCACGGGCACCGCCAACGTGTACAGCTGGACCGCGGCGCTGTTGCGGACGTATCCGATTCCCGGCGTCGGGATGGGCCCGATCTACCTCTCGCCGAACGGCCAGCACCTTGCCCTCTCGTCCAACCCGAACGAGACGACGGTAGAGGGCTACAACAACCTGACCATGATCGCCTGTGGTTGGATCGACGACACCCACCTCATCGCCGGAGGCGACGCGCAGAACCAGCCTCGAATCGGCGAAGTCACCACCGGCAAGATCCTTCCAGTGGCCGCGCAGGGCGACTGCGGGGGCCGGATCCCGGGCGGTCTCTAGAGGCCGGCCTCCTAGGCCTACCTGCGCCGTTCCGCCACCTCGGTCGCGACCATGCTAGCGAAGGCGTCGAGCGACTGGTCGAGCTGCCCGCCCTTGCGGTCGCGGATGTTGACATGTTCGGTCTCGGCCTCGCGGTCGCCGACGATCGCCATGTACGGCACCTTGCGCCCCTGCGCATCGCGGATCTTTCGCTGCATGCGCTCGGAGCGATCGTCGACCTCGACGCGCAGGCGCAGCGCCCGGAGATGATCGGCCACCTTGCGCGCGTAGTCGTGCTGCGCGTCCGTGATCGGGATGACAACCACCTGGACCGGGTGCAGCCAGGTCGGAAAGGCCCCGGCGTACTGCTCGATGAGGTACGCAGTCATGCGCTCAAAGGCTCCGAATGCTCCGCGGTGGACCAGGACCGGCCGCTGCCGTGAGCCATCCTCGGCGACGTACTCCAGGTCGAATTTCTTGGGCAGCTGGTAGTCGACCTGGACAGTGTTGTTGGTGAACTCGCGCCGCAGCGCGTCGCGGACCTGGAAGTCGATCTTCGGACCGTAGAATGCAGCCTCGCCGACTCCCACCTTGTAAGGCAGGTTCAAGCTCTCAAGGGCTTCCTTGAGCATCGCTTCGGCGCTCTCCCACTCCTCGTCGGTGCCCGCCCACTTCGTCTTCACATGGTCGCGAACCGATAAGCGGTACCAGTAGTCCTCGACGCCGAGGACGGACATGAAGTAGTTGGCCAGCTCGATCGCGCCCCTCACCTCCCCGATCACCTGCTCCGGGGTGCAGAAGATGTGCGCGTCGTTCAGGTTGAAGGAGCGCACGCGGATCATCCCCATCAGCTCGCCCGACTTCTCGAGCCTGTAGTTCTGGCCGAGCTCGGCGATGCGCAGGGGCAGGTCGCGGTAGCTGTGCAGGTCGTGCGCGTAGACCAGGATGTGGTGAGGGCAGTTCATCGGGCGGAGCTCGAGCTCCTCCCCGTCCTCGAACCGCATCGGCGGAAACATCGTGTCGTGAAACAGCTCCCAATGGCCGCTCTGGCGGTAGAGGTCGAGCTTTGCCAGGTGCGGCGTGATGACGTGGCGGTAGCCGCGCTTCAGCTCCTCATCGACGATCCACCGCTCGAGCTCTCGCCGGATGGTGGCGCCGTCGGGGAGCCAGATCACCTGGCCGGCCCCGACACGCTCGTCGAGCGCGAAGAGCTTCAGCTCCTTGCCGAGCTTCTTGTGGTCGCGCTTCTCGGCCTCCTCCAGGAACTTGAGATAGTCGTCGAGCTCCTTCTGGGTCATCCAGGCCGTGCCGTAAATGCGGGTCAGCTGCGGATTCTTCTCGTCGCCGCGCCAGTACGCGCCCGCGACGCGCAGGAGCTTGAACGCCTTGAGGTCTTTGGTCGATCTCACGTGAGGCCCGCGGCACAGGTCGAGGAAGTCCCCGGTCCGGTACACGCTGACCTCGTCGCCTTCGACCTTGTCCGCGATCAGCTCGAGCTTGTAGTCCTGGCCCCGCTTGCGAAACTCATCGATTGCCTGCTCGCGTGAGAGCACCTCGTGGACGAAAGGCCGGTTTTCCTGCGCGATCCGGCGCATCCGCGACTCGATCGCGGGAAGCTCCGCCTCAGAGATGGGCTTGCCGAAGTCGAAGTCGTAGTAGAAGCCGTCCTGCACCGCCGGACCGATGGCGTACTTCACGTCCGGATGGAGCTCGGTGACCGCGGCGGCCAGCAGGTGCGCGGTCGAGTGCCGCTGCACCTGCAGCGGGTCGTCGCCGGCCTCGTGGTCTCCGTACTCGGGCATCGGGTCGTCCAGTATATGGGCGGTCTATGGAAGGCTTCTGCAAGTCGGGACACCCCCATCCGGCGCTGCGCGCCACCTTTCCCGCGAGCGGGGAAGTGACCTGTTGAATTGAACCCAACCGCCATTGTTGATGCCCTCGGGTATCCCGCTGCCGGGCTGGGGATTCTCATCGAGAGCTCGGGCATTCCGTTTCCTGGAGAGGCACTGCTTCTCGCTGCCGCGGCGTGGGCCGCCGCGCGGCATCACTCGATCGTCCTTGTGATCCTTTTCGGATTCCTCGGCTCGGTGGCCGGCGCCGACATCGGCTACCTCGCCGGCTTCAAGGGTGGGCGACCTTTTGTAGAGCGGTTCGGAAGCATCTTCCACATACGCCCCGAGCACATCGCGCGATCCGAGCTATTCTTCGCGCGATACGGAGACAGCTCAGTCTTGGCCGCGCGCTTCGTGCTGGGGCTCCGCACGTGGGGATCGATGCTCGCCGGCATGTCGCGCATGCCCTTCTGGCGGTTTCAGCTCTTCAGCGCCATCGGAGGGCTCGCCTGGGCGACGGCCATCGGCATCGCCGGCTACCTGCTGGGCAGCAACCTGCCCTTGCTCGAGGCGATCATCCGCGACATCGGCCTGGGAGGGTTGGCGGTCATCGTCATCCTGGTGGTCGTCCTGGTTGTGGTTCGGTGGCGCGCCTCCCAGCGGTGATGATCGCGACACCGCCGCCGAACAGAAGCACCCCGAGGCCGCCGATCACGTGTGCGGTGCCGATGGTGTCGGAAAGCGCCGCGGCGATCAGGACTGGAATCGCGGTCACGCCGTTGATCACCATGTAGAGCAGGGCGAAGATCCGGCCGCGCATCTCGTCGCTGGTCGTCTCCATCAGATAGGTGACCGCAGGGATCATGATCGCGCCAAACTCCACGCCGAGCAGGAAGCTGAAGCCGGCGCCCGTGATCCTGTTGTGGACCTGGAGGTCCGGGAACTGCGCCATGGCTTCCGGGACCGCGGCCAGCCCGAGCAAGGTCACGCCGTTGGCGACGAGAGAGCCCGCGAGCAGTTTCGAGCGGTCGATCGTGCGCACGAACTGGCCCAGCAGCACCGCGCTCAGGATCGCGCCCGCGGTCGCCGGCGCGAGGATGACGTACGTGTCCTGCGCGGCGATACCGAGCACCTTGCTCACGTAGGCGGGCGCGAGCGCGAACAGCATGAACAGCACCAGGACCGCGATGCTGACCTGGCCGAACGCAAGCAATAGGCCGCGCGACGAACGGAGCGCATCGAGGCCTTCCTTGATGTCCATGACCATGACGCGAAACCTGCTGCGGCTGGCCTCCACCGGCGGTTCGGTCGTGCGCTGCAGCCGCGGGATCTCGGAGGCGAAGATCAGGGTTCCCGCGAGCAGCAGCAGCACCACAGCACACCAGTACGGCGCGTAGAGGTCGATCCTCGAAACCACCGGCGCGAGTGCGCCTCCGACGACGAGGGTGAGGACCATGGTCAGCAGTGCCATCGAGTTCGCCGTGATCAATGCGGAGCGCGGGAGGATGGTTGGGATCACGGCCGCCTCGGCCGGGCCGAAGAGCTGCCCAACCGCCGAGAAGACAAGCGTGATGAGAAGCAGGTGGAGGAAATCGTCACGCAGCCCGGGCACCAGCGCAGCCAGCGGGATCAGCGCCACGACCGCCGCCCGGCCGAAGTTGCACCACATCATGATCTGCTTGCGGTTCAGGCGGTCCGCGATCACGCCCGCGGGCGGCGCGAAGAGCACGGCCGGGACGGTGTACGTGAGCAGCGTGATGGCGACCGGCGTGCTGCCGCCGGAGATGTGGTACGCGAGGATGATCAGCGAGAAAAGCAGGAACTTGTCGGCCAGCTGAGCGGCGAGCTGGGCGAACCATATGTTCCTGAAGGCGGTGTGCCGCAGTACCGCGCGAAATCCACCCGGGGCCTCGAGCGGGAACCTTATGGGCTCTTCCACGAAGGGTAGAGATTAACGATCAGGATGCGGCCCGAAGCCCTTATAGACAGCCTCCCACTCGGTCAGGCTCAGAGTCTGAGGACGTCTCTCGGGGTTGATATTCAATTCGCGGAGGCGCTTCGACGCATCTGCGCTGCCGATCGCCGCGATCCGGCCGAGCGCGTTGCCCAGCTGCTTCCTGCGGAACTGAAACGCGGCTTCGACCAGCCGGAAGAAGGCGTCCATGTCGTCTACTTCGACAGCCGGCTGTGCGCGCACGTCGAGGATGACGAGCGCTGAATCGACCTTCGGCGGCGGGGTGAAGGCCGAGGCCGGGATGTTGAGCGCGACACGGGCTTCCGCGAACACCTGCACCGCGACCGTCGCCAGGCTCGCGCCGCTCGACGCCGTCCAGCGCTTGGCCACCTCGCGCTGCACCACCAGCGAGAGGCGTCGCGGACGAGGTGCGACGTCGAGCAGCTTGCGGATGAGAGCGCCGGTGAGGTTATACGGGATGTTGCCCGCAACGACCTCTCCCCCATCCGGAAAAGCCGCGCGGGTGTCGAGCTTGAGGATGTCGGCCTGCACGATCTCGACGTTGTCGTGGCCCGCCAGGGTCTCGCGCAGTGCCGCGATCAGCTGCCTGTCCAGCTCGACCGCCAACAGGCGGCGACACAGCGGCGCCAGCGCGACGGTCAGCGTTCCGATGCCGGCACCGACCTCCAGCACCTCGTCCGTGCCGCCGATCCCGGCGGAGTGTGCGATCACGTCACGCAGCGCCGGGTCGATCAGGAAGTTCTGGCCGAGGCTGTGCTTGAGCTCGATGTGATGGCGACGCAGCAATGTGTCGAGCTGGCGCGGATCGGCCGGGTCGATCACTTCATGCGCGTGAAAAGCGCAAAGGCATTCGCCTGCTCCAGGTCCGCAAGCTCCTCGATCGTGATGCCCCGCAGCTCGGCCGCGAGCTCCGCGGTGTCGAGGAGATATGCGGGGCGGTTCGGCACTCCCATCCGCTTGTGTGCCTGGCCGTGAGGCGAGTCGGTTTCCAGGAGCAGCCGGTCCGCCGGGCAGCGCTTGACCACCTCACGGAGCGCGGCTCGGCTCGGCCGGGTGATGAGGCCGGCGAATGAGAGGTGGAATCCGAGATCCAGAAACTGCTCCGCCCAGTCCCACTCGAGCGCGAAGTAGTGCATCGCGCCTCGCAGTCCTGGGTGCCGCTTGATGGCCGCCGCGACCTCGGTGCCGGCGCCGCGGATGTGGATCGAGACCGGCAGGTTGAGCTCCGCCGCAAGCGCGAGCAGGGCATCGAAATCGTCTAGTTGCTGTTTGCGGGCTGGTTCATCGGCCTGCAGGAGATCCAGGCCTATCTCACCGATCGCCACCACGCGGTCATCCGCCGCAAGGTCCCGCAGCGCGTCGATCGCGACTGGGGCCGTTTCGAGCGGGTAGTGGCCGACGGCGGCCCACACCCCGTCATGTTGGTGAGCGAGCGAGACCGCGTTGCGGCTCCGCTCCTGATCGACGCCCATCGCGATGAGGCGCGTGACGCCGGCCCGCGCTGCTTCGCTCACGGTGGCGGCCGTATCACCGAGCTCCTCGAGGTGGAGGTGCGTGTCAACAAAGCCTGCGTCCACCGATCTCTGCGGGCGCAGGCTTAAGATGCTGGCGGTTCCTCTTCGACGACGTCGTCGAGCCGCCTGAAAAGCGCAACCGGAGGCGGCAGCTTGCGACCAGGCGCAAGCGCCGAGGGCACCCACCGATTGGCGATCGGATAGTCACCGGTGATCACCATGTGCGACGTACCGTCCTCCGAGACCTCATGCACCTCGGGCTGCGGCGCGATCAGGTCTTCGTAGCCAAGCATCGCGTGCAGGCGCTGTGAAGAGAACGGGAGAAAGGGCGTGAACATGGTTTTCAGGTTGTCGACGCACCGCAACGCGACGTACAGGACGGTGCCGGCGCGCTCGCGATCCGTCTTGATCGTGTGCCATGGCTGCTCGGTGCCGAGGTACACGTTGACCTTGGCCGCCGTGGTCATCGCGAACCTCAACGCGGCCTGGAAACGCGACTGGCTCAGCTCCAGCGCAACCTGGTCCAGCGCATCTTCGACCTCCTTGATGAGCGCGTGGTCGGCCTCCGACAGATGGCCCAGCTCGGGCACGCCTCCGAAGTTGCGATGGGCGTTGACCAGGGTCCTCTGGACCAGGTTGCCCCATGTCGCCACCAGCTCGTCGTTGTTGCGGCGCACGAACTCGGGCCAGGTGAAGTCCGTGTCAGCGTTTTCGGGCCCCGCGATCATCAGGTAGTAGCGCAGGGCGTCCGCGTCGTAACGGTCGAGGAAATCGCGGACGTAGATGACGTGGCCGCGGCTGGTTGACAGCTTCTCGCCTTCCATGTGGAGGAACTCGCTCGCGACGATCTCGTCCGGCAGCTTGAGGTCGCCAACGCCGAGCAGGATGGCCGGCCACATCACTGTATGGAATGTGATGTTGTCCTTGCCCATCACGTAGTAGTGCACGGAGTCGGGATTCTGCCACCAGTCCTTCCATGCGTCCGGCTCACCACGGTTCATCGCCCACTCGATCGACGCGGAAAGGTAACCGATGACTGCGTCGAACCAGACGTAGATCCTCTTGTGCGGGTTGTCCTCCCAGCCGGCCAGAGGTACAGGGACGCCCCAGTCCAGATCACGCGTGATGGCGCGCGGTTTCAGGTTGCGCACGAACTCGAGCGAGTACTTGCGCACGTTGGGACGCCAGTTGTCGTGCTGCTCGATCCACTCCTTCAGCTGGTCGCCGAAGGCGGGGAGGTCGAAGAAGAAGTGCTCGGTCTCGCGGAACTCCACCGGAGCGTCGCTTCCCCGCTGGTGCGGGTTGATCAGGTCGATCGGGTCGAGCTGGTTTCCGCAGTTGTCGCACTGGTCGCCGCGTGCTTCCGGATATCCGCAGATCGGGCATTTGCCTTCGATGTAGCGATCGGGCAGCGTGCGCCCGCTCGCCGGGTCGAAGGCGCCCATCTGCGTCTTCTTGACCAGATAGCCCTTCTCGTACAGCTTGAGGAACAGGTCCTGGGTGACGCGGTAGTGGTTGGCGGTCGTCGTGCGCGTGAATATGTCGTAGGTCATCCCGAGCCGGCGAAGATCCTCGACGATCACCGCGTTGTTCTGGTCTGCGAACTCGCGCGGCGGAATGCCTTGCTTGTCGGCCTCGTACGTGATCGGCGTTCCATGCTCGTCGGTGCCGCTTGCCATGAGCACGCGCGAGCCGCGCAGCCGCTCGAAGCGAGCCAGGACGTCGGCGGGCACGGCGAAACCCGCCACGTGTCCGATGTGGCGAGGGCCGTTGGCGTAGGGCCAGGCGGGCGCGACGAGCACGGTTCGTATCTGATCAGGCACCAGGTGGACAGTATCGGCCAGGCGACAACCTGATCTCTTCGGCTCGGGACGCCGATGCGCGCGTCAGGGGGCCGGCCTGTCGTCGTTGCCCATCAACGGATGCGCGCCTCCTAAGGCCACCCCTTCCTTCGCCTCGGCGCCCCGACCGGCGACCTGCGGTCGCCTGCCGCGATCTCAGGCCGCGCCCGGCCGATCCTGCCCACTGATCACAAGCGTAAACTCGCCGCGCGCCTGGTCGCCCAGCGCCTCCAGCACCTCCGACGCGGTGCCGCGCAGCACCTGCTCGTGCAGCTTGGTCAGCTCGCGACCCACCGTCACCTGCCGCTCCGGCATCACCTCGGCGATGATCGCGAGGGATTTCTTGACCCGGTACGGCGACTCGAAGGCGACCGCCGGACGCAAATCGGCGTCCAGCGTCGCCAGCAGGCGCCTCATCTCGCCCGGCTTGCGCGGCAGGTAGCCGAGGAATGCGAAACCCGGCCCGCCATAACCGGCGATCGACAGGGCGGCGGTCACAGCGCTTGGGCCTGGTACGGGGACCACAGTGTGTCCGGCCGCCCACGCGGCGGAGACCAGGGCCTGGCCGGGGTCCGACACGGTCGGCGTCCCGGCATCGCTGACGAGGGCCACGTCGTGTTGTTCGAGCTCGGCCATCACGCGAGGAAGGCCGCGCCGCTCGACCGGAGCGCGATAGCTGATCAGCGGCTTCCGGATCCCGTGCCGCGCGAGAAGCCTCGCCGTGATGCGCGTGTCCTCGGCGGCGATGGCGCCCACCTCGCCCAGGATGCGCACCGCGCGAGCGCTGACGTCCTCCAGGTTTCCGACGGGTGTTCCGACGACGTAGAGGCGGCTCACGCCCTCTCTAGCCAGTCGCCGACCCGGCCGGCGATCTCGGCTGCCGGTCCGACAAAACGAGAAGCCGGTGGCAGGACGTCGAGAAATGCCTTTCCGTAGTCACGGCCGAGGATCCGGTTGTCCAGGATGACCACGGCGCCGCGATCCGTGGAACGCCGGATCAGGCGGCCGAAGCCCTGCTTCAACCGAAGGGCGGCCTGCGGCAGCGCAAGCTGAGCGAAGGCGTCGCGCACCTGCTCGGCGCGCGCGGCGTAGACGGGCTCGCTCGGCACGGGGAATGGAAGCCGGACCATGATCACGCAGCTCAGGCGCTCGCCGGGCACGTCGATGCCCTCCCAGAAGGTGGAAGTGCCGAGCAGCAGCGGCCGGTCCGCCTCCTGGAAGGTCTTCAAGAGCTGGCGACGCTGGCCGTCGATGCCCTGGCCGAGGATGAGGACCTCATCGAGGTCGGTCCTGTGCTTCAGGGCCGCATGAACGTCTCGCAGCTGGCGGTGGGACGTGAACAGGACCAATGTGCGCCCGCCGACGCGACTGGCCACCGACGCCACCACCTCTTCGACCTCCTCGTCGAAGGCCTCGTCCTCCGGACCAGGGAGGTCGGTCGGCAGGCACACGAGGGCCTGGTGCAGAAAGTCGAACGGAGACGGCAGGATCAGCTCTTCGATCTCCGGGCCGAGGCCCACCCGCGAGCTGAAGTAATCGAAAGTTCCGCCGACTGCCAGCGTCGCGGACGTGAACACAGTCGAGCGTCGCTCGGCGTACACGCGGTCGCGCAGGAGCCACCCCACGTTGATGGGCGCTGCACGCAGGACCAGGTTCTCAGTACGAGCAAGCAGCGTGAACCAGTAGACGTGGTTGGCATCAGGTTTCAGCACCGCCTCGTCCAGGACCCTGGTCGCAGCCTCGAGGCGACCCCGGATGATCTCCAGCTCGCGGATGCCCTGGTCGGGCTCGGCGCCGCCCAGCCAGTCGCGGGCGGCGCCGACGGCTCGCCTCAGGACGGTGTCGAGGGCCGCCAGGGCGGTAACCGAGCTCTCCGCGGCCATGGCCACGTCAAGCCAACCCTCGTCCTCGCGAAGCGCCGGTGTCAGGCGCAGCGACTCATCGTGACGCTCGGAGTCATCGAGCCTGGCCGCGACCCAGCGCCGTGAGACGTCGAAGAGCTCGCGCACGCGCTTGCCGGCCGCGACCGTCATGGGTATCGCCTGGCCGAAGGCCTCGTCCGACGAGCCGAGGTGCGGCTGCCGGCCAAGCTCCCTGAGCAGGCCCTCCGCGGCATCCCCCGACGTTCGCGCCAGCCGCTCGAGCAGCGCGAGGAGCCCCGGGCCGTCGACCTCCTGCCGGAGCCCGCGCGTGGCGGCATCCTCGAGGTGGTGTGCCTCGTCGATCACGAGGTGGTCGAACTCCGGCAAGAGGCCGCCACCAATCTCCGCGTCGGCGAGCAGCAGCGAATGGTTCACCACGACGAGGTCCGCCGCCTCGGCTTCGGCTCGGGCACGATGCACGTAGCAGTCCTCCTTCGTGCAGTGGATCCCCACGCAGTCGAGCGGGTCCGAGGCAATCTGTGCCCAAAGGACCTCGTCGCGGCCGTGAAGGCGGAGCTCTGAGCGATCGCCGCTCTCGGTGGCGTGCAGCCAGATGAGGACCTTCAGCTTGAAGTTCAGGTCCTCGGGTTCCAAGCACGGCTCCGCGAGGTAGCGCCGCCAGCGTCGCAGCGAGACGTAGTTCGACCTGCCCTTCAACAGGCAGGCCTTGAAGTCCCAGGGCAGCCAGTCGCGCAGGGCGGGCAGGTCCTTACCCATCAGCTGCTCCTGCAGCGTGAGGGTGTTCGTCGAGACGACGACGCGCTCGCCGTGCCGCACAGCACGCGCGATCGACGGCACCAGGTAGGCCACGGTCTTCCCTGTGCCCGTGCCGGCCTCGACGACCAGTGTGCCGCCCCGCGCCTGGATCTGGGCGACGGCGAGGAGCATGTGCAGCTGCGACTCGCGATGCTCGTAACCCGGCAGCGAACCCGCGAGCGGCCCGTCGGGACCGAGCAGCGCGGCCATCGACACCGGGTCGTCCGGCGGAGCCGTCGCCGACTGCCTGTACCTGGCCACATCGGCCACGCCCGCGCCACCCGGCGCCGGGTCCGGGTTGGCCTCCGTGAGCGCTTCGGCGAAGAAGCGGGCGACCGGCCACTGGTAAGGCGCGACCAGGGCCAGCATCGACTCCTTCAGCGACTCGTCGAGCCCCGCGGCCTCGTCACGCAGGCGGAGGAGGAGCTGGCGGGTCGCGTCGGCGTCATCCAGCGCCCGGTGGGGTCGCGGCTGGGTGAATCCCAGGTCGGTCGCCAGCAGCGGCAGGCTGTGGCTCGCGGCCGACGGGAGCAGGATCCTTGCGACGTCCAGCGTATCGAGGATCTCCGTCGACGGATCCCACAGGCCCGCGGCCACCAGGAAGTCAACGTCAAGGCGCGCGCCGTGTCCCACGGGCTGGCGGCCCCGGATGAACTCGCAGAGCTCGCGAAGCGCGGACTCCGCGCTGGCGGCGCCGCGCAGCTCCTCCTGCCTGATGCCAGTCAGCTTGAGCACCACCTCGGGGACCGCTCGACCTGGATCGACCAGGCGCTCGAGCGTCGTGGTGACACGATCTGGAGTGAAGGCGACCGCTCCGACCTCGATCACTCTGTCTCGCGCCGGGTCGAGACCGGTGGTCTCGAGGTCCAGGGCTGCGTATTCCGGCACCGCTACGGGGATTCTACGTAGACGGGGATAAACCCGGCCGCCATGGCACCGTCAGCATTGTCGAAGCGGGGTCTTAAGCCGTGCGGCGGTTGGTATATTTGCGCCCGATGTTAACCGGGGCGATCGAGGCACCCAAGCGTCTGGAGGACCTGCACGTTCGCCGTGACCTGGTCGCAAGCCTCCTGCTGAGGACTCTTGCCTTCGCCGACCAGCTCTCCGGCGCCGCCATCGAAACCCGGCTCGGGCTGCCGTTCGAAACCCTTCAACCGCTTATCGAAGAGTTCCAGAAGACCCAGCTCATGGACACACTCGGCTTCTCGAACGAGCCCGGCGTGGAGGGACGGCCGATTCCCGTGCGCATGAACTACACGGTCTCGAGCGCGGGCCGCCAGCGCGCGGCCGAGATGTCCGCCGTTCAGACGCGATACCTCGGCCCCTGCCCGATCAACTTCGAGGACTACCTCGGGCTGGTCCGCTCGCAGGTCACCGGGAAGGCGAACGTTAACGACTCGGCTTTGAAGAAAGCTCTCGGCACGCTCGAGCTCGAGCAGCACGTCATCGACCAGATCGGCGGCGCCATGGTCTCGCGAGCGTCGCTCTTCATCTTCGGAGCACCCGGCAACGGCAAGAGCACGATCACCGAGCGGATGGCGCTCCTCATGGGCGCGCCGATCGAGATACCTCACGCGGTGGCCATAGGCGACGAGATCATCCGCGTGATCGACCCCGTCTACCACAAGTTCGCCGAGGGCGAGCAGCCGACCGACCGCCGCCTCGTGAGGGTCGAACGGCCCGTTGTAGTCGCTGGTGGTGAGCTCAAGCTGCAGCAGCTCGACCTGACGTATGACCAGTCCAACCGCTATTACGAGGCGCCGCTTCAGTGGAAGGCGAACGCCGGGGTTTTCGTGATCGACGACTTCGGGCGGCAGGAAGTCCCGCCCATGAGGCTACTCAACCGGTTCATCGTCCCGATGGAGAAGAAGGTCGACTACCTCGACCTCTCGGCATCGGGTCGAAAGATCGAGCTGCCCTTCCTTTGCCAGGTCGTGTTCTCCACCAACCTCTCGCCCACCGAGCTGGTCGACGAGGCCTTCCTCCGCCGCATGGCATACAAGATCGGCATCGGCAACCCCTCGCCAGAGGCCTTCGGCCGCATCCTTCGGTACGAGTGCGACCGCCAGGGCGTCACCTTTGACGAGAAGGCGATCGGGTATCTCCTCAACAGCCTGTACGGCAAGAAGCCGCTACGCGGCTCGCACCCCCGTGCGCTGATCGCGCGCCTCGTGGACCTCGCCAACTACCGTCAGGAGCCGCCTCGCCTGACCCCGCAGACGCTGAAGGAGGCGTTCGATGCCTGCTTCAACCCGGCGCTCGGCAGCCTCACAGAGGACGACTGGGCACGTCCTGCGATTGGATAAATATGAGAGGAAACCCCGGAGTGGTTTCCTCTCATCGCCCGGTCGGTACGCGACGGGGCTGCTCTCCTTCCGGAATGCGGTCGGGATCTAACTGAGCAGTTACACCAGACCACGCACGGAGTGAGGGGTACAAAGTCACGGCCGGGTGGAACCCGGCCGTCCTTGCAGCGCTAGCCGCTAGTCTAGTACGGCTTCGTAACGCCCTCTAGGCGTTTTCTATGTGACTCCAGGTCGCTGAATGCTCCGCGTTGCTCTGGTGGCAGGAGTTCCGCGATCGCCACCATGATCGCGTCAGACGCCTCCGCATGCGAAACGCGGGTTCCGTCGGCGCGCTTGGTCAGCACGACAAACGGTTTCCCGAACGTGATCGACACCTTCGTGCGACGGGGCCACTTCGCACCCTTGGGCAGGCATTCGCGTGTCCCCGTCAGCCCCACCGGCAGCACCGGCGCGCCGGACTTCTGCGCGATGAACCCCGCACCTGGTTCAGGCTGCGCCAGAAGACCCGACTCAACACGCGTGCCCTCCGGGTACATGATCAGACCGTGCCCTGCCTTCAGCAGATCGAACGATCGCTTCAGCGCGACGCGATCGGCCGAGTGCCGCACTACAGGGAAGGCGTGGTACCAGGTGAACAGCGCGCTCGTCACCGGCTTTCGGAAGTACTCGGACTTCGCCATGTTCCAGGTGTCAGGTCGCGGGGTGAACGCCGGCACCAGGGGTGGGTCGAGAGTGCCCGAGTGGTTCGGACAGATGATCAGCCCGCCGTGGCGAGGGACGCTGTCCGCACCCACGACCTTGAACAGCCCGACCAGGCAGGCCCGCGTGAGCGCGCGCATCAACCCGCGCAAGAAGGCGTACATCACCGCGCCGCCGAGCGCTCGTGGATGTGCCGCAGGATGATGTCGACGACCTGCTCGATGTCGAGCCTGTCGGTGTCGATCACGACTGCGTCAGGCGCGGGGCGCAGGGGCGCCACTGCTCGCTGCGTGTCGACGCGATCGCGCTCCGCGACCTCCTTCCGCATCGCTTCCTCATCAACCCGCTCCCCCCTGCGCTCGAACTGAGCGGCGCGGCGGCGGACCTTCTCATCGGGGCTTGCGACCAGGAAGAACTTGACATCGGCGTCAGGAAACACGACGGTGCCGATGTCGCGACCGGCCATCACCACGCCGCTTGCTCCCGATCGCCGCTGCTGCGTGACGAGCGCGCGCCTTACCCCCGGCGCCGCAGAGACGAGCGGGAGGGCCTCGGCGTGATCGGCGTCGTAGATGCCGTCGGTTAGCTCCACGCCGTCTGCCCAGATGCGCTCGCCGTCGATCTTCAGCTCGGTCGATTCCGATAAACGGGTGAGCGCGTCAGCATCGCGAGGATCGATCCCACGCTCAGACGCGAGGCGCGTGATCGCGCGATACATCAACCCGCTGTCGGCGAACGGCAGGCCGAGGGCTTCCGCGACGCGCCGGCCGACCGCAGACTTGCCCGACGCCACTCCACCGTCGATGGTGACGATCACTGCGACACCGCCCGGCGCAGGGCAGTCACCTCAGGCTCCCCGAGGACGCGCCACCCACCGACCTTCAAGCGCCCTAGCTTCAGCGGGCCGAAACCCACGCGCTGCAGCGCGTGCACCTTGTGCCCAACCCCGTGCAGCATCCGGCGGACCTGGCGGTGGCGACCCTCGCGGATGACGATCCGCAGCTCGGCGATCCCGGAGTCGCGAGCGCCGGGCGTGATCCGCAGCACGTCGACATCGGCGGGCGCGGTGACCCCGTCCTCGAGCTTCACGCCGCTCCGCAGCGTCTTCAGGTCGGCCGCGCTCGGGTTTCCGATGACGAAGGCGACGTACTCCTTGGCGACCTTGTAGCGGGGATGCGTGAGCCGGAAGGCAAGGTCGCCGTCGTCGGTCAGCAGCAGCAGCCCTGTGGTATCGGCGTCGAGCCTTCCGACCGGGAACAGCCGGTGGCCGCCTTTGCCTTCATCGCCGACAACGTCGAGCACCGTCGCGCGCGCCGACTCGTCCTTCGCCGTCGTGATGACTCCAAGTGGCTTGTTCAGAACGATGTACCGGTGTTTTGTAACCGGTCTGACCGCGCGGCCGTTGACGGTCACCTGGTCGCGGGCCGGATCGATCATGGTGCCCGACGCCGGCGGCACCTCGCCGTTGACGCGCACCACCCCCGATGAGATGAGGTCGTCGGCGGCGCGCCGGCTGGCCACGCCTGCCCGCGCGAGGAAGCGGTTCAGCCGTTCTTGCTTATCTGTCGTGAGGTCGATGGCGGCTCCGCCTCCGGCTGATCCAGCCTGGGCGTGGGTAGATGGTCGAGCGACTCGAGGCCGATGACGTTGAGGAACCTCATCGTGGTCCCATAAAGCTTCGGCTGGCCCGGGCCTGAGCCGCGGCCGACTTCGGTGATCAGGTCCCGCAGCTCGAGGTTGGTGAGGACGCTCTCGCAGTTGACCCCGCGCACATCCTCGATCCGCGATCGAGGCACCGGCTGCTGGTACGCGACGATGGCAAGCGTCTCGTACGCGGCGGGCGACAGCTTGCCCGAGACCTCCGGTCGGAGAGCGCGGCGCACTGCGGACGCGTGCTCCGGGCGCGTTGCAAGGTGGATCTCGTCGTGGTGTCGCATCACCATCACGCCGCGACCCTCGAGGGCCGCCCGCAGCTCGTCGAGCGCCTGCTCCACGGCCGTCCGGTCGGAGTCGGTGGCTTGCTGCAGCTCGCGCAGCTTGAGCGGTCGGTTGGAGCTGAAGAGGATCGCCTCGAGCGCGGCGGAAACCTCACTCACCCGGCGCTCTTGCCTCGACGTGGATCGGCCCGAAGCGCTCCTTCTGGTGCACGCGAACCCGCGAACGCCGCAGGAGCTCCAGCACGGCTACGAAGGTGACCACAGCCTCGAGGCGATCTTCGGATTCGAGGATGAGCTCGACGAGCTCGATCGGGCCCCGCTGCAGGCGAGCGGTGATCAGGTCGAGCTTTTCCTCCAGCGTCCACGTCCGGCCGGTGACGACAAGCGGTCGCGGAGGGATGCGGGCCAGCACGCTGTTGAACGCGACGAGCAGCAGCTCCACCTCCAGGGGCTCCTCCTGGCCTCCCGGCTCTACCTGCCGTGCAGGCGGCGGGAACGCGAACGTGTCCCTCTCTGCGCGCTCCATCAGCTGTCCCGCCATCTCTTTGTAGGCGCGATACTCCTCGAGCCTCTGCCGGACCTCGTCCTCCCATCCGAGGAGGTCCGTCTCCTCGTCGGACGGGGGTTCGCCAGGCAGCAGGCGGATCGACTTGATGAGCAACAGGCGCGCGGCCATCCAAAGGAACTCGGCCATCTCCTGCGGATCGGCGACCTCGCGTGCCGCCACCTCGGCGAGATACGCGTCGGTCACCTTGCCCAGCGACACCTTGAAGATGTCCACCTCTTCGCGCTCGACAAGGGCGAGGAGGAGCTCCAGCGGCCCTTCGAACACGGGCGTCTGCACGTCGAGCCTCGGTCCGGAGTCCACGAGGGCTAAGGCTATCGCAGGTTCACCTGGTGGAACTTTTCGACTCGGGCCATGACTCGCCAGCGGCGCAACAGCGCCGCCGGGCTCGTCGTCTGGCTCGAGTGCGCGAGTCGCGCCTCGATCTTCTTGCTCAGCACGTCGCCCACGTCGACCTCGAGGTCGGGCTGCTGGCCGCCGAAGCACCATGCCTCAGCCGTCTCGTGGGGCGGCCCCGCCTTGGGAAACGTGAGCGGGTCGCGGGCGCTCGGCCACGCCGCGTCGAGAGCAACGCGGCCGATCACCCGATGGTCGGGGTGGTATCGGTACGGGACGTTGGGGTCGAAAGTCAGGAGCAGGTCGGGTTTCGTCTCGCGGATCTCGCGGACCAGCTCCTCGCGCAGGTCCAGGCTCTCGACCAGCTCGGCGTCCGGGTGCCGGAGGAACGCGACGCGCTTGACTCCCATCACCCCAGCGGCCAGCTCCTGCTCGCGTTCGCGGATCCGCGCCACCTTCGCGCGCGACTTGCTCGCGTCGCGCGCGCCCTTGTCACCCGAGGTGGCGAGCACGAAGTCGACGATGACGCCTCGAATGGTCATCAGCAGAACAACGCCTGCGCAGTAGAACTCGATGTCGTCCGGGTGCGCGGCGATGCAGAGGGCGCGCTTGATACGCCGGTCGAGCGGGCCGCTGAACAGCTTTGCCATAGCCCCCGAGCCCGCTAGCTCCTTGCTTCTTCCAGCAGCTCGTGCGCCCGAGCCACCGCCTTCGGCGTCACGCCGCCGCTCATCATCCGCGCGAGCTCCCGTGCGCGCTCGTCGTCGGAGGTGAGCTCGCGCACGCTGACCACGTTGCGCCCGTCCGTGCCGGGCGTTTTCTCCACGAGCAGGTGATGATCGGCGAAGGACGCGATCTGCGCGAGGTGCGTGACCACCAGCACCTGGTGCCGCGCGCCGAGGGCCTTCAGGCGCAAGCCCACCTGGATGGCCGCCTCGCCGCCGATGCCGGCGTCGACCTCGTCGAACACGAGCGTCGGCAGGCGGTCGGCGTCTGCCCCGACGGTCTTGATCGCCAGCATCACGCGCGCGAGCTCGCCGCCGGACGCGACCCGCGCCAGGGGCTGCAGCGGCTCGCCCGGATTGGCCGAGAACATCATCTCGGCGCCCTCCGCCCCACCGGACCCGATCTCGGCCGCGGCGCGGAGCTCGATCTCGAAGCGCGCGCCGTCCAGGCGCAGGCCGGCCAGCTCTGAGGTGACCGCCTTCTGCATCCGGCGCCCAGCCGCGGTCCGAGCTTTCGTCAGCCGTGCCGCGACCGCGTCGAGCTCCACGCGGCGGCGCTCACGCTCGGCTTGTGCGGACGCGACGGCACCCTCGAGGTCGGCGGTCGCGCCTAGCTGCAGCTCCAGGCGGCGCCGCTCCTCGATCGCCGATTCGAGCGAGCCTCCGTACTTGCGCTTCAGCCCGTCCAACGCAGAAAGCCGCGACTCGATGGCCTCGAGCCTCCCCGGGTCGGAATCGAGCAGCTCTCCGTAACGGCGGAGCTCGGCGGCCACGTCGGACGTCTCCTCGATGAGCGATTCGAGCCGTGACGCTTGCTCAGCCAGCCGGGCGTCGATCTCGGCCGCCGAGCGCACCGCAGCCGCCGCACGCGCCACGCCGTCCTCATGCAGCGCATTGATCGCCTCGAGCCCGAGTTCCGCGAGCCGCGTCGCGTGCCTGACCGCGGCGCGTTCGGTGGCGAGGCGCTCGTCCTCGCCTGGCTGTGGGTCGGCGGCGCGGAGCTCATCGAGCTGCCAGCGCATGAACTCCTGCTCGCGCTGGCCGCGGGACCGGATGGACTCCAGGTCACGGACCCTGCCGCTTGCCTCGACCCACGCGCCGTGTGCGGCGGCGACCGCCGCCCGAGTGTCGAGCGCGGCGGCGTATCCGTCCAGCAGGTCGGTTTGAGTCTCGGTGTCCAGGAGCGCGTGGTGCTCATGCTGGCCGTGCAGGGCGACCAGCCCGCGACCCACCTCGCGCAACTGCCCTGGGTTGGCAGGCCGGCCGTCGATGCGGGCGGTGCTTCGCCTCCCGAGCTCGCGCTGAAGCACGAGCGCCTTCCCATCGGATTCGAACAGGCTCTCGACGATGGCGCGCTCAGCCCCATGGCGAACCTGGTCGGCTCCGGCCCTGGCCCCGAGCGTCAGGCTGAGGGCGTCGACGATCAGCGACTTGCCGCTGCCTGTCTCGCCCGTCAGCAGGTTGAGGCCGGGACCGAAACTGACACGCGATTCCGCGACCAGAGCGAGGTCGCGGACTTTGAGCTCCCTCAGCACTGGTGGCTCGCCACCCTACTTATTGGGAACGAGGGGACGCCCCCACCCGAGCTTTTCGCCGAGGCGCTTGTAGAAGCTCTCCGGCGGGCTGAAACGGATGACTTTCAGCCGGCGCGGGTGGGAGCCGCAGCGCACCCGGTCGCCGGTCTCGACGGCTCGCCCCCGGCGCCCGCCATCGATGCGCATCTCGCCCGGCCCGCGAATCACCGCCAGCGTGATGTCCTGGCCGGGCGGGAACACGATGGGGCGTACGGTGAGGGCGAACGGGTTCATGGGCACGAGCACCAGGTCGCGAAGCGTGGGTTCCAGGATCGGGCCGCCGCTCGCCAGCGCGTAAGCCGTCGAACCGGTGGCCGTCGCGACCATCACGCCGTCGGCGTCGATGACACCGACCGCCTGGCCGCCGACATCGATCTCCACCCGCAGCATGCGAGCGTCGCCCGAATGATCAACCACCACCTCGTTGAGCCCGATAGCACGGGTCACCGTGCGAGTCCCCCGGCTCAGGACCACCTGCAGGACGGTTCGTTCCTCGATTCGGTGCCCGCCGTCGAGGAAGCGCACGAGGCCGGCGCCCAGCTGGTCGGCCTCGAGCTCCGTGAGGAAGCCGAGGCGGCCAAGGTTGACTCCGAGGATCGGTATGCCGCGGGGCGCCGCCAGCCTGGCGCCCGCCAGGAACGTGCCGTCGCCGCCCAGCGTCACCACCAGCCCGGTGTCCTTGAGGCGTGACGTGAGCCCCGTCGCGGGACCGTCACGGTCCGCCTCCCAACCCTCGACGCCTCTCGCCTTGAGCACGGCGATCGCGCCGTCGACGACGTCCTGCTCCGCCCTGGGCCCGCGCAGGATGCAGACGTTCATGGGAGCTGAGGCCGGAGGGCCGGCCGAGAGATTCGGTGACCAGGTGGTCCAGATGCTAGGCGCGGCCGAGCACCGGAGCGAGCGCACCCGGCCATGCGCGAGCGAGGAGCGGAGGCCGCAACGACGCAGATGGGCCACATGGGCGCCGAATATCCGGCTGGCATCTCTGGCCTCAGCTCCTTGGCGTCAAGTGAAAGAAGATCTCCTGGTTGCCCTCGGCGCCCGTGATCTCGGAGGGCGCATCCGCCGCGACGCGATAACCGTGGCCGGCACACCAGGCGCGGAAGCGTCCCAGCGCCGCCTCTATCACCGCCGTTTCGCGAACGATGCCGCCCTTCCCCACCTCGGCCCGGCCGACCTCGAACTGCGGCTTGAACAGCGCGACGACCTCGGCCGCGGGCGCCGCGTGCAGCAGCGCGGGCAGCACTTTTTCAAGGCTGATGAAGGAGACGTCGACGACGATCAGGGAAACCGGCTCTGGGAACGCCTCGAGTTCGCGCGCGTTGACACGTTCGATCACGACCACGCGGGGGTCCTGGCGCAGGCGCCAGCGGATGAGGCCGCGTCCTACGTCGAGCGCGTATACCTTCGCCGCGCCACGCCGGAGGAGCACGTCGGTGAAGCCGCCCGTCGACGCGCCGATGTCGGCGCACACGAGACCGGATGGGTCGACGCCGAACCCGTCCAGCGCGGGCCCGAGCTTCAGCGATCCCCGGCTGGCAAAATCCGGGTCCGACTCGACCGAGATCGCCGCGTCGTCGTCAAACGAGCGATCCGGCCGCCGCACGGTTTCGCCGGCGACTCGAACCTTTCCCGCGATGATCAACGCCTGCGCGCGCTCCCGCGACTCGGCAAGCCCGCTGCGCGTAACCATCACGTCGAGGCGGGGCATCAGACGAGGATGCCGATCGCGATGCCGAGCAACGCGCCGACCAGCACCTCAAAAGGCGTATGTCCGAGGAGCTCGCGGAGCTTCTGCTCCTGCATGCCCCGCATGTGCACCAGGTCCTCGACGAGGCGGTTCAGGATTGCGGCCTGGCGACCGGCCGCGCGCCGGAGGCCGGCGGCGTCATACATCACCACGAACGAGAAGATAAGGGCGATCGCGAACGGAGCAGAAGACACGCCTGAATATTTACCGACACCTGCGGTCAGGCCCATGACGATGGCGGCGTGGCTGCTGGGCATGCCGCCCGTCTCGGCCAGCACTCTCAGGTTAAGCCGGCGCTGCCGGACTGAGGTGAGGATCACCTTGGCGGCTTGGGCGATCGTCCATGCGACCAGGGGGGCGAGGAGGTATCTCACTCGGCCAGGGCTTCGGTGAGCTGTGCGGCTCGGGTCTTCAGGTCATCCAGGCGTGACTGCGCATCGGCGAGAAGCCGAATGGCGCGTTGATGCGCCGCCACGAGATCTTCAAGCGGCGCGGTTCCCTCCGCCAGCTGGGCGATCACCTGCTCCAGGCTCTTGAGCAGCTCCTCCAGGCCCGGCGGTGCAGGAGCCACGCTCATGTCGCCGTCGCCGCGACGCGGCCGAGGATGCCGTTGACAAACCGGCCGGACTCGTCTCCCGAGAACGTCTTTGCCAGCTCGATGGACTCGTTGATCGCCGCCTTGGTCGGCACATGGCGGTCGATCGCGATCTCGTAGACCGCGATGCGCAGGATGATGCGGTCCACCTTCGCCATCTGGGCCAGCTTCCAGTGCTCGGAGGCGTCGCTCAGGATCGCGTCGAGCTTCTCGCCGTTGGCGATCACGCCGTTGACGAGTTGCCCGGCGAAGCTCGCCACGTCAGCCGTCGCGGCGCCTTCCGCGGCGTGGTACTCCAGGACCTCCTCCGGATCGTCGCCGGTGCCCTCGATCTGAAACAGCACCTTGAGCGCCAGCTCCCTGGCCTGGTGTCGCTTTCCCAAGCGGCCCCTAGTTGGCGAACGAGACGCTTGAGACGAAGACGTTGACCTCGCCGACTTCAAGTCCGAGCATGCGCTCCGTCGCCTCGACGACGTTTCCCTGCACCGCGGCGGCCACGTCCGCGAGCTTGGCGTCAGACTCGACCGTGAGGAAGACCTCGAGGTGGATGGACCGATCAGACTCGATGTGAACCCGCACGCCCCGGTGGGCGGACTGGCGGCGCACCCAGTCGCCAAAGTGTCGGGCCGCCGACTCGTCCATCCCCTGCACGCCCTCGACCTCGCAGGCGGCGAGCGCCGCGATGCTCGCGAGCACCTCGTTGGCGACCCGGACCGCTCCAAGGGAGCCGTTCTCACTCATCAGGGCCTGATGCTACCGCGTGGGGCCCACCCAGGTACACCTAGCGCGGCAGGGGCGACCGGGTTTCCCCGGTCGCGACTTTGTCCAACTCACTCCATGCGCAGCAGGGAGTTTTCTCTTAGTTAAACCCCATCCTCATACCGGAAGGAGAGCAGCCCCGTCGCGAAGCGACCGGGCGATGAGAGGAAACCACTCCGGGGTTTCCTCTCATACTCAGGCTCGTTCCATATACGTCTGGGTGCGGGTGTCGACCCGGATCACGTCGCCCGGCTGGATGAACAGCGGCACCTGGATCGTGGCCCCGGTCTCCAGCCTCGCCGGCTTGGTCGCCCCCGACACCGTGTCGCCCTTGAATCCCGGGTCCGTGGATACGACCTTGAGCTCGACGTTGATCGGGAGCTCGACGCCGATCAGCCTGTCCTGGTACCGCAGGAGGTTCGCCGTGCTTCCTTCCTTGAGCAGCGGCAGCACCGACTCGAGCAGGTCCTCGTCCACGGCCACCTGGTCGTACGTCTGAGTGTCCATGAAGTAGTGGTGCGCCCCGTCCGCGTAGAGGTACGTCGCCTGGTTCTTTTCGATGCGTACGGTCTTGTACTTGTCGCCGCTGCGAAAGCTCTGCTCGAAGATCGAGCCCGTTAAGAGGTTGCGTAGCTTCGCCTTGATGACGGCGCCCGCGCGCGCAAGCTTGATGTGCTCGACATTGACGACCTGAAGCAGCTGGCTGTCCATCTCGAACATGGTTCCATTGCGAAAGTCGTTGCTGGAAATCACCTGTCCGCCGCCAGGTACTCCATCGCCAATCCATATCCAGCAAAACCCAGTCCGGTAATCACGCCGCGGGCGGCGCGGGCCGTGACGCTTTTCGAGCGGAACTCCTCGCGGGCATGGATGTTCGAGAGGTGGACCTCGACGGTCGGAACCGCCACCGCCTGCAGGCAGTCGTAAAGCGCGAGCGAGTAGTGAGACAGCGCCCCTGGGTTGATCACGATCCCGAGCGCGCCCGGCGCCTCCTTCTGGATGAAGTCGATGATCTCCCCCTCATGGTTGCTCTGGAACACCCGGACCTCGACCCCCAGCTCGCGCGCCTTGGCCCGCACGGTCTTCAGCAGGTCCGCGAGCGAGAGGGTCCCGTAGATTTGCGGCTCGCGTTTGCCGAGGAGGTTCAGGTTGGGCCCGTTGACGACCACGATCCGCTTCATGACAGCGCCCTCGTCACGACTCGCCGGACTACCGCGGGTGGAATCGAGTGGCCCGGTTCGGCGTGTCCGAGACGGCGCGGCATCACCCACGCCACCTTGCCTCTACGGGCCTTCTTATCGCGGCTGATTGCTTCGATCAAGCGTTTCGGGTCGACGCGCGGGGGCTTGTCGGGCAGGCCGTACGCGGTGAGCAGCTCATCCTGGGTGTCGACCAGGCGCCTGCCGCACAGGTCGGTCGCCAGGGCGATGCGGGCGGCCACGCGCATGCCGAACGCCACCGCACGCCCGTGCGAGATTCGGAATCCCGTCGCCGCCTCCAGCGCGTGCCCCGCAGTGTGGCCGTAGTTGAGGATGGCCCGCCGCCCCTGCTCCCGCTCGTCCTTGGCCACCACCAGAGCCTTTGCCGCAACACATCGAAACACCACTCTCTCCAGCATCGCCCGGTCCGCCTCGAGGAGGCGCGGGCGCTCCTTCTGCAAGAGGTCGATCAGGCCCCGGTCCATAGCGACGGCGTACTTTACAACCTCGGCGAAGGCGTCCCGATAGCTTACCGGGGGCAGGCTGTCCAGGCTCGCCATGTCGGCGATCACGGCCGATGGCTGCCAGAACGCGCCGATCGCATTCTTGGAGTGCGTCCCGTTGATCCCCGTCTTGCCGCCGATGCTGGAATCCACCATCGCCAGGAGAGTCGTAGGCACGCCGACCAGCCTCACGCCACGCTGCCACACCGCGGCCGCGAACCCCGCCAGGTCGCCCACCGTACCGCCCCCGACCGCGATCACGCAGCCGCCTCGATCGATCCGCTGCCGCTCCAGGAAGGCGAGCACCTCGTGCAGCTGGGCCATTGACTTCGAGCGCTCCGCCGCGGGGACGACGTGGATCGCGGTCTTGAGCCCCGCTCGCTTGATGGACTTGGCAACTTTCACGGCCCACGGCCGGACGTTGGAGTCGGTGACGATGGCCACGCCTGTCGGGTCGAGCCGTGACATCACGCCGCGAAGCTCGCGGTGGAGGTTGCTGCCGATCAGGACCGGGTAGCTGCCAGACGGCGAGTCGAGGATCAGTCGGACCACAGCCTGATGACCTCCGCGGCAACGACGTCCGCCGGCCGATCGCCGTCCACCCGATGGGCGGCCTGCTCGTATCGTGGCCGCCGGCGCTCGAACAACGCCTCGACCTCCCGCGGCGACCGGCCGGACACCAGCGGCCGTCCCGGCTCCGCCTGGATCCTCTCCCAGAGCGTGCCGAACGGCGCTTCGAGATAGACGGTGACCGCCCGACTTGAAACCAGCCGCCAGCTTGCGTCGTCCATCACAGCTCCGCCCCCGAGGGCGACCACGGCACCGGGTACAAGGGCGCTGGGCAGCAGCTGCGCCTCGAGGGCGCGAAAGGCGGGCTCGCTGCCGGTCGCGAAGATGTCGGCAATCGGCATCCCGGCCGCCTCCTCCACCAACAGGTCCAGGTCGCGAAAGGGCGACCCGGTGCGCTCGGCGACAAGGGCGCCGATCAGCGTCTTGCCCGATCCCATGAACCCGAGGAGCGCGAGCGGCTGCTTCAGATTCCGCTGGGGTTGGCGGAGACCGGCGGAGCTCCCGCAGGCGCGCCGCCGCGCCGCTTCTCCGATTGCATGAAGACGTGGTCTCGGAAGGTCCCCGGCTTTGGAAGGTGATCGAGGATCTCGGCACCCTGCGCTCCGGCCGCGTCGATCTCCACGCGACCGTATCCGAGGATCCGCCCGAGGACCGACTGCTTGGTCGTGCAGTCCTGCACCCGATCGATCGGGATGACCTTCTCCGAGCGCCCGAAGACGCCGGTCTCGATCTTGATCCGCTGGTCGGTGAGCGTGTATGAGATCGACTGCCAGCGGATCCAGACCACGATCAGCCATAGCAGGGCGATGGCAAACACGCCGAGAGTGAGGAAGGTCCTGAAGTGAGGCGGCAAGCTCCCGTAGTTGTCGAGGAGGACGTTGTAGTCAGCCCATAGAACGAGAAGGATCACGACGACCGGGATGATCAGGGTGCGAATAAGGGTCACCCAGTGCGGGTGGTCCTTGAGGATCAGGTTCTCGCCTGGAAGGAGATTGCTCATGGGCGCCTATTGTCCACGACTCAACGGTGTTGGAACAGCACGATCAGGGCGCCGGCCGCCAGGTATGGCCCGTACGCGATCGTGCCCTTCATCGAGCGACGCCAGATGATGACGCCGATCGCGACCAGACCCGCAAGGAGGACGCCGTAAAAAAGGGCGGTGACGGTCGGCAGGGGTCCCAACAGCAATCCCATGAAAATAGCGAGTTTCACGTCACCGAAGCCGAGCGCCTCCGCCTTGAAGATCGCGGAGCCGGCCAGGGCGAGGAGCACGAAGAGCAGGCCCGCCGCGAGGCCGGTCGCGATGCCCGCCCACCATGGGTTGCCGAACAGGCTCACGACCAGGGCCAGGCCCATCGAGGGGAACATCACCCGGTCGAGGATCAGGCGGTGCTCGAAATCGAAAAAGATGACCTGGACGAGCACGAGCACGAAAACGCTGCGGAGGAGAAGGAGCGGGAAGGAGGTTGCCTCGGCCGCGAAGAGGGCGAAGGCGACCACCGCGAGGACGGGTGGCCCGTACACCTGCCAGGCCCTGTGTCCCGGTTCAAGCCCTTCCAGCCGCGCGAGCCGGACCGAGCCCCAACGCACAAACCAACCACCCGCCGCGCCGACCACGGCCCACAGGACCGCCAGCACGATCGGGTTGATCGAGACTGTGGTCACGGCTGCAGAGTTTCGCGCATCGCGTCGCGCGGCGCTGCGCGGCCGGTCCACACCTCGAACGATCGCGCCCCCTGCTCGAGCAGGATCTGCCAGCCGTCCGCGACCGGAAGGCCGAGGGAGCGCGCCTTGCGCAGCAGCGGTGTGCCGCCCGTAACGTAGACGAGGTCGACCACCGCGCCTGCCTTGGGGAGCGCGGCTGGACGGATCGGCATCTCCTCGCGGCGACCGAGGGGCGTTGCGTTGACGAGGACGTCCGCCGAGCGCACGAGTGCCGGCAGCGACGGATCATCCCAGGCAATAACCCTCCCCGGCACGTCGGCATCGTCCGGGTGCCTGGAGACGAAGGTCAAGTGGGCGCCTTCGAGCGCCACCGCCGCGGCGCGCGCGGAACCGCCTGCTCCGAGGATCACCACGTTGGTCCCCCTGGGCTCGACGCCGATGCCGGACATCGCCGCGCGGATCGCCGCGATATCCGTGTTGGATCCGACCAATCGCGGCCCGTCTCGCGCGATGGTGTTGACGGCTCGAGCTTTGAGGGCCTCGGCTTCGACGGCGTCCATGCGATCCATCACCGCCTGCTTGTGGGGGATCGTCACGTTCGCCCCTGCCACGTCATCGGCTCGCAGGCGATCCATCGCACGAGAGAGGTCCGCGGGCGCGACGTCGAGCAGGTCGTAATTCCAGTCGAGCCCGAGCGCGCGGAAGGCGGCGTTGTGCATGTCCGGGCTTCGCGAATAGGCGATCTCGTGGCCGAGCAGGTAGACCTTCAGACCGTGGCGTCGTGCGCCTGCAGCTCCTTGCATCTTCGCGGCCTAGGCGGCCGGGCGCGGCGGTTGACGCCGCGGCGCTGAAGCCTGCGTCGAGGGGCCCGGCGCCGCGTCGTCGCGCATCATCAGATGCGCTCTTCCTTGCGCCACCCTCTTCTTGGCTCCGGCCGCCGATGCCGCGAATCTGCAGCGGACCTGCCGTCGCACGACGCCTTCAGCTTCCGCTCACGCCGTATTTCGCCTTGTCGCGCTCGAAATCCGCATCGTTGGTCTCGAAATGCGTGACCCCCTGCCGGTCGGCGAAGTAAAAGAGGTACTGAGTCTGGGGCGGGTTGATGCACGCGAGCAGAGCCGCCTTACCGGGGTTGCTGATCGGTCCGGGCGGCAAGCCAACATGGAGCCTGGTGTTGTACGGGCTGCTCAGCTGCAGCTCGTCGAAGTTCGGTTCCGGCGTGAGCCTACCGAGTGCGTACAGCAGCGTCGCGTCCACGCCGAGCGACATGTTGATCTTGAGCCGGTTGTAGTAGACGCTGCACACGTTGCCTCGATCCGCGGCCAGGTTGGCTTCGCGGTCCACCATCGATGCGAGGATGACGATGTTCTGCAGCGACTCCGCAGGCCTGGCTTGCGTCGCGGCGGCGATCTGCGCGCGAAGGTCGGCCGAGAAGATCACACCGAACTGGTCGAGCTGCTCTTTGATCAACCCACGGACACCGGCCGAGGGATCGACCAGGTATGTGTCCGGGAACAGGTAGCCCTCGTATGGAGCGTCCGGGTTGCCCGGCGTTGCCGGCAGGAACTTGTAAGTCGACGCCCACGCCGGGTCCTTGGCCGCGATCAGGTAGTCCGCGGCGGTCGCGTAGTTGGGAGCCGAGCCGATCTGTTTGCCAACCACGACCTTCGCCTGCTCGCGCAGCGGGAAGCCCTCGGGGAACGTGATGACCTTCTGGTCCGGATGCGCGTGCTGCAGGGCGCCCACGATCTGGGCGAGAGACATGTTGGTGTCAAGAACGAACGTGCCGGCCTCGAACCGAGGAGCGGCGTTGGTGACCCGCGTGTACATGTCGAAGGCAACGGTGTTCCTGATGAGCCGGAGGTCGTAAAGGTCCTGGCCGATCGCCGACGACCCTTCGCCTGGATCGATGTGAAACGGAACCGCATGGCTGCTCGATGAGAGTGGCGTGTTGACGTTGAAGTTCCACCAGTCGATGCCTCGAGAGGTACCAAAGCCGAGCGCCGCAATGACGAGCAGGACCACGGCGAGGCGTCTCATTCCACCTCGTCCTTCTCGAGGGCGGTGATCACGCGCGTGAACTCGTCGCCGTCGACCGTCTCGAGGCCGCCCTCCGACTCGCGCAACAGGAGTACCTGCGACGGATCGTCGGCCGACTCGACAAGGTAGTAATGAACCTCATCGAGGTCGAACGCGTCGTGGAGCCGGAACCGGCGCTCCACGCCGCCCTCGTCGACGAGCGTGATCGCCTCGAGATCGTCAGCGGCCACGCTTGCGGTCCAGGTGCGTCTGCAGCAGGAGGGTGGCGGCGACCCTGTCGACGCTGAGGCGGCGCTTCTCCCGCCGCACGCCGCCGGCGATCAGCGAGCGCTCCGCGGCCACCGACGTGAGACGCTCGTCGGCCAGCTCGACGGGAAGGCCGGACGCCTCGCGCAGCCGGCCGGCGAGCTCTGTCGCAGCCACCGCCTCGGGACCCCGCGTGCCGTTCATCCGCAGCGGCAGCCCGACCACGATCCGGCGCGCCTCATTGGTCTTCGCTACTTCTGCGATCCGGGTCGCCAGCGTTTCGGCAGGCTGCGCGGAGACGGTGGTCAGCGCCAGCGCGACGGTCCCGGTCGGATCGCTGATGGCGATTCCGACCCGTTTCGAACCCGGGTCCACCGCCAGGACCCGCATCAGTGGCCTGCTGTGGTCGGACGCGCCGTCCGGAGCCCCGAGATGCGGTGTGGCCGGCCGCGGCAGGCCACTAAGGAGAGGGTTTTGGCGATGCCGCGGGAGTGGCCGTTGCCGCCGCCCCGCTGGAGGGCGTGCCCTGCTCGACGACGTAGTGCAGCGTGATGCGGCCGACCAGCAGCGGCATGAGCGGCAGCGTCAGGGGCTGTTCCTTGATCGAAACCGACCGGATGGGCAGCCGCTCGAGGTAGAACCGCGCCTGGGCCAGGGGCCGGCCGACGATCTGCGTGCGGATCTTCACCTGGTCAAGCTTCGGAGCCACGAACGCGGACGCCGAGCCCACGAACGTGAGGTTGCCGCCTGCCAGCACGCTCAACATCCGGTAGGTGACCTGGATCGGACTCTCGGTCAGCAGCTGCTGGTCGTTGGGCAGCCGCTGCGAGAGGTAGTTCTGATAAGCCTTCTGCACGTCGGCGTCGACGTAGAAGTCGCCTTCGCCCGTGACCGACATGGTGCCGCTGAAGGTCGGGACCTTGTCGTTCGGCTGGTGGTCGGTCGTGTACTGCGGCGGGCCGTAGATGAGCGTGTCGCTCAGCTTCTCGCCCGGCTGTCCCGACGCGACCAGGACCTGCGCCAG
>JBDTKH010000059.1:0-26697 GCA_039935415.1 Candidatus Dormiibacterota bacterium
GACTCGGGTGATGTGACGGGCGGTGAGTGCAAGGCCCGGGAACGTATTCACCGCAGTGTGCTGACCTGCGGTTACTAGCAACTCCGACTTCATGCAGGCGAGTTGCAGCCTGCAATCCGAACTGAGACCGGCTTTTAGGGATTGCCTTCACGTCGCCGTGTTGGGACCCGTTGTACCGGCCATTGTAGCGTGTGTGTAGCCCTGGATATAAAGGGCATGCGGACTTGACGTCATCCCCACCTTCCTCCGGGTTTCGCCCGGCAGTCTCCCTAGATTATTCAACTAAGGACAGGGGTTGCGCTCGTTGCGGGACTTAACCCAACACCTCACGGCACGAGCTGACGACAGCCATGCACCACCTGTGCAGAGACCCCTTGCGGGGGGCGCTCGCTTTCACGAGCGTTTCCTCTACATGTCAAGCCCAGGTAAGGTTCTTCGCGTTGCCTCGAATTAAACCACACGCTCCGCTGCTTGTGCGGGCCCCCGCCTATTCCTTTGAGTTTTAACCTTGCGGCCGTAGTCCCCAGGCGGTGAACTTAATGCGTTAGCTGCGGCACTGATCGGGTCAATCCGACCAACACCTAGTTCACAACGTTTAGGGCGTGGACTACCCGGGTATCTAATCCGGTTCGCTCCCCACGCTTTCGCGTCTCAGCGTCAGTTACAGGCCAGGAAGCCGCCTTCGCCACTGGTGTTCCTCCAGATATCTACGCATTTCACCGCTACACCTGGAATTCCGCTTCCCTCTCCTGCACTCTAGCCAGGCCGGTTTGCAATGCATTTTTCGGGTTGAGCCCGAAGATTTCACATCACACCTAACCAGCCGCCTACACGCGCTTTACGCCCAGTAAATCTGGATAACGCTTGCCCCCTACGTATTACCGCGGCTGCTGGCACGTAGTTAGCCGGGGCTTTCTTGGAGGGTACCGTCTGTTTTGTCTTCCCCTCCGACAGTGGTTTACATCCCGAAAGACTTCATCCCACACGCGGTGTCGCTCCGTCAGGCTTTCGCCCATTGCGGAAGATTCCTCACTGCTGCCTCCCGTAGGAGTCGGGGCCGTGTCTCAGTCCCCGTGTGGCTGGCCGTCCTCTCAGACCAGCTACCCGTCATCGCCTCGGTAGGCCGTTACCCCACCGACTAGCTGATAGGCCGCGGGCCCACCCCATCGTGCATTGCTGCTTTCTTCACCAGCCATGAGCCGGTGACGACATGCGGTATTAGCAGCGGTTTCCCGCTGTTATCCCCCGCGATAGGAAAGGTTACCCACGTGTTACTCACCCGTTCGCCGCTAGGAACTCATCTCCCTTGCGGGAAATAAGCCCTCGCTCGACTTGCATGTGTTATGCGCACCGCCAGCGTTAACCCTGAGCCAGGATCAAACTCTCCGTCCAAAACGGAGGACCCAAGGCCTTCGCCCTGAGTCATAAGACTCTCAGAGTCTTTCCCACTCTTCAGTTGTCAAAGTGCTGGTTCCCCCTACAACCCCGGTCGCTTTTAGGGCGCACGAAGCCTTCCGTCTGAGGAACCTGCGAATTCTACCGGGGTTCGGGCCCCTATTGCAAGGCGGCCGTCAGAACGTGCGGCGGCCGGCCATCGCCCGGGCCAGGGTGAGCTCGTCCGCGTACTCGAGGTCGCCCCCCACCGGGAGGCCGTGCGCCGGCCTGGTGACCGTGGCGCCCAGGGGCGCCAGCGCCCGCTGCAGGTAGACCGCGGTCGCCTCTCCCTCGATGTCGGCGTCCGTGGCGATGATCACCTCGGCCACCGCCTCAGCGCGCACCCGGTCGAGGAGCTTCGGCACATGGATCTGCTCCGGGCCGATGCCGTCGATCGGCGAGATGACGCCGTGGAGCACGAAGTAGAGGCCGTTGAACTCGGCCGTGCGCTCGACCGCCAGGACGTCCAGCGCTGACTCGACGACGCACAGCAGCGTCGCATCGCGCCTGGGCGACATGCAGATCGAGCACAGGCTCCCCTCGGCGATGTTGTAGCAGCGTTCGCAGTAGCCGATCCGCGCCTTCACGTCTTCGATCGCCTGCGCGAGCGAATCGGCACGCTGGCGGTCCGCCCGAAGCAGGTGGAAGGCCAGGCGCTGCGCGGTCTTGGGGCCGATGCCCGGCAGTCGCGAGAGCTCCTGGATGAGCCGCTCGAGCGGCTCGGGCAGCTGCGGCAATTACAGCAAGCCGGGAGGGAGGCCCAGCCCTGACGCGACACCCTGCATCTTCGACGCGCCGAGCTGCTTCGATTTCTCCATCGCCTCGTTGACCGCGGCAACGACCAGGTCCTGCAGCATCTCGGTGTCAGACGTGGCCGCGGGGTCGATCGTGACGGAGACGATTTTCTGCGCGCCGGTCGCGACCACGCTCACGGCGCCTCCGCCGGCGCTCGCCTCGACGGTCTCCGTCTCCAGCTCTGCCTGGACCTTTGTCATCTGGCTCTGCATTTGCTGGACCTGGCGCAGCATCTTGAGTGGATCCTTCACTCCGAGACCTCCTTCACACGCGTCACGCGCCCGTCGAACCTGCGGACCACCTCGCGCACGAAAGGATCGTCCTCCGGGCTCGCGGCCCTCGGAGCCGATTGCGCGGGCTCGCCGTCCTTGAGGCGAAAGTCGACCTTCACGCCGTCGCCGAGCCACGCGCGCACGTGCGGCATGAGCTCCATCGATTGCTCCTGCGCCTTCTTGTGATGGAAGCCGTAGCGGAACCACAGGATGAGTGTCGACCCCTCGACCTCCGGCTGCGCGTCCAGGTAAGCGGCCCGCACGGTGCGGTTGAGCTTTTCGAGGACCTCGCTCCACCCCGCAACGGATTCCGTGCTGACAACGACTGTCGTGACGACGACGTCGGGCGTGGGCTGATTCACCTCCCCACTATGTGGGGAGGTCGCCGCGTCAGCGGCGGGCTCGGGCTGATTCACCTTCCCACCACGTGGGGAGGTCGCCGCGTTAGCGGCGGGTGGGGGTGGTGCCTCTTGAACAGCGGGCGTGATCACGCCAACGCCGCCCGTGCCCAGCTCCACGGATAGACGCGCAAGGGTGGCTTCGACAAGGAAGCGCGGTTCCGCGTGGCGACGGACCTCACCGTCCAGGTGCAGCAGCGCATCGAGCACGCTGGACAGCCGCCGCGCCGTCGCGTTGTCACGCTTCGTCAGGGCCACCACCAGCCGATCGCGACAGCCTTCCATCAGCCCACGGACGACCTGGCGCAGTTCGGCGCCCGCAGAGTAGACCCGGTTCAGCTCGGCGAGCGCCTCAGAGGCGCGACCGGCGAGCACGTCGTCCAGCAGCGAGTCGAGCAGCCGCGGGTCCGCGATGCCGAGCAGCGCGCGCGCCGACTCGAGGCTGATCGGTCCGGAGGCTAGAGGCACCAGCTGGTCGAGCATGCCGACGGCGTCGCGCATCGATCCCTGCGCAGTGCGCGCGATGAGCTCCATCGCGTCAGGGTCGACCTGCACATTCTCCGACTTCGCGATGTACATGAGTCGAGACACGATCTGCTCCTCGCTGTGCCGCCGGAAGACGAACTGCTGGCAGCGGCCGATGACCGTGAGCGGGATCTTCTGGGCATCCGTGGTGCAAAGGACGAACACCACGTGCGCGGGCGGCTCCTCGAGCGTCTTGAGCAGCGCGTTGAACGCGGGCTCGGTGAGCATGTGCGCCTCGTCGATTATGTAGACCTTGAACGGCCCCAGGGCCGGGGAGAGGTTCACCTTCTCGCGAAGGTCGCGGATCTCGTCGATGCCGCGATTGGAGGCCGCGTCGATCTCGATCAGGTCGAGGGCCGCGCCGGCAGTCATCTCGACGCACGACGAGCACTTGTTGCACGGCTCCGCCGAGTCACGCGGGCGACCCGTGCAGTTGAGCGCTTTCGCGAGCAGGCGCGCCGCGGACGTCTTCCCCGTCCCCCGGCTGCCGCTGAACAGGTAGGCATGCGCGACGCGGGCGCTGATGATCGCTCCCTGCAATGCCCGTGAGGCGGCCTCCTGGCCGACCAGGTCGGCGAAGGTCTGGGAGCGGTACTTGCGGTAGAGGCTCTGGTAATCAGGCATCGGTATTCAGGTGGCCGCGCACCCCCGCTTCGATCGAAGACCCCCAGCCCGCACCGCGGTTCACGGCTCCGGCCCGGATGGCTGCGGCACCCTCAGGTTTTCTCCTTACCGCTGCTTCCTTCCGGACCTGACGGGGTTCGGAGACCCGAGCTGCGCAGGTCCCGACCTTCAACGCCGTTCGCCGCGGCCAGGCGTGAGAACCCAGACCTCAGCACGGGAATTCGGTCCGGCTAAGGCGGATTGCCGGTTCAGGGTACCGCCAGCACCCCACTTAGCGCGACCGAGACTCATCTTACCCGGGCTAGGCAAGTGCGACGGGTCGCGGATTACGATAAAGAAGCACCGCGCCCACTCAGCGCGTCCAAGACTCATCCTACCCGGGCTAGGCAATTGCGACGAGTCGCGGACTTCGATAAAGAAGCACCGCGCCCACTTAGCGCGCCCAAGATTCATCCTACCCGGGCTAGGCAATTGCGACCGGAAAGGCTGTGAGTCCTTAACAGGCAGGGTTGTGATTTGTTTTTTCGAGCTCTAGGTTCATCGCAGGAGTGCCGGCGGGGGAGGGACCGGCTCGGAGGAGGGAGGGCCCAGCCAGGGAGGGCCCAGCCAGGGAGGGCCCAGCCAGGAGTGCACACCAACAGGTGAACCTATCCTGGTTCGGCGACGGCGACCGGCCGGCGCGACAGCCACGCCAGGTGCACGAACGTCGCGACGGTCGTGATCGGTACGACCACCTCTGCGCCGATGACGATGTTCGAGGCGTCCTGGTTCATGAAGCGAAACAGGCAGATCCCCCCGACCAGGATGATGATTAGTGAGGTCGAGACCTGGCCACTCACCGTGTGATGCAGCTCCGGCCGCCGGTGCAGGGAGATCAGCACCAGCCCGCCGATCGCCGGAAACAGGTAGCGCGCGACAATGACGCCGGCGAGCCACAGCGGGAAGCTCCCGCCAAGGGCGAGACCGATCACCAGTGCGCCGAGCAGCACGCCGTCGACGACAGGGTCCAGGCCTCCGCCGAGCGTGGTTGGCCGCTTGAATCGCCGCGCGACGGTTCCGTCGACGAGGTCGCTCAAGCCCGCCACGGCCAGCACCACGGCCAGCGGCCCGAAATGCCCTGGCGACAGCGAGTACCCAAGCGCCGGCGCGGCGAGGTACGCCCGCGCGAGCGAGACCTGGTTGGCTTCACCCGGAATGAACGACCCGAGGGTGGCCACGACCAAGAACCAGCCGACGAGCGCCCACACCGGTCCCGGAGGCGCGGCAAGCAGCACCCAGAGCAGACCAAGGGCCAGGTAGATCAGGCCGGCGACAACCCCCAAACGGTTGAGCCTCACGAGCCAAAGACTAGTGAGGGGAGGGTGTTGGACTGGACTTGGGCGTAGCCGCGGGCGTCGGGGACGGAGGCGGCTGGTACTTCGGGGCACCTGGCGGTGGGTTGGCGCCACATGGGTAGTTCGGTTCGTCGACGCCCTTGAGGAAGATCTCGTTGAAGCCACCGGTCGGCACGTAGCCGCCGTCGTACGTGCAGACCTGGCGCGTGACGACACCGGGCGGTTGTACCCACATTGCGGGCCATGGGTGCGTCGAGTAGTACTCATCCAGGAACGGTTTCCACACAGTGATGCCCACGTTCTCGCCAAAGAGGACCGAGGTTGGACACTGCCAGCCCGACGGCGGGAAGTTTGTCGCCAGGTACGCGTAACCCGAGTTGCACGTCGCGCCCGCGTCGATGTGCATGAGCGAGGCGGCGACGGCGAGGTTCGGCGTGTAGCCGATGAAGATCGAGCCGGTGTAGGCCTCGGTCGTCCCGGACTTCCCGGCGACCGGCTTCCCACCCAGCGCACCTAGGTAGAGCTTCACCGGTCCGCGCAGCAGGTCGGTCATCACGTAGCCGAGCTCCGGGCTGATGACCTGCACGCGCCCCGCGTTGGGATCGAAAGATTCGAGCACGTTCCCGGCCGCGTCGGTCACCTTCAGCACCGGGTGCGCGCTGATCCGGTAGCCGCCATTGTCGAACGCCGAGTAAGCGGCAAGGTGCTCGGCCATCGACATGGGGTCGTGGCCCAGCGTCGTCGCGACGCCGTCGGGGTTCTCGATCGTGGCGGTCACGCCGAGGTTGTGCATCAGCGTGATGACGCGATCGCCCCCTTCCGCGGCGTACGTCCACAGCGCGGGCAGGTTGCGCGACTGCGCGAGCGCCTCGCGCAGCGGGATCCACCCTTCGTGCTTGCCGTCCCAGTCGCTGAAGGTGTTGCCGCCGATGACGCCCGTCTGATCGTTCAGCAGGGTCGCGGGCGTGACCAGCCCCGCCTGCAGCGCTGCCGCATATGTGTAGACCTTGAACGACGATCCCACGCCGCGCCATCCAAGCGGGTCCACACCTGTGAGGTTGATCTGGCCGCGGATCGCCGCGTTGTTGTAGTCGGCGCTCCCGACCATCGCAAGGATCTCGCCGTCATTCGGTTTCATGACCAGCATCGCGCCGGTGTTCACTCCTCGCTTCACGTACGCACTGACACCCGCCTTCACATATTTGTCGGCCATCGCTTGCGTAGGCAGGTCGAGAGTGGTCGTGATGCGAAGGCCTCCTTCATAGAGGGCCTGGGCTCCGTAGCGCTGCGTGATGTACTGCTCGATGTAGTCGGCGAAGTGCGCTGTCAGCGGGTTGTGCTGCGCGGGCAGGGCCTTGTGGGCGGCGACCATCTTCACGATCAGGTCGCTGTTGAACATCGCGTCCGCCGAAGACTTCGACAGGTCACCCACCGAGACCATCCCGTCCAGCACCTGGCGCCAGCGCGACTTTGCAGCCGCCAGCTGGTCGGGCGTCCCGAACGGGTCGTAGTCGGAGGGCGCCTGCGGCAAACCGGCGAGGAAGCTCGCCTGGCCCCACGTCAGGTCGCTGGCGTGAACCTGGAAATACGTTTCCGCCGCAGCCTCCGCGCCGTATGAGCCGTTCCCGTAGTTGATCGTGTTCAGGTAGAGGTCCAGGATCTGCGCCTTCGAGTAGCGGCGTTCCATCTCCTCCGCCAGCAACAGCTCGCGGAACTTGCGACTGATGGTCTTGCTCGAAGCGTCCTGCACGTCGAGCACGTCGTTCTTCACGACCTGCTGTGTGATCGTCGACCCGCCAAGCGTCGCCGAGTGGTGCGTCAGGTCGTAGAACACCGCGATCGCGAGCCTGCGGTAGTCGACGCCGGAGTTCGAGTAGAACGTTCGGTCTTCGGTGTCGATGGTGGCGGTCTGGAGCTTGGTGCTGATCATCTTGAGCGGCACGACGGTTCGGTTCTGGTGGTACAGCGCCTCGATCAGGTTTCCATTCCGGTCCAGGATGCGCGTCGTCTGGGTCAGCGTGTTCGCCTGCAGCGACTCGATCGACGGCAGGTCACCGGCGAAATAGTCGACCACGCCGATCGTGCCCGCCGTGCCGACCAGGCCTGTCGACGAGATCACGATCAGGCTCACCAGCGCGATGCGAAGGAGCCAGTGATGCGAGGGGCGTGGCCTGGTTCGACGAGGCCGGGCTCGAGACAACCGCGCACGTGTGCGCGAGGAGCGGCTGGACCGGCGGTTGCGCGCCGCGAGCGTGCCCTTGCGGGAAGCCAAGGTCAGACGGGACCTCCATGACGTTTTCTAAGACGCGTGCTGGATTCGCTAGCGGGATCTTACGCGCCGGGCCCCCGGCAGCGAGGCTCAGCGGAGGCCCAGCGCTTCCGCCCCCTGGTTCGCGAGGCCCAGGATTGGGTTTGAGAGCAAGCCGTAGGCCGCGATCACGAGGCAGAACACGACGGCTCCGGCGGTGGACAGCCGCGTGACGGTGGGAAGCGCCGAGCCGGGTCCTCGCCGCGCTTCCTCGACCGGGCTCTGGATATAGAGGACGCGCAGGGTGCCGGCGACCGCCACCAGGCTCAGCACCGAGCCGAGGACCCCGAGCGCGAGCAGTCCGAAATGACCGCTCTGCGCCAGGGCCGCCGCCACGGCGAACTCACCGAAGAACCCGGCCAGGGGCGGCGCGCCGGCGAGGGAGAGCATCGCCAGCGCCAGCCCGGCGGCCCGCGCCGGCCGGAGGCCTCCGAAGCCGGCCATCGCAAGCTCCCCCCCCTCGGCCCTGCCCATCACCGCAGGTCCGCACGTGGCGGCGACCGCGAACGCGCCGAGCAGGAACAGCGACCCGGCCAGGCCGGTGCGGTAGTGCGTCACGAGGCCGGCCGCGACCCAGCCGATCTGCTCGGTGGCGAGATACGCCATCCGCGCGCGGGGCGAGCGGACCGCCAGCGCCGCGACTCCGCCGCCGACCATCGCCACGGCGGCGATCACCTCCAGGTACGATGAGTAGACCGGCGGGATCGATGCAAGCGCGCCCGCCAGCTTGATCGCGACCGTGGCGGCCGCCACGGCGACCAGGCCCAGCACGATGCCGGCACCGAGCGGTGAGGCCCCGAGCACGGCCGGGATCCCCGCCACCTGGAACGGGGCAAGCGTTGCCCGCAATGCGAGCCCGCTGATCAACAGGAACACGGGTATCGCCAGTGCCAGCGTCGGCTCGCCGCCGAGCAGGACCGCCCGCATCGTGCCGAGGTCGGGGGTTCCAACCGTCGCGTAGAGGAACGCGAGCCCGATCAGGAGCAGCGTGCTCGCCACCCCGCCCGTGACGATGAGGCGCAGCGCCAGGTCAGGCCTGCGCAGCGACACCATGACGACGCCGGCGGCAGCCGCCAGCTCGAGACCCGCCCACAGCGCCACCAGGTCGGCCGCGGATGCCGCGACCATCACGCCGAATACCGCCAGGAGCGGCATGGCCAGGCTGATCGACAGCGAGTCCTCCGCCGTCCAGTCCACCACCGCGAAGGCCACGGTGGCGGTGAGCAGCACTGCCGCCTTCGTGAACAGCGCGAAGCGGTCCTGGACGAGGCCTCCTCCGAAGAAGGTGGTGAGGGTCGCCCCGGCCCAGAGCTCGATTGCTAGGGCGACTAGCACCACCACGACCGCGATGCCCGGTAGGTAGCGGCGCGAATCGCGTGAGATCAAGGAGAACCGGCCGGCCAGCAACAGCACGGCCGCCGCCGCCACGACCAGCGCCTCTGGGGCGAGCACGAGGTATCTCACGGCGTGGTCCCGCCCGGCGACGGACCGGTGTACGGCGACGCGATGTCGCTGATCCCGGCCGACATCACGTTCACCAGGCCAGGGTCGAAGAGCGGCGCGTCGGTGCCCGGCAGCTTCGGACCGCCCGGGAACAGGCCGACCCAGAGCAACCCGCCGGCCAGGATCGCGAGGTACCAGGTCTCTCCGAGCGAGGCGTCCGAGACGCCTGGCGCATCCGGGTTCGGCGCGCCAAACAACACCCGGCGCAACAACATGGCAAACGCGACCGCCGCCAAGGCGAGGCCTGCCGCCACAGCGAAGGCGCCGATAGGTTGGGTTTTGAATGCGCCGAAGAACGTCATGAGCTCGGACGCGAACGTCGCCATGAGCGGCACGCCAAGCACCGCAAGGGCAGCGATGATGAACAGCCAGGTCAGCGTCGGCATACGCGGGGCGAGGCCGCCCAGCACCTGCAGGTTGCGGGACTGCGCGCGCTCGGAAAGCGTGGCCGCGACTCCGACGATCAGCGCCGCCGCCAGCCCGCCCGCGAAAAGCGACAGTACGGCGCCCGCGATCCCGATCGGCGAGACGGCGGCGATGCCGAGCATCGTCACGCCGCCGGGGATGAGCGCGAGGTAAGCGGCCGCGTGGCGCAGGTCGGCGGTTCGCAGCGCGGCCAGGGCGGCGTATCCCACCGTCAGCGCCGCCAGAGCCGCGATCAGCGGGGACAGCAGCTGGGCGGCCGCGGGCTCAGCGGCGACCAGGGTGCGCAACAGGAGGTACGCGCCGAGCCTCGTGGCACTTCCGGCGACGACCACCGCCACCCCGACCGGCGCCTCCGACATGGCATCCCGGAACCAGCTGTGCAGCGGAAAGACCGGCAGGCGGGTCGCCGCGGCGACGAGGACCAGGAGACCGATCACGAGTTGGATCCGCGGGGTGATGCTTGCCTTCAGCACGACGTCCATGTCGAAGCTCGAGCCGCCCGTCACCGCGTACAGCGTCATTGCGGCGACGGCAAGCGCGGCGGTGCCAAGACCCCAGTAAGCAAGCATCCGCCACGCGGCGGGCTGGCGGCGTGGCCCTCCCCAACCAAGGATCAGGATCGCCAGGGGGATCGCCGCCGACGCCCAGAACAGCACGAGCACGAACATGTCCCGCGCCACAATCGCGCCGTTGATCGTCGCCTGCGTCAGGAGCAGCAGGCAGAAGTACGAGCGCACGCGCTCGCGAATGCCGAGGGAGGCGAGGACCGAGGCGATGCCGATGAGACCGGAGAGCATCAGCATCGTCATGCCGGGGCCGTCGACCCCCAGGTGGTACGAGGCCCCGATCACCGTGAGCCACGGCACCTTCTCCTCGTACTGCATCGTCGGCAGGAAGGACTGGAACTGGCTGTAGGCGATGAAGAGGATGAAGAGCAATCCGAGGTTGGCGAAAAACGCGATCTGTTTCATCAGCACGTCGTATCGACCGCGCGGGTTCGGCATCACCGCGACGGCGAGCGCGACGGCGACGGGCACCCAGATCGACAGGCTCAACAACAGCGGCGAGGTGAAGATGCCGGCGCCCGGCACGGTGGCCGGTGAGGGCGAAGGGCTTGCCGCCAGGAAGTTGAGCAGGATCATCGGAAGACTCCAGGCGCGATGAGTCCCACCACCACGGTGAGGACGATCGCGAGAACGATCGCGACCGGCAGGGCAGGCAGTCGCGTGCCCGAGGTTGCCAGGCGTCCGCTTGCCTCGACGGCACCGCCGACACGCTCGTCACCGTCCGGGATCCAGCGGTCGACGTGGACCGCGATCGCCGCGACCGGCACGACCAGGAACCGATCGACGGTCCGCCAACCGGTGTTGAACGCCATGCGCGCCCACGCGCCGGCGACCGCGGAGAGGTGAAGGGCGCCGTCCTTGTCACGGACGTATGGAAGCGTCACGATCGCGAACCCGACCACGACGACCGCCGCCCACAGGACGTACGTGGTGACGGAGGGCGCGGGGTGTTTGCCGCCATCGAGAAAGTCGAGCCAGCCCCGGATGAACGAGGCCACGAGAAGGGCTGCACCGCCCAGGGCCAGCCAGTACGGCCAGCCGAGCGACGGCGGTGGGGCTTCGCGAACGCGGTCCGGCTCAAACGCGCGGCGGCGGCGCAGGGGCCCGATCGCCACGCCGGGGAAAATGCGGAGTGCGCCTAACGCGATCACCAGCGCAGCCTCACCCAGCGCGACCCCGAGGCGCGACCGAGAGCTGAGCGCGAACGCCATCGCGCCAACGGCGCTCAGCGCGAGGACTCCGACCGCGAGGCCAAGAGCCAGGGCGCTGGCTCTCATCCGGTTCCACGCGTCGCCCATCTCCGCCATGTCGTCCGTGCGCATGGCGCCGGCGATCGCGGAGACGGCGAGCAGGGCACCGGCACGAGCGGGCGCGGCGGCGAAGATGCAGGCGACGCCGGCAATCGCAAACGTCGCGTTCGGGACCAGGAATCCATAGATCACGATCGCAGCGCCGACCGCTGTCAGCCCTGAACCCAGCAGCGTGATCGCCCGTCGCGGCTCGTTTCCGGCCAGCGAGAGCAGTGGTGCCACGACCGCTGCGACCGCGCACGCGTACAGGCACGCCTGCAGCGTCTGGGTGTTGGACGCGACGAAAACCGGCATCACGCGGTACATCACGACGATGGCCACCACGGACCACGTGGCCTGCGCCATCGCAAGCGCCGCGGGGGGCGCGGTCACCGACGTCTGCGTCAACCAGGACTGGAGCGGCCAGAGCGCGAGCCGGCCCGCTAGACCGATAAAGAGGAGGATTGACGCGACCACCAGCGAGCGCACCGTCCAGCCTGGGTTCGTGTGCAGGATCGGCAGCAGCGTGGTCAGGTTCTGCACTCCATATCGTGCGTAGAGCCAGGCGACGCCACATAGCAGCGAGAGGTCGGTGACGAAGGGCAGCACGAGCGCGATGCGTGCTCGAGCGGCGGCAAGGTCGCTGCCCCACCGGTGCGCCAGGAGAAGGTAGGTCGCGGTCCCCGCGATACCCCAGAACGCGAGCATCTCTGCGAGGTCCCAGCTCACCAGGACGCCGACGCTGCCGAACAGAAGGAGGCTCACCAGTGCGTGAAATCGAGCGGCGCCCGGCTCCGAGCGGCCCATCACCTGGTGCCAGCCGAGCGCACCGGCCAGGCACAGCTCGACCACGAAGAGCGCAACGACCGTGACGTGGTCGACGCGCAGCACGATGTCGATGCCGAAGCCCTGGAAGTTGACCGGGCCGGTGAACGCGACGGGCAGGTTGATGTACTGGTAGCTGGCGAGGAACGGGGTCGTCCGCTTCGCGAGCCCCCAGCCGACCAGCAGGGTCGCGAGCATCGATGTGACGACGCCGATCATCGCGAGGTTCGCGGACGAACGGCGCGTTCGCACGCTCGAGAGGGCGATGGTGAAGGCGGCGATCGGCGCAATGACGATCACGGGCACCGCCCAGGGCAAAGTCGTCGAGGGGTCGAATGTGAACCCCGATGAGCGCGAGCCGGAAGCCGCGCCAGAGGCTGCCGCCACGATGTTCGCAGCGGCTATGAGCAGGCTCAGCGAGACGCCTCCCGCCCCGCGATTCCCACGCCGAGCGCGACGAGGGCGAGCGCGGCGATCGCCAGCAGCGCCGCGATCGCCTGGCCGAGCAGCGGTGCGCCGCCCGCGGCGGCGAATCGCGACACCCCGGCGAAGGCGACCCCGGCCCCACCGAACATCAGCGGTACGCCGGCCAGCGCCGAGGTGACGTCGCGCCTCCAGGCTGCGATGAACACGCCGACGGCCACCAGCGCCGCGGCGACGAACAGCACGACGACCAGGCCGGGGGTCATCGGCTGCGCTCTCTGACGCGCCACGCTGCGGTCGCTCCGACCAGGGCGGCCACCACGAGCGCACCCACGGCCTCGGTCGCCAGGGCGTCGTGGGCGAACAGGGTCCGGCCCACCGCCGCGGCGCCGATCTCACCGCCGCGGAAGGTGGCGTAGACGAAATCGCCGCGCCAGGCGGAGTAAGCGAGCAGGACAAGCACGCCGCCGGCGCCAACAGCCCCGGCCTGCCTCCACCAGGTCGCAGCTCCAGAGTCGAGCGCGCGATACTGGGGCCTGGCGAGCAGCAGCGCGCACCCCGCGTAGCAGACGAGGACCACCAGGGCGGCAAGGTCACCTGAGAGCGACCCGTACAGGCCCGCGATCCCCAGTCCGGCCACCGCCAGCGCCGCCCCCCGCGAGCCCCGACCCGGGAGAAATGCAACCGCCAGCCCGCTGCCGATCGAGATCGCGGCGGACACGTAGAAGCCAATCGCGTGGAGGGAGTCCATCGGCACTCCGTGGTTGCTAGAGAGTGGTTTTAGCGGCTAGTCGAAGCCACCGGTCCAAGGGCGCCAAGCATACAGGAGCCCGGTACCCACGATCCCGAGGAAGGCGGCGGCCGCGGCGGCCGTGGCGGCCGTCGCGGTCGTCATGGCGGCGACCCCATACGCCGCAACCAGGACCACCGCCGCAAGGCCCAGCGAGACGGCCGCGATTCGCGCCGGGTCCCACTGGCGCAGCGCCCGCGACAATGTCGTCATGCGGGAAGGAGTATCGCAGGCGCTCATCGAGTTCGCCAACCACCACCGCCGCCGCTCCTCCCCCGGGATAGAGGTCATCGCGACGCCTCGATACGAGATCACGCTGCAGCCCGACTTCCCCATGCCGGGTCCGAACAGCGTCACGTGGGTCAGGTGCACGCCGGAGGAAGCAGCCTATGTGATCCGTGAGGCGCGCGCCACCATCAAGCCTCACCGCCTGCCGGTGAGTTGGATCCTTGACCCGGAAACCGAGCCGCCTGGCTTCGCGGACCACCTCCTTGCGGCGGGGTGCCGGCCCGACCCTCATGGCCAGGAGAGCGCTGTCATGGTGCTGCCGATCGACGCCCGGATCAGCGTCCCGGACATCCCGGGCCTCGAGATTCACGACGCGCTGGCGGATGCTGCCACGTTCGCTCGCGCCAACGTGGCCGCCGCCGAGGCGTTTGAGGCACCCCCTCCAGGCGCCAATCCTGGCGCGATCGCAGCCCTCGAGCGCCGTCGGCGCAACTCACTCGCGGCGGGCAACCATCGCTACCTCCTCGCGACTGTCGATGGCGAGCCGGCTGGTGCTGGTGGGCTGACCCTGTACCCACTGGCCGGCGCCACCATCAATGGCGGTTCGGTGCGCCCGAAGTTCCGGGGCCGGGGCGTCTACCGGGCGCTGGTCGCCGCGCGCCTCGAGATCGCCCGCGAGGCGGGCGTGACGGGCCTGTCCGTCTGGGGAGGCGACATGTCAGCCCCGATCCTCAGCCGTCTGGGCTTCGTGAAAGTCGGATGGCGCCGCTTCTACGTGGACACGACCACCGCCGAGTAATCGCGCGTCAGCTGAAATTGCGGAGCGCCGGCCACGCTGCGTCGATCGACTCTTTCAGGTTCGTGCAGACGAGGATCGGCGCGCCCTGGTTCAGGTTGTCGATCGAGTAAGGGATGGTCACGTTGCCGGCCTGGGTTATCGACCCGCAGAGAAACTCGAGGTCGCTCGGGTTGTAGCCGACCGTCACGAGCGTGGTGGCGTCGAGGTTTGCCGGCTTCCAGTACCAGAAGTTCAGGTGGGGACTGATCGCCTGGGGCAGGTGCTCGCTGCCGCCGTAGATGTCGATGGCTCCCGCCTGGCCGTCGATGCTCGTGAGGATGGCTGTCCTGGCACGTTGGTCGGCGGGGAGTGCGTTGTACACGACGCCAACCTGCGCGGTCATCTCCGGCCAGCCCACGGTGTTGGCGAAATCGGGATTGACTTTGTCAACCCCGAGCTTGTGCATCTGCGACGGCGGAACGAGCGGCAGGATGATGGTCCCCAGCACGACAACCTCGACCAGACCGGCCGCGACCACGAGGCCCACAACCCATCGCCAGCGCGCCCGCGATACGATCCCGCCTGCGGCCACACATCCCGCCGCGAGCACGATCGGGGTAGTCGGCGCCGGGTAATAGCCCTTGCCTTCGGGCAGGAACAGCAGGATTGCGACCACCGTGAGGACGCCGATCGGCCGCAGGCGCCCGTTGCGGAAGAGGAACGCCAGCCCGGCGATCCAGAGCGGTAGCAGCAGCGGGCCCATCGTGAGGATGAAGAGCTCGACGAACGTCACGATGCCGCCCCCGTTCGCGATGTCGCTGCCGTGATTCCGAATGTACGTCAGCGTTGGGAACTCGTTGGCGATCTGCCATCCGACGTTGGGCGCCGCGAGTGCAAGCGCGATGATCATTCCGATCCACGGGTAGCGCGTCCGCAGGAATGGCCGCACGTCCCGCGATACGAGCATCGCCACCGCGATGCCGGCACCCAGCCCCAGGATGGTCGTCTTGGTCTCGATCCCGACACCGAGGTCGACGCCGAGCAGGATGAAGAGCCGTGGGTCGCCGGTGCGCAGGATGCGCAGCAGCAGGTAGAGCGCAATCACCCACGTGAGCAGGTCGAACTCCACCGTCTGGAACAGCCAGGTACCGAGCAGCAGTGGGGTCATCAGCGCCACCACCGACGCGAGGATCGAGGCCCGGCGGCCGCCACCCATCTCTCGCGCGCACATGCCGGTGAGGAAGACCACCACCGCGCCCGTGATGGCGGGGAACAGCCGCAGCGTCCACGAGGAGATGCCGAAGATGCTCGTGTCGATCCGCGCGAGCATCGGGGTGACCGGCGGGTAATCCACGTACCCGAACGCCGGATGCTGCCCGCTGACGATGTAGTACAGCTCGTCGGTGTGAAGACCGTACATGCCGTTGGTCGCGAGGTGAATCGCGAGCACCACGGCAGCGACCGCCAGCAGGGGCGCGGCGGGGCGTTCCCACCACCGGCGAACGCCTGCTACGACGTTCACCATCGACGCTCCGAATGATGGACCACGCGCCACGGTTAAGCTCTGGTCCGAAGTGAAAGCGATCACCCAGGACAGGTATGGCCCGCCCGAGGCGCTTCGGTTCGAGGAGATTGAAAAGCCACTGGCCGCTGACGGCGATGTGCTTGTGCGCGTGCGGGCCGCAGGCGTCAACCCACTCGACTGGCACTTCATGCGCGGTGCGCCTTACGTCGGTCGCGTGGGTATGGGGGGGCTGTCCGGGCCAAAGCCCAGGATCCGGGGAGTGGACGTGGCGGGAACCGTCGAGGCCGTCGGCAAGGGCGTGAAGCGCTGGTCGCCGGGCGATGACGTTTTCGGCTGGTGCGCGGGGGCCTTTGCGGAGTACGCGTCCGCGCCGGAGGACCACTTCGTCGCGAAGCCCGCCCGCATGACGTACGAGGAGGCCGCGGCGGTCCCGGTGGCCGCCGTCACGGCGCTTCAGGGCCTGCGCAATGTCGGCAAGCTGCAGTCTGGGCAGCGCGTCCTGATCAACGGCGCTGCGGGCGGCGTTGGAACGTTCGCGGTGCAGATCGCGAAGACTTTCGGGGCCGAGGTGACAGGCGTTTGCAGCTCGAGAAACGTCGACCTGGTGAAGTCGCTCGGCGCCGACCAGGTGATCGATTACGCGCAGCAGAACTTCACCAAAAGCGGGGAGCGTTATGACCTCATTCTCGACAACGCCGGAAGCCAGTCCCTTTCAGCCCTTCGCAGAGTGCTGACCGCCGGCGGGACTCTCGTCTACAACAGCGGCGCGTCGATGGGCCGCATGGCTGGGGCGATGCTGCTGTCGCGGACGGGGCGGAAGGTCTTCACCTTCCTCGCGAAGTTGAACCATGACGATCTCGTGGTCATTCGCGATCTCATCGAGTCGGGCAAGCTCAGGTCGGTCATCGACCGAACGTATCCGCTGTCCGAGGCGGGCGCGGCGATCGCTTACCTCGAGGCGGGACACGTCCGAGGGAAAGTCATCGTCACGGTTTGAGCTCGAGCGCCGCTTCTTTTGCGGTTCGCCTACCTTCGCGTCCAGGGCGCGAAAACCGAAGCCGAACAGGGCGCTCTCGAGGACACAATCTCCTCTGCGGTGTCGTCAACTTCTGAGCCATTGGGCAACGAGGCCGACCACGGCCAAACCTGCTCCGCGCACCGTGACGGCCCAACCAATGCGTCGAGAAGCGGGCATCAGGAACTGGGTCTTGTGGGTCAAGGATCGACCGGTCAATCCCGGGAACCCGCCGAAACCAACGAGGAGCACTCCAACGGTGATCATGAGTAACGCCTGCTGCAGGCTCATGCCAGAGATTCCACCCACTGCCGGTGCAGCGACCCGTACCGGCCGCTGCGCTGGCGCAGGTCGGACGGCGCTCCGTCCTCAACGACGCGCCCGCTGTCCACGACCAGCACGCGGTCGGCGATGTCGACGGTGGACAGGCGGTGGGCGATGATCACCGCGGTACGCCCGCGCAGCAGCGTGCGCAAGGCGCGCTGAACCAGGCGCTCTGACGGGAGGTCGAGGGAAGAAGTGGCCTCGTCGAGGATGAGCACCTTCGGGTCGGCGAGGAACGCCCGCGCGAACGCGACCAGCTGCCGCTGTCCCGACGACAACCGCACGCCACGACGCCGCACGTCGGTGTCGTAGCCATTTGGCATCGCGCTGATGAAGTCATGCGCGCCGATCGCGCGCGCCGCCGCGACCATCTCGTCGTAGGTCGCGGTCGGGCGGCCGAACATCAGGTTCTCGCCGACCGTGCCCGAGAACAAGAAGGTCTCCTGCGTGACCATGACGATCGCCTGGCGCAGCTCGGTCACCGCGATCGAGCGGAGGTCGACGCCGTCGAGGGTCAGCCGGCCGGCGGTCGGATCGTAGAAACGAGCCATCAGGCGGGCCATGGTGGTCTTCCCCGCGCCGGTCTCCCCCACCACGGCGACGATCTGACCGGCAGGGATCTGCAAATCGATGTCGTGCAGCACGGCCTTGTCGCGATAGGCGAACGTGACGTCCTCGAATGCGACTGCACCTTTGACCTCGCCCAGCCGAACCGGAGCGGCCGGCTCCGGCACCGTGGGCGCCTCTTCGATGAGCCCGGCGAGCTTTTCGAGGGCCGCGCCGGCGGCCTGGAACACGTTGTAAAACTGCGACAGGTCCTGCATCGGTTCGAAGAACTGGCGCAGGTACAGGACGAAGGCGGTCAGCACGCCCAGCGTGACCTGGCCCTGGACCACGAGATATCCGCCGAACAACAGCACCGAGGCCGTCGTCAGGCGGCCGAGGAGGTTGATGGCCGGGCCGAACGTGGACGCCAGGCGGTTGGACCAGATGTTGGCGTCGCGGTAGCGGCCGTTGACGTCCTCGAAGATCTCCTGGTTGCGCGGCTCGCGGCGGAACGCGTGCACCGCCCTGATCCCGCCGAGCGACTCGACGTAGTGGACGATCACCAGCACGATCGCTCGCCGCACCGCGCGGTACGAGCGTGCGGAGTTGCTCCGGAACCACCAGGTGAGGCCGAGCACCAGCGGCATCGTGACCAGGGTGACAAGGCCGAGGCGCGTGTCGAGGCGGATGAGGATCACGGTGATGGCGATGACAGAGATAACTGAGGTGATGACCGACGTGAGGCCGGTGGCAAGCAGCTCGTTGAGCGCATCCACGTCCGAGGTCAGCCGGGAGATGATGCGCCCAGAGGTGTAGCGCTCATAGAAGGAGAGTGAGAGCTGCTGCACGTGGGCGAACAGCGTCGTGCGCAGGTCGAGCAGCACGTCGGCGCCGATCCGCCCCGAGAGGCGGAGGAACGCGTAGTTGGCGACCGCATTGATCACCAGCGCGGCCAGCAGGGCAGTCACGATGATGCCCAGCGCGGTCAGGTCCCCCTTGCCGCCGGGCCGGATACCGCGGTCGATGCCCAGCCCGACGAGGTAGGGCAGCGACAGGTAGGCCGCCGAGCGGACCAGGATCAGCAGCCCGGCGAGCGCGATCTCCCACATGTAGGGTCTCGCCAGGCCGGCGAGCAGGCGGCGGCTGCGCCGCCGGAGCAGGCCGGCGACGCTGGGCGAGAACTCGTCGACGTCTTCCGTCGCGACGCCGCGCCAACGGTCCGCCGGGGCAATCACGCTCATGCCGGCACCTCCGCCGCGTCCCGCTCGTACTCCTGCGACAGCAGCGCGCGATAGAGTTCGTTGGACTTCATCAGGTCGGTGTGGGTCCCGACGGCGACCACGGTTCCGCCGTCGATCAGGGCCACGCGGTCGGCGAGCGCCAGGGTCGACGGCCGGTGCACGACCAGCAGTCCGGTCACACCCTGGAGCACGCGCCCGAGCGCCTCCTCGATCACGGCTTCCGTGTGGACGTCGACCGAGGACAGCGGGTCGTCGAGGACGAGCACCGGGGGCGCGCCGAGCACGGCGCGGGCCAGGGCCAGCCGCTGCCGCTGCCCGCCGGAGAGCGTGTAGCCCTGCTCGCCGACGCGGGTCTCGAGGCCCCAGGGCAGGTCCCAGACAAAGCCGGCCTGCGCAACCTCGATCGCCCGCTTGAGCTCTTCGTCGGAAACGACCGGCCTGCCCATGACGAGGTTCTCGTGCACCGAGGCCGAGAACAGGATTGGGTCCTCGAACGCGACGCCGATGTGCGACCTGAGGGAGCGCAGGTGCAGGTCGCGGACATCGACGCCGTCGAGCAGCACGCGGCCCTCGTCGACGTCGTACAGGCGCGGCAGGAGATAGGCCAACGTCGTCTTACCGCTGCCGGTGCGTCCGACGATGCCGAGCGTCTCGCCGGGCTCGATGACGAGGTTCAGGTCGCGGAGGATCCACTCGTCGGACTTCGGGTATTTGAATCCCACGCCCCGAAATTCCAGGTGGCCGCGGCAAGTGTCGAGATTCCGCGCGCCCGGGCGATCCGCGATCTCCGGCCGCGAGTCGAGCACTTCGTTGAGCCGCTCGGAGGCGGTCTGACACTCCTCGCTCATCGAGAGCACGTAGCCGATCGCGTCCATCGGCCACGTGAGCATGAAGACGTAGTTCATGAACGCGATGAGGCCGCCGATGGTGAGGCTGCCCTGGACGGCGTGGTAGCCGCCGAGCAGCAGCACCGCAACCAGCGAGAGGTTCGGCAGGAAGTTGAGCTGCGTCCACAGTCGCGAGCGTGCCTTGATACCTTCGAGGCTGGTCGCGCGCAGCAGCCGCGCCTGGTCCTCGAACCGCTTCTGCATCAATGGCATGCGGCCGAAGGCCTTGATGATGCGGACGCCCATCGCCATCTCCTCGATGATCGTTGTGAGGTCGCCCTGCTGGTCCTGCAGGCGGCGCGCGATGAGCTTGTACTTCTCGTGGAACGTATGGCTGAAGTAGGCGATGGGCAGCATGCACACCACCACGACCAGGGTGAGCTGCCAGTCGAGGGAGAGCATGAGCGCGACGACGACGATGAAAGTGACGATCGTCTGCAGGAACCAGATCAGGCCGAAGCTGACGAACCGGCGCACCGTGGCGATGTCGGAGATCGCCCGCGAGAGCAGCTGTCCGGACTGCCAGTTGTCGTGGAACGCGACCTGCAGGTCCTGCAGGTGCGCGTAGAAGTCGTTGCGCAGGTCAGTCTCCATGCGCAGCGACACGACGCCCGAGTAGTTGCGCCGCAGATAGACGAACACGAACTCGAGAAGCCCGATCGCTACGAGGAAGGACGCCATCTCGGTCAGCTGTCCGAGCTGGTGGTGCGCGATCGGCCCGTCGATGATGTACTCGATCACCTTCGGTATCGACGCGGCCGCGGCAAGGCTGCCGAGTGTGGCCAGCCCGAAGACCACGACCAGCCCGGCGTACGGCCGGAGATACGGAACGTAGCGACGAAGCGCAAGCAGACCCAACGCGAACGCAATCCTTTGCGCCTTTTATTTTTGGGCGCGTTGAACAACAGGGGGGCGGGAGCCGCTTAGTTTACCGCGCGGCTGCAAGCCCTCTTGCAAATTGCGGTCGAAGCCGCATCAATAAACTCATTTCCCATTCATGGGAAAGGTGGCCCGAAGGGCCGGATGGGGCGGGTCCCTTTCCTCCCTAAAGGCCCGGAGAAGCGCCTAAGTCGACGCTACCCCGCCAGGTCCCTCATCGACACCATGCCGATCACCTTGCCCGCCTCCACCACCGGAAGGTGGCGGAAATTGTTATCGAGCATCGTCTTGAGGGCCACGTCGACCTCGACGTTGGGGCCGACGGTCTTGGGGTTTCGCGTCATCCACGAGGAGATCTCGTGGTCGGGCGCGTCGTGCGACTGGGAGATCGCGCGCACGGTATCGCGCTCGGTAAAGATCCCGACGAGCTCCTTGCCCTCCATGACGAGGGTCGAGCCGACCCGGTTCCGCGCCATCACCGACACCGCCTCGCCCAGCGTCGTCGCCGGGGTGACCGTGTAGAGCTGCGTCTTCATGACCTCGCGGACCTTGGCCATGGCGCGATTCTAGGCTTGTGCCGGAAAAGCCGCCAGGACCGCGGTCGCGGCGACCACGAGCACCATCGTGGCTGCCTCGAGCCGGGCGACGGGCAGGCCGCGGCGCCAGGCCAGCGACGAAAGCACGAGCATGATCCCGACCCCCGCCGACTTCAGCGCCAGCACGATCCCGTACGAAGTGCTCCACAGGTCGCTCACGTCGTGCAGCTGATCGGTGGCCCGGAGTAAGCCGGTCAGGGCGGTGATGGCAAAGGCGACCAGGGCAACCCCCGAAAACCGATCGACCAGAACGCGCGCTTCCACTCCCCGCCAACCCTTGGGCGGCCGCAGCGTCGCCAGGGCGAGGATGCCTCCCGCCCACATCCCTGCCGACAGGACGTGCAGCGCATCCGCAAGCTCGGCCCCCGGCCCGAACTGGGCCGCGTGCCCCGCGAACGGGAGAAGGCCCGCGGCGAGCACGGCCACCGGCGCCACGAAGGGAATCCCGCGGCCGCAGAGGTACCAGGCCAGGCCCTCAGCCGCCACCCGGCCGATCGGTGCCCACCCCGGCAGCGCGCCGGATTCGATGGACTCGACAAGGGTCAGCGCCAGGCCGCCGGCGAAAGCGATGCCAAGCGCCAGGTGCATCGGCGGATCCGCCCACTGGATCCGTGGACCCTGCCTGGCCACCCGCCTCACCACCATCGAGCCAATCGCGCCGAGCAGGCCCAGGTATTCGACCCAGTGCAGCACGGCCAGGACGATGTCCGGACTCCCGCTCAAGACGCGGCCGCGATGATCCCCCCACCAATCACGCGGCTGCCGGCGTACAGGACAGCCGACTGTCCCGGCGCGGCGCCGAGAAACGGTTCGTCCAGCCAGAGCGTTCCGGCTTCGTAGACTCCGGCGATCGGCGGTGCGTGGTAGCGAAGCCTCGCCTCGATGTTCAGTGGCCCGTCGATCGCCTCCGCCACGAACGTCATGTCACGGAGCTCGACCTTCCGCACGGCGAGCTCTTCCCTCCGGCCCACGACAAGCCGGTTGGCCGGTGCGTCCACCCGCAGCACGTACCACGGCCCCGATTCGGTCAGGTCCCCGAAGCCGCTCCGCTGGCCGACCGTGTACATCGCGGTGCCGCGATGGGTGCCCAGCTCGCGGCCCGACGAGTCGACGACGGCGCCAGCCCTGACCGGGAGGCGATCGGTGAGGTACCTCGCGGTCTCGCCGCGCGGAATGAAGCAGATCTCCTGGCTCTCGGCCTTGTTCGCGACAGGGAGCGCGAACTCCCGCGCGTGCTCCCTCACCTCGCGCTTGGTCATACCGCCGAGCGGGAACAGGATGCGCCCAAGACGGCCGCGGTCGAGGTGATAAAGCATGTAGGACTGGTCCTTCGCGTCGTCGACCGCGGTGTGAAGCTCGGGCCCGTCGACCCCATCGACGATGCGGGCGTAGTGACCGGTGGCGAGCCTGTCGAAGCCCAGCTCGAGCACCCGGCCGAGCATCAGGTCGAATCGCACGAAGGCGTTGCAGCGCACGCAGGGATTCGGTGTCCGGCCCTCCAGGTAATCGCGATGGAACGGCTGGATCACGCGCTCGCCGAACTCCTGCTCGAGGTTCCAGCAGTAATAAGGAATGCCCAGGAGCGAGGCGACGCGACGCGCGTCCTCGATCGCCGACAGGGAGCAACACCCGCCGTGTCGCGCGGATTCCTCCAGGTCGTCGCGCGGCCACTGCTGAAGTGTCACACCGACGACCTCGTGGCCCTGTGCCTGCAGCAGGGCGGCGGCGACGGAGGAATCGACCCCGCCCGACATGGCCACCGCGATCCTCACTTTCGGTCCTCGACAATCTGGCCCGCCACGACCTCGGCGTCCTCGCCGACGCCATAGAGGATCGACGACTTGTTCTTGCGCATCCAGTGCACACCCACGAAATACACGCCCGGCACCGCCGTGGAGCCATCTGTCTGCATTGGAAAACCCATCTCGTCGAATACGGGGAACTTCACCCAACCGTAGTCCGGCCGGTAGCCGCTCGTCCAGATCACCGACCCGATTCCGTCACGGGTGACATCCAGCTCGGTCCGTGTGTCGATACGAAGCGGTGGCGGCATCTCGAAGGTTGGCGGTGTGACCCCGTTGGCGGTGCAGTATTTCTCGACGACCGTCAGCAGGTCACCCAGACGTGCGTCGCCAAAGTCGACGCTGGCGGCGAGGTCCTCGGCAAACCGGATCCTGGATCCGTCAGCGCCCGCGAAGCGGCCAATCAGCTCAACACCCATCTCATACAGGACCCTGAAGTTGAGGTCTCGCCCTCCATCATGCCCTGTTGCGGATTACCGAGGAGCTTGGCCATCGGCGAGGGAAGCTTCGGTTCAGGGCCGTCGTATGTCGGTCCGGGCAGCTGGACAGTCCAGTTGGGCGTCACCAGGCAGAACGAGTCCCAACGCCGTGAGCGCCGGGTCTCGCCCACTCGGCCTGAGTCGAGCAGGACATGGTCGACATTGGCCTGTGCGAGATGCCAGCTGGTGGCGAGCCCGGCTTGCCCCGCACCGATGACAGCGACGTCCACGCTTCGTCTCATGCGGCGGCAATCTTAATCTGGCGCTAAGCTCCGAGCCGGTGACGCTCAGCGACGTTCAGCGTGGTCGCATCGGAGAGTACCTGCTTGCTGTCTACGCCATGCTCACAACAGCCGGCGAGCTCGTTCCGTTCCAGGTGGACGCGGACGATGACCATCGCGATCTTGTAGTGGCCGTCAAGGGCAAGAGCTCTTTCGCATCGCTGCAGGCCAAAGCATGCTTCGAGCTTGGAGCGTCGGGCTTCGTACAGTCGAACGCCACCTATTTCGAGAGCTCAATTCCGACCGACCGCTCGTTCATCTACGTGGTGGTGCTGATCCTGGATCTGGCGCCTGTTGTCTGGTGGCTCATACCAGCGCCGGACTTCAACCGCCTGTCGTCTCGCGCCCCCGCTCGGGGGGGTCGCGAGGTCGAGCTCCACTTTCGCGCCCACCCCGAGGGAACGGATGCGTTCTCTCCGTTCCGAACCGAGACCAGGGACGTCGGACCGCGGTTGCTCGAGATGATCGCCGCCCTGCCGCCTGCGACCAAGCCCGTGCCAGGAGCGAGGCTTCTGATCACGAGGCGCTGAGCCCTATTCGACCAGGTCGCCCTCCGCGGGCTCCACCTTGACTCCACACGATTCTAGATAGGCGATTCCGCGGTCCAGCTCGTCAGCCTCGCCCGAGGCCTCGAGCAGCACCCAGCCCTGGTCCTTGCTCACGTCAGCCCGGCGGATGTTGGTCACGATCTCGAACTTGCGGCCGAGCTGGTAGATCACCGGCTCCTTGACCAGCGCCGGACCGAAGATCAACTTGAGTCGCCGCCGTCCCATCGGAGGAGTTTAAGGTTGAAATAGCCCCCCGGCTACGGCGGGCACGATTGAGATCTCGTCCTTGGCGCCGACTTTGGCCTTGAGGCCGGGTCCCAGGCGGACGTCCTCGTCGTTCACGTAGACGTTGACGAACTGGCGCAGCTCGCCGTTCTCGTCGAGCAACCGGTCCCGGAAGCCGGGGAAGCGCGCATCGAGGGCGGCTATCGCCGCCTCGAGGTCGGTCGCCTCGACGTCGACGGTGACCTGTCCATCGGAAAGACGGCGGAGCGGGCCGGGGATTCGAAACTGCGGCATCAGATATTCACCTTCTCGCGAAACGATTTCATTGTCGGTTCTATTTCCACTCGCCTCGAATGGCCGTTGGCGGAGGCCAGGACATCGGCCGTTTTCAGGCCGTGGCCCGTGACGTAGGCGACCACCACCTCGTCGCCTTTCCAGCGGCCGGCGCGGGCGAGCTTGGCCAGCACGCCGATCGTGACGCCACCGGCGGTCTCGGTGAAGATCCCCTCGGTGCGGGCGAGGAGGCGGATCGCGTCGACGATCTCCTCCTCGGTGACGGCCTCGACCACCCCGCCGGTCTCGAGCGCGATCCTGTTCACGTACGTGCCGTCCGACGGGTTGCCGATCGCGATCGAGCGCGCGATCGTGTTCGGCTTGACGGGCAGCACCCGGTCGGGGGTGTCCGACTTGAAGGCGTTGTAGACGGGGGCGCAGCCCAGCGCCTGCGCGCCGGTGAACTTCGGGGGGCGGTCCTCGTGGACCAGTCCGTACTCGATCAACTCTTTCGCCGCCTGGCGGTGGCGGACGAACTGGCAGCCGCTCGCGATCGGGATGATGATCTCGTCAGGCAGCTTCCAGCCGAGCTGCTCGGCGGTCTCGAAGGTCAGCGTCTTCGATCCCTCCGCGTAGAACGGTCGGATGTTGATGTTGCAGAACGCCCACGGGGTCGACTCGACGAGCTGGCTGCAGAGCCGGTTGACCTCGTCATAGTCTCCCCGGACCGCGACCACGTTCGGGTCGAACACGCCGATGCTCACGAGCTTCGCGGGCTCGAGGTCGACGGGGATGAACACGAAGCACTCCAGGCCGGCCCGCGCGGCGTAGGCGGCTACGGCGTTGGCGAGGTTGCCCGTGGAGGCGCAGGCGATGGTCTCGAATCCATTCGCCCTCGCCCAGCTGATGGCGACCGACACCACCCGGTCCTTGAACGAGTTGGTCGGGTTCATGCTGTCGTTCTTCAGGTAGAGGTTGCGAAGGCCGATCTCGGTTCCCAGGCGCTCTGCCTTGACGAGCGGGGTCATGCCCTCGCCGAGCGAGACCACCTGGGCTGAGTCCTCCACGGGGAGCAGGTCGCGATAGCGCCACATCGACTTAGGACCTTGCTCGATGCGCCCGCGCGAGACCACCTTCTTCAGAGCCGCCTGGTCGTACACGACGTCGAGCGGTCCGAAGCACATCTCGCAGACGTGCGTCGCCTGGAGCTCAAACTCCGCCCTGCACTCCCGGCACCGCAGACCAAGCAGCTTCGGCACGCGCCTCAGTTTAGGTGAGGTTCCGGTTAGTCAGGTCCTCTCGGCCTCGGACCGAAAGTCATCTTGGGCGGGATTGCCAGCATCTTGCCGACCTCCGACCTGACCAGCTGCCAGTGCCCCAGGATGCGCGCGACGCTGGAGTCACAAGCCAAGCGCTGCACGGTCTCCGTAGAGATCGGAAGCGCGAACTCCATCTCGCCGGCCGGCGCCCCGCACAGCCCAAGCAGCGTCTCCAGCGAGCTGGTGACCTGGATCTGCGCCGGCTTGTTGCCAACCGCCAGCTCGACCAGCGCATCCGC
>JBDTKH010000060.1:0-8636 GCA_039935415.1 Candidatus Dormiibacterota bacterium
GTGCAGCCCCGGGACACCGGCTTCCAGCAGCTCCGCGCACTGCGCGATGCAGTGCTTGACGCCTGCGACACGAACTGCTTCGTCATCCGGCGCCGCGTCGATCGCGGACTGGAGCACGGCCGGCACGGTCGCGCCTGACATGGAGGCCATGACCGCCAGCGAGCGGCGGCTTGGCACCGGCATCAGGCCCGGGACGATGGGCACCTTGATGCCGGCGGCCCGCGCGCGCTTGACCAAATCGAAGTAGAAGCGATTGTCGAAGAAGAGCTGCGTGATCAGGAAGTCCGCTCCCATCTCCACCTTCAGCTTCATGTAGCGGAACTCGTGCTCGAGGTCGGGGCTTTCCGGGTGCTTTTCCGCGCTGCAGGCCGCGCCGATGCCGAATCGATAGCCACTCGTGCGGATGAGTGACACAAGATCGCTGCCGTGCCGGAGCTGCGGATCTGCGGGCATGAACGGACGGCCTGGGTCCTGCGAGTCACCACGTAACGCGAGCACGTTGGCGACGCCTTCCCGCTCCATCCAGTTGAGGATCTGGCGCGTCTGGTCGGGAGGGTTTGCGCACGTGAGATGGGCCATCGCCTCGACCTGGTAATGGCGCTTGATCCTCGTCACCAGCTCCAGCGTCCTGTCGCCGGTGCGCAGGCGGTAGGTCACCGAGACCCAATCCGGCGCATGGCCGGCCAAAGCTGCGATCGTGCGCTCCAGCACTTCGACCTCGCCCCCATCGCGCGGCGCCATGAACTCGAACGAGACGCTCGGCCGCGGGCGGGCGAGCATGTCCGCGATACGCATCTGGCCCGAAGATTACCAACCCGGCGCCCCGCCTTTGGCGGCCTGCAAATCCCGTCAGGCCCCATGGGGCCCTTCGGGCCACCTTCCCCATAGATGGGGAAGTGACCCATTGATGCAGTCTTACCAGTGGTTTCTCTAGCGTCTAGCGCAGGATTCTTGCGTCTCCGATTCGGCGCGTTATGCGTTGCGCGTCGAGGTGTTCGAGCAGGGCCAGGACTGGTCGGCGGCTCGCACCCATGCGGTCGCGAAGCTGCGCCACTGTGACCGAGCCCGTGCTCGCGATCACCTCGTTGACCACCTCCAGGGCCGCGTCATACGCCGCTTTCGTGAAGGCGACTTCGTCGCTCACGCGCACGATGCTGCCGCCGGCGGCAAGTGCTCGGACCATCTCCTGGCTCGCGCCGCTCGTCTGCATGGCCTCGGCGAGCGACGGCGGCGCGAAGGGTTCGCGGCCGAGTAGCTCGATGAACGCGGCAGCCGCTCCGCCCGTTGCGTGCAGCTCGACTCGATGCCCCGGTAGGGCGACTGAGCCATCCCGCTCTTCCAGGCGACCGTCCTCGACCAGGCCTCGGACGACCGCCGGAAAAGACGCCGGTGCAACGCCCAGCCGGCTTCGCAGCTCCTCGCGAGCCATGCCCGGCCGCAGCGGGTGGACGCCGTGGTATTTCTCGAGCTCGCGCGCAGCCCGCGTCGCGATCGCGGTCCAGGCGCCGGAGTCGTAAAGCCAATCACCGATGCGCTTTGCCTGCAGGCCGGCGACGTCCGCCTCAGGCACCATGGTCGCTTTCAGCAGCGCGGTCACGGTGACCCCGCGCGGGTACTTGCGCAGCTCCTCCTGCAGCACGTCGCCGGCAGCGCGGCGCTCGAGCGATTCGCGAACCACGGTGTCGTGGCGCGAATGCCGCGGCGGCGTCACGTCGACGAAGCGCCCACCTGCGATCGTCGCCGCCGGGCTCGGCACGCGAAGGATGAACCGATCCTGCGGCGCGACGGCCACCGGTCGCTCGAGGTAGAGCTGCACCCAACCCTGCGAGCCGGGGTCGACCTGCTCGCCCACGAGCATGATGACCCGGCACCCCACCTCGGCCGTCCCCGTGTGAAGGAGGAGCTCGGCGCCGTGGCGCAGGGGTTGCGATGCAGAGGCCAGCACGCGGACCAGCGCGTCGACCCTGCGCGCCGGTTCCAGCGTGCCGGGACGGGCCAGCACGTCTCCGCGGGTGAGCTCGTCCTTCTCCACCGCGATCAGGTTGGCGGCAACCCTGGTCCCGGGAGAAGCGGAGTCGACCTTGCGGTTGTGCTGCTGCAGCCCGCGGACCCGAACCGCGCGGCCCTTGGTAACGACCTCGAGCTCGTCACCGACGGCCAGGGAGCCGTCGACCAGCGTCCCCGTGACCACGGTGCCGAAGCCGCTCATCGTGAAGACGCGGTCGATGGGCAGTCGCGGGCGCCCGACGTCGGGCCGCGGCTCCGCCGCGTCGAGAAGCGTGTCGAGGGCGCTGACGAGATCGGCCTTGCCGGCGCCGGTCACCGCAGAGAACGGGATCATCGCCGCCCCCTCGAGCGATGTCCCATCGAGCGCCTTCACCACCTCGGCCCTCACGAGGTCCAGCCACTCAGCGTCGACGAGGTCGACCTTGGACAGCACGACGAGCCCGCGCTGAACGTCGAGCAGGTCGATGATCTCGAGATGCTCGCGCGTCTGGGGCATCACACCCTCGTCCGCCGCGATGACCAGCAGCACCGCATCCAGCCCGTGAGTGCCCGCGAGCATGTTGCGGATGAACCGCGCATGGCCCGGCACGTCGACAATCCCCACTTCGCGTCCGCTCGGCAGGACCAGGTGTGCGAAGCCGAGGTCGATCGTCATGCCGCGCCGCTTCTCTTCCGCCAGCCGGTCCGGGTCGATGCCGGTCAGGGACGTGATCAACGTCGACTTGCCGTGGTCGATGTGCCCCGCCGTCCCGATGACGAAGCTCACCGCGCGTAGTGGCCCGAAACCGAGGTCCGACACATATTCGCGACATCGGCGGCCGGAGCCAAGGAAAGGGTGGCGCAAGAAGGAGCGCATCCAACGGATGCGTGACGACGCAGCGCCGGGCCACTTGACGCAGGCTTCAGCGCCGAAGGCGCCCGGCCGCCTAGGTCGCGAAGATGCGAGGAACTGCGGTTTCGGGACACTACAGGCTCCTGTAGGCGACCTCCACGGCGTCGATGAGCGTCTCGTCCTCGCCCCTGAGGACGGTGCGCGGGTCGATGCAGCACGCGTCCTTTTCTATGCGGGCGATCACCGGCGGCTCGCCATGGCGCAGGGCGGCGGCCAGGCGCGAGGCCGGGCCCGAGAGCGCGATGAGCACTGTGGGCAGTGCGTGCCCGGGAAGCGATCCGCCGCCAACCGCCGACTCGCCCGCCACAAGACTCGTCTTCACTCCCCGCTCTTCGAGCTTCACCGACCACATGGCGGCGCGGCGGCGCACATCTTCGACCGGGCTGCGAAGCATGCGCTCGACAGGAATCTCGTCCAGCCTGCCCGTCAGCCTCTGTCGGAGCGTCGCCTCGAGGGCCGCGAGGGTCAGCTTGTCGATGCGCACGGCCCGCGCGAGCGGGTGGCGGGCCATCTTGCGAACTGCCTGGGCGCCTGCCTCACCCCGACCCAGGATGACGCCTGCTTGCGGCCCGCCCAGCAGCTTGTCCCCCGAGAAGGTGACCACGTCGGCGTGCTCCAGCGACTCGCCCACCGTCGGCTCCTCGGCGATCGGTTCGGCCGCGCCGCTGCCGAGGTCGTCGAGCAGCAACAGCTCGTGGCGGTGTGCGATCTCCGCCATCTGAGCCAGCGTCGCCGACTCGGTGAAGCCGTCGACGCGAAAGTTCGACGTGTGCACCCGGAGCAAGGCAGCGGTCCGAGGGGTGACAGCCTCCGCGTAGTCGCCGGCCCGCGTCCGGTTCGTCGTGCCGACCTCCACCATGCGCGCGCCCGAGAGCCGCATCACGTCCGGCATGCGGAATGATCCGCCGATCTCGACCTGCTGGCCGCGCGAGACGATGACCTCTTTGCCTCTGCAGAGCGCGGTCAGAGCGAGGAGGATCGCCGCCGCGTTGTTGTTGACGACCAGGGCGGCCTCGCACGCGAAGAGCTGCGCGAGCAGGCCCGACAGCAGTGCTGCGCGTTCACCGCGACGGCCGGATTCGAGGTCCAGCTCGAGGTTGCTGTATCCGGCGGCGATCGCCAGTGCGTCGAGCGCCGCGCGAGAGAGGGGCGCGCGACCGAGGTTGGTGTGAAGGATCACGCCGCTGGCATTGATCACCCGGCGCAGCTTTGGGGCGACCATGGCGCGCAGACCGGCCGCGACGCGCAGCGCCCTCTCGGCGTCGTCCACGTCCGCACCTTTCCGTTCCGCCGACACCTGGTCGCGAAGCGCCTCCACCACGCGCGCGTGCCCAAACTCCTCGACGAGCGGCGCGTAGGCGGCCTCGTTGACCAGCACGCCTATGGCGGGCAGGGATGAAGCCCGATGAACCCTGGAATCGCGTATCCGGTGCATCCGCCTAATGAGATTAGGCTCGCCGGCCAGAAGAAGGGCGTCATGACAAGTGACAGGAGGCTTCCGCCCTGGAAAAGCTGGAACAGGAAGAGCACCACGATGCAGCCGATCCAGATCTGCTGCCTGCGAGAGTTCACCTGGAAGAAGAACCTCGGGTTGCGGTTCCGGAAGATCCACTCGATCACGCCCCACCCGTCGAGGCCGGGGATCGGCAGCAGCTGGAAGGCGAAGATCGACAGGTTGAGGAACACGATGACGTAGAGCGCCGCTCCGATCAGGCCTGGTGAGAGCGTGAGCGAGGAGACCATACCCAATCCGGTCAGGAGCCGCCACAGCAGCCCCAGCAGGATCGCCACGACTAGGTTTGCCAAGGGCCCGCCGAGCTCGTGGATGACGTGCTGGCCGACGGTGCTGATCCGGTTCGGCTGCACGGGCACCCGTCTGCCCCACCCGACCAGCGCCACGAACACGGCGATCACGCCGAGCGGGTCCAGGAATCGGCGAGAGTTGAGCGAGAAGTAGCCGAAGTAGCGCACCGAGCGGTCGCCGAGAACGTACGCGGCGGCGGCGTGGCCCATCTCGTGCACAGGGATCGCGATGAGAAGGGCGGGCACCAGCAGCAACACCGCGAGGAGAAAGGCTACGAACTGGCTCATACCAGGGGCCCCCGCGAAGTCACGGCGCACCCTCTGCCACAAGGGGTCCCCGCGAAGTCACGGCGAAGCCTCGGACTTCGCGGGGCCTCGTCGTGGGGTCTTCAATCGATGGGGATCTTGCCGGCCCGCTTGGGCGTCCGGCGTCGCCCCGGCGTCGCGTTTCGCGGTGCGCTTCGCGAGCGCGAGGTCGCGCCCGACCCGGTGACCCTGTGCTCGTACATGAGCATCAGCGCGGTGATCAGCTCCCGCTGGGCGTTGAGCAGGTGCACTTGCGCCGCAGGCGGAACCATGTCGGACAGCAGGTGGCTGACCCTGGACGCCAGCTCGTTGGCCAGCTCGATGACGCGCTCGCCGTCTCGGGTCATGCCTTCTTCGCCTCCGCCGGTTTCTGCTCTCGGCGCGTGAAGCGCACCTTCAGCTCGCCGTTCTGAATGCTCGCGCCGGCCGAATCGCGCTGGGCGAGGACCCTGGGCAATGAGATCTCACGGCGGTAGTTTCCGATCGTCACGTACAGCTCGCCATTGCGGCGGCTGAGGTCCACGGTCGAGCGGTCTGCGAATGGGACTTTGAGAGTGAGCACGTAGTCGGTCCCGTCCTTGTCTATGCGCTGCGGGTTCGTGGTGGTGAAATGTTGGGTGGGATCGTGCTCGCCGTACGTCTCCTTCGCCATGCGCAGCAGCATCTTCTCGCCGACCACCTCTCGGTCGAACAATGGCACGTTGAAGATCGGTATGCCGGCGAACGACTGCTGGACCTCGGCCTCATAGCGCTTGTGGATGCGCTGCCATTTCTGGAACAGCTCGTCGTGCAGCTCGCCGGGGAGAGTGCGGTTCACGATCACCGCGTCGGTGATGTATCCGAACAGGCTGAGGTACGTGTACGCGCGCTTCGCTTCCTTGACCACCATCTTCTCGAGGTTGAGCACGATCCGCACAGTGGTCATGGCAGGATCGGTGAGCAGCTTGCGCATGCCGCCCAGGTCCAGCAGCAGGTCTTTCAGGGACGCGAAGATCTCATCGGACGGGAGTGGGATCCCCATCATCGGCTGAAGTACCGGCCGGACGACACGCATGGCGCGCCGCTCCCATGGATAGATCTTGTCGAGCCACCATTTGGCGGCGTCGGGAAAGGTCAGCAGCTGCAGGGTCTCGCCGGTCGGCGCGCAATCGACGATCAGCACGTCGTGCTCGGCGCGCTGGGCGTAGTGCTTGATCCACATCAACGACGCGACCTCATCCATGCCGGGCGGGTTCGCGACCTCGTCCGCGATGACCTCGTCGAGGCCCTGCGTCGCGAACACCTCGACCACGTAGTCGTGCAGCTTCACCCAGTGGCGCTGCATCTCGTGGAGCGAGGACACCTCGTGCGCCCACAGGTTGTCGGAGATCGGCGTGAGGTCTGGTCCGAGCTCGACGTCGAACGAGTCGCCGAGCGAATGAGCGGGGTCGGTGCTCATCACCACGGTTCGATAGCCGGATCTGGCGCACTGCATGGCGGTCGCCGCCGCGACCGAGGTCTTGCCGACGCCGCCCTTACCCGTGAAGAGGATGACCCTCACTAGAGTGTCACGCCCCCGGGCTCCGCAGCAGATTCGCGAGATCGACGGCCGGAGCCAAGGAAAGGGTGGCGCGGCGAGGAGCGCATCTTAGATGCGCGACGAAGTGGCGCCGGGCCCTTTGACGCAGGCTTCAGCGCCGAAGGCGCCGGGCCGTCTAGCTCGCGAAGATGCAAGGAGCATCGGGGGCGGGACACTCAAGTGAGTCTACGTGGGCGGAAGAGTCGCCTTGGCCTGTCTATTTCCTATGCGCTATTTGACGATCGACGGCATGACGATCGACCCGACCGCCAGCAGCACCAGCATGGCGACACCGACCACGGCGATCCGCACCAGGTCCTTGGTGAAGTAGGGGACGCGGTCGAGGGGGATGGACGGGTCGGCCGACTCGACGATGAACCGTCCACCGCGCAGCTTCGTGAACTGGTTGCGGGCGCCCAGCGACATCTCGACCGCGCGGACCAGCGCCTGGTCGCCTCCGACACGTGCCTGCGACACGCTGCGCGGCGCCGCCGTGGAGGTCGCGGAGGCGGTGGCGCCCATCCCGGGCGTCAGAGGGCCGGCCGGCCGGGCCTGCGGCCTGAACTTGCCCTTGCTTCGTTTCTTTCCCTTGCGGCTCACGACAACGAAGTCTAGAGAAGAAGGAACAGGCAGGCGGTGGAGGGGGCCTGTGCTGGGTCGTGGGGTGCGACTCTGGGTGTGTGATCCGCCTGCCTGTCGTTGGGCCGTGGGACTCAACCGACTGAGACGTCGGCTACGACATGTTGTGTCCCGAGCGCAGTTATAACCCCGAATGTAGTTGCTGTCAAGGCCTTGACAAGCATTGACCTCAAGAGAGGGTGGGGAAATCCCTAAGCGATGCCGGGGATCAGTTGAATGGTCAGGTAGAAGCTGACATCGCCCTCTGCCCAGGTTCCGGTCACGCTGTACAAGTACAACCCCGCAGCCGCCGGCGGGCTCACTCCCAGGTGGAAGGTTTGTGGGCCGGACGCGTCGACTGTCAGGCCTTTGGCCGTTGGGCCTTGCATCAACTGGACGTTGAAGCTTTTCGGCTGGGAATTTGCGTGGAAATTGATCTTCACGTCGTACCCTCCAGCCGTTCGGTACGGCGTCAGGTATCCCGACTTCAAGAGCAGATCAGGCCCTGCGCTGTCGGCGCACTCACCGTGGCCGCTGCTACTCCAGCAGTAGCTGCCGCGGGGGAGGTCGATCGTCGCCCAATGCAGGGCCGCCGATGCCGTAGGTAATTCTGCCGAGACACCCCGCCCTGGAATGCACGAGGGTACGGTCAGCAGCAAGCCGATGACAAGAGCTCTGGCAACAACCAAACTCGGTTGCACACCTCTCAAACGCCCACGAGCGTCTCGAGTAACACGGACGCCGGCCCAACTTACGGCCGCCCGGCGCGCATAGGAAGTCGTGCCGGGGCTACTTCGGATTTCAGACCTCGGTCGTGAGTTCGGCGTACTCCTCTTCGTTGATCAACTCGTCGAGCTCTCGCGGGTCTTCGATTCGAACTCGGAGCAGCCATCCGCTTCCGTACGGCTCGCTGTTGATCAGATCGGGATCCTCCAGCGCCTCAGCGTTGACCTCGATCACCTCACCGGTAGTCGGCGCCTCGAGACGCGAGGAGGACTCCTCGGACTCGACGTGGCCCATACGGTGCGTGGCGCGCAGAATGTCGCCGAGATCGGGCAGATCAAGCTTGGTGATCTCCCCCATCTGGTCCTGGAGGTAATCGCTGAGGCCCAAGACGGCCTCCGAACCCTCGACCCTGACCCACACGTGAGCACCACTGAGCTTGAGCTGGGCCATGACCACAATTTTGGCGGCCTAAGCCGCCCAGCGCATCCCCGGCCCGCGAACACGCCTGACCACGACCCGCTCCGGAGGAATGAATCGAAATTCGCGCCCGATTTTCAACACCTGCCAGCCACCCTCATGCACGAGGCGATGGTGGAAGTAACAGAGGGCCTGTTGCCGAACTCCGCTGAACAGGCGACAATCGCAGCGCCCTCGGTTCTCGCTCACGTCTTAGCAGGAGGTGCCGCCCTTGATGGGGTCCAAAGCGGTCGAGCCGAAGCTCTACCT
>JBDTKH010000061.1:0-39137 GCA_039935415.1 Candidatus Dormiibacterota bacterium
CGACGCAGATGGGTCGCCTGGGCGCCGAAGGTCCGCCGGCCAGCCTTCAGCACGTTGCCCGTATACCAACGATGTCCTCTAACGCCGCGAGCCTGGCCTCCACGGCCGCGCCGTCGGACGCTTCCGAGTAGATCCTGATCAGCGGCTCCGTGCCACTCGCCCGGAGCAGCACCCAGCTGCCGTCGGCCAGGTAGAACTTGAAGCCGTCGTCTGCCCGGATCCGCTGCACTGCGACGCCGGCGACCTCCTGCGGCTCGTTCTTCTCCAGCGTGTCAAGGATGCGCTTGCGGTCGGCGTCGTAGGTCTCGCGGGGCAGGTGGATGTCGTGGCGCGCATAGGCATGCGGCCCCACCCTCTTCTCGAGGTCGGCCAGGATGAGCGACAGCGGCTTGCCGGCTTTGACGATCATGTCCGCGAACAGGAGCCCCACCAGGATTCCGTCTCGCTCGGGGATGTGGCCGCGAACCCCGAAACCCCCGGACTCCTCGCCGCCGAGGACGGCGTCCGTCTCCATCATCTTCGGCGCGACATTCTTGAACCCGACCGGCACCTCGTACACCTTCACCCCAAAGTCGGCGCCGAGCTTGTCGACCATCGAGGTCATGTTCACCGTCTTGACCACCGGCCCGCGCATCCCGCGCACCTCGAACAGGTAGACCATCAACAGCGCAAAAACCTGCAGCTGGTTGATGAACTGGCCGGTCTCGTCGATGATCCCGACGCGGTCGGCGTCTCCATCGGTGCAGATGCACAGGTCCTGCCCACCGACCTTCATGAAGGCGATGGTCGAATCGATGTTGGGGCGTATCGGCTCGGGGTTGATGCCGCCGAACAGGGGGTTCCTCTGGTTGTGGAGCTCGGTCACCTGCGTGCGACCGCCGCCGATCAGCTCCGCGACGTAGCTGTAACCGGAGCCGTACATGCATTCGTGGACTATGCGCAGCCCCGCTGCCTTGATCGCCTCGACATCGACCATCCGGGCGACCTGCGTGTAGTAGGCAAACCGTGGGTCGTACGTCGAGACCAGCTCGCGAGCGGCGCCGTGGTCGGCATGCGGAACCTTGGTCAACGCGTTGATGCGGCGCTCCAGGTCCTCGATCACCTCGGTCGGCGCGGAGCTCCCTGTCTCAGGCTTGTACTTGATCCCGTTGAACAGGTACGGGTTGTGACTCGCGGTGATGACCGCAGCGCCGGTTGCCTTGCGGTCGATCACCGTCCACGACGCGACCTGCGTGGGAGACGGCCGGTCGAAGATCAGCGTTCGCACGCCGTTGGTGGCGAAGATGTCGGCCACAGTTCGAGCGAAATCCTCAGACGCGAACCGGCAGTCGTAGCCGACGATCGCGAGCGGGTCGTTCGAGCGGGACTTCATGTACTCGGCCGTGCCCTGGGCGACGTAGCGCACGTTGTCGAATGTGAAATCCTCCGCGATGACCCCGCGCCAGCCGTCCGTTCCGAACTCGATCGGTGTCTCAGGCATTGCCTGACAAGGTTAGTCCGTCGGGGTCCCAGCGAAATCGAAGATTTCGTGGGGTGACTACAGGTAACGCGTCTTTCGAGCGCGCCTCAAGGCCTCGACCACCTTCCGAACGTCCTGCGCCCGGGACCTCGGACACACCAGCAGCGCGTCCTCCGTGTCGATGATGATCATGTCCTCGAGGCCAATCGTGGCGATGAGCCGCTTGTCGCCCAGGACCAGGCTTCCACGGGTGTCGATCAGGACGGCCTCGCCGTCCACAGAGTTGCCCCGATCGTCCGCCCGCACCCGGTCGCCAAGCTCGGCCCAGTTGCCGATGTCCGCCCACTCGAAATCCGCCGGGACCAGGAGCAGCCGGTCGGTCTTTTCGAGCACGCTCCGGTCCACCACCTCCACGGGCAGGCGCCTGTAGATCTCCGCGGCCGCCTCCTCGTCACCGGCACGCCGCGCGTCTACGACCTTCTGCAGGCCGGTGAGGTGACGGGGCGCGTGCAGTCGCAGCTCGTCGAGGAACACGTCGACGCGCCACGCGAACCACGCGAGGTTCCAGTAGTAACCCCCCGCCTTGAGGAACCTCTGGGCGGTGCGAAGGTCAGGTTTCTCGATGAAGCGCTCCACGCGCCGCGTGCCGGCCGGACCGCGACGCGGGGCGTGGATGTAACCGAGTCCCGTCGAAGCGAAAGTCGGCTTGAGGCCGAACGCCACCAGGCTCCTGGTCGTGCTCGCAGCATTGATCGCGGCCTTCACAGCCCGCTTGACCTGGGCTCGTCCATGAACCACGTGGTCGCTCGCCATCGCGAGCATCACGGCCTGTGGATCCTGTTCGGCGAGGGTGAGGGCGGCCAGCCCATAGGCGTTCGTGGTGCCCCGCGCGACGGGCTCGATGATCAGGTGCCTGGCGTCGACCTCGGGCACGACCGACTGGATGATCTCCCGCTGGGCCAGCTCCGTGACGATGTAGACCTCGTCTGCCAGGTCGCGGACCCGGTCATAGGTGTCCCGCAGCAAAGGGTGGCCGGTGCCTCCAAGGGCGAGGGCGTGCTTCGGTGTCGATCGCCTCGAGCGCGGCCACAGCCGCGTTCCCACGCCCCCCGCAGGTATCACGGCGACGGTTCGTGTCAAGCGCGGTGGGCGGCGAGCTCTTCGGCGAGCTCCTTCGCGCGCGCCGTCGACTCCCAGGGCGCATCGATGTCGGTGCGCCCGAAGTGGCCGTACACCGCCGTCTGGCGGAAGAGCGGCCGCCTCAGGTTGAGCTCCTTGATGATGCCGAGCGGGCTCAGGTCGAAGAGCTTGCCAACAGCCGTCGAGATCGCCGCGTCAGGCGCCGTGCCCGTGCCGAACGTGTCGACGCGGACCGCGACCGGCTTGACGACCCCGATCGCGTAGGAAACCTGGACCTCGCACTTCGACGCCAGGCCGGCGGCGACGATGTTCTTCGCCACGTACCGAGCTCCGTAAGCGCCGGCGCGATCCACCTTTGTCGGGTCCTTGCCTGAAAAGCAGCCGCCACCGTGACGCGCGTACCCACCGTACGTGTCGACCATGATCTTCCGTCCGGTCAGCCCGGCATCGGCCACCGGGCCGCCGACCACGAACCGCCCGGTGGGGTTGATGTACGTGCGGATGCCCCCTTCGCGCAGGTCCGCGGGGATCACGGCGTCGATCACGTGCTCGGTGATGTCCGCGCGAAGCTGGTCGGTGTCGATCTCGTCATGGTGCTGCGTGGAAAGAACCACGTTGTCCACGCCAACCGGTTTGCCGCCATCGCCGTAGCGAACGGTCACCTGCACCTTTCCGTCGGGCCGCAGGTAGCTGAGCGTCTTGTTCCGCCTCACCTCGCCCAGCCTTCGGGCGAGACGGTGAGCCAGGGTGATCGGCAGCGGCATCAGCTCAGGCGTCTCGTCGCACGCAAAGCCAAACACCATGCCCGAGTCGCCCGCTCCACCGACGTCCACGCCCTGCGCGATGTCGGGCGACTGTTCGTCGATGCTCGTGACGACGCCGCAGGTCTCGGCGTCGAAGCCGAACTTGGCCCGGGTGTAGCCGACCTCGCGAACGGTCTGCCGGATGATGCGCGGGATGTCGACGTAGCAGTCGGTTGTGATCTCGCCAACCACGATGACGAGCCCCGTGGTGACGATCGCCTCGCACGCAACTCGCGCGAGCGGGTCCTTGGCGAGGATTGCGTCGAGAATGGCGTCCGAGATCTGGTCCGCGACCTTATCCGGATGGCCCTCGGTTACCGACTCGGAAGTAAACAACGTTGACATCAGTGGCGCGCAGTGGCCGGGCGGGCCGCAGCTCGGGGCAGGCGACCGTCAGGGCGCCGAGACGAAGGAAGGGGTGGCACTAGGAGGAGCGCACCTGTCGGTGCGCGACGACGACGGGCCGACGGACCCCCTGACGCATGTATCGGCGTCCTGAGCCCCGAGATGCGGTCTGACCGGTCGCTCCGCGCCACTTTAGTCCTCCATTGAATCTCCCACGCCGGCAAGGACCAAGAAGTCCCCAAGCGCCAGGTTCAAACCTCTGGGACCGGCACATGTTATCCCCTCGCCCCTTCGGGGCGAGGGACAGGGTGCGATCAGTAAGTCGCGGGTAGCGCGTCCTGCTCGCGCCTGGCGCGCCGGGGCTTAAATGGCAGTACCCGCGAGATAGTGGATCCCCGAGTGGCGGAACAGCTTCGACCCTCGCTGCTTGAGCAACGTGGCGGTAGACGCGCGGGACGATTCCATAACATGCTCCACGTGCTCCCGCTTCATTTCCCACGTGGCGGTTGGCGCGGTGATCGGGCAGAGCACGACGATGCGAGTCCGATCGCGCAACCGTTCGTAGTCGGACAGCATCTGGTGGTGCAGCGACAGCTGAAGAGTTCGCGCGATCAGCTCGCCTAGGCCGCTCGGGACCTGCTCCAGCTCCCCGCCTCCCATGAGGCTGATCGCGAGGATCTCCCTCGCTCCCTCATCGACCGCGACATCGAGCGGCGTGTTGTCCACGACGCCGCCGTCGAGATGCTCGCGCTCGCCGATGCGCACCGACGGAAAAAGGCCCGGAATCGCAGTGGAGGCGAGCAGGGCGGGGGTGAGCTCGCCCGACCGAAACACAGTCGGCCTGCCCGCGTTGAGGTCGGTGGCCACCACGGCCAGCGGAACTCGGAGCTGCTCGAAGGTCGTGATCCCGGTGAGCGCCTGCGCCCGGTCGATCAGCCTCCGCACGTTCTGCTGAGGAAAAGCGCTGAGCTGGTCCCGGCGGAGCCCCGAGAGGATCACGCCCAGCGGGTGCGCGCGGAAAACGTCCACCGCCTGCCGCGACATCCAGACCTCGCGCAGCATCATCGTGCCGGCGAGCGAGGGGTAGGCCGCGATCGCGCTTCCGTTCAGCGCGCCGACGCTGGTGCCCACGATCGCAACGGGCGCCTCGACTCCGGCCTCGAAAAGCGCCTGCAAGACCCCGACCTGCGCGGCGCCTCGCGCGCCACCACCGCCCAGCACCCAAACACGCCGAGCTGGGCCAAACATGACTTAAGTAAAGGCACCTCCCCGCCACCACTGGGGTCCCCGCGCGAGGCGCGGGAGTGGCCGAAGCGCCAGGAGGGGGTGGCGGAACTGGTACGGCCCCCGGGGCGGCGTTACGTCCCCTCTTCCCACGAAGTGAGGTACTTGCGCTGCTCTTCGGTGAGGGTGTCGATGCGGATCCCCATCGCGTGGAGCTTCAGACGAGCCACCTCGGCGTCGATGTCCGCCGGCACGTCGTACACCTTGCTCTCGAGCGTCTTCGCGTGCTTCGCCATGTACTCGGCGCAGAGCGCCTGGTTGGCGAAGCTCATGTCCATCACGGCCGCCGGGTGCCCCTCGGCCGCGGCCAGGTTGATCAGCCGGCCCTCCGCCAGCACGTGCAGCCGCCTGCCGTCGCCCATCTTGTACTCCTGAACCGAAGGTCTGACCTGCCGCACGCCCGTGGCCATCTCGTCCATCACCTTGAGGTTGATCTCCGAATTGAAGTGCCCGGAGTTCGCGAGGATGGCGCCGTCCTTCATAACCTCGAAGTGTTTGCGGTCCAGCACGTTGACGTCGCCCGTGACGGTGACGAAGATGTCACCCTCGCGCGCCGCCTCGTCCATCCTCATGACCCTGAAACCGTCCATCGCAGCCTCGAGCGCCTTCACAGAGTCGATCTCGGTGATGACGACATCGGCGCCGTGCCCCTTCGCGCGGGAGGCGAGCCCGCGGCCCACCCAGCCGTAGCCGGCGATGACAAACGTCTTGCCCGCCAGGAGCACGTTGGTCGCCCGGATGATGCCGTCGATCGTCGACTGCCCCGTTCCGTAGCGGTTGTCGAACATGTGCTTCGTGTCGGCCTCGTTGACGGCGACGATGGGGTAGCGAAGCACGCCTCGCTCGGCCATCGCGCGCAGCCTCACGACACCGGTCGTCGTCTCCTCAGTGCCGCCGATGACTTCCGACAGCTGGTCCTGTCGTGACTTGTGCAGCACCGAGACCAGGTCCGCGCCGTCGTCCATCGTGAGCGCGGGCCGGTGGTCGAGCGCAGCCTCGATGTGCTGGTAGTACTTGTCGTTGTCCTCGCCTCGGATGGCGTAGGTCTTGATCGCGTGCTGCCCCGCGAGTGCGGCCGCCACTGCGTCGTTGGTGGAAAGAGGGTTGGACGCGCACAGCGTCACGTCCGCGCCTCCCGCCTTGAGGGTGAGCATGAGGTTCGCGGTCTCGCTGGTCACGTGCAGGCACGCCGCGAGCTTCAGGCCCTTCAGGGGTTGCTCCTTCGAGAACCGCTCGCGGATGAGGTGCAGGACGGGCATCTCACGCGCCGCCCAGTCGATGAGGTCCTGGCCCTGCGTGGCAAGGTTCGGGTCTTTGACGTCACTGCCTTTCGCGCTGACTTTCAAATCGAGTCTCCTAGTAAACGATCTCGCTGACCACTTCGAGGTCGGGGAGGCGCCCTCGTCCGCCGAGGTCCTGCAGCTCGATCAGGACCTGCACTCCCACGACCTCGCCGCCCAGCTTGCGGATCAGCCGGACTGCGGCGGCCGCGGTGCCGCCGGTCGCCAGTACATCATCGACGATCAGTACCTTCTGGCCGGCCTTGACCGCGTCGGAGTGGATCTGCAGCTCGTCGGTGCCGTACTCGAGCTGATACGCCTCGCCGATCGTCTTCCACGGCAGCTTGCCGGGCTTGCGAATCGGGACGAAGCCGGCGTTGAGCTTGACGGCGATCGCTGCACCGGGGATGAAGCCGCGCGCCTCGATCGCGGCCACCAGGTCCGGACGTCGATCGGTCCACACCCGAGACATCATGTCGACGACCTCCCGGAAGATCTCCTTCCGGGCGAGCAGCGGCGTGATGTCGCGAAAGATGATGCCCGCCTGCGGGTAGCCGGGTACGTCCCGTACGTACTGCTTCAGCTCCTCGGACCGAGGCCGAGTCACGGGCGGCGAGCTCGGCGAGAGATTCGGTGCCCAGGGCCCTCTCCCGTGACTGTGTCACGGGGACCCCAGTGGACGCGCCGAGCACCGGAACGAGTGCACCCGTTGGTGCGTGAGCGAGGAGCGGAGGCCGCAACGGCGCAGATGGGCCGCGTGGGCGCCGAAGATCCGTCGAGGGGCGCCGCTCGTGACTCGCAGCTCATACGACCGATCGGAAGTATTCCAGGGTCCGGGCCAGGCCGTCCTCGAGCGAGACCTCCGGCTCCCAGCCCAGCACCTTGCGCGCGCGGGTGATGTCGGGGCGGCGCTGCCTGGGGTCGTCGACCGGCAGCTCACGGTGCACGATCTCGCTCCTGGAGCCGGCCAGGCGCACGATGATCTCCGCGAGCTCCAACACGGTGACCTCATGCGGGTTGCCCAGGTTGACCGGCAGCTCGTCGCCTCGCTCGAGGTTGGCAAGGATGCCGCGAACCAGGTCGGACACGTAGCACAGGCTTCTCGTCTGGGAGCCGTCCCCATACACGGTCAGCGCCTCGCCGCGGATCGCCTGCGCCATGAAGTTGGGCACCGCGCGCCCGTCTGACACCTGCATCCGTGGCCCGTGCGTGTTGAAGATACGCACGATCCGCGTGTCGACCCCATGCGCCTTGTGGTAGGCCATGGCGAACGCCTCGGCGCAACGCTTCGCCTCGTCGTAGCACCCACGCGGGCCGATGGGATTCACGTTTCCCCAGTAGGTCTCCGGCTGTGGGTGGACTAGCGGATCGCCGTACACCTCCGACGTCGAGGCGAGGAGGAACGTGGCCTCCTTGGCCCGCGCAAGGCCGAGCATGTTCATCGTCCCGAGCGTGCCGACCTTGAGCGTGTGGATCGGGTTGGCGTCGTACTGTGGGGGCGAAGCGGGTGACGCGAAGTGAAGGACGTAACGCACGTCGCCACCGATGAAGACGCCGTGGTTGACGTCCGCGTGGCGGAACTCGAAGTCCGGGTTGCTTTCCAGGCCTTTCACGTTGGTGCGCGACCCGGTGATGAAGTTGTCGAGCGCAAGGACGCTCAGTCCGCGATCCAGCAACGCCTCACATAAGTGAGACCCGATGAAGCCGGCGCCGCCCGACACCACCGCGCGAGCCTTGGGACTACTCGCGGCCAATTCCCCGATAGGTGAAGCCCAGGCCGCGCATGACCGCTGGATCGTAAATGTTGCGACCGTCGACCATCACGGGCTTGCGCATCGATTTCTTGAGCTGGCTGAGATCAAGGTGCCGAAACTCGTTCCATTCCGTGACGAGAACCAATGCATCCGCTCCCGCGGCGACTTCGTAAGCGTCGTTCATGTATTCGATGTCCGGCAAGATCCGGCGCGCGCGGTCCATCGCTGCTGGATCGTAGGCGCGCACGTGCGCGCCCGCAGCCAGCAGAACTCTTGCGATGTCGAGGCTTGGGGCCTCGCGCAGGTCGTCGGTGTTCGGCTTGAAAGCGAGGCCGAGCAGACCGACCACCTTTCCAGGTAGCTCCTCCAGGCAATCGCGAAGCTTGTCGATGACCAGCATCCGCTGGTCACGGTTGATGTCCATCACCGCATGCAGCAGCTCGGGGTGGTAGTCGAACCTCTCGGCCAGGGCAGCGAGCGCCTTGACATCTTTTGGAAAACATGAGCCGCCATAGCCAATGCCCGCATCCAGGTAGCTCGGGCCGATGCGCTTGTCGAGGCCCATGCCCTCGGCCACCAGCTTGGCGTCGGCGTCGACGCGCTCACAGATGTGGGCGATCTCGTTGATGAAGGAGATGCGCGCGGCCAGAAACGCATTGGACGCGTACTTCACCATCTCGGCCGTGTAGATGTTGGGCATGATCAGGATCGGAGCCTCAAGCGACGCATAGAGGCGTGCCACCATCTCGGCCGCCTCGCGGTCGTGGCTGCCGATCACGACGCGATCGGGATGCATGAAGTCCTGGATCGCGGAACCCTCACGCAGAAACTCCGGGTTGGACACCACAGCCGCCGCGTGGGTCGAGTTGCGCTTGCGCAGCACGCTGGACACCATGTCTCCGGTCAGGGGCGGGACGGTGGACTTGTTGACGACCACGATTGGGCCGTCCATGGAATCGGCTATGGAATTCGCCGCGGCCTCGACGTGAGACAGGTCGGCCTCCCCGCCCTCGCCTTCCGGTGTGCTGACGGCGATGATCGCGTAGTCGGCGCCGGGCACCGCGTCCTCATACGAGGTCGTGAACGAAAGTCGCCCACCCTTGACGTTCCTCTCGACGAGCTCGCCAAGGCCCGGCTCGTAGAAGTGGATCCGATGCTGGTTGAGGTGGGCGATCTTCTCCCGGTCGATGTCTACCACCATCACGTCGTTTCCAAGGTCGGCGAGGCAGGCCGCAGTGGTGAGGCCCACGTAGCCGGCGCCTATCACCGCCACTTTGCTCACGGCTGGGCGATTATCTCAGTACGGATTCGTACACCGCGATGGTCAGTCTGGCGGTCTCGCGCCAGCTGAACTGCTTTGCGCGCTCGAGCCCAGCGCGCCGCCAGCGATCAACCTCCCCAATCATCGTTGCGGCCGTACGGCCAAGGGCTTCCGAATCGCCATCGTCGACGAGCAGGCCTGCATCGTCCACGACCTCCGGAAGGCTGGAGTTTCGAAACGCCGCGACAGGGCATCCGCAGGCCATCGCCTCGAGGCAGGGCAAGCCAAAACCCTCGTAGCGGCTGGAGAAGACGAGGCAGCCGGCAGCGCTGTAGAGGTCGGCGAGCTCGGCGTTGTCCACGCGCCCCAGCATCCGTGCACCCGGCATCTCGGGCGGCGCCTGCCTGCTCGGCTCTCCGGCAACCACGAGGTCCAGCCCGGGGCGGAGCTTCCTGGCAGCCGCCCAAGCCCTGAGCAGCGCTCCGGGATCCTTGCGCGCATCCAGGGCGCCGACAAACAGAAGGTAAGCCGGATCGACGCGCCAGCGGTCTCGAACGCGCTCGGCCGCTCCGGGCCTTGGCGCGAAAATCTCGTCTGGCGCTTCGGGGACGACCCTGATCCTTTGGTGATCGACGCTCGCGAAGCGCTCGGCGTCCTGGGCCGTCGCCGATGAGACGGCGATCACCTCGTTAGCACGCTTGAGCAGGCGCCGGCCCAGCCAGTAGCGAAGCCGCTCCCCTCGCATCCGGGGACCGCCCCAGGCCCACGGTATGAGATCGTGAAGCGTGACGACCAACGGGCAAGGCGGGCGCCCGGGCAGACGGAGATCGATTGCGTGGTACAGGTCCGGACGGATTCTGGCGAGGTCGGAGCCGAGCGCGACGGCTTCCTCGTAGGCGGCCAGGTGGCCGCGGTAGCGGCGGCGCGACCCCGCCAGCCGGTAGCCGCCAACGGGTAGGTCCGGCTCGTCGAAGGCGGAGTCCAGAAGCAGCGTCAGGTGGGTATCGAACCCCTCCGCGATCAGGCCCGTGAGAAGGCCTCGCGCATACGAGCCGACACCGCGGCCGGCGCTACGGCCCTGCAATGGCCTCATGTCCAGCAGGACGGATGGAGTTCCAATTCGGGATGAGGTCACGACTCGAGCCATCATAATTTGGCCGCCATGAGCACCCCACTTGACGTCGTGATCGTCGGCGGCTGCGGCCACGTCGGGCTGCCCCTCGCGCTATCCCTTGCCGACTGTGGCTACAAGGTGGGGATCGACGACATCGACGCGGCCAAGGTCGCGCATGTCAAGGCAGGCCACGTGCCCTTCCTGGAGAACGGGGCTTCCGAGCTGCTGAAGAAGCTGCTGCCGACCGGAAGGCTGGAGCTGGCGTCGGACCCGGGCATGCTGTCGCGGACCGACACCGTCATCCTGGTGATCGGCACGCCGATCGACGAGTTCATGAACCCGTCGGTGCGGATCTTCGACAGGGTGCTGGACAACCTCATGCCGCACCTCAAAGCCGGATCGCTGGTCGTGCTGCGGTCGACGGTGTTTCCGGGTACCACGGAATCCGTCGAGCGGCGCCTTCGGTCCGCAGGGATCGACGCCGAGGTCGTGTTCTGCCCCGAGCGCATCGCCGAAGGCCATGCCCTCGAGGAGCTGCGCACCCTGCCGCAGCTGGTCGGCGCGTCGTCGGACTCCGCGTTCGAGAGGGCCAGCCGCCTGTTCCAGCGGCTCGGAGTGGGAGTCGTGCGCACGACCCCACAGGAGGCCGAGCTCGCCAAGCTGCTGACGAACACCTGGCGGTACATGAAGTTTGCGATCGCCAACCAGTTCTTCCAGATCGCACACCGGTCGGGGCTCGACTACGACCGCGTGCTCGACGCGATCCGCCACGACTACCCGCGCGCTGCCGACCTGCCCGGCCCGGGCTTCGCGGCCGGCCCGTGCCTTCTCAAGGACACGATGCAGCTGTCCGCGTTCACGCCCGACCACTTCCCGATGGGCCAGGCCGCCATGCAGATCAACGAAGGCCTGCCCAACTACATAGTCGACACGCTCAACTCCCGCCGTGCCCTGCAGGGCCGCACCGTCGGAATCCTCGGCATGGCGTTCAAGGGCGAGTCCGACGATCCGCGCGCCTCGCTGAGCTACAAGGTGCTGAAGCTATTGCAGTTCAAGGGCGCCCGCGTCATGTGCACCGACCCATACATCGAAGACCCGTCCTTCGAGCCCCTGGAGAAGGTGCTCAAGGAATCCGATGTTCTCGTCATCGCCGCCCCGCACCGGGCGTATCGGACACTGGAGCTCGACGGCCGCGACGTCGTGGACATCTGGGGAATCACGGGCCCCATCCGATTATGAGAGGGAACGCGACAGGCGCGCCAGGCGCGAGTCGGATGAGACTTACTGATTGCATCGCGCCGCTGCGCGGCGCTGCGCACCCTTTCGGGCCAGGTAGCGATTTTTCAAATTGGTAGCTCCCCGCCACGATTGGCAGTGGATGCGCACGCGGGTTAGACGGCCTGGCGAAGCCAGGCCTACTGGCCACGCGTGAAAGTCCTCGTCACCGGCGCCGCCGGGTTCATCTGCGGCTATCTCGTCGCGGACCTTTTGCACGCCGGGCACGAGGTGATCGGCGTCGACAACTTCAGCAAGTACGGTCCGGTGACCAGGAGCTTCGACGCCGATCCGCGCTACCGGCTCGTCGAGGGCGACGCCAAGGACGCGACGCTTCTCACCGAGCTGGCCGCCGACTGCGACCAGGTCGTGGCGGGGGCCGCCATGATCGGCGGCATCTCCTACTTCCACGAGTTCGCGTACGACCTGCTGGCCGAGAACGAGCGCATCTGCGCGGCGACCTTCGACGCGGCGATCAGCGCACACTCCCTTGGACGCCTCCAGAAGATCACCGTCATCTCCAGCAGCATGGTCTTCGAGTCGGCGACCGTCTTCCCCACTCCCGAGGGCGCCCAGCTCACGAGCCCGCCACCGCACTCGACCTATGGCTTTCAGAAGCTCGCGACGGAGTTCTTCGCCCGCGGCGCGCATGAGCAGTACGGCCTGCCGTACACGATCGTCCGGCCGTTCAATTGCGTCGGCATCGGCGAGCGGCGCGCGCTGCGCGACCACCAGGTCATGAGCGGCAACGTGAAGCTCGCGATGAGCCACGTCGTGCCCGACCTGTGCCAGAAGGTGCTCAAAGGCCAGGACCCGCTGCACATCCTTGGCGACGGGAGCCAGGTTCGGCACTACACCTACGGAGGGGACCTGGCGCGTGGCATCCGCATAGCCATGGAGTCGGAGAAAGCGCTGAACCAGGACTTCAACCTCTCGACCGCCAGCTCGACGACGGTGCGCGAGCTGGCCGAGGCGATCTGGCGCAAGGTCCACGGCCCGGACCGCCCGCTGAACCTGGTGTCTGATCCGCCATTCGAACACGACGTGCAGATGCGCGTTCCAGACGTGCGGAAAGCTCGTGAGGTGCTCGGCTTCGAGGCCACGACCTCGCTCGACGAGATGCTCGACGAGGTCGTCCCCTGGATCCAGGAAGAGATCAAAGCAGGCCGGATCTGAACGACGCCACGCCAGCCCTCAGCGTCGTGATACCGGTCTACAACGAAGGCGAGAACGTGGTCCCCACGCTGCGCGGAGTCGTCGAGCGAACGCGGACCCGACCGCTGGAGGTCCTCGTCGTGCACGACTTCGACGAGGACACGACAGTGCCGGTGGTGAAGCGACTGCAGGCTGAGTACCCCGAGCTGCGCCTGCACCGCAATACGCTCGGGCGGGGCGTCCTCAACGCCATGAAGTCCGGGCTGCGTGCGGCCCGGGCGCAGTACGTGCTGATCACGATGGGCGACGGATCCGACGACCCGAACGACATCGATCCTATGTACGAGCTGGCGCGCGGCGGGGCCGACGTGGTGGCCGGGTCGCGCTACATGCGCGGCGGGCACCAGATCGGCGGCCCGCTGCTCAAGCGAACCCTGTCACGTGGCGCTGGACTGTCGCTGCACTGGTTTGGCGGATTGCCGGTACACGACGCGACCAGCAACTACCGCCTGTACTCGAAAAACCTGCTCAACCAGGTCACGATCGAGTCGCAGGGCGGCTTCGAGCTCGGGCTGGAGCTGACGGTCAAGGCGTACCGGCTGGGGATGAAGGTCTCGGAAGTGCCGACCACGTGGCGCGACCGAACCGCCGGCCAGAGCCGTTTCAAGCTGTGGCTGTGGCTACCGCGGTACCTGCACTGGTACTGGCGCGGGATCGGAGGGCGGTTCGTTCAGCCGCCGGCAAGCGGGCGGTAGTTCTTCCTGTAGTACTCCCAGTACTCGCCTGACTTCAGCGGGCGCCACCATTCGGGGTGCTCCTGGTACCAGCGAACCGTGCGCTGCAGCCCGTCGCCGAGCGTGACCTGCGGTTCCCAGCCGAGCTCCGTGATCCGGGTGATGTCAAGCGCGTAGCGGTAGTCGTGGCCCGGCCGGTCGGCCACGAACTCCACGAGGCTATTCGGCTTGCCGGTGATCTCGAGCACGGCCTGCGCCACCTGAAGGCCGCTCGTCTCGGCGCCGGTGCCGACGTTGTACACGCCTCCCAGTGGCGCCTCGTGCAGAACCATGTCGATCGCACGGCAGTGGTCTTCAACGTAGACGTAGTCGCGCACCGCCGACCCGTCGTTGTACAGCGGAAGAGTCAGGCCGTCGATCGCGTTGGTGATCAGCACCGGGATGAGCTTCTCCGGGTACTGGTAGGGGCCGTAGTTGTTGGACCCCCGCGTCACGAGCAGCGGCAGACCGAAGCTCTCCGCGTAAGCGTGCGCGATGTGCTCGCCGCCGGCCTTGCTCGCCGAGTAAGGGCTGCGCGGCTTGAACGGGTGATCCTCGACCGACCGACCGCTTCGCACCTCTCCGTAAACCTCGTCGGTGCTGACGAGGAGGAAGACCTGGTGGCTATGCTTCCGCGCGGCTTCGCAGAGGACCGCGGTGCCTCGCACGTCCGTCTCGATGAAGGCGAACGGGTCCATCAGCGAGCGGTCGACATGGGTCTCGGCCGCAAAATTGACGATGGCGTCGGCCTCCGCCGCGAGCGAGTCGACCAGAGCGGCGTCGCATATGTCGCCATGGACGAAGCGGTATCCCGGCTGCCCTTCGAACTCGACGAGGTTGGCCAGGTTGCCTGCGTACGTGAGCTTGTCGAGCACGGTGATCTCGACGTCCGGGCGCGTCCGCCGCAGCAGGCGCACGAAGTTGGAGCCGATGAAGCCGGCGGCTCCGGCCACCAGGAGCCGCCGGGGCGAGCGCATCACTTGATCGAGGGGCCCGACGTCCAGTCGTATCCGATCGTCGGATCGTCGTGCGGGATGCGGCCCTCGTCGTCCGGGTCGTAGACGTTCGAGGTGATGTAGATGATGTGGCTCAGCTCCAGGGCGCGGCAGCCATGCGCCACGCCTGGCGGGATCATGAGGCAGGTCGGCTCGCGGTCGCCCATGAGGAACTCCATCAGCTTGCCCCTGGTCGGCGATCCTTCTCGTGTGTCGTAGAGCGCGACCTTGATCGCACCGAGCACGTACCACCAGTCGGTCTGGCGCTTGTGAATGTGCCAGGCCTTGGTGGTGCCGGGGTACATCAGTGAATCGCTCCACTGGCCGAACCGGCCGAAGAACTTGTCGGTCTCTCGAATCACCTCGCGGAAGTAACCACGTTCGTCCGTGTGAGTGACGAGCGTCTTCAGCACGACCCCGTCGATAATGACCCCGCTCACATCAACCTTCGCGGTTGGCGCCGTGCGCTCGGACAAAATCCTGGACCGCGTAATACGCCTGCATCGACTCTCCCGCGTCCCCCCAGAAGCCTTCCATCACGTCGTACTCCATCAAGCCGTGCTCGATATACCAGTTGTTGACATCTGTGATCTCCAGCTCGCCTCGCCCCGAAGGTTTGAGGTCCGGAAGGACCTTCCACACCGTCTCGTCGTAGAAGTAGACGCCGGTGACCGCAAACTGGCTCTGCGGGTGCTTCGGCTTTTCGATGATGCGCTCTATCCGGTGATCGCCCTTGAGCTGCGCGACACCCAGGTTTCGAAGGTGTTCGGGATCGGACACCTTTGAAAGCACCACTCGGGAGCCGCGCTCCTGTTTGCGGAACGCCTCCACGCAAGGGCGAAACGATCGCTCGAAGATGTTGTCGCCAAGAAGAACCACGCTCCTGTCACCAGCCACGAACTTCTCAGCCAGGCTCAGCGCTTCTGCGATGCCGCCCGGCTTTTCCTGGTAAGCATAGAAAAGCCTGTCGATGCCGAACTCGTGACCGTTACCCAGGAGCCGCAGGAACTCTCCGGCATGCGTTCCGCCGGTGACGAGCATCATCTCGGACACCCCCGACTTGACCAGCGCCTCGATCGCGTAGCTGATCATCGGCCGGTCGTAGATCGGAAGCAGGTGCTTGTTGGTGATGCGGGTCAGCGGATGGAGCCGGCTGCCCGTTCCTCCCGCCAGGATGACGCCCTTCATCGTGACCGGGATTCTAGAGGCGCGGACGGAAAGCCCTCGCCTAGAGGCGCGGACGCCACGCCCCTATGCTTCCGAAATTGCCGTTGGTCCTGGCGGGCAGACCCCCACAGGCGCGCAGACCCCTTTCTCGGCCGACGGCTTCTGGTGGTGGGATGGCGCCGAGTGGCGGGCGGCCCTCTCGCCGGACCGGTTCTGGCGCTGGAACGGCCAGGCGTGGGAGCCCGCTCGAGCCGCCGCCTCGCCGCGCGCGGGCGCAGGCGCGGCGGTCGCGATCACCGTGGGGGCCTTCGTGGGCGTCCTACTGATCGTCTCGATACTGACTGTCGCGGTCCTGGCCACCGTGGGCAACCAGATCACTAACGTCTTCTCCAACGTGGTCGCGGCCCTCGCGTCGCCTCCGAGCCCGTAGCGGCCCATGGTAAAGCACCCCAACAAGTGGTAGGCCACAAGGTGTTGTGGCAGACTGGCCGCGACACCGAGCATGCCAAGACCCGACAACTGGCCGCGAACGATCCTCCACGTCGACCTGGACGCCTTCTACTCGTCCGTCCACCAGCGCGACGACCCCAAGCTGCGCGGCATCCCCGTGGCGGTCGCCGGCCGCTCCCGGAGGGCGGTCGTGATGGGGGCGTCCTACGAGGCGCGCGCCTTCGGCGTGCGCTCGGCGATGCCCCTGCACGAGGCCTTGCAGCGCTGCCCGCAGCTGATCGTGGTCACGCCTGACAGCAGCCGCTACCGCGAGGCGAGCCGGATCGTTCACCAGATCTTCCGCCGGTTCACCTCCCCGGAGCTGGTGGAAGGGATTGCCCTCGACGAGGCCTATCTCGACGTGACCGCGCGCACGCGCCACGGGACCTCCAACGGCGAGGAGGTCGCCCGGCGGATCAAGTTCCAGGTGCACACCGAGGTCGGGCTGACGGCTTCTGTCGGCGTCGCGACCTCGAAGCTAGTCGCGAAGGTGGCGAGCGGAACCCACAAGCCTGACGGCCTGGTGCTGGTTCCCCCGGGATCGGAACCCGACTTTCTCGCATCCCTCCCCATCGGCGTGATTCCCGGCCTTGGCCCCAAGACCGAGGAGCGCTTGCACGCGATGGGCCTGCGCACGGTGGGCGAGCTTGCTTCGTACGAAACCCAGCGCCTGGTCCAGGCCCTCGGTGTGGGTGGCGCCGTCCTGCAGAGGTTCGCCCAGGGCCGCGACCGGTCGCCGGTGGACGGCAGCAAGCCGGCCAAGACGATCTCGGCCGAGACAACCTTCGAGCAGGACCTCAGCGACCGCGTGGAGCTCGAGAAAGCACTGCGGGAGCTGACCGAGCGCGTGGTCGAAAGGCTCAAGGCGGAAGGCGTGCGAGCCCGCACGATCTACGTGAAGCTAAAGCTGCCCGACTTCAGGCTGGTGAGCCGCCAGGTGAGCCGGACGAGCCCGACCGACGACGTCGAGACGATCTTCCGCGCCGCCCGCTCGGCGCTGGAGAAGTCGCACGCTGAGTCGCGCCCGGTGCGGCTGATCGGGGTGGGGCTGTCGGGCCTCGAGCACCCTGAGCCCGACCTGCAGCTGACGCTTTTCGACTAGGCGCGTTCCGGTCGATCGTCGGCCTCGGGAGCGCGGCCAGAACCTCCCCCACCGTCGTCCATCCAAACTTCTCGCGGACCCTGGCGATGAGCGCCCGAAACACCATCGCCGTGGCTCGGGCGTCGTCGAGGGCGGCGTGCGCCGGCGTCACGTCGAGGCCAAGCTCCTCGACCAGGCGGGCAAGCCCGGGCGTTTGACCCGCCGGAAGCTCGAGCACCAGGCGCGCCAGCGTCGATGTGTCGATGATCGGATGCTCCAGCGGGCTCTCCAACCCGCGGCCGACGAGCCACGTGTCGAACGCGTCGTGGCTGTGCTCCACCAGGACCGCGCCATGCGCGAAACGGAGAAACCCGCGGCGCGCGTCGCGAAAGTCTGGGGCTCCGATCAGCATCGAGCGGTCGATGTGGTGGCGTTTCTTGGCGTAAGGGTTGATCGGCGCGCGGCAGTCCACGAGCGTGTCGAAGAACGAAAGCGGGCCGTCGAGACGGAAACGCTCGGCGCCGAGCTCGAGCACGAGGAAAGGCGCGTTGCCGGTCGTCTCGACGTCGAGGGCGACGAACTGCGCGTCGTCCAGGGGCGTCTGGGGTCCGACCTCCGGGGCGTCTACGGCAATCTCCTCCCACTGGATTGGCTTCCCGGCGCCACGCGGCTTGAGGAAGAGCGGGCTCGAGCTCATGGCCGGGCCAGCGCGAGGGCTCGGCGCGCCCAGGCGATCTCATCTCGGGTCAGCGCCCGCAGCAGCAGGACGGCGGCCGCGTACACGACCACGCCCACGAGGACAGGGACGGCGATCGCAACCCCGCCCTGGTCGCGGATCGGAAAGACGGCGGCGCCCATGACCAGACCCGCCACTACCACGCGCCAGCTGAGCCTGAGCACTGGCACGCGGCCGATGTGTCGCGCCGTCAGAGTCCACCCGGCCGCGCCGAGCACGATCTCTGTCGCAACGGTGGCCCAGCTCGCCCCGATGTAGCCGAAGATCGGGATGAGAGTCAGGTTCAGCGCAAGGTTGGCGACCAGGCTCCACCCCGCGGCCCAGGTGAAGGACGACTGGTGATCGGTGGCGCTCAAGGCACCGATGAACGCGTTGTTCACGAACGCGAAACCGAGGGTGAGGGCAAGGATCCGCAGTGCGGGCTCTGATCCCGCATATCCCGATCCGAGCAAGAGGCGCGTCAGCGGGTGGGCGAGCAGGAAGATGCCGACGCTCATCGGCCAGCCGATCAGCAGAAGGGCCTTGAAGAACTTGCTCACCACGTCAAGCAGCTCGGCGGGCCTGTCTCGGTGGTAGACGGAAAGGACCGGGAAGACGATGGACAGAAAGGTGATGGGAATGAACAGCAGTGATTCGAACGGCTTGTAGGCGGCGCCGTACAACCCGGCTTCGACCTTTTCCCGCAGCGCGAATATGAGCGGTTGGTCGATCTTGAAATAAAGGATCGTGAGGACGAACGTGAGCGCGAAAGGCAGCCCTTTCCAGAACCATTCGCGAACAAGCGGCACCTCGAACTTCCAACCGACGACGGCGATGTGCTTGGCCGCCAGCACGATCGCGAAGTAGACGCAGCTGAATGCGTACTGGGCCGCGTACGCCCAGACGAAGTAGGCGACACCGGCATTGGTCTTGATGCCGAAGACCACGAAGCTCAGGAGCACGAGGCTTTCGAGTACCACCGCGATGGCCTCATATCCCAGCTGCTGCACGGCGTAGAGCCCGTTGCGCAGGAGGCTCGAGTACGAGGTCAGGACCATCAGGACAAAACCAGGAACCACCAGGTCCTCCAGCCGCGCGAAGCTCAGGGCGGCGGCCAGGATCAGGAGGCTCACCACGGACATCAGCAGGCGCAGCGACATGACGTTGCGGAGGTAGCGCTGGATCTGGTCCGGATGGCGGGCACCCTCGCGAATGAACAGGACGTTGAAGCCCACGTCGAGCACGACGCTGACGATCGCCGTGTAGTTGACGAGGGTCGCAAACGTTCCGTAGCGGCCTGGGGCCAGGTACCTGAGCATCGCGAGGACCGTCACCAGCGCGATCAGCCTGGCGGCAACTTTGGCGGTGAGGACGATTACCGTGTTGCGAAGCGCCCGCGAGCCCAGTCCCAGGCTGACGGGCGGCAGGTCCGGCGCTGGATCGTAATCAGGCAACTTCGCCAAATCCTAAGCCACCGCTAGACTCGTTCCGAGTGTCACGCCCCCAAAGCTCGAGACAGGTTCGCGGCATCGGCGGCTGGAGTCAAGGAAAGGGCGGCGCGGCTAGGAGCGCACTGGAAGTGCGCGACGACGCAGTGCCGGGCCCCTTGACGCACGCTTCAGCGCCCTCCCCGGGGTCCCCGCGGAATCGCCAGATTCCGTCGGGTGGGCAAGCGCCCGGCCGCCTAGGCCGCGAAGCTGCGACGAGATTCGGGGGCGGGACACTCTAATGGCGGAGCGGATGCGGATTCTCAGCGGCATGCGTCCGACCGGGCGTTTTCACCTCGGCAACTACCTTGGCGCGGCCAAGAACTGGGTCGAGCTGCAGAGCGAGTACGAATGCTTCTACTTCGTCGCCGATTACCATGCGCTCACGACAGAGCCAGACGGCCACAAGGCCGAGGACAAGGTCTTTGACCTCGCCGCGGACCTGCTAGCCGTCGGCATCGACCCCAGGAAAAGCGTCCTCTACCAGCAGTCCAAGGTCCCCGAGATCGCGGAGCTGTCCCTACTGCTGTCGATGGTCACGCCGCTCAGCTGGGTGCTCCGCACGCCGACGTTCAAGGAGATGGCTCAGAAGCACCCCGACAACGTGAACCTCGGGCTGCTCTCCTATCCGGTGCTCCAGGGAGCCGACATCGTCATCGTGAAGGGCGGCGGCGTGCCCGTCGGGAAAGACCAGCTGCCGCACCTCGAGCTCATCCGCGAGGTCGTGCGGAAGTTCAATCGCACGTACGCGCCGGTCTTTCCGGAGCCTCGCGCCCTGCTCACACAGTTCCCCCTCATCAAGGGAACTGACGGCAAGCAGCGCATGTCGAAGACTGTCGGCAACATCGTGGGCGTGACCGACGAGCCCGAGGTCATCCGCAAGCAGGTGCTCAGCATGGTCACCGACGTCAAGCGCCCGCGCAGGGCGGACCCCGGGCATCCGCGCACCTGCAACGTCTGCGCGTTCTACAAGTTCTTCTTCGACGACTGGCAGCACTACTGGGACCTGTGCCGCAAGGCGCAGATCGGCTGCTACGACAAGAAGCAGCTTCTGGCGGACCGGATCATCGAGACGTTCCGGCCGTTCCGGGAGGTCCGCGCCGAGCTCAGCCCGCAGCAAGTGGCCGGAATTCTCGAGAGCGGCAGCGATACGGCGCGCGGGGTGGCGCGCCAGACGATGGCCGAAGTGCGCCAGGCGGTCGGACTGCCGGCCTTACGTCACCAACCACCGGCCCGTTAACATTTGGGCCGGATGGCAGACGCCGCGGCGCCAAAGCGAGTCACCCGTCGAACCTTTCTGGGTTGGTGGATCGCCGCCCTCCTGACGTCGACCGCCGTGACCGCTCTCGCGCCGCTCCTCCTCTTCCTCTGGCCGGCGCCGCCCAAGGGCCAGAAGAAACTGCCGATCACGGTCGCGCTGGACAAGCCGGTCGACCAGCTCCAGAACGGCGACGCCGTCAAGTTCGACGCCCCGAGCAGCCCCAACTCGGCCTTTATCATGGCGAACGGCGGGGGCGACAACGCCGCGGGTGACCTGGCCTTCGGCGGATTCCTGGTCAAGGACCAGGCAGGCACGGTGCAGGCCTTCGCGATCAACTGCTCGCACCTGGGGTGCTCGGTGGCATTGAACGCGACCGCGAAGACTTTCGACTGTCCGTGCCACGGATCGCGCTTCCACCTGGACGGAACGGTGCTCCGCGGCCCGGCCGCCCATCCCCTATCGAATCTGACCTGGAAGCAGGGAAGCGACCCGACGACAATCCAGGTCGACGGCCTCGAGCTGGGTTTCTGACGCATGGCCATCCCGCACCCTCGAGAGATCCAGGTGGCGGTCGTGGACTGGCTCGACGAGCGCTACCCGTTCACCAAGGCGATCGACGAGGCGCTCTACCAGCGCGTCCCCAACTTCGCCAACGCCTTCTATTACTGCTTCGGCGGGATGGTGTTCATCCTCGTCGTGCTGCAGCTCGTGACCGGGATCTTCCTCGCCTTCTACTACGTGCCTGACGCGACCGGAAACCCCGCCCCCGCCTACACGAGCGTCGAGTTCATCCAGAACACGGTCTATCTCGGCTGGCTTGTTCGCGGGGTCCACTTCTGGGGTGCCAACCTCCTGATCATCATGGTGCTGATCCACATGGCCCGGGTGTACTGGACCGGGTCCTACCGCGCGCCTCGGGAGCTGAACTGGATCGTCGGCGTGATCCTGCTGCTCTGCATCCTGGCCCTGTCCCTAACCGGATACCTGCTGCCGTGGGACACCAAGGCTTACTTCGCGACCGAGGTGACGATCAAGATCGCGGGCTCCGCCCCGCCGGCCGCGCTCGGCGCCTTCATCAAGGAGGTGCTGCAGGGCGGAGCGGTCGTCGGCCCACCCACGCTCCAGCGCTTTTTCACGATCCACGTCTTCTTGCTGCCGGCGCTGATCGTGCTGTTGATGTACGTGCACTTCCGCTTCATCCGGGCGCACGGCATCTCGGAGCCGCTGTGAGCGGCCGCGACGTGACCACGGAAGGTCCGGGCGCGGCGCCGGCGGTGACCGACATACCGATCATCGAGGTCGACAGCCACACCGGCCACACGCTGGAGCCGGAATGGAAGCGGCTCCCGATCGGCCCGGACAACATCCTCTACCCGGTGCTGGTCGGGCTCGCCCTCTTCCCCATCCTGATGGGCGACGCGGGCCACCACCTGGCGGACGACATGCCGGACGAAGACACGCATCCATTCTTCCCGGACCACTTCTGGCCCTACCCGATCATCGCCGTGATCATGCTGGTCACCGTCGGCCTGCTCGCCGCCTTCGTCCAGAAGAACCTTCAGCTCGAGCAGTCGGCGGACCCGCGTGCGGCCACCACCCCCCGCCCGGACTGGTACTTCCTGTTCCTGTTCCAGTTCATCAAGCTCGGTCCGGAGCTCCTCATGTCGATCATCATCCCCACGGTCGTCGTGATCGGGCTGGTGGTCTGGCCGTTTATCGATTCGGGCGCTGGACCGAGACTTGCCCGGCGTCTCGGCTGGAAGAGCTGGCCTGTCCCCGGCCGCAACATCTTCACCGGAACCGGGTGGGTGATCTTCCTGGCGATCATCGCCGCCTTGACGTTGTGGGCCCTTGGAGGACCCGGGTTCTGCCTACCGTGGTTCACGGGCCCAGTCTGCGGAGCCTGAGCCAGAGACTCTAGCGCCGCAGGGACGGCTGGGTTTCACCCAGCCGCAACTTTGTTTTTTCTGCTCCCAGCGTTGCCAGGAGTGACTACTTAGTTAGGACCGAACCATATACCGGAAGGAGAGCAGCCCCGTCGCGAAGCGACCGGGCGATGCGATCAGTAAGGTCCATCCTGCCCGCGCCTGGCGCGTAGAGGGAACCGCTCCGGGGTTCCCTCTCAGGTCCTTGAGTCGTATAGCTGCTTGGTCAACTCGATCTGCGCCAGGTGCTCACGCGCGTGTCCGTAGTTCGAGAGCAGCCATTCAAGGCCTGGCCTGGGCGGGCGATCGCCACGGGGACGCATCTGGGTCAGGTCCGCCGCGGTAAGCGCGGCTACCTGCTCGTCGAGCTCCTGGTCGGCGCGATCGAGCAGCGCCAGCAGCTGGACGGCATCGGCCTCCGCCTTGAACTCCGCCGGCCGGTCGCGCTCGGTCGCCACCGAGCGCACCGCCCTGATCATCTCAAGCTCCGAGCCGAGCGTGTGCACGACCAGCACCGCGATCGAGTTGGCCAGCGGCAGCGGCTTCCAGTTGAGAGTGCCCGAGTCCATCCCCCGCACCTGCTCCCTCATGCCGTCGTGCACGGAATGGAACAGCGCACCGACGGTGGCCGCGATGCTTCTAGCGCTCGAATCGTCCATCGCCTACACCTTCTCTGTCACGCGATATTCGAGATAGCGACCCAGCAGCAGCCGCGTGTGCGCCTCGAGGGCAGGCAGCACGCTCATGACGAGGCCAACGACCGGGTACGCGAGGTATTGCACGTGGATCAACACCTTCTTCCACAGCGGCCAGTTCTTGGGCTTGGGCGGCAGCATCCTGATCTCGAAGTACAGGAAGAAGATCACAGTCGAAAGTGTGGTCGACAGCAGGATGCCTGAGTACGTCCAGAGGGCCTGACCGAGGTCAGTGAGCGAGAAGTCGACGCTCACCCAGATCGGGACCGACGCACCGAACATCAACAGCAGGGGCAGGAAGATCCAGTTGAGGTGGTTCAAGAAGAGGTTCATGAACCGGTGTATCCGCAGGCCGAGCGGGATCTCGGGGTGCTTGAACAATCGCGCCAGCACGTATGGAACGTCGGTGATGCCCCAGGCCCACCGCTTGATCTGGTTGTACTGGCTCATGTGCGTCGATGCGTAGTCACGCGAGTTGGGTGAGTCGCCGTAGATAGGTAGGAAGACCGACTTGACCGAGAACCGCTTGCCGAACGTGAAGAACGCTTTCCAGTAAAAGCGCGAGTCCTCGGGAATGACGTCCTTGTCCCAGTAGCCGACCTTGCGCACAAATTCCAGGCTGCACGTGTAGCTGCTGAAGGCGACCAGGCGATGCGGTCGCGAGTGCAGGAACATCTGCCACTGGGAGGTGCTGGCCGACATGATGCGCACCGCCATCGGCACCTGCCAGATGTTGTTGTGGAAGAGCGGCACGGGCTGCCAGATAACGTAATCGCGCAGCGCTTCGCGAGCGTGGTGCCAGCTGATCCAGGCGAAATACTGCGGATGGACGCGGTAGTCCGAATCCAGGTCGGTGATCAGGATCTTGTCGAGGTCGTAGCCCTCTTCGGTGAGCACCCTGACCATCCAGCGTCCGCCCCAGTTCATAGCCGCCGACTTGCCGATCACGATGCCCGGCTCGAGCGGGTCCTTGATGTGGTAAAAGCCGCGAAGCCGGTCCCCGAACTTCGCCTTCAGCCGCGCCACGTTCTCCCAGCCCGGCTTGTCCGTCTCGCGCGTGATGATGCCGACGAGCTTCAGCTCGGGCGGGTAGTTGGAGTCCACGATCGCCTGCACCGTCCGTTCGAGCACGTGGTAGGGCTCGGTGTAGGTGGGGATGACGGACAGGTGGTAGTACTGCAGGGGGTCGTTGGCGCCCCGCTGCTGATCCTCCAGGCACAGGGCGAGCCAGTTCTTCGCCATGTCCCGCCGCATCCGCCACATGGTGCTGTAGACGCCAGTCACGACAGTGACCGCGCGAATCAGCCAGTAGACGTCAAAGACGAGCACGGCGGCGGCCACCGCGAGCGCGCCCGGCGACTGAAAGATGATCGGGATCCACGCCGGCGCGAGCAGGAGGATCCAGGTCACCAGGCCCGGCGCGGCCTCGAAGAGCCGGGCCCCGAACTGCCGGAGCGCCTGCTCCGCGGGCGAGTAGGATCGCTCGGCGCCAAGAGTGGCCATCGACCCGATTATGGGGGCCTTTACCTCCCCACCCCGTGCGGAGGTCGGCTGCGAAGCCGCCGGGTGGGGGTGCTGGAATACCTCATGCGACGGGCAGCTTGTATTGAATATGAACAACATGAAGCACTTCGACGGCCCGACTTTCGAGGCCGACGTGCTCAAGGCCAGCGAACCGGTGGTGGTGGACTTCTACGCCGACTGGTGCGGCCCCTGCCGGATGATGACTCCGGTCGTGGAGCAGCTGGCCGGCGAGTACGACGGCAAGGTGACGATCGGCAAGCTCGACGTGGACGCCAACCAGGAGATCGCGATCCGCTACGGCGTGATGGGCATTCCGACCCTGGGCCTGTTCCGCGACGGCAAGATGGTCGACCGGCTGGTCGGCTACCCCGGCGGGGCAGCCCCGATCAAGGCCTGGATCGCCAAGAACGTCGACGTCCCCGCAAATATCGTCGAGCTCCCCGAGTCCGCCGACGTGAGCCCTACCGCCCAGGCGAACTAACCACAGGCAAGGGCTTCACCAGCGCGGCAGGACGGCCGGGCTTAGCCCGGCCGTAGCTTTGTCCCTTACACCTCCAAGGCGTGGCCTGGAGTAAATCCTGAAGTTAAGTCCCATCCCTATACCGGAATGGGAGCAGCGCCTGCGGCAGCATGCCGCACGCGCGATGAGGGAAAACCACTCCGGGGTTTTCCCTCATTCCTTAATGACCCCACATGGCGCGCTCTGCGTGACGCACTGTTTCAGGCCCGTGCTCTCCTGTTCTGATCCGGACGGCATCCTCGACACCGATGACAAAGATCTTCCCGTCGCCGACCTCGCCATCGCCGGTCCGGGCCGCGACCGCCAGCTTGTCGACCACCGTCGTAACTATCTCGGACTTCATCACCGCTTCGACCTTGAGCCGCGGTCGCAGCGAGATGTGAACTGCTGCGCCTCGGTACTTTTCCGTGTAGCCGCGCTGCGCGCCGCAGCCTTTGACCTCGGTCACCGTGACTCCTGAGACACCACATTCATCAAGGACGTCCTGGACCTCCTGCAGTTTCTCGTGCCGGATGATCGCGACCACCATCCTCATGCCGTGAGCTTCTCCACTTATGCTCATGCCGGCGCCACCTCCTTGTGGCTGCCAACCGGTTCAGCCGAGGGGTGCGGGTTGACGGTTGGCGTGTCAGCCTGCCGGTAGACGCCGCCCGGGACAGGCATGAACGATTCGGGATAACCCCACATGCCGTGCTCGCTGATGTCGAGGCCTTCCATCTCTTCACGCGGGGACACGCGGAGGCCGACTGTCTTCTTGATGATCCAGAACAGACCGTAGCTCAGGACGAAGACGGTGACGAACGAGGCGGTCACTGCGATCGCCTGGGCGCCCAGCTGGTGAAAGCTGCCGGTGTAGAACAGGCCGCCCTGGCCGACGCCGTTGAACTTGGCCAGCGCCGGCGTCGTGAAGAGGCCGCAGCTCAGGGTGCCCCAGATCCCGGCCATGCCGTGGGCCGGGAGCGCGCCGACCGGATCGTCCAGGTACTTGTCGAGCGCGAGCACACCGACGACGACGATCACGCCGGCGACCGCGCCGATGACGATCGCCGCCCAGGGCTCGACGTAACCGGATGGGGCGGTGATGGCGACCAGCGCGGCAATCGCGCCGTTGCCGATCATGCCCACGTCCATCGTCTTGGTGATGAAGTAGACGGTGGCGAGCGCCGCCACAGCGCCGCCCGCGGCGGCCAGGTTGGTCACCACCACGACGTCAGCGAAGTGAAGGTTGGTGGCGTTGAGGGTCGAGCCCGGGTTGAACCCGAACCAGCCGAACCACAGGATGAGCACGCCCAGCTGCGCGAGCGGCATGTTGTGTCCAGGGATCGCGTTGGCTCGCCCGCGTTCGTACTTGCCGATGCGCGGACCGAGCAACAGAAGCCCGGCCAGGCCGGCTGTCGCGCCTGTCAAGTGCACGACCGTCGAGCCGGCGAAGTCCTGCGAGCCAAGCGTGGCCATCAGGAATCCGCCGCCGAAGAGCTGGTGGCTGATCAGTGGATAGATCAATGCCGCGAACGGGACGCCGAAGAGGATGTAGACGATGAACTTCGTCCGCTCGATCATCGTGCCCCACACGATCGCGAGCGAGACGGCACAGAAGACGAACTCGAAGAAGAACTTCGCGGATGCCGGCGCTGTGCTCGCCGCGATGGCCGGCAGATTCAACTGAGAGCCGGGGCTGAAGGTCGGAAAGAACCCGCTGCCGCCGATGAACGCAAAGGCGCCGCCGGCGCCGAAGGCAAGTCCGAAGCCAACTCCCCAGTACGCGATGGAGCTGACGCTGAGGTTGGTCACGACTTTCGCGACCACGGTGCCGACGTTCTTCATGCGGCTGAAGCCGACCTCGAGCATGGCGAATCCCGCCTGCATGAACATCACGAGGCACGCGGCGACGATCACCCAGACCGTATCCGCGGCGACTCCGGCGGCCTGCGTCGCGGTGGGGTCGTCGGCGAGGACGGCCACCGGCAACAGCGCTCCGAGCAACGCGACTCCGCCAGAGATCGCGAGCACTAGCCTGCGCCTCATGAGCGACTCCTTCAGGTCGTCGATCGGTATGGACAAGGACGTCACCTCCCGTTTTGTTGAGACCCAACCCTATGGATGCCGGGCGGTGCAAAAAACGTGTGATGCGGACAAATGCCTCGGTCGTGTGCTCGTGCAGACCGCACGAGAGCACGCGCCTTGTGGATATCTCTTCTAGTGCGGACCACACATAAATGGGGGCCTTCAATTCGTTGCGAGTGCACCGTGATCGCCGCTCTCTGAATTCCTACGATGCCATGGAGCCCGTCAACCGGGGTTGTGCAGCGCGCGCGCCCGGCCGAATTCCCAGGGGTTCATGGAGGGTGTTCATGGCGATTCAGACCAAGTCGGGGAGCAAGACAAGCCCGAGCGAGGTGATCGAGCGGGCAAAGGCCGAGGGCGTCGAGGTCGTCGACGTCCGTTTCGTCGACCTGCCGGGCACGTGGCAGCACTTCAGCCTCCCGATCGGAGAGCTCGAGGTCGACAGCTTCACGGATGGGCTCGGGTTCGACGGATCGAGCATTCGCGGCTTCCAGGCGATCGACGAGAGCGACATGCTGCTCATACCCGACCCCGATTCGGCGACGATCGATCCCTGCCTCACGCATAAGACGCTCTTCTTGATCTGCGACGTCGTCGACCCCATCTCGCGCCAGCCGTACTCGCGTGACGCGCGCTTCATCGCGAAAAAGGCCGAGGAGCACCTTCGCATGTCCGGCATTGCCGACGTCAGCTACTGGGGCCCCGAGGCGGAGTTCTACATCTTCAACTCGCTGCGGTTCGACCAGAACGCGCACAGCGGCTACTACCACATCGATTCGGAAGAGGGCATCTGGAACTCGGGCAAGAACTCCGAGCCGAACCTCGCGTTTCGGCCGCGGCACAAAGAGGGTTACTTCCCGGTGCCGCCGACAGACAAGTTCCAGGACCTGCGCTCCGAGATCATGCTCAAGCTGCTCGAGGCCGGCGTTCGGGTCGAAGTCCAGCACCACGAGGTCGGGACCGCCGGTCAGGCCGAGATCGACATGCGGTTCGACACGCTGACGACGATGGGCGACAAGACCATGGTGTTCAAGTACGTGATCAAGAACATCGCGGCGCAGCATGGCTACGTCGTGACCTTCATGCCGAAGCCCCTGTTCCAGGACAACGGGTCAGGGATGCACATCCACCAGAGTCTCTGGAAGGATGGCGAGAACCTGTTTGCCGACAAAGACGGTTATGCGGGGCTCAGTGAGATGGCCGTCCATTACATCGGCGGCCTCCTCAAGCACGCCCCTGCGCTGCTTGCGATCTGCGCTCCGACCACCAACTCGTACCGGCGGCTCGTTCCCGGCTACGAGGCTCCGATCAACCTCGTCTACTCCAAGCGCAACCGCTCAGCTTGCGTCCGCATCCCGATGTACTCCACAAACCCGAAGTCAAAGCGCGTCGAGTTCCGCTCGCCTGACCCGGCCGCCAACCCGTACCTGGCATTCGCGGCTTGCCTGATGGCCGGCCTGGACGGGATCAAGCACAAGACCATGCCGCCCGCGCCGATCGACAAGGACATCTACGAGCTGGAAGGCGAGGAGAAGGCGAAGATCAAGAAAGTGCCCGGCTCGCTGGCCGAGTCACTGGACGCGCTCGAGGCAGACCACGCGTTCCTGCTCGAAGGCGGCGTGTTCACAAAGGACGTGATCGACACCTGGATCGACTACAAGCGCAAGAAGGAGGTCGACCAGGTCGCGCTGCGGCCGCACCCTTGGGAATTCATGCTCTACAGCGACGTCTAAAGCGAGACAACACTCTCCAGAGAGGGCCTCGGGGAAATCCCGGGGCCCTCTTGCTTTACCTCCCCACCATGTGGGGAGGATGGCACGGCCGCGAAGCGGCCCTGCCAGGAGGGGGTGAAAGGGACTTCTCACAGCGATGGAGGGCTGCTAGTCTTCGGCCGATGACAGCAACTGCGATCGGGATTTGCGCCGCCACCGGAGCCATCGGCCTGTGGGAGCTCGTGACCGGGCGTGGCGTGCCCGGTCGGCCACCTGGGCGCCTCAGCGGCCGTGCGCTCAGGATCGTCGGAGCCGGGACCGCGCTCGGATGCCTGGTCGCGATAGCACTGATCGTGACGAGGGATCAGGGTTTCGGTTTCATCACGTTTGCAATGACCTGTTTGGTCAGCGCGGCCGTGACGATAGATCTCCCGCGAACCAACCGGGCCACCTAGAACCCGCAACCGCGGCGCCCCGACGGTGCGCTACATCCCCAACATCGCGCGGGCTCGCAGCGCGATCGAGATCGCAACTCGCGTTTCCGGGTCGTCCAGCTGCAGGCCCGTCAGCGCTTCGATCCGCTCCACGCGGTAGCTCATCGAGTTGATGTGAATGCCAAGGTTGCGAGACGCTGCACGGCGGACCCATCGCGCCGCAGCCAGTGCCTCGAGCGTCTCGAGCAGCGGCGTGTCGCGCGACTGGGCGTACTCGAGCAGCGAGCCGAGCAGCTCGTCCACGAACCGGCGCAAAGCATCCGGGCTTTGCACCTCCAGGAGCAGCCTGAACGCGCCCAGCGAGCGATAAGACGCGACACGCCCCCGCCCGCCCGCGCGACGCGTGAGGCGGAGCGCCTGCCTGGCCTCCACGTGCGACCGGGCGAGCTCGCTCACCCCATTGGCCAGGTTCCCTATCCCGACAGAGGCGGTGCCCGGCTTCATCACCAGGGCCGCCGCGGAGAGGACCTGAGCGGCCAGCTTCTCGACCGTCGCCAGGTCAGGCGCCACCTCGTCCGGGACCAGGAACACCGCCGACGCCGACCTGACCAGGGTGAGCGCGCCTGGCATGCGCGAGCGGATGACGCCGGCCAGCGCCGAGTCGAGCCTGTCCTGCTGATCGCGCGCGGCCAGGGCGGATTCGGTCGCGTCGTCGTCGGGCTCGAGTACGACCACCCACGCCCGCTGCGGAAGCCTGTGGCCGAGGCGCTCCGCCTGGCGCGCCACCCGCTCCGCCTCATCCGCGTCGAGTCCACCGGCGAGCACCTCCTCGACGAGGTCTCCGCGCAGCCTGCGCTCGACCTCGGCGGCGGCGAGCTCCTTGGACAGCTCCAGCGCGAGCACCGTCGAGCCGTGCTCGAGCGCCCGCCGGCGTCCGGCCGAATCCACCGTCTTCTCATCGACACCGACTGCGAGCATCCCGAGCACGTCCGGACCGGCGCGCACTGGCACGACATCGAGCGCTCGCGCCGGGCGGCCGGCATTGATCCGCACCTCGCGCGCGCCGGGCTGGCCGAGCGGGCTCGGGACGTGGATCCGCTGCGGCATGCCGTCCGAGGATTCGCCGGCCCCGCGAACCCTGTACCCGTCGGTGGAGTAAAGCGCCGCGCGGCCGCCCGCCAGCGATCCGATCACGTCGAGGATCGACCGTATCCCCGCCCCCTCGAGCGAGAGCTTCGTGAAGCGCTCGTGAATGTCGTGCGACAGCTGGATCTCCGCGAGCTGCACCTCCGTCCGCCGCTGCAGCTCGCTTCGCTCGAGAATCCCGGCGACCTGTCCCGCGATCGCGCGCAGGAAGTCGATGTCGCCGGAGTCGAAGTCGCGCCGCGCCGCGCTCTGCACGTTGAGGACCCCGACGAGTCGAGGACCGGACTCGATCGGCACGGAGAGCATCGAGTGAAATCGATCCTCGTCCAGGCCGGGCACCCACTTCCAGTGAGGCTCCCTGCTCACGTCGGGCACCGCCGCAGGCTGCCGAGCCTCGGCCACCCAGCCGGTGATCCCCTCGCCGACGCGCATGGTGACCTTCCCCACCATGTTCTCGTTCAGCCCGTTCGTTGCGGTCAGCAGGAGCTCGCTGCCGGGCGATGTGAGCAGGTACAGCGAGCAGACATCAGTGCCCGTAGCGGAAGTCGACTCGCGGATGATCAGCTGCAGGAGCTCGTCCGGCCGTTCCGTCGCAGCGGCCGCCTGGGCGAGGCGCACCAGGAGCCTGAGCTCGCGCGCGGCGAGGCTCGAGTCCTGCTCGATGGCCTCGGTCCGCACGTCCTTCAAGTTACGGCTGCTCTTCATGCCTGGCCTCGTGTCAAAGACACAATGGAATACGCAGTCGCTAGTGTGACTGATACAGACTCCGCTTTGGATTGTCCGGCGCACCCGGCGAGCGTTAGGCTTGGCAACAGTTGAGTTCCCCCCCGTACCTGACTTCCGGGCAGTGGCGCGAGCACTTCGCCGGAGTCGACATGCCGGTTCCCGTCCACGGCGGCGGCAGCGTGACAGGAATCAACTTCGACAACGCCGCCAGCACCCCGCCTTTGAAACGCGTGCGCGACGCGGTCAACGCGTTCTCGGAGATCTACTCGAGCGTGCACCGCGGCACTGGGTACAAGTCGCGGCTTGCGACCGAAGCCTACGAGCAGGCCCGCGAGCGGGTCGCCGCTTTTCTCGGGGTCGACGACCAATCCCAGGTCGTGATCTTCGTCAAGGGCACCACCGACGCCCTCAACCGGATCGCCGCCGAGCAGGCGCGCCTCGACGGCCGCCACGTGCTGGTCACCGCGATGGAGCACCACGCCGACCTCCTTCCTTGGCGGCACCGCAGCGGCCACCTGATGGTCGGGCTCACGGATGACGGGCACATCGACATGGAGTCGATCGAGCGGATGCTCGAAACCAATGAGGGCAACATCGGTCTCGTCGCCATCTGCGGAGCCTCCAATGTGACCGGCTTCGTCACGCCGATCCACGAGGTCGCCGAGCTGGCTCACCGCCACGGCGCCCGCGTCTCGGTCGATGCCGCACAGCTTGCGCCTCATCATCGGATCGACGCGCGGCCGCCCGGCGACCCGGGCCACCTGGACTTCGTCTCCCTCTCCGGCCACAAGATGTACGCGCCATACGGCGCGGGCGTGCTGGTCGCGCCGCGTGACTTCTTCTCGGGCGCGCCAGAGGTGATGGGCGGCGGCGCGATCAGCATCGTGACCTGGGACGACACGGTCTGGGCCGACCTTCCCGATCGCGAGGAGGCCGGATCGCCGAACGTGATCGGCTCCGTCGCGCTGGGCGTCGCCATCGAAACCCTGCTCGAGCTCGGTTTCGACGATATGCTCAGGCACGAGGTCGAGCTCGGCGGCTACCTGCTGTCGCGAGTGAGCGCCATCCCGGGCGTCACCGTCCTCGGGGGAAAGCCAGCGGTCCCCGGGACGAGGCTTGCACTGGCGAGCTTCGTGGTGGAGGGGCTGCACCACGGTCTCGTCGCAGCGGCCTTGAGCCACGAGTGGGGAATCGCGGTGCGCAACGGCTGCTTCTGCGCGAACCCTTACGTCTTCCACCTTCTCCACCTGGATCGGGACGCGGTGGACGCCGTCGAGGACGAGGTGACGGCCGGCCACCGCAAGGCGCTGCCCGGCGCGGTCAGAGCGAGCCTTGCGCCCTACAACACGGCGGCGGAGGTCGATCGGTTCATCGATGCCGTGACCCAGATCGCCCGCCACCGCCTCAAGGCCTCCTACGAGCAGGCGCCGGACGGGACCTACTCGCCCACGGGCGGTTGGCCGCGAATCGCGAACCCGCTGCAGGCACTGGTCAAGCACCCCCAACAGGCGCGAAACTAGAGGGCAATGATCAAGTTCATCGTCGAGGTGCTGCTGGCGATCTTCCTGCACCCCGTCGCCTTCGTGCTGTGCGTGATCAACATCGTCAACCGCAAGGACATGGGCGGGGTCTCGAAAGTGCTGTGGATCATCATCAGCTTCTTCTGGGGCATCGGCCCGATCCTCTACCTGCTCCTGGGCGGCGGGAAGTTCTGGTGACGCCCAGGAACTGATAAGGGACCGCGCCGCCACCCGATCGCTGGTCTTCGGGTTGCTGGCGCTCTCGTTCGGCATCTTCGCCCCGTTCGCGGTCTACAGCACCGCATCGGCCATGACGGGTCTTGTCGCCGGAGTGTTCGGCCTCCTCGTGCTGGTAGGCGGCACCGCCTACTGGATTCTGAACTCGTGACCAGGCGCATCGTGCTTGGGCTGATCGTCGTCTTGCTTGCCGCGCTCACGTATCCGGGTGCCATGGCCACGTCGATGGTGGTCGGGCTGACGCCCGCGCCAAACCCTGCCGCGGCCCCAGCCGGCGCGCTGCCGTGGCTGCACGTCCAGCGCATCAAGGACGGGCAGCCATACGTAGCGGACGACCGCGAACGCATGGTGCTTCTCCACGGCGCCATCGCACAGGGACTCATCGACTTCTACTCCACAGCTGACCCGTCGCTCACCGCCCCGCCACCCTTCTACCCCATCGACCCCTCCGCGTACGACGGCCGGTGCCCTGCCAACTCCCCGGACATGCCGACGCCTCCACTGTGCGAGGCCGATGTCGCGCAGATGGCCACCTTCGGCTTCAACTCCCTGCGCCTGCCCCTGTCGTGGAGCCTCATCGAGCCAGAGCGCGGGCGGTTCGATAAGACCTACCTCGACCGGATCGCGCAGGTCGTGAGCTGGGCGCGGGCCGCCGGCATGTACGTGATCCTCGACATGCACCAGAACGCTTACTCCCGCTACATCGGCCGCGTGTCGCCGGTCCCTCTTCCAGGAGGCTCCGCCGTCAACCTGCGCTACTACACGGGGGCGCCGGCGTGGGCAACGATCACCGACGGCCTCCCGCCCGAGGCTTACTTGAACCAGCGCGAGCTGAACCCGGCCGTGCTCGAGGCGAACACCAACTTCTGGTACGACCGCAACGGGATCCAGGACGAGTACATCTCGGCGGTCGCTTTCCTCGCCAATCGCTTCAAGAACGACAGCGCCATCGCGGGATACAGCGTCTTCAACGAACCGTTGCCCGGGTGGAACCTACCGCCGGGTTTCGAGGACCTGCTCCTCTTCCCGTTCTACCGGAGGGTCATCGACGCCATCACCGGCGTGCACGATGGACTGCCGTGCTGGAGCGGTCTCTTCATGCCTTCTTTCTGCGGCTACCGAGACCTCGGCGTCCACGACCTCCACCATCTCTTCTTTCTCGAGGCGGGCCTCCTGCGCGAGGTGACCGATTTCCCGACTCACCTGGGACTTCCGGTGAGCTCATATCCGAACCTGGTGCTCTCACTGCACGCCTACACGCACCAGTACACGTTCGACCATTTCCTCGGCCAGGCGCCCGACAAGGCGAGCTACCCGTGGGGAGGCTACGACCAGAGCTACTCGCTGGGCGAGCACGAGGCCAAGGCAATCGGCGCGGCTCTGTTCGTTTCGGAGTTCGGCTTCGACCCGAAGTGGGATGCGTTGGTGATCGCCAGCCAGCTGGTCGAGATGGAGAAGCACCGCGTGGGGTTCGCCTTCTGGACCTGGAAGGAGAATGGAAGTCGTGGCACCTGGGGGATGTTCGACCCGCCGCCGCGTTCGTCCCAGACGACCTCCAGCGGCTGCCTCCGGTCGGAGCGTGAACGGCTCCTCGCTCGCGTCTATCCGCAGGCTTCGAGCGACCCTGGACTCACCTACCGGTACGATCCGACGAGCGGCGCGTTCATCCTCTCGGGACACGGCAGCCCTGGCGATGCGTCGACGACGGTTTACCTCCCACCCGAGGTGACCGGCGCCGTGGCGGTGTCGGGTGCCGCGGGTACTTTGACACAGGCGGCTGCGAATGGCAGCCGGGTCGTGACGGTCTCCCCGTCGGACGGCCCATTTTCCATCGTGGTGGCTTCCGCGCCGCTCACGCTCGCGGGCTGCTGACCTCAGCCAGTACCAACCGGCAACTTCTGGTGAGTCAGGTAATCCTGAGGATTTATTGAGCGGTCCTGAAGGCTGGCTTGGGCTAATCTGGAAGTGGACAGGGTGGGAAGACCAGTCACAGGAGCGTCTAAGCGCGCCCTGACCAACGGCGTGACCGATGCCGCGACGAGCAATGGGGTCCTGGCGAAGAAGAATGGGGCGAAAACTCATCGCCCAGGGACCAATGGCGCCGCGCCGGTGCAGCCGGTGGTCAAGCTCACGCACGTCACCAAGTCGTTCGGGCGGAACGCCGTCCTCAAAGACATCAGCCTCTCGGTGGCCTCGGGGGAGCTGGTCGAGATCACTGGCCCCAGCGGCGCAGGCAAGACGACGCTGCTCCGGCTCATCCACGGCCAGCTTCGCCCGAACGGCGGCGAAGTCCTTGTCCAGGGTCGCGGGCTGCATCGATGGTGGCGGCGGGGCCTGGTGCGAGTCAGGCGAGACGTCGCCTTCATCTTCCAGGAGCACCGGCTCCTCCCACGGCTGACCGCGCTCGAGAACCTCACGCTCGCCCTGCAGGTGGTCGACCCTGGGGTCCCCCTTCGCACTATCCGTCGCCGCTCGCTCGCGGCGCTCGAGTCGGTTGGCCTGGTCCACAAACGCAACGCCTACCCGGGTCAGCTCTCGGCCGGCGAGAGGCAGCGAGTGGCCGTGGCCCGGGCGCTTGTGGTGCGGCCGAAGGTCATTCTTGCCGACGAGCCGGTCGCCGCCGTCGATGACGCGAACGCCCAGATGGTCATGGGACTGCTCGAAGAAGCCGCCGCCAAAGGCGCCAGCGTCATCGTTGCGACGCACCGGCACACGTTTCCGTCCAGCCGCGTGCTACGCCTCCCCACCGGCAGGATCTGGCTGAACGGGTCGGCGAAAGCCGCGTCGAATGGGAAGCACGGCGGCAACGCGAACGGCAATGGCAACGGTCACCGCAACGGCATCGGGGGCGGCTTGCTCACGGCGCCCGCTTTGTGGCGCCTCATCCTCCCCGTTCCCGCACGACCGCCCAAGCCCGTCCCGAAGGCGTCTTCTCCACCGGGCGTGTGGCGTCGCCTTGCGGCGTTCGCCGCCAACGCTTACCGGCTCGTGGTGCTGAGCGGGCTGCGCAGCTGGAGCCGCGACCTGCGCCTGACCGCCCCGGCGCTTGGGACCATGGCGCTGCTGCTCCTGCTCTGCGGGACGCTGGCGACGATCGGGATCTCGGTCGAGCAGGTGGCGGCTCAGCAGTCCGCGGACGCTTCCCTCGTGCGGGTCTACCTCGCGCAGGACGCCGCGCCGGACACGGTGGCGGCCCTCAAGGCCCGCCTGGTCGCGGACCCGCGCGTGGCGTCGGTGACCGACGTCAGCCCGGAGCAGGCGCTCGCGGAGGCCAGCAGCAGACCGGGCCTCGACAACCTGGCCAGCCTCAGCTCGACCAATCCATTCCCGGCGAGCCTGGATGTCCGAGTCCGCCTCGTGACGAAGGTCGGTGCGGTCGCCGCGTCGGTCGCGGGCGACCCCGCCGTCGATCCCGCGTATCCGACTTCTTATGACCCCGACACCTATTCGCGGCTGCGTCACTTCGCGCTGGTCGTTGGTGCGATCGGCGCCGGCCTCCTCCTGTTCTTCGGGCTCGTCGCGTATGCGGTGATCGCCAACTCCATGCGCGGGATCGCAGCGGCCCGGCGCCAGGAGGTCGCGATCATCCGCCTGCTCGGGGCGCGTGGCTGGATGTTGCGTGGGCCGTTCGTCGTGGAGGGCCTGATGATCGGGGCGCTGGCCGGGGCAGTGGCCGCCGCGGCCGTGGCCGCTGCGTGGCTGCTCGTCACCCGTTTCGAATCGGCGACCTATGCACAGGTGCTGCCCGGGGTTGGACCAACGGCCGTCCAGTACGTTCTCGCCGCCATCCTGATCGCGGGCCTCGTGCTCGGCTCGACCACCGCGTTGCTGGGATTCCGCAAGGTCCGCACATGAGGTACCCCACGAACTCAGAGGCTGCGCCGTGAGCTCGCGGGGACCCCTGCGAGCGCTCGGCGCGCTCGGCGTCGTGATCGCCCTGGTGGCGATCGAAGCGTTAGGCGCCGGTGCGACGAGCCCCTCGCCATGCCCGCCGCCTTCGAGCGCCTCCGACACGCGCACGACCTGCCCTGCAGTGACCGACCCGACACAGGCGGCCTACGCGCAGCTCACTTCGCGGCTTGGTGGTGACCTCGCGACAGCGCTGACCGCGCAGGAACACCTGAGCGCGGTCCTCGACCAGACGACCACAAGCGAGCAGATCCTCACGGACCAGATCTCCCAGGAGGAGACTGTGATCGCGAACCTCGAAGACAAGATCGCCCAGCTCGACGCTCAGATCTCCGACACGGAAGCGCGGATCGAAGTCGAGAAGGAGCAGGTCGCGGCCATGGCGCGCGACATCTACCGCCAGCCTGACTCGTTCTGGTTGCTGGTCGCGCGCGCCGGCAACCTGCACGACGCGCTGCAGGCCACCTCCGACCTGGTGATCGCCGGGCAGCACGCGCACGCGCTGCAGGCCAGGCTCGAGGCCGACCTCGCAAAGCTCGAGGCGGATCGCGCCGCGCGCCAGGCCGAGCTCGATCGTGAGAACTCGGTCAGGGACCGCCTGGTCGCCAACCTGAGCCTGGTCGAGGACCTGCTGGCTCAGCAGGACGACGTCAGCAACCAGGTGGCGGACCTGATCGCCCAGATCCAGGACGCCGAGAATGGGCTGCAGGACCAGCCGGCCGACGTGACGGCGAGCCTGGCGACTTTGATGGAGGCGCAGGAGCAGGACCTGGTTCAGCGCTCGTACCAGGCCGCATGGAGCCAGGCGCACGTCGGCCTCGGCCTGGCGTTGGTCACTCACATGCTTCCCCTTGGCCAGACGATCGCAGGATTTCACCTGTCATGGCCGATGGCGGGCGGCCGCGTCACGCAGCTCTTCGGTCCGACCGATTTCACCCTGGAGCCGCCACTCGGAGCGTACGCGCACTTCCACACCGGCGTTGACATCGCCGCGCCGTTTGGAACCACTGTGACGGCAGCCGCAGCGGGCGTGATCGTCGCGGTCGGTCACTCCCAGAGCGGATACGGTAACTACCTGGTAATCGGGCACGGGGGCGGGATCATGACCCTCTACGGACACCTGCTGGAGACCGATGTGAACGTCGGCGACATCGTCGCGCGTGGCCAGCGGGTCGGGCTCGAAGGTTCCACGGGATGGTCGACCGGCCCCCACGTGCACTTCGAGCTGCGCGTCAACGACGCCGTGGTCGACCCTATGTCCTACCTGACGGCGCCAAGCAGCTAGTCAGACATGTCGCAGGCGCCAGGCCGGGTCGCGCTCAGCACTGAACCGCTCAACTGCGAGACGCGGCTCGACAGGCTGGCCCAAGGCCTTTTGACGCGGACCGAGGACGGTCGGAAGAGCTGACCCTTCGGGCGCGCGTCACCGACCTCGCCGGCCACGCAGCCCGACGTCGCCGAATGGAACCGCCTCGGCTACGGGAACAACTCGATCCAGCGGCTGGCCGTCCCGGTGCGGTAAACAAACGTTTGGTGCACCCGGGCTTCCACAATAAGAACCTTTTGACAGTTATTAACGGACCCGAGATCAGGCTCGCCCTGCACACGAAAGGTCGCCGGGCCGGCTACAGCGGGATGTGAAGTCTGGTCGGCAGCATTGAATCCGTCTGATCAGGCGCTGTCCCAGTCAGGTGCAGGAGTCGGGACGATCTCCCACCCCGCTCGGCAGAGTTGTCGGGCCCCATTCGACAGGCGGTCGCCATTCGGCCCAACTGTGATCCCACCAATGTTTACCTTCGCGCAGTTGGGAAACGACGCGTTCACCCTCGGCAAGAATTCGCTTCACGTGCACCGACGTGAATCGGCCCTCCTTGACCCGCTGATCAA
>JBDTKH010000062.1:0-32842 GCA_039935415.1 Candidatus Dormiibacterota bacterium
AGACGCTTGGGTACTTCATCGTGATCTGCGAGCCGAGGTTTCCGTCGACCCACTCCATCGTCGCGTCGCCGTACACCATCGCCCGCTTCGTGACCAGGTTGAACACGTTGGTCGACCAGTTCTGGATGGTCGTGTAGCGGCAGCGCGCGTTCTTCTTGACGATGATCTCGACCACTGCCGAGTGCAGCGAGTCGCTCGTGTAGATCGGAGCCGTGCACCCTTCGATGTAGTGGACGAAGGAGCCTTCGTCGCAGATGATCAGCGTCCGCTCGAACTGCCCCATGTTCTCCGCGTTGATGCGGAAGTAAGCCTGCAGGGGGATTTCGACGCGCACGCCCTTCGGCACGTAGATGAACGAGCCGCCCGACCAGACCGCCGTGTTGAGCGCCGCGAACTTGTTGTCGGCCGGCGGGATGATCGTCCCGAAGTACTCCTTGAACAGCTCCGGGTGGTCGCGCAGCGCGGAGTCGGTGTCGGTGAAGATGACGCCCTTCTTCGACAGCTCCTCGTGGAGCGAGTGGTAGACGACCTCGGACTCGTACTGCGCGGAGACCCCGGCCAGGAACTTGCGCTCGGCCTCAGGCACGCCCAGGCGGTCGTACGTCTTCTTGATGTCAGGCGGCAGGTCCTCCCACGTCTTCGACTGCTTGTCGGAGGCGCGGAGGTAATAGAAGATGTTCTCGAAGTCGATTACCGAGAGGTCCGCGCCCCACGTGGGCATGGGCTTCTTGCGGAAGATCTCGAGTGAGCGCAGCCGCATTTTCATCATCCACTCGGGTTCCTTCTTCATCCACGAGATCTCCTTGACGATCTCGGGGTTCAGACCGCGCTTGGCCTTGAAGACGTAGTCCTCGGGGACGAAGAAGCCGTACTTCTCCTTGTAATCCGAGCCGACGTCGACCTTGGGTACAGTGGCCATCAGGCGACCCCCTCTTGTGGCTCTTCGGTGACCCACTCGGAATAACCGGTCTTCTCCAGGCGCGCCGCGATCTCGGGCCCGCCCGACAGCACGAACTTCCCGTCGACGAGCACGTGCACGTAGTCGGGCTTGATGAACTCGAGTATCCGCGTGTAGTGGGTGATGATCAGCACGCCGAGCTCAGGACCGCGCATGCGGTTGACCGCTTCGGCGACGAACTTGATGGAGTCGATGTCCAGGCCGGAGTCGGTCTCGTCGAGGATCGCGATCTCAGGCTTGAGGATCGCCATCTGCAGGATTTCCGCGCGCTTCTTCTCGCCGCCGGAGAACCCGTCGTTGATGTAGCGCGGCAGGAACGAGTCGTCCATGTGCAGGACCTCGAGCTCACCTTTGAGCAGCGAGCGGAACTCCTTCGGCGAGATCTGCTTCGACTTGTCCTTGCCGTCGTAACCGCGCTTTGCGTTGAGCGCAGTGCGCAGGAAGTTGGTCATCGAGATGCCGGGCACAACGACTGGGTACTGCATCGCCAGGAACATGCCCAACCGCGCCCTCTCGTCGGTTTGGAGGTCGAGGACGTTTTGCCCCTTGAACAGGACCTCGCCGCCGTCGACCGTGTAACCCGGGTGGCCCATCAGGGTGTGCGACAGGGTCGACTTCCCGGAGCCGTTGGGTCCCATGACCGCGTGGACCTCGCCCTTGTTGATGGCGAGCGTCACGCCTTTGAGGATCTCCTTGCCATCGACGCTGGCCCGCAGGTCTTTGATCTCGAAATCAGCCAACTCTTGCCTTGCTCTCCTTGTCATTCATCACTTCGTACGTGCAGTCGCTCGCTGCCTCGGCCATCCACGTCGACCGGGTGACCGGGGCCCCCAGGAGCCGCTCGTACATCTGCTGCTCGTTCAGGCAGGGCAGCCCCGTGCGGGCCGCGACGTCCTGGATGGGGCAGTTGCAGTGGCGGATCGCGAGGCCGCCAGTGGCCAGCTCGACGACCTCGGCCATGTGGCCGTGCTGGGTGGCAAGCCTGGCCAGTTCGCGGACGCGCGCTGCAAAGTCTAGCCCCGCCAATCGGGGCGCGTACTCGGCCTCGAGCCTGGCGGCGCGGCGCTCGAAGAATCGTTTCAACTGCTCTTCCGATACGAACTCGACGAGCTCGCCGGTGAGCTCCTGGTGTCCGTCTGGGAAGTGGCTGCCGGCGGCCGGGGTGAGCTCGTAGACGTTCTCGGGCCGCCCGCGCCCGTGCGGCACGGCTGTGGCCGCTGTGACAAGCCCGGAGGCCTCGAGCATCTCGAGGTGTCGCAGCGCGCCCTGCTTGGAGACTTCGAGGCGTGCCGCGACCTCACCGAGGGTGGCGTGACCGCGCGTCTTGAGGAAGGCGAGGATCACCTCGCGTCTCGGTTCAAAGGGCGCCCGACGAGAGCCCGGTGAGTCCATGAACAAGATCGTACGAGTTTTTCAACACGTACGTTGAAATACCCTTCTTTCCCATGACGCGGCGCCGTACTTGACCAGAGACCGGAGCCTGCTGCTCGCCGCGCGAGGACTGCGCGCGTTCGGCTTCGGGTTCTCCGCCGTTCTGATCGGCATCCACCTCGAGCGGCGTGGCCTAGCGCCGGCCCTGATCGGGCTCACGCTCGGGATCGGGCTTGCCGCGGCGTCGCTGTCGGGCCTTGCCGCGGTCGCCGCCGCCGCGCGCTTCGGCCGGCGTCGCGCGCTGGCCGCGGCGGGCGTGCTCATGGCGATCACCGGCCTCGACCTTGCGCTGGCGACGCAAGGCTGGCTGCTGATCGCGGCCGGGTTGACCGGGATGCTCGGTGTTGCGAGCGTCGATCTCGGCCCCTTCGCGCCCGTCGAGCAGGGGGTTCTGACGGAGGTCGCCACTCGGACGGGTCGCAATGTCGCGTTTGCCCGCTACTCGCTCACCGGTGGCCTGTTCAACGCCGCCGGCGGGCTGGTAGCGGGCTTCGGCAGCGGCGCGAGCGCTAGCCAAGGTTTCTTCCTCCTTTATGCCGCGGTCGGAGGGGCCACTGCGGTCCTGCCGCTCCTGATGAGCGAGCGCGTGGACTCGCGGACGGCCTCGGCCCTCGGAGCTCTGTGGCGGCCGGAGCTGGCCCGCCCGCTCGCCGGCCTGGCCGCACTGTTCGCGCTCGACTCACTAGGCGGCGGGCTGGTGGCGAACGCGGTGATCGCTTACTGGCTGCACATCCGGTTCGGCGCCGGCCCGCAGCTCCTCGGACCGCTCTTTGCGGGCATTGCACTGCTGCAGGCCTTTTCGTTTGAGGTCTCGCGACGGCTGGCCAATCGCTTCGGCCTGATCAACACGATGGTCTTCACCCACCTCCCCAGCAACGTCCTTCTGTTCTTCGTCGCCCTCAGCCCGACTTTGCCGTGGGCGATCGGTTTGCTGCTCGGGCGTTTCGCGCTTTCGCAGATGGACGTTCCGGCACGCCAGGCCTACGTGGTCTCGATAGTTCCGGCCGAGGACCGCGCGGCGGCGGTGGCTCTGACCGGCGCGGTTCACGGCGTCGCACAGTCTTTCGGACCCGCGCTCGCGGGATCGCGATCGGAGCGTCCGCGTTCGGCCTTCCGTCCTTTGCCGGCGCGGGCCTGAAGATCGTCTACGACATCGGCCTGTTCGTGGGCTTCCGAAGCCGCCGCGCCGAGCACGAAAAGCGCGGGTGAGGACAGCCTTAAGCTCCACCTGGCATGACAAGGGAAGCTTCTACCGATGACTGAGGAACTCACGGCGCTCGACGCCGTGGAGCTCGAACGCCGGGTGGCGGAGCTGCGCGAGCGGATGCGGCCGCTCGAGCAGGGGCTGGCCGCCATACGCACCGAGCGAGACGTCCTGCTGACCGAGGTGCGGCGGCGCGAGCGCCTGGCCCAGAGGACTTCTCGCGCGGACCTGAAGGCCGCCATGAAGGAAGGCGGACTGCCCACCGTCGCCGAGCTCGTGGCCGGCAGCGACGCCGGGCCGTTTGACGACTACGTGTTCAACCTGAAGACGGGAGGCGAGGTGAGGCTGGGGTTCCTGGGCGCGCGAAGCCAGAGCCTGACCTTCACGGACGGAATCAAGAGCGCGCCGGCGACCGACCTCGCGCAGGCCGCCCAGCTTTATGCGGCCGGCTGGGAGCTCGGAAGCCCTGGAAGGCCGGGTGTCAGGGTTCATTTTCCCGGGACGCGCCAAGAACGAGTAGTGCCGGGAGACGAGGTGTACGCGCGCGCCGGCGACCGGACGCATGGGTGAGGGCGTTTGTCACCCCCGCGTCCAGTCGGCCCTGCAGGTTCGTCTGCAGGGCGGTCATCGTCCTGGTGGGCGCGGATCATCGCCTACGGCTCGATGTCAGCCGCGACGACCTACGCGCGCGTGATCGCGGGCACCCGGTGGTGGCCTTTGCGACCTGGGACTGGGCGTGGCACCCGCGCCGCGACTACTTGAGCTTTGACGGCGAGTGGATACCGTTCATTGGTCCCACGCAGGCATCCCACGTTTACAGCGTGGTGGGTGTGGGCCCGAGCTCCGTGCTCATCAACGACCCGATCCGCGGCCAGTAATGGCTCAGCAAGGGAGCGTTCGAGGCCGGCTACTCGGACTTCAACGAAGCGATCGTCTTCGCCTAAACGGCGCCCGATCGGTCAGCTCGTCGAGTTGGACGACGGCGCCAGGACCAGGAAGACCCTCCCGGCGTTCAGCTCGGGATAGGCCTGGTCGAGGTCGTCGACCGCGTGCACCAGCTTGTCGTAGCTGATGGCGTAACCATGGCCCCGTGTCAGGCCGGGGTCGTTGAGGAGGTACTGGTCGGACGTGTTGTAGCCCGTCACCACCAGGTAGTGGGAGACCGACCAGCCCGCCTGCTCGTAGTGCGAGCTGTAGCCCGGGTAGTTCGGGTTGCCGAGCCCGTGCGTCCGCACCCCAAAGATCAGAGGACGTCCCAGGGACAGCTGCTGCTTCATGTTCAGGCGGTCGGACGGAAGGATCTTGTAAGCCCAGCCCATGTTCTTCTGGGCAACCTCGCCCACCTTCTGGATGGTGAGGTCGACGGCGGGCTTCCAGGCGGTGACCTGGTTGATCGCGTGGTCGGCTGTTTGCGGGTCGATCAGGCTCCCCGAGTGGTCGCCTCGTAGGTAGCGGTCGACCATGACCAGGCTCGCCTCTTCGCACGTGTGCTGGCGCTGCGCCCAGTTGTTGAGCGGCGCCTGCGACGTGAACGGCACGGGCAGCAGCACAGCGGTTGGCAATGTGACAGGCGGCTGGTCGCTGGGCGCCGCCGTGTTGAGGTCGATCGGGACCAGGTCAGGCGTGACGTAACTGATCTGTGGTCCGGCGCCGAAAAAGGCGCAGTAGATGCCGGCTCCGATGCCGACGGCCGCCACCAGGCCGAGCCCGACCAACCACTTGAGCGCTCCAAGCGTCGTTAGCCAGAACTCCCGAGGGTGGCGAATAGTTGCGCCTGGGGTAGGCTCATCTGGATTCCTCGCTCGGCGGGCGTTCGCAGTATACCCGGGGGGTTACATTCCTGGCCCCGGATGGGGCGACGGAATTCATACTCTCCGCCGTGTCCGACGAGGTTGCAGGCGCCGCCGCCCAGCTCGGCACGCGAGCGGTCAGCAACGCACTGTTCATCCTCGTCGCACGAGTCGTCTCGCGCCTCGTGTCCCTGGTCGTCGTCATCGTGCTCGCCAACGCACTCGGCGACACCGGGTACGGGCAGTACACGACCCTGATCGCCTACCTGGCGCTCGTGTCGGTGATCGCCGATTTCGGCTTCAACCCTCTCTACACGCGCGAGGCCGCGCGCAACCGCAAGGAGCTGGGGGACTACCTCGGCACGCTGCTCGTCTTCAAGCTGGCGCTGGCGGCGGCGTCGGTGGTCATCCTGGCGATCGCGCTGCAGGTCGGCGCCGGCCTGCCGGGATTGATCGTGCCCGGCGCCGCGCTGCTGGTGGCGACCGCTTACGCGAACCTGCTGCGCAACACCTTCTATGCAGTTGGACGGGCCGAGTTCGACGCCATCGCGATCATCGCGGAGATCGCCATCCAGGGCGGCCTGATCCTCTTTGGCGCGCGCAGGCACTCTGGAGTGAGCTTCTACGTCTGGGCCTACACGGCGTCCTTTGTTTTCACGATCGTCTACTCGCTGCTCGTGATCCGGGTCTTCAACCTCGGCCGCATCCGTCTCGGCCTCGACCTCAACCTCGTGCTGCGCTGGTTCCCCCTCGCGCTGCCGTTCGGGCTGACGTTCTTTCTGACCAATCTCTATTTCCGCGCCGACGTGCCGATCCTTCAGCACTTCCGGTCATTCGCCGAAGTCGGCTCGTACACCTTTGCCTACAAGCCCTTCGAAGCGCTGCAGTTCATCCCGCTCGCCATCCAGGCTGTCGTGTATCCGCTGCTCGGCGTGTATTTCATCGGCGACAGGTCGCGGCTGAAGCTTGCGTACGCGCGGTTCTTCAAGGTCCTCGTCCTGCTCGGTTGGCCTTTGGCCGTGGGCACGTTCGTGCTGGTTCACCCGATCATCCGCGTGTTCAACCGCTCGGGAGCCTTCACCCAGTCGGAGCCGGCACTGAGGATCCTGGCGTTCGCCATCGTTTTTCTTTTCGCCAACTCCGCCTTCTACGCGATGCTCAACGCGATCAACCAGCAGCACCTGAACGCCTGGGCCACCGGCATGGCGGCGGGGCTCAACATCGTGCTGAACCTGATCTTCATCCCGTTCTATGGATACCTCGCCGCCAGCACCACCACCGTAGTCACGGAACTTGCCCTCTGCGTCTTCGGCTGGTGGTTTGTCCAGCGGCACCGTCCCGAGCTGCGGCTGCCAGTCCTCGACCTGAGCTGGCGCATCGTGCTGGCCGGGGCCGTGATGGGCGTCGTGCTCTACCCGCTGGCCAGGTTCTCGATCTTCATCAGCCTCCCGGTGGGCTCGATCGCATACCTGGTCGCCATCTACCTGCTGCGCGCGATCGACCACGAAGAGTGGCGGCTGGCGCGCCACGGCGTCCTCGCTCGCATCCGGCCGTCGAGAACCGCGTAACCCCAAGCCGCGCCCAGTCGTTTGGGGAGTAGGAAACCGTAGAATTTACGGGTCCCCCAAGCATGTCTAGAAACATTCCTGAGAAGATCAAAACCAAGGCGGGACACCGGCCTCGGGCGAGGATCCACGCAACGTGGTCCCCGATCGGACAGAAGATGCGCCGCGCGGCCGTGCTGCGCGGGCTGGGCGCGGTCCTTGCGGTGCTCCTGGTCATCGGCTTTGCCGCCGACGCTTACGCGCAGTCCTTCTTTGACAGCCTGCCTTCGATCCAGGGTCTCGACAGCGCCGCGTTCGCGGGCGACACGATCATCACAGCCGCCGACGGGACGCTGCTTGCCGACGTGGGCAACCACGGCGACCACCGCCTTGCGGTGAAGTTGGCCAACGTCACGCCCGTGATGATCCAGGCGACGGTCGCGATCGAGGACAAGGGCTTCTACAGCAACCCCGGCTTCGACGCCGCAGCAATCGTTCGAGCCGAGTTCGACAACCTTCGCTCTGGGCACATCGTCAGCGGCGCGAGCACGATCACGCAGCAGCTCGCCAAGCAGCAGTTCCTGACGCCAGACCAGACCGTCAGCCGCAAGATCCAGGAGCTGGCCCTCGCCTATGAGCTGGCACAGGCGTACACCAAGGATCAGATCATGGAGCTCTACCTCAACAAGAGCTTCTATGGGTCGCAGTCATATGGGATCGAGGCCGCCGCCCAGAGCTATTTCCACATCCCCGCCTCAAAGCTGGACCTGGCGCAGGCCGCGGTGCTCGCTGGATTGCCACAGGCGCCGACGGAGTGGAACCCCGTGCTGCACCCCGATGCGGCCAAGCTGCGCCAGACCGAGGTGCTCCAGGCGATGGTCCGCTCGAACTACATCACGCAGGAAGACATGGACAAGGCACTCGCCGAAAAGCTCGTCTACCAGGCGCCGGTCAACAGCTTCCTGGCGCCCCACTTCGTCGACTACGTGCAGGCCGAGCTTCGGCAGCTTGGATTCCAACCCGGCGTGCAGCAGCTCAACGTGACGACCACGCTCGACTACCACATGCAGCAGATAGGTGAGTCCGTCGTGAGCAGCAACCTCGCGTCCAACTTATTCCGCGACCGCAGTGGCCAGCTGTCGTCCGGACTCCTGGCGGAGGACCCGAAAACCGGTGACATCCTCGTCATGGTCGGATCGCCCAACTACAACGCCAACGGCGGCCAGATCAACTACACGACGATCCCGCGAAACATGGGCTCCTCGATGAAGCCGTACACGTACGCGGCGGTGTTCAACGCGCGTGCTGCGACCGTCGACACGCCGGTGTACGACGGGCCGAGCCCCCTCATTTACAAGGACGCGTACAGCACCACCAAGTTCTACAACTACGACGGCAAGACCCACGGCGTGCTCCCCCTCAAGAAGGCGATGGGCAACTCGCTCAACATCGCGGCCGTCAAGGTGGAGCTCTCCATTGGAGTCCCTGCAGTGCTCTCCTGGATGCGCAACCTGGGCGTCAACCCCCTCATCCCGATCGGCGACAGCCAGTACCGGGTCGGCAACCTCGACGAGTACGGTCCGTCGCTGACGCTGGGCGGCTACCCGATCACGCTGCTCCAGCATGTCAGTGGCATCGCCACCTACGCGGACATGGGCGTGTACCACTCGCCGGAATCGATCCTGACGGTGAAGGACTCGCACGGCCAGGTCCTGTACCAGACACACCCCGACCAGCGGGCACGCCTGGCGATCGATCCCGGGGTCGCCTTCATCATGGCCCAGATCATGTCGGACGACCAGAACCGTTGCTTGATCTTCGGGTGCAACAGCGCACTCCACTGGTCGGACCGGACGGTGGCTGCCAAGACCGGGACGACCGACAACTTCAAGGACGCCGACACCATCGCATTCACCCCTGACCTCGCGGTCGGGCTCTGGGTGGGCGACATCCTCGGCAACCAGTACTCGATGATCTACGGCTCCGACGGAGTGTTCGTGGCCTCCCCTGGTGTGCACAGCTTCGTCTCGCAGGCCCTCGCCGGCATTCCGGGCAACCGGTGGTACGTCCCGCCACCGGATGTCGTCGCGGGAGCGAACAACAGTTGGTTCCTGACCGATGCAACGAACATCCCGAGGCTGCCTGGCGACAACCCGCCGAGCCCGACGCCCGCGCCGCCGAACATCACCGTACCGCAGGACCCTGGCACAGGACCTGTGCTTGCGAGCCCGTCGCCCAGCCCGATCCCGAGTCCAACTCCTTGTCCCATCCCGCCGGTGAAGTCGTCTCCCTGCCCGTAGGACCGACTGGCATTTCCTGGCGGCGGCCGCCAGCTCGCGGCGATTCGTAGAATCGCGCAGATGCCCATCGAGCTTTCCGTCTCGACGGAACCGCTGCCGAAGAGCCAGGTGGGCATGACCATCGAAGTCCCCGCCGAGACTGTGGACGCCACCTACGAGCGCGTCTTGAACCGCCTGGTCTCGCGAGCCAAGATCGAAGGCTTCCGCCCCGGGCGCGCGCCGCGCGCGCTGGTCGAGGCGCGGGTGGGCCCCGCCGCGCTGCGCGAAGAGGTGGTCGAGTCGATGGTCCCCGACGTGATGCGCCAGGCGCTCCAGGAGAAGTCGATCGACCCCATCGACAACCCGGATGTCGAGATCCTCGAGCTCGAGCGAGGCCGTCCCGCGAAATTGAAGGCGACCATCAGCGTGATGCCGGAGGTGACGCTGGCGGACGCCACCACGCTGAACCCGACCACGACCCCGATCGAGGTGACCGACGACATGCTCGAGCACCGACTCGAAGACCTTCGCCGGCCCCTCGCCGAGATCACGCCAGTGGAGCGCGAGGTGCGCCTGGCCGACATCGCCGTCATCGACGTCGAGGTGGAGGTGAGCGGCGAGGTCGTGGAGTCCGAGTCGCGCACTGCGATGGAAGCCGAGCTGCGCGAGGGAGTGCTCCTGCCCGAGCTGCTTGCGGTGCTGCCGGGGACTTTCGTCGACGAGACGCGGGAGGCGAAGGTGAGCTTCCCCGACACGTACAGCGACCCCAAGCTCGCGGGCAAGGAGGCGACGATTCGCGTCACGGTGCGCGGGGTCAAGGAAAAAATCCTTCCGGTGCTCGACGACGAGCTGGCCAAGGTCCTCAGCAACGGTGCGCACGAGACCGCCGCCGCCTACGAGGAGTCCGTGCGCGCAGGGCTGGAAGAGTCCGCGCGGGCGATGGCCAGGCTCGAGCAGGAACAGGCGGTCGTGAAGGCCCTGGTCGATGCGTCGAGCGTCGAGATCCCGGAGACGCTGGTCGACAAGGAGCTGACAAGCCAGCTCGAGTCGATGGAGCGCAGCCTCAACCGCCAGGGGCTTCGGATCGACAGATACCTCGAGTATCTCGGCAAGACGCTCGAGCAATGGATGGCCGAGGAGCGGCCCGAGGCAGAGGCGAGGCTTAAGGTCGACCTCGTGCTGGCGGAATTCGCCAGGCGCGAAAACCTGGAGCCCTCCGAAGAGGACGCGGTCCACTTCCTGGAGGACGAGGCGGCCAGGGACGACGAGCTCAAGGGCCAGGTGGCGGAGCTCAAGAAGAGCCCCAGCGCGCGCCGCTACTTCGCGTCCAGGCTTCGCAGGAGGCGGGTCCTGGAGCGCCTGGTCGAAGTCGTCGGCACCGCTAGTTGACGGCACCGGGGGAATGCGTGTCTAGAATGGGCGTTGTGCACGACATGAGCGGAATGGATCGTCCCGCCGGCTACATGGTTCCGATGGTGGTCGAGAACACTGGCCGCGGCGAAAGGGCTTTCGACATCTACTCGCGGCTTCTCAAGGAGCGCATCGTCTTCATCGGGACTCCGATCGACGACCAGGTCGCGAATCTCATCGTCGCGCAGCTGCTCTACCTGCAGTCCGAGGACCCTGACAAGGAGATCGCGCTCTACGTCAACAGCCCGGGTGGCCAGGTGACGGCTGGACTCGCCATCTACGACACCATGCAATACATCCGTCCGCCCGTCTCCACGATCTGCATCGGGATGGCTTACTCGATGGCCGCGGTGCTGCTCGCCGGCGGCGCGCACGGACTGCGCTACGCGCTGCCGCACGCGAACATCCTCATCCATCAGCCGTGGGGCGGGATGCAGGGTCAGGCCACCGACATCCAGATCCACGCCAAGGAGATCCTCCGCACGCGCGAGCAGCTGAACCAGATCCTCGCCAAGCACACAGGGCAGAAGATCGAGAAGGTGACGCTGGACACTGAGCGCGACTACTTCCTCACGTCGGATGCGGCCAAGGAATATGGGCTGATCGACGACATCATCCTCAGCCCGACGAAGCTCGGCGAGAAGGACAAAGACAAAGAGAGGGACAAGGCAAAGGACAGCGAGAAGGAAAAGGAGAAGGTGACCGCAGGGTGATCTTCAGGCGCAAGAGCAAGAGCGGCGAGGTCAATAGGCACCGGCCGCGGTGCTCGTTCTGCGAGAAGGCGCAGGGCGAAAGAGGCATCCGACTCGTCGCCGGTCCCGGCGTTTACATATGCAGCGAATGCATAAGCGTTGCCAACGAGATCCTGTGGGGTCATAATCCCCCGGCACCGGCGTCGTCCTAGAGGACACGAATAGGAACCGATGAACGAACGAGAAGACCGCCGCCGCTACACGCGCTGCTCATTCTGCGGGAAGGGCCAGGACCAGGTGCGAAAGCTCGTGGCCGGCCCGGGCGTGTTCATCTGCGACCAGTGCATCGACCTGTGTCAGGAGGTGCTCGAGGACGACAATCGCTCCGCCGGCACCAAGAAGCAGAAGACCGGCTTCATCCCCAACCCCAAGACGATCTGCGCCGCCCTTGACCAGTACGTGATCGGGCAGGAGCGCGCGAAGAAGGTCCTCTCGGTGCAGGTCTACAACCACTACAAGCGAATCTCCGCCTCGAAGTCGGTCGGCGACGTCGAGCTGACGAAGTCCAACGTGCTGCTCGTCGGGCCGACGGGCTGCGGAAAAACCTACCTCGCGCAAACACTTGCGAAGATCCTTGACGTTCCGTTCGCCATCGCTGACGCTACAAGCCTCACCGAGGCCGGTTATGTCGGCGAGGACGTGGAGAACATCCTGCTGCGGCTGATCCAGGCCGCCGACTTCGACATCAGCCGCGCCGAGCGCGGGATCATCTACATCGACGAGATCGACAAGATCGCGCGCAAGTCCGACAACCCGTCGATCACACGCGACGTCAGCGGCGAGGGCGTGCAGCAGGCGCTGCTGAAGATCCTCGAGGGCACTGTCGCCAACGTGCCGCCCCAGGGCGGGCGCAAGCACCCGCACCAGGATTTCATCCAGATCAACACCACCAACATCCTGTTCATCTGCGGCGGGGCTTTTGACGGCCTGGAGAAGGTCGTCGAGCAGCGCATCGGCCGGCGCGCAATCGGATTCGGTGCGCCGAACAACAGGATCGAGCGCAAGGTCATGACCGAGACGCTCAAACACCTGCAGCCGCAGGACCTCTTGAAGTACGGATTCATCCCCGAGTTCATCGGCCGCCTTCCGATCATCGTGACCCTGCATCACCTCGACCAGCAGGACATCGTGCGCATCCTCACCGAGCCGAAGAACGCGCTCGTCAAGCAGTACCAGAAGTTCTTCACGCTCGATAACGTCGAGTTGGTGTTCCAAAAAGGGAGCCTCGACGCAATCGCCGAGCTCGCACTGCACCGAGGCACTGGTGCGCGTGCTCTCAAGTCGATCATCGAAGAGGCTCTACTCAACTCGATGTTCGAGATCCCGTCCCGGCCGGAGATCAAGCGGTGCTTGATCTCGGAGCGCTCGATCCGCGAAGCACTCGAGCCCGAGTTCGAGCTGGGCGAGGAAGGCGAGGGCCCGGCCAGGCTCGTAGGAGAGTCGGCCTAACTAACCGCGGATCGCCGACACGTACAGGCGCGGGGTCTGACTCTCGAACTCACCAACCTGAACACCCCATCCCCGGTCCTCTTATCCTTCCGGCGATGGACGACCTCAAAGGCAAGACCGTTCTTCTCACCGGCGCATCCACCGGCCTCGGCCCCCATATCGCAAGGCGCCTCCACGAGTCGGGCGTAAAGTTCGTCCTCTCCGCGCGCAGCGAAGCGGCGCTGAAGAAGCTTGCGAAGGAGCTGGGCGGGTCGCGCGTCATCGTCGCCGACCTCGCGCGCGCAGGCGAGCCCGAAAGGCTGGCCGAGGAAGCCGGCCACGTGGACGTTCTGGTCTCCAACGCGGGCGTGCCCGCCAGCGGCCGCCTCGCCACTTTCACCATCGAGGAGATCGACCGCGCCCGGTCAACCTGCGCGCAGGCATCGTGCTCGCCCATCGGCTCGCACCCGGCCGGCCACATCGTGTTCTTGTCTTCCATCGCGGGCAAGGTGCCGGCCGCCGGCGCGACGATCTACAACGCCACCAAGTTCGGGCTCAGGGGATCCGGCCTTGCGCTGCGCGAGGAGCTGTGGGGGACGGAAGTCGGCGTCTCGGTGATCTACCCCACGTTCGTCAACGAAGCCGGCATGTGGGCGGAGACCGGGCTCAAGGCCAACCCGATGGCGGGCGAGGTCTCGCCCGCCGAGGTTGCCGGTGCGGTGTGGTCCGCCATCACCAAGAACCGAGGAGAGGTCGACGTCGCGCCCATCCAGCTCAGGGCCGGCCTCGTGCTCCAGGCCCTGGCTCCTGGCCTGTTTACGGCGGTCGCGCGCTCGACCGGGGCATCCAGCGTCGGCGACGAGCTGGGCGATCGGCAGCGGACGAAGCGCTAGAATTTCTGCATCATGAGCCGTGACGGGCGCGTATCCGTACCCTCGCCGGCTCAGTCGCGCTAACAGCGACCTTCGCGCCGGCGACCCCAATCCCGACCCGGCGATGACGCACGCCCAATGAACCAAGAAAACGAGATGCCCAAAGCGTTCGACCCACAGGCCATCGAGGCCGGCTGGTACGCGCGCTGGGAAGACGCGGGTCTCTTCATCGCCGACCCCACGAGCCCCAAACCGAAGTTCTCGATGTGCTTCCCGCCGCCGAACATCACTGGCGAGCTGCACCTGGGTCACGCGCTGCAGACGGCCATCTACGACGTGATCGCCCGTTACAGGCGCATGACCGGGCGCGAGGTCCTCTTCCTGCCCGGCTATGACCACGCCGCGATCGCGACGCAGAACGTGATCGAAAAACAGCTCGCGCGTGAGGGGATGACCAAGGAAGAGCTGGGCCGAGAAGGTTTCGACGCGCGGGTCAACGCCTGGTACGAGTCGGTCGGGGCTGCCATCCTCGATCAGCTACGACTGCTTGGAGCCTCTATGGACTGGACCCGGCTCCGTTTCACCATGGACGCGAGGTACGTCCGCTCCGTAATGACCGCGTTCGTCGCCTTCTACGAACGCGGTTGGATCTACCGGGCGCCGCGAATCGTGAACTGGTGCCCGCACGACCGTTCGGCCATCTCCGACCTCGAGGTCGAATGGGAGGAGCACCACGACGTCCTGTACTTCATCCGATACCCAATAGAAGGAGGCGGTGAGGTCGTCATCGCGACGGTGCGGCCGGAGACGATGCTGGCCGACACCGGGGTCGCCGTCAACCCGACCGACGAGCGATACAGCTCGATCTTCGGGAAGACCGCGATCCTGCCGCTGCTCGGACGAAAGCTGCCCATCGTCGCCGACTCCGTCGTCGAGAAGGGCTTCGGCACCGGCGCGCTGAAAGTCACGCCGGGCCACGACCCGATGGACTACGACATCGGTCAGCGCCACTCGCTTGAGCTCATCAACGGCATGCACCTCGACGGGCGGATGAACGTGCCCGGCCTGCCCTATGACGGGCTGCCCGCGCTCGAAGCCCGCACGAAGGTCGTGGCCGACCTGAAGGCGCAAGGCTTTCTGATCAAAGAGGAGCCGTACACGCACGAGGTCGGGCACTGCGACCGGTGCCACACCGTGATCGAACCGTTGATCAGCGAGCAGTGGTGGTTGCGCATGGAGGTCATGCGCGACAAGGCGCTTGCGGCATCGGCGGTGGGCAAGGTCCGCTGGCACCCCGAGCGCTACGAGCGCACATATCTCGACTGGCTGCGCGGCCTGCGCGACTGGAACATCGGCCGCCAGCTGTGGCTGGGGCATCGCGTCCCGGTGTACGACTGCGAGAACGGGCACCGGATCGTCGCGGTCGAGCGACCGCACGATTGCGCCGAGTGCGGCAGCACGAAGCTGGAGCAGCACCCCGACGTGCTCGACACGTGGTTTTCCTCCGCGCTGTGGCCTTTCGCGACGCTGGGCTGGCCTGACGAGACAGAGGACCTCAAGGCTTTCTATCCAACCGCGGTAAACAGCACGGCCCGCGAGATCATCAATCTATGGGTCAGCCGGATGATCATGACCGGCCTCGAGTTCATGGGCGAGGTGCCGTTCGCGGACGTGGCGATCCACTGCGTCGTGCAGGCGAGCGACGGTCGCCGTATGTCCAAGTCCCTCGGCACCGGTGTCGATCCGCGCGAGCTGCTGACGAAGTACGGCACCGACGCCGTGCGCGCGTGGGCGGCGTCGGTCGGCATGTCGAGCCAGGACGTGCGCTTCGACGAGAGCCGCGTCGAGGGTTATCGCCGCTTTGCCAACAAGCTATGGAACGCGACGCGGCTGGTCCTGAGCTCACCCGGGACGCCGCCGGCCGGAGAGCCCGGCACGCTTGAGATCCACGAGCACCTCGAGGACCGCTGGGTGCTCTCGCGCCTCTCTTACGCGTGCACGGCGGTCACCGCGGGCATCGAGAACTTCACCTTCCAGGACTCCATCTCCGCCGCGTATGCGTTTGCCTGGAACGAGTTCTGCGATTGGTATCTGGAAGCGGTCAAAGAGCGGCTGCGCGAGGGCGACGCGGTGGCGCAGGACGTCGCATACCTCTGCCTAGACTACGTCTTCCGGCTGCTCCACCCCTTCATGCCGTACGTGACCGAGGAGCTGTGGTCGCGGCTTCCTGGCGAGCGCGGCTTCGCGATGCGCGCCGCGTGGCCCGAGGGCGAAGACAGGTTCGTCGACCCCGCGGCTGAGGAGACGTTCGGGCTGGTGATGAGCATCGTCGACGAGATCCGCGGCCACCGCCAAGCGGCCGGCGCGCCGCCACGGGGAGGGGAGCTCTGGCTCGAGCCGGGACCTGGCCGCGAGGCCGCCGAGCTGGCCGCACGACTCGCGTGGGTGGAACTGTTGAGCGACGACAGCAATCCCGGCACGCCGATGGCGGCCGCGCCGGGCTGGGTGAGATTTCCATTCGGGTCCGGCGACCAGCGACGCCATTCGGAGATCAAGCGCCTTAGAGAGGACATGGAGAAGACCGAGGCCAAGCTGGCGAACCCGGACTTCATGGCCAAGGCCCCGCCTGAGATCGTCAAGAAGATGGAGGAACGGGCGGCCGCGCTTCGCGTCGCCCTCGACCGCCTGGCCTGACGTCGACACTACAGGCAGCGCAGCGTCGCCGAGTCCTTGCAGCTTCGCGGCCTAGGCGGCCGGGCGCCGTCTCACCTCGCGGAATCTGGCGATTCCGCGGGGACCCCGAGAAGGTCGCTGAAGCCTGCGTCAAGGGGCCCGGCGCTGCGTCGCTGCCCCCTCGACCACGACGCGGGGACCCCAGTAGGTTGCGCTCCTAGCCGCGCCACCCTTTCCTTGGCGCGGCCGCCGATGCCGCGAATCTGCGGCGGACCTCGACGCCGCTACGCTAGCGCGGTGCCCTCGCTCGCCCTGCTTGCGCCGGTGCTCTTTCCCATTCTCTCCGCCGGCGCGCTGACCGCTACGGGGCTCGCCGGGCTCAAGCCCGGGCGGCTTGTCGCAGGGGCGGGCATCTGGGCGGCCGTGGTGGCGTTGATGGTGATCTGGCTGCTGGTGCGCTCGACCCAGGAGTTGAACCTTGGCGCCCTCGGGTTTGGCTCTTCGTTCGAGCTGCGGATCGACGCCCTCGCCTTTGCCTTCGGGATGATCGTGCTCGTGCCGTCCGCGGTCGTGCTCACGCTCCAACCACGGAGCTGGCAGGAGATGACCCTCGGCTCGCTCGGCGTCGCGGCATCGATGGGCGCGATAGAGGCGGGCAGCGTGGTACTCACCGCGCTCGCCGGCGGCACGGCCGCAACGCTGGCCGTCGTGCAGCTCGACACCGAGGACGTACGCGCCCCGCGGCCGCGCTGGAGCGTGCTGCTGGCGGCCTGGCTTGCGCTCAGCTGGGCCGGGGCGATCCTGCAGGTGCGCTCCGGCACCGCGGTCTATGCCGCCGTGCCGGTGTCCGCGCTGACCGTTCCGGTCTTCGCGCTCGTCGCGGCGGCCGGGCTGATGGCCTCGGGCTTGTTCCCCTGGCGCTCGTGGCCGGCTGAGGTGTGGTCGCGCCCATCGCTCCGCGCCGCAGGCCTGGCTGTCGCTGCCCTTTACCCGCTGGGCTTCTACGTGCTGGTACGCGCCTACGAGATGGGCGACGGCCGGTACCCGCATCCGTTGTTCAGCGCGGGCCTCGCGTCGCTCGGGGTGCTAGTGGCGGCCGGCGCCGCCATCCGCGCCCAGCGCGCGGCGACGCGGCGCGGGTTCCTTGGTGAGGTGATTCCCGGCCTCGGCGGGTTCGCCCTGATGACGCTGGCGCTCGGCACGCCGCTCGGCCTGGTGGCCGGCCTGATCACGCTGGCCACAGCTTCGGCGCTGACCGCCTGCCTGGCCCTGCTCCCCGACCGTGCGGGGCCGGCCTCGCTGGTCGCCATCGCGGCGGCCGCGGGCCTGCCGCCCGGTGTCGCCTTCGGCGCGCGCGTGATCGGTATTGAAGCGACGTTCGAAGCCGGCGACTGGCTCGGCCTCATCGGCATCGCGGGAACCGCGACTTGGGTGCTGTGGATGGTGGCCGCGGCGAGAGCCGTCGGATTGCCGGCGGGCCGCGGTCGCCTCGCGAGCGAGACCTTCCCGCGAGCCGCGATGGCGATCGCGGCGATCACGCTGGTCGCGGGCCCGGCGCTCGCCGCCATCCAGGCGAGTTTCGCCAACCCCGCACAGGCGGACGTGATGCCGTCGGCGGGATCGCTGGGTGGTGGCCTCACGTCGGTTTTCACGGTCTCGACGGTACTTCCGGCTGTTGCCCTGTTTGCCCCGCTCCTGATGATCGGGATCCTCGCCTATGCGTGGGCGGGCACTGCGGTGATCAAGACGCGGCCGCGCCCGCCCCTGTTCACCGTGCCCGGCGCGGCCGTGATCGAGCGAGCGCGGCAGGAAGTGCGCGCGGCGACAGTGCCGGAGCAGTACCGCTCGATTCTCAACCTGCCCGCGCTCGAGGTGGCGGCGGCGGGCGGCCGGCCGGTGCTGTGGCTAGCCTCGCTAGTCGCGCTGGCCTTCGCGGTCACCCGCTGATGGACTTTTCGACGCTTCGGTGATCGAAGTCGCAGCCGCCTTCATCACGTGGGTGGGCGCAGCGCTCGTCGTGCTCGCGGACGGCCGTCGCGGCCTCGCGGCCGGGCTCGGCCTGCTCGCTGCGGCCCTCGCGCTCCTGGTGATGGCGGGTGGAGACGCGGTCGCGGCGGTCGCGATCGGCGCGGGCGGAGCGATCGCCACCTTTCAGCGGTGGAGGACGGGCCTGGCCGGCTGGGGGATCATGCCTCCGGGCTCGACTCCGCGCCTCATCTTGTGCGTCGCCTCGGGCCTGCTCGCGCTGTGGCTCGCGGCCTCAGTCACGACTGGGCCCGGCGCGCCGCTCCGTTTTGCGGTCTTCGTCGCCGTCGGCTTGATGGGCGCGCGAGCTCTCGCGGCGCAGGATTCCGCGGTGGCGCTGACCTCTGCGGCGGGCCTTGCACTGGCCGTGGCGGTGGCGGCGGGCCTGGCCGCCGCGGCACCAGGCGAGCTGCCCTACATCGTGGGGGGGGCTGCGGCGGCCGGCTTCCTGCTCATCCCGCGATCGGCACCAGATGGCGCCTGAGCTGCTGGCGGCGGCTGCGATCACGCTCGGCCTGGTGGTCGGCCTCGCTCCACCTCGCGTGGCACGCGGCCAGCTGCTCGTCTGGGGCCTCGCTGGTCTCGCCGCCATGGTCGCGATGGCGGTCGCGCCGAACCTTGATTTGATCCTGCTCGCCATCCTGATCCTCGCGGTGTTGCAGGCGGGGCTGGTGGCGCGGCGGAGCTTCGCGCTTCGCCTCCGCGCGCCCGTGCTGGCTGTGGGACTGCTCGCCCTCGGTCTTGCGCTCGAGCGAGCCCAGGGCCCCGTGATCCTGGAGCGGCTCGGCGCGGTCGGGCTGGTGGCGGGGCTCGTCGCGGCCGTCGGCCTGCTGCCTTACATCCACGAGTTCGACCCCGACGAGCCAGTGGTCTCGTCCCCTATCCCGTGGATGGCTTTCGTCGGTCCTCTGCTCGCGGTGGCCGTGTTGGCGCTTGCGAGGGCGGTGGTACCGGCTGAGGCCGGCGACGCATTCGGCGCGATGCTGATCGGCCTCGGGCTACTCAACACCGTCTGGGGAAACGTCGCTTCGTGGCGGACGAAAAGCGATGCGTCCGCCTGGCGCTATTCGTTCATGGCCGACTGGGGCCTGGCGTTGTGCGGCCTGGGGATGGCGATCACTGATGGCCTGGCCGCCGCGCTGATCATCCTCGTCAGCATCGTCATCGGACGCTTCCCGCTCTACCTGTGGTCGAGGCAGGCCCTGCGTGAGAAGACCACCACCGACCGGCCGATCAACCTCATCGTCGCCGCGGCGCTTGCGGGCTCGGCGCCGTTCGCGGGGTTCCCCGCGCGCGTGCTGCTTTTTCGGGGCGCGACCCAGATCTACTGGCCGCTTGGATTGGTCCTTGCGTTGGCGATGCTGCTCTGGCTGCCTTCCTCGCTGCGCCTGGGTCGCAGCCTTGGGGTGCCTCGCGGACGCCAGGCGATCGGCGTCGCCATCGTGCTCGCGATCAACGTCTTCATCGGCCTGTATCCACAACCGCTGCTCGCGCTCGCCGGCCTATGAGTACCCCACGAACTCGGAGGCTGCGCCGTGAGTTCGCGGGGACCCCGTCATGACGCAGGTCCTCTCCGCCATCGCCACCCACACGTTGGCGCTCATCGTCTATCCCGGCCTGCTGACAGCCGCCGTGTTCGGCGGCATCGTGGAAATCGCGTGGATGCGCGTAGCGGCGGGTGCGGTGTCCGGCGGACTGGGATGGGTGCCGGATCTGCCGCGGCGCCGGCCCACGCCGGTGCTCGCCACAGTGATCCTGTGCTCGAGCCTCGCCGCCGTGGAGCTCGCGGCGCCCTTCAATCCGGTTCCGTCCGGGGAGCGCAGCGTGGTCGTGGCAGTGGTCGCCCTAGCCTTCACCGCATGGGCAGGGCTCGCGCTCACGGTCGAGCTGGTTCCCGAGCCACGGCTGATGCTCATCGTGCAGTTCTGCTGGCTGCTCGCAGTGCTCGGACCTGCCGTGCAGCCCGAGAGCCTGCGACCGCAGGTGCTCGGCAACGTGCTGGTCCCGGCGCTCCTCCCGTTGAAGCTGGCCGGCGGCCTCCTCTACCTACTGTGCCTGCCGGCGTTGCTGCGACTGTGGCCGCTGGTGCCTCCCGGCGAGCGCCGCACAAGGCACAGGATCGACGCCGCGCGCGCTCTCTGCTGGTTTCCGTATTGCGGCCTGTTCACCACTCTCTTCTTCACTCCATCGATCGACGATGCGCTCGGCGTGGTGCGGTTCTTCGGTCTCACGGCGGTCGTGGCGGCGCTGGTCGTCCTCGGCGGCGCCGTGATGCAGCGTCGCGGCTCCGCGCTCGCGCGCGGTTTCTACGTGCGTGCGCTCACTCCTTTCGCGGCCTTTGTCCTGGTCCTGGTCGTCGTCACGTCGTTCGTGAACCGATAGCAGACTGACACCACATCTGGTGTAACCCTGTGGAAAACACCGCTACGCGGTGTATGATCCACGCCGACCCACCACATTTTGACAAGCGACTTCCACGCGCCTTGAACATTCTGACCTCCGTGTTGGGGATCTGGTCGGCCGACGTGGGCATCGACCTGGGGACCGCCAACACGCTCGTTCATGTCCGCGGGCGCGGGATCGTCCTCGACGAACCGTCCGTCGTTGCAGTGAGCAAGCGCACCGGCCAGGTGCTCGCTGTCGGCACTGAGGCGCGACGCATGCTGGGCCGAACACCGGCGGACATAGTCGCCATGCGCCCGCTGCGCAACGGGGTGATCGCCGACTTCGAACACACGGAGCAGATGATTCGCCACTTCATCGCGCGTGCGCACAACCGCGCGTGGCACGTGAGCCATCCGCGCGTCGTGATCGGAATTCCGTCAGGCGTGACGGAAGTGGAGAAGCGAGCCGTCACCGACGCGGCAACGATGGCCGGCGCGCGGGAGGCGCACCTTATCGAGGAGCCGATGGCGGCTGCGATCGGAGCAGGCCTTCCCATCCAGTCCGCGGGCGGCTCGATGATCGTCGACATCGGTGGCGGTACGACCGAGGTCGCCGTCATCTCGCTTGGGGGTATGGTCGCCGCGACGTCGGCGCGCGTGGGCGGCGACGAGATGGACGACGCGATAGTCCAGTACGTCCGCCGAAACATGGGCCTTTTGATCGGCGAGCGGACCGCAGAGGACATCAAGATCGCTATGGGCTCTGCGTTCCCGATTCCCGAGGAGCGATCGTTTCTCGTGCGCGGCCGCGACCTCGTGACCGGGTTGCCGAAAACAGTGGAGATGTCCACGGAGCACGTGCGTGAGGCGATCGCGGGCGTCCTGATCGACATCATGCGCGCGGTCAAGTCGACGCTCGACTGTACGCCGCCCGAGCTCGTCGACGACATCATGGAGCGCGGTATCGTCGTATGCGGCGGCGTCTCGCTGCTCGCGGGCCTGGACCGGCTCTTCGCGCACGAGACGCTCATGCCGGTGCGCATCGCCGCCGACCCGCTCACGTGCGTCGTGCGCGGCACAGGCATCGTCCTGGAGGAGATCGACACCTTGAACCGGGTCCTTCTGCGGACGCGCCGAGTCAGGGCCCTCCGCTACTAACTGTTCAAGATGTACGGGAGGTCCCAGTCACGGTCGACAGGACTCTTCCTGTGGCTGTGCGCAACGATGCTCGTGCTCTCGATGGTGAGCCAGCAGCCGTGGGCGGCCGGCGCCCGAGGCGCTGCGAAGGGCGCGCTCGCGCCGCTCGAATCGGCGATGACGGATGTCGCGGGCGAAGTCGACCGGGCGACCTCGGTCTTCGGCGATGTGTCCGCCCTGCGTGCGGAGAACCAGCGCCTCAAAGGCGCCGATGAGGCGCTGCGGCGACAGGTGGTCGAGCTGAACGCCGCGGCGAACGAGAACGCGACGCTTCGCCAGGCGCTGGATTTCGAGCGAGCGTTCGGCCATCACATGGTTGCCGCCCAGGTCGTGGGCCGCGGCCCGGACGGCTTCAGCCGCACGCTCGAGATCGACCGCGGGACGGCTGACGGTATCCAGCCAGGCATGATCGTAGCGACAGGCGCCGGCCTGGTCGGCCGCGTGCGGGAAGCGGGCGCGCACGGCGCCATCGTGCAGACGCTCGCCGACCCGCAGAGCCGCGTCAACGTCTTCCTGTCGAAGTCGGGCCTCCAGGGCACAGTCATGGGCGGCACGACCGCGCTCGAGCTACAGGTCGAGCACTCGCTGGGCATCACCGCGTCCACTGGCGAGTGGGCGCTCACCAGCGGCATTGGAGGCGGCTATCCGCGCGGGCTGGTGGTCGGTGAGGTTGCGGCCATTACGCCTCGCGCCGCGTCGACGACCGACGAGGCGCTGCTCGCGTGGGTCAACGACGTTGCCAGCCTGAGCCTGGTGCTCGTGATCACGGACTTCACGCCATCTTGAGAAGGGCCCTGATCGCGGCTCTCCTGCTCGCCTCCGTGCTCGTGCAGGTAACGTGGGCGCCGCGAATCGCTGTCGCCGGCGTGTTCCCCAACCTGGCGCTGGTCTTTGTGATCGCCATCGCGTGGACAACGGGCGTTCGTTCCGGGATGGCGTGGGCGTGCGTCGCGGGCCTGATGCTGGACCTGACCGCACCCGGGGCGCTCGGACCGCACGCCCTCGCGCTGCTGGCGGGGGCCTACGTCACCGGGTTCTGGAGCCGCAACCTCGATAGCAAGAGCCTGCTGCACCCGGCCCTTGCCTCTGCCGTCAGCACGGCCCTCTACTCGCTCGTGCTCGTGGGCGCCGACGAGTTCCTGGACCTGCCTACTCCGGCGTTTGGCATCGCGGTTCAGCTCGTGCTGGCTGCGTCGGCCTACAACGCAGTCCTCATGCCGGCGGCTGTGTTGGTGGTGCGAACGCTGAATGCACCTGCGCCGCGGCCGGCGGAGCTAGCGTGATCGAGCTCGGCGGCATCGCGCCGAGGGCGCGCTGGTCGATGCGCCTGGTCGCGGCCGCATCAGTCGGGGTGGTGATCATCGGGGTGCTCGCGGTCAAGCTGGCGCAACTCGAGGTGTACCAGGGCGCGACGCTTGCAGGAATGGCCCGCGCGAACACGGTTCACCGCGTCGTGCTCGAGGCTGACCGCGGCATCATCTACGACCGCCACGGCATCCCATTGGTCGCCAACAGTCCCGCGTGGAACCTCGAGGTGGTGCCGGCCGAGCTGCCCGTCGACGATCGGGCGCGCGCGACGGAGCTGTCCGAGATAGCGCGCATTGCAGGTGTGCCTGAAGCCACGCTCGAATCGAACCTGGCCGCGGCCGATCCGTACGCGCAGGTGCGCGTCGGACCCGACCTCGACCAGGCGCAGGAGCTGGCCCTCAACGAGCGACTCCCGGACCTCGCCGGCGCGTCGATCGCGCAGCGCGCCGTGAGGACGTACGTCGACCCGCTGGTCTTCGGGCACGTGGTCGGCTATGTCGGCCCGCTCGACGAGGCGGACGTGAAACGCCTGAAAGCGCTCGGTTATCAGCCGGACGAGGTGGTCGGCAAGGTCGGCGTCGAGGCAGGGCTCGAGACCCTGCTCCGGGGAAAGGACGGGTGGTCGGACGTCCAGGTCGATGCGCGTGGGCAGGCTGTGAGGACGCTGGCCGCTCAGGCGCCGGTGGCCGGCGATTCGGTCTACCTCACCATCGACGCGGCTCTCCAGCGCGCGACCGCGCAGTCCCTGGCCTCGGGCCTGGTTCGCGACAACAAGACGGCGGGCGCATCGGTCGTCGTCGAGCCGAACACCGGCGAGGTGCTGGCGATGGTGAGCCTTCCCGGCTATGACACGAACCTCTTCACGCACGGCATCAGCCAGGCCGACTACAGCAGGCTCATCAATGACCCGAACCGGCCGCTGTTGAACCGCGCGATCGCGGGGCAGTACGCCCCTGGGTCGACGTTCAAGATGGTCACGGCGACCGCGGGCCTCCAGGAGGGAAAGATCACGCCGAGCACGCTGCTGAGCTGCCCGAGCTATCTCAATGTGAACGGCTGGATCTATCACAACTGGGCGAGCTACAGCCTCGGCAACATGAACGTCGCCAAGGCGCTGGCGACGTCGTGCGACACCTTTTTCTACCAGGTGGCCGCGATGGTCGGCGACCTGACGCTTGCTCGCTACGCGCGAGCCTTCGGGTTCGGCCAGTCCAAGGACATCGAGCTGCCAGGCGTGATGCCGGGGCTCGTGCCGGACCGCATCTGGAAGCAACTGCAATGCGGAGTGCCGGACCTGAACTCCGACAGCTGCCGCTGGAGCACCGGCGACACGATCACGTTCGGCATCGGCCAGTCCTACCTGCTCACGACACCTCTGAACCAGGCCATGTACGTGGCGGCGCTCGCCAACGGCGGCCAGGTGATGAAGCCGACCCTGTTGCACGAGGTGCGCGACGCGGGCGGTCGCGTCGTGCAGACCGCGCAACCAGAGGTCACCAGCACAGTGCCGGCATCGGCGGCCACCCTCATGGCGGTGCGCGAGGGGATGCGCGAAGAGATCAACCGCCCCTACAACATGAACTACTGGTTCCGCGCCGCGGGGGTGCCGGCCGACGGGGGCGGAAAGACGGGAACGGCCCAGTTTGGCGGGAGCGGGCTCGATCTTCCCACGCACGCGTGGTTTGTGTTCTTTGCGCCGTACACGCAGCCGGATGTCGCGATGTCGATATTCGTCGAGCGGGGTGAGCTCTCCGAGGTGGAGGCGGCTCCCATCGGCGTGGACATCATGAAGTTCTACGGTGGGAACCGCGACGCCATCCGCGCCGTTCTACAGTGACGAGCTCCTCGCCATGGCGACGGCTCGATCAGGTGCAGCTCCTGCTCGTCGTCCTGCTCGCTGTCACGGGCATGATGACCGTGTACAGCGCACGCGCCGATTGGGCCCGCCAGGTCGTGTGGGTGATACTCGGCGCCTGCGCTTATGCCGTGGCCTCCGCCTTCGACTACCGGCGCCTGCAGCGAATCGCGCTCGGTCTCTACGCGGCCATGATCCTCCTCCTGCTCGCGGTCCATCTTGTCGGGCATTCGGCGCTGGGCGCTCGCCGTTGGCTTTCGCTGGGCGGCTTTCCTCTCGAGCCGTCGGAGCTTTCCAAGCTCTTGCTCGTGCTGGTGCTGGGCGCTTATCTAGGCCGCGAGGAGCGGCTTTCGTGGCGGACCTTTGCCGGGGCGCTCCTCCTCGTCGGGCCACCCGCGGCCCTGATCCTCACCCAGCCTGACCTCGGCACGACGATCGTGTTCCTCGCGGTGCTTTTCGGGATGCTCTTTCTGGCCGGCGCCCGCGCATTACAGCTCGGCACGCTGGTCGCCGCCGCCGCGGTCACCCTTCCGCTGCTGCCGTTCCTGCTGCACGGGTACCAGCGCCGCCGCCTCGAGATCTTCCTCGACCCGAACCAGGACCCGCTCGGCGCCGGTTACAACCTCTTACAGGCGCGAATCGCGGTCGGCTCGGGCGGGCTGTTCGGCCGGGGGTGGCTCCAGGGGCTGCAGGGGCAGCTTGGTTTCGTGCCCGAGCGGGCGACCGACTTCGTCTTCGCCATCTTCGCCGAGGAGTTCGGGCTGCTCGGCAGCCTGGTCCTGCTGGCACTATTCGGCACGGTGTTGATCCGGGTGCTGCGCGCCGCCGCCGTCGCGCCGGACAGGTTTGGCCAGCTGGTCGCGGGAGGAGTGTTCGCGATGATCCTCGTGCAGGTCGTGGAGAACGTTGGCATGAACATCGGCCTGCTGCCAATCGCGGGCATCCCGCTGCCCATGATCTCGTACGGCGGCTCGGCCACCATCACCACGCTGGCCGCGCTTGGCATGGTCCAGTCAGTCGTGCTGAGGCGCCGGGCCGTGTCGCATCAGGATCGGTCGTTCGCGGGGCTTGGTACAATCACTCGCCGTGCCCAAGCCTGATAGTTCGCTGTCGGCCGTCGTCGTCAGCGGTGGAAAGCAGTACCGGGTGGCCCCTGGCGACCAGATCCTGGTCGACCGCCTGGCCGCCGAGCCGGGTTCGTCCCTGAAGCTCGACCGCGTCCTGCTGGTGCATAACGGCGACGAGATCACGGTCGGATCGCCAGGCATCGATGGGATTGACGTCGAGGTCAAGGTCCTGGCCCACCGGCGCGGGCCCCGGATCGAGAGCCTCCGTTACAAGTCGAAAAAGCGCGTCCGAGTCCACCATGGCGGTCGCGCCGACCTGACGGCGCTGCAGATCATCGCCATCGGCGGCATGACGGGCGAGGCCGAGGCCGGAGAGAAGCCGAAGGCGACCCCCAAGACCAGGGCGAAGGCGGAACCCAAGAAAGAGGTTGCAGTCGCCGTCAAGGCCGAGGTAGTCACGGAGCCGGAGGCGCCGGCCAAGGAAAAGCCAGTCAGGCGTGCGCCGCGCAAAAAGGAGTCGGAGTAGTTGGCACATAAGAAAGGTGGAGGATCGTCCCGCAACGGGCGCGACTCCAAGCCCAAGATGCTCGGAGTCAAGATCTACGGTGGCCAGGTGGTGGACGCAGGGGCGATCCTCGTGCGCCAGCGCGGCACCAAGATCGCGCCTGGGACCGGCGTTGGTCTGGGCCGCGATCAAACGCTGTTCGCCCTTGTCGGCGGTCAGGTACGGTACCAGCGCGTGGGCAAGGACGGCCGGCGCGTGAGCATCGACGCCGAGCAGAACGGCCAGAACTAGCGGCCGGCGCCAGTTCATCGATTCGGCTCGCGTTGTCGTGCGCGGCGGGCACGGTGGAAAAGGTTCGGTGTCGTTTCGGCGCGAGCCGTTCACCCCGCGCGGAGGCCCGGACGGGGGCGACGGTGGGCGCGGAGGCTCCGTTGTCCTCAAGGCGACCACCGAGGTCTCGGACCTGTCGCATTACAAGCAGCGCGCGAAGTGGAACGCAGAGCCCGGCGCAGACGGCGCGGGAGGCCGCAAGACGGGCCGCAACGGGAAGGACGTCCTGCTGGAGGTGCCCGTGGGAACCATCGCGCTGGACTCGGATGGCCAGGTGCTCGCGGACCTCGACCGTCCCGGCGCGGACGCCGTGGTCGCGCTGGGCGGCGCCGGCGGCCGCGGCAACGTCCACTTCAAGAGCTCCTCGCGGCGCGCCCCCGACTACGCCGAGCCTGGCATCAAGGGCGAGGAGTGGATCCTCACCCTCGACCTCAAGCTGATTGCCGAAGTCGGGTTGGTCGGAAAGCCCAATGCGGGCAAGTCGTCGCTCCTGAGCGCGCTTACCGCAGCCAAGCCGAAGATCGCCGATTATCCGTTCACCACGCTCGATCCGGAGCTTGGCGTGGCCACCTCCAGCGGAGGACGCATCGTGATCGCGGACATCCCGGGGCTCATCGAAGGGGCGGCCCGCGGCGCCGGGCTGGGCCTTCGTTTCCTGCGGCATGTCGAGCGCACGCGGGTGCTGGTCTACGTGCTGGACGGATCGGCGTCCGACCCGTGGGCGGACCTCGAGACGGTGCGCAAGGAGGTGGAGCAGTTTTCCGCCGAGCTGGCAATCCGGCCGTTCCTGGTCGCGGTGAACAAGCTCGACCTCGAACCCACGCGGCGGCTGCGCGCCCGGTCCCGACGCAAGGGCGTGCATTTCGTGTCGGCCCTTACCGGTGAGGGGCTGCCGGCGCTGATGGAGGCGGTCGTCAGGACCCTGGTGTCAGCACCTGAACCGCCCGCGCCGGGGGAGGTCAAAAAGACGGCGCTCCCGGTGCGGCGGGTCCCGGTTGCCCTCGCCGTCGAGGCGAAGCCGTTCGGCTACGAGGTGCGCGGGGATCGCGTCGAGCAGCTCGTCGAGCGCACCGACCTCGACTCCGAAGGCGCCCTGGCTCGCTTCCAGTCCGAGCTGGACCGGCTCGGCGTCAATGCCGCCCTAGAGGCGGCCGGGGTGCAGCCCGGCGACACGGTACGCATCGGCGGCGTCGAGTTCGAGTACCAGCCATGAGCCGGATCGGAGTGCTTGGTGGGACCTTCGACCCGATCCACGTCGGTCATCTCGCCGCGGCCTTGGCGGCGATGGACTGCGCGCGGCTTGACTGGGTGCTGTTCGTGCCCAGCGCGCAGCCGCCGCATCGCGGTGCTGCCGTCGCGCCCGCGGATGACCGGCTTGCCATGTCCAGGCTCGCCATCGAAGGCGAGCCGCGTTTCGAGGTCTCCGACCTCGAGGTCAGGCGTGGAGGCCGCTCCTATACGGCGGACACGGTGGCTGAGCTACGCCGGCTCCGGCCGCAGGACGAGCTGTTCCTCATCCTGGGCTGGGATGCCGCACGTCTGTTTCGCACATGGCATGCGCCACAGCGCGTCAGCTCTCTCGCCACGATCGTGGTCGTCAGCCGGCCCGGAACCCGAGCACCGAGCGCGGCGGACCTCGTGACGGCCGGCCTCGACCCGGACCGGGTCATCCTGTGCCTTAATCGGACGCCGGATGTTTCCTCCAGCTCGCTGCGGCGGGCAATCGCAGCCGGGCAGCCTGCGCCCGGCAAGCTGCCGGTCGGGGTCGGGGACTACATCGCGGCACATCGCCTCTATATGGATAATCGAAAGAGTTGAGAACCACCCGCCCGCGGGGTTTGACCCCGCTGCAGACCGCTCGCCTGCTACGCATCGCCGCGGTCGACAAGAAAGCCTGGGACCCGGTCGTCATCGACGTGCGAGAACAGACATCGGTGGCCGACTACTTCGTCATCTGCGAGGGCGAGACCGACCGCCAGGTCCGCGCCATCGCTGACGGGATGGTCGAGGCGGCGAAGGCGAAGCAGGTGCGGCCGCTCGCGCTCGACGGCTACGACGACGCATCGTGGATCCTGCTCGACTTCGACTCGGTGCTGGCGCACGTCTTCCTGCCCGGCGAGCGGTCGTACTACGACCTGGAAAGCCTGTGGGCGCCGGCGGCGAAACGCCGGAAGAAAGCCGTCTAGCGACCTGGCGTAGGCCGGGCCCGCGTAGTAGTTCGCAGGCCCGGCCTACGCGAATCCTTAGCCGGCAGCCGGGGTCGTGCCGCCGTCAGCCGGAGGGGTGGCGCTGTCGGCTGGGGTCGTGCTGCCCGCCGCGGGGGTCGTCGCGCTGTCGGCCGGGGTCGTGGCGCTGTTAGCCGAGGTCGTGCTGTCCGCCGCGGGGGTCGTCGCGCTGTCGGCCGGGGTCGTGGCGCTGTCGGCCGGGGTCGTGGCGCTGTCGGCCGGGGTCATGGCGCTGTCAGTCGGGGTCGTGCTGCCCGCCGCCGGTGTCGTGGCGCTATCAGCCGGGGTCGTGGTGCTAGTAGCCGGGGTGGTGGCGCTGGTAGCCGGGGTGGTGGCGCTGGTAGCCGGGGTCGTGCTGCTGGCGGCCGGGCTCGTGCTGCCGGCAGCGAGGTTCTTACCCCCCGTGGCGACAAAGCTCACACAATCCCCCAGGTTCTTGAACCGGGTTCCGTGAGAGTCGGAGAGCTTCTGCCAGCCGCCTTTCTTGCACTGGTCGGCGGTCGTCGCGACCGGGTTTGAGGTCATCTCGACGCCCGCCTGAACATTGAGCCTCTCGGCCGGTCCAGGGATCATTGAAACGGTGACGTGCACCGCTGTGGCCGAGCCGGAAAACCCAATCTGGTCGCCGGGAAGGCCCACTGCCAGGCATGTGGTGTCACCCGTCAGTCTCAGGCCGATGAGATCGCCCGGCTGGACGGGTATCGGGGCGGTAAGGTCGAACGAGCTCGTAGTGACTGACAGGTCCACGGCCGGACTGACGGCTTCCAGGGTGTAAGCGCCAGGGCCTGCAGGGGTCCAGACCAGCAGGCTGACAGAGCCCGAATCGGTGCCGGCTGCCTGGAAGAACCAGGCGCTGATCGAGGTCCCCCCGTTCGGGACCATATAGCTCGGACTAGCCAGGTCGGTTAACTCTTGGACCGTGTCAACGGTTGATTCGCCAAAGGGGCAGTCCTGGTTCCCTACGGCTAAGCCGATGGTTGTCGCTGCGAGGGCCGTGGTCGGAAGCACGAGCGACGCCGCGGCCGCGAGCGAGGCCGCGATCACGGCGATGCGGGCCCCCGGGCGAAAAGTGACCCACTGACGTGCTTCCCTAGACATCCTGTTCCGCATCCTTCCTGAACTCAACGTTTGCTGGGCCCAAAGGCGGCGCAGGTGCGCACGATACGCGAGCTACTCGCCTGGCTGACCCTATTAACGCGGCAAGGATGGGAGTTGGTCGAAGAGATTTTGGTAGGCCGTGCCCCCGCCGGGGAATTGCCCATAGGATGGTTGCCCATGGCGGGCAGCAGGGCCGGTTCGCGCGGAGCAGCGCCCTCCTTTGGGGACCTCGACAAGCCGCTCTACACCATCAGCGTGGCGGCGGAGATCCTGGAAACCCATCCCCGAACCCTGATGCTCTACGAGGACGCCGGCCTCGTCGCGCCGCACCGCACCATAACCAACCGGCGCCGGTACTCGCAGCGGGACATCAGCAAGGTCCAGGTGATCCAGCACCTGACACGCGAGAAGGGGGTGACCCTGGCCGGCGTGCGCCACATCCTCAGCCTGTTCGAAGTCATGAAAAAGCACCGCGTCGAGCCGCCGGCGGACCTGCGGGAGATCTACGACCGGTACTCCCAGATCGTCTGAGTCGTCAGTGAAGGGAGCCGAGGATCTGGATGATGGCCGGGCCGAGCAGCACGATCCAGAGGACCGGGAAGATGCAGCCGACCATCGGAAACACCATCCGCGAGGAGGCCTGGGCGGCGCGCTCCTGGGCGGTCTGCCGCTGGCGCCGGCGCATCTCGGTTGCCTGGACCCGTAGGAGCCGGGCGATCGGCACGCCCATCTGGTCGGACTGGACGATCGACTCCACCAGGTGGTGCAGGTCGGCCACGCCGCAGGTCGCGGCCATGTGCTCCAGAGCGCCCATGCGCGGCCGGCCGAGCCGGATCTCGCGCAAGACCTTTCCGATCTCGTCGCCAAGGGCGTTGTGGAAGCGTTCGGTGATGCTGAGCATTCCCTCGTCAAGGCTCATCCCGGATTCGACGACCAGCGTCAGGAGGTCGGTCGCCTCCGCCAGGGAGCGCTGGATCTGGCGCCGCCGGTCGGCGATCCTCTGCTCCAGCCAGAGCCGGGGAGCCATGTAACCGATCAGGGCCGCCACCGCGCCGGCGATGGGCGCCAGCACGAAGGGCGGGAGCGGAAGCGGCACCAGCAAGCCGAGGGCCAGGCCGGCGATGGCACAAAGGGCCGCGGCAGCGTAGCGCACCGAGTGGAAGCCGGCCGGCGTCAGGTTTCCCGGGTCGCCTGCGCGGCTCAGCCTCTGGCGCAGGTTGGCCGCATCATGCGCGGGCAGGCGAGAGGCGATCGGCCGCGCCAGGGCCTCGAGGCGCTTGAGCATCGAAGCGGCGGGCGGGGTCCCGTTCCAGACTCCGTTGGCGGCCGCCGCTGGCGCACCGGTGCGGCCCAGGATGATGAAGTACGCGGCGACCATCACCCCGCAGATGACTCCTGCCGACAGCGCGATCAGGAAAATGGGGCTCACGCCTGGAGCGAGGTCATCCGCCGGATGAGGATGTTGCCGACGAGGATCAGACCGCCCGCGATCCCGAGCAGGATGTAGCCGACAAACGTGCTGGTCATAGGCGCGAAATAACCCGGGACGAAGACGTAGAGGCCGAGCGCCAGCAGGATGGGCAGCCCGGTGATGATGGTCGCGGACGCGCGCGATTGGGCGGTCAGCACGCTCATGTCACGTTTGGTCTGGAGCCGGTCCCTAAGCGTGTCCGAGATGTTGTCGAGGACCTCTGCCAGGTTGCCGCCAACCCGAACGTGCAGCAGGATCGCAGTGACGATGAACTCGAGGTCGGGGCTGTTGATGCGGAGCAAGAGGGCAGAGAGGGCATCCTCGACCGACGTTCCGAGCGTGATCTCGGTGGCGACGCGCTCGAACTCGGTCGAGACGGGCGGTTGGGACTTTGCCGCCACGGTTTCGAGGGCGCGGTCGATCGCGTACCCGGTCTTCAGGGAGTTGGAGAGGAGCTGCAGCATCCCTGTCAGCTGGTCGTTGAACCTGGTCTGCCGCCTTCGCTGCAGGTAGCCAACCACGAGCGGCGGCAAGACGAATCCGACAGCGGCCAGGATGATCGGGCCGAGCGATATCCCGAACCGGAAGAGGCCGATCAGAGCTCCCAGGGCGACCGTCGCGATGCGGACGAGCAGGTACTCCGATGGGGTGATGCTGAGGCCCGCTCGCGCCAGGTCTTCGCTCAGGGTGGGCCGGCCGCGAACACTGCGCCGTTCGCTCAGATTGTCCGCTGCAGGGCGCAAAAGGCGCTCCACGAGCTCGCGCGGCGTGGCCCTGGGCAGGACCGGCTCGTCGGCCCGCGGAAGGCGCTCGGTGCGGAGCCGGTCCAGGCTCCGGAAGAAAACAGCGATCGCCGCCGCCATCGGCACCGCGATGATCAGCAGGGTCGGGATGCTCAATACGAGGCCTAGAAGAGCGTCGGGAAGGCGGCCTGCACCGCGTCGAGGGTGACGCCCTTCGCCGAAGCCACACCTGGACACTTCGGGTCCTTCGTCTGACTGCCGGGCGCGAGATAGTCCTGGTAGGACTCGAGCGC
>JBDTKH010000063.1:0-18621 GCA_039935415.1 Candidatus Dormiibacterota bacterium
CGCGATCACCACGTTGGCGGCAAGGAAGATGAAGGCAAGTGCGAAGCTGCCCGCGAAGAGGACGGTCTGCAGCAGCAGTCGAGTCGTGAACACGTCCTTGTATCCGAGGGCCTCGTACCACTGGATCTCGGTGAAGAACCACACGATCGGGCTCGCGAAGATGAAGATGAGGATTGCCAGCCCGAACAGCCCGGCTCCGACCCAGAAGCGCCGGGGCGGACGCGGGATCCGGATCTCCCTCGCTCCTTCGAATGGGCCGCCTCGCTCGAACGGATCGAACGGGCGATAGCGCCGGGTCATTGATCCGAAGCTTAGACCGAACATTCACAAGGGGGGCGGGCCCCCCTTGTGGGGAACCCCCCTTTGGCGGCTCCGGTGGTGCCTGCGCTGTTTTGGTGGCGTTGCCCGGCTTAGCCGGGAACGCGGGGAACGAGAAAGTTAGATCGCGGCCAGGGCCAGATCGTCCGCGGTGAAGTCCGTGTTTGGCTCGCTCGGCGGGTTCTCTAGGTGCCAGCGGACCGTTGTGCCGAGTGATTCGGTGGGGTCTGACGTTGTCCAGCCCAGCATTGCTCTCGCCTTCGCGTTGCTGCCCGCGATGTGCTGCGGCATCGTGCCGGTCGGCTTCAGGTCCTCTGGCAGCAAGTCATCCGGCACCTTCACGAGCTCGGCGCCTGACCCCGCCGCGTCCAGGATCATGCGAGACCACATCTTCATCGAGTAGGTCCTGTCCTCGCACAGGTTGAGCACGTGGCCGGCGGCCTCCGGCGTCTTGAGCACGAGGTGCACCCCGCGCGCCACGTCCCTGACGTAAGCACGACACGCGAGCCACATGCCCGCGCCGAATGGGATGCGCGTCCGGCCCGAGCGCACCCGCCGGAGGAGGAAGTCTTCGCGCAGCTGGTAATCGCGCTCGCCATAGACCATGGGCAGGCGAACCGAGGTCGCGCCGTGCCGGAGATACACATCCTCCACGTCGAGCTTGTCGTACTCCTCCAGGCCCGGCATCTTGCCGCGGTAGGGGTAGCGGTCCGGCCGCACCGGCGATTCCTCATCGAGGGGAATCGGGTCGGTTTCGCGGTCGTCGTTCAGCGCGCCGAAGGCGCGGTAGACATCAAAGCTGGAGACCACGACGAGCCGGATGCCGCCCGGCAGGGCGTCGATCACGGTTTCGGCGTCCGCCCGCGTGAGGGCCCGGCAGTCGATGGCGGCCTCGGGAAGGAAGGCAGCGAGGCCCTGGCGGTGTGCGGCCAGGTCTGCGCGCTCGGTGTGCAGGTGCTGCACGGGCGGCATGTCGGTTGGTTCCAGGCTTCCGCGATGGATGACGAGCACGTTATGGCCCGCACCGGACAGCTCCTCGACGATGGCGCGGCCTATGAATCGCGTGCCGCCGAAGACGACGACCTTCAATGGGTCGCGATTGCCGTGTGTGGGTTCTTTTCGACGATCAGGTCGATGAGGCCCCATTCCTTCGCCTCTTGGGGGTTCATGAAGAAGTCGCGCTCCATCGCCCGCTCCACGTCCTCGAGCGGCCGGCCGCAGTGCTTGGCGTAGATGCGCGCCATCGACTCGCGCTGGCGCAGGATCTCCTGCGCGTGCAGCTGGATGTCGGTGGCCTGGCCCTGGATGCCCTGGGTGAACGGCTGGTGGATGAGGATCTGTGCGTGCGGTAGCGCCAGGCGCATGCCGGGGTCGCCTCCCGCGAGCAGGATCGACGCACCACTCGCTGCGAGTCCGGTGCACAGCGTGCCGACCTTCGGCCCTACGTACTGCATCGCGTCGTAGACGGAGAGGGCCGCGGTCAGCGAGCCGCCTGGGCTGTTGATGTAGAGCTGGATGTCGCGATCTGGCGCCTCGTTCTCGAGGAACAGCAGCTGGGCGGTCACGGTGCTCGCGAGATCGTCGTCGATCACTCCACGGACGAAGACCACGCCGTCTTTCAAGAGTCGCGAGTAGATGTCGTACGCGCGCTCGCCGCGCCCCTCGTTGGTGATCACGGTTGGGATCAGTGTCATCGAATTACCTCCTCGGTTCAAAGCCGATGCGTGCCTTGGGCCTGGGTGGCGGGTTGGCCATCGCCAGGTACGCGCTGAAGTCGGCCACGCTCCGCAGCGCTTCGAGTGGCAGCGAGGCGGTCGCGAGGCGGAGCTTGGCCGGCGGGTCCTCCGGCCAGCTGCGCTCGTCTGGATCTGCACCGAGCAACCGGGCGAGGTCGGCGTACACGTCCGCGGGGCGCACCCCAAGGGCATGCGCCACGGCCAGGAGCTTCTCAGTGGAGACCTCCTTGCGGCCGCGCTCGACCTCGGAAAGGTGGGCGGGGGAAACGCCGGCTTCGGCGGCGACCTCGGTGAGGGTCCGGCGGGCCGACTCGCGGCGGCCCCGCAGCACCGCCCCAAGGGCGCCTCTCACCTGCCTGGCGGATTCGCTGATGGCGAACGGCATTTGTCTGGGGCTGATCATACCGCTGTCGCGCCCAGCCGAGCTGCAGCCCTCTCCCGACCTCTCCCCGATGGGGAGAGGCGAGTACCTAGCCCCTGCGCAATCCTGGCGGCGGGATAGCGTCCCGTTCGGCCTCGGTCCGCGCTCGGCGCCGCCTTAACTCCAGGTCCAGGCTTTCCTCGCCTCGGGCCATCGCCCAGCGGTGGTTGGCGGCGAAGATCGGGCGAAAGATCGGGGTGCCGTAACGGTAGACGGACGGCCACCAGCGGGGAAGCGCCAGCGCGTCGCCCAGCACGTCGGACACCTCTTCGGGCATGCCGCGCAAGCGCCAGACGCGTACTCGCCGGCCATCAGTCCTTCAGGTTGGTCGGGTCAAGCAGCTCGTGGCGCGGGCGCTCGATCCTCTGGCGCGATCGCATTATCTCGATGAGCTTCTTGCGGCCCTTGGGCGGGCCGATCATGATCGCGCCGACCAGCCGGTCGTCCTTGAAGAAGAGCTTGCGGTAGAACTTCTCCTCGAGGCTGTAGGTGCGGACCGACTCGAGGTCGGGCTGAACGTCGGGCGTCACGCCCATCACCGCCAGCGTCGACCCGAACATCGTGGTCGTGTAGGTGGGCACGTCGAAGAAGTCTTCCGAACCGCCGGCCATGTTCCGCGCGGCCACCTTTCCGTGCGCCTCCGCGTTGTCCCAGGTGCCCATCTGGTTGTGCCGCTCGACCATCAGGTCGTAGAACACCGCGACGTCGCCGGCCGCGTACGTGTCCGGCGCCGCGGTGCGCAGCTTGGAGTCGGTGACGATGCCTTTGTTCAGCTCGATCCCGGTGTTGCGCACTGGCTCCGTGTAGTAGTCGAGGCCCACTCCATAGGTCAGCACGTCGAACTCCACGCGGTGCCCGTTGGCCGTCTCACCTTTGAAACGGCCATTGCTTCGGCTGAATTTTTGGACCTCGTCCGAGACGATGAACTCGACGCCCTGCGCCTCGCCCATCTGCCTGCAAAGCTGCCCGCCCTCCTCGTCGAGGACGTAGCGCAGGAACCACGGCCCGCGCATGATCCACGTGAGCTTCGCCTTCTTGCGAAAGCTCACGCCTTCCGCCAGCTCGTAGCCGATGAAGCTGCCTCCCATGACCAGGACGCTCTCGGCAGCATCGGCCTTCTCGATGATCGCGTCAGTGTCGTCGAGGGTTTGAAAGCCGAGGCAGGTCGAGACCTGGTCGGAGCCCGGCCAAGGCGGAGGCTTCGGTCGCCCTCCCGTCGCTATGAGAAGCGCGTCGTAGCGGAACTCCTGGCCGCGGTTGGTGCGCACGATCTTGTCGCGCGCGTCGATCTCGGTCGCCCACGTCTCGAAATGGATCTCGAGGTTCTGCCTCGCATAGTCCTCGACGGTGCGCATGAGCACCTTTTCCCTGCGCACCTGCCCGCGCAGGTAGCGCGGCAACGCGACCCGGTTGTAAAGCGGATGACGTTCGGCGGCGATCATGACGATCGAAGCATCGGGATCCGATTTGCGCAGCTCCTCCGCGCAGGTCTGCCCTGCGATGCCGTTACCGACCACGACGTAGCGGCGCGCCACCTAGAACTTCAGCCCGTAGATGTAGCTGCTGTCATCGTCATTCGCCAGATCGTATCCGGTGGCGCTCAGGTCCTCGGCCGCCGGGTGGTCGCGAGGCAGCGTGATGGTCACGTGGTCGAGGCCGTCCGCGTCGGCCTCGAAACGCAGCGCAGTGAGCAGCTCGCGCAGTGCCCCACCGCGCCCCGCGACGAACGACACGGCGAGGTTGTCGCCCCACGGCTCTCTCAACCCCGCGACGGCCCGGCCGCCCGGGCCGACTCGCAGCATTCCGATCCGCGCCAGCCGCTCGAGCTCGTCGGCGCCCAGGTCGCGCGCACCGTTGAAGTCAGCCGCGACGCCACAGTAGAGCTCGATGCCAGGGCTGCGCTCCACAGCCGGCCAGATCTTCCTCGCCTCCAGAGGATCGGGCATGCGGGCCGGGTCGCCGCCCTCGACGCGGTGCCCGCGCCACCAGCGCGTATCGACGAGGCGGCGGAACCCGGCGGACTCGAACAGAGGCGCCGCGTCGGCGTTGCCAGTGGCCAGCCGCATCTCTTTCAAACCCTGCTCTTTCGCCTCTGCGATCGCCGACGCAAGCATCGCTCGGGCGAGGCCGCGTCGACGGTGCGTGCTCGCGACGCGTAAGCCCTCGTACCACACGAGCCCGGGCGCGTACGGTCGCGAGCGCTGCAGGCCGACGACCACTCCATCGACCTCCGCGGCCTGAAACGCGGCGCCCGCGTCGGTGACCCAGCTGTCGAAGACGCGCGGGATGTAGTCGTGGCCGTCCCAGACGTCCTTGCATATCTCCATCACCCGGTCGCGATCGGCTGGACGCATCGGACGGACGGTCAAGCCGCGGCGGGTCAACGGATCTTCGGCGCCCATGCGGCCCGATCCGTGCGGTAAGGGGCCCGGCCCGCCGTCGTCGCGCATCAAAATGCGCTCCTCCTAGGGCCACCCTTGCCTTCGGCTCGGACCACCTGGTCACCGAATCTCTCGCCGCCACACCGCGGCCTGACCGTGGTTAATTCCGCGGTCGCCAATGCGCAACTCCAGAAAGGACCGTCCCGCCGTCGAACACGAGGTCATCACCGTCCCGCGTCAACACCTCTTCCAGCATCGCCCGTCCGATCCCCTCGTCCCAACCGTCACCGACCAGCGACCGCGAGTCGGCGAGCGCCTCGTCCATGTCCTTGTAGCGGTTGAGGATCGGGTAGCGCAGGAACCTCACGTCGGGCGTGATGTCCATCTGGATCAGCAGCATGAACAGGTCGCTGAACCGCGGCAGCCGCGGGCCCTGGTCTCCGTGAAGGCGGGTGCGGATCGCCGCCGCCGGGTGAGGGAGCTGGCTCTCGCGCAGCATGATGAAGACGCGCTCGCGCGCGGACCGGTCCAGCTTGGTGATGAACGGCACGGGGTTGGAGACGCCGTACAGGACGTGGCTGCAGATCACCAGGTCCGCGGGCGCGACCTCGGCGTCCTCCCAGGTGCTGGCGACCACCGTCATGTTGTCGCGCGGCGCGATCTTGGCCCGCATGCCTTCCGAAGGCTCGACCGCGGTGACCCATTCCAGCCGCTCGGCGAGGGGCACGGCATGCCGCCCGGTCCCAGCGCCGGCGTCGATCAGGGTCTTCTGCTGCGAAACGTAGGGATCGACGACGCCCAGGAACTCGTCGGCTCGCGTCTGGGTCGAACGCGCGAAGCTCGCGGCGCGGCGATCCCAGTAGCCGGGGTTTCCATGAGTGCCGGCAAGGCTCTCCCGATCCTGCACGATCTGCTTCCAGGCTTGCTCCCAGTCCATCTCGATCGAGGCTACCGGATTGTCTGATCGGGGCTGGCGGGCGCCTCGGATTGAGGCCGGCGGCTCCGCTGAATCAGGCCGGCCGCCCCGCAGGTCGCGATCGGGCCGTCGGCCAATCGCCACCAGTTCTTAACAGGGCTGGGGACAAGCGGGGGACAATTCGAGGCGAATTTCACGGCTCGCCGCCCACATGCTGGGGTCGAGCAGATCGTGGCCACCAGATGTTGGGCCGGGGCTACCATAGCGGCATGTCCGGAACGGAGTTCACAGCCGCCGAGTCCGCCCTCCTGGCCCGGTACTTCACCAACATGGACCGGCCGGTCTTCGCCCTGCGCAACCTGCCCGAGGTCGTGAAGGGCGCACTTTTCTCGCGCTACTCGCGCACCGAGAAGAGCCTGCGGCGCGTCCTCCTGGACGAGTTCATCAACGAGCCGGATGCGGGCTTCGAGCAGCTGGCCGGCAAGCCGTCCGGAGACGGCGACATGGTCGCGGTGCGCCGGGCGGAGGAGTTCTACGAGCGGGTGCTGGTCGGTTATGGCGACGACTCGGTGGCGGAGCTGGCGGGCGCCCACGTCGCGGTCGAGCGCACCTCCACGCTCGCGGCCAAGGCGCTGGAGGACAGCCGGATCGGGATCTCGCCACTCGAGAAGTCGACGCGGTACGTGCGCTTCGACCGACCCGGCCCGGACGGCCGCCACCTCTTCTATCGCGGGCCGGAGCTCGCCCACCCCGAATACGAGCCCGCCGCCGACGCGCTGTTCGCCGCTTACAGCGGCCTCGTCGAGCCGGTGACCGATGCGATCCGCGCGCGGTTCTCCCAGGAGGAAGGAGAGACCGACCGGGCGTGGAAGTCGGCGACCCGAGCCAAAGCGCTCGACCTGCTGCGCGGTCTGCTGCCCGCCGGCACGCTCACGAACCTGGGCCTATTCGGCAACGGCCGTGCTTTCGAGTACCTCATCACCAAGCTGGCGGCAAACGACCTGCCGGAGTGCCGAAACCTGGCCACCGAGCTCCACCGCGAGCTCACCCTGGTCATCCCCTCGTTCGTGAAGCGGGCGCTCGACGACCGCTACGGCAGGCCGTCCGCGGAGCGGATGGCGGGCGTCCAGGCGGCGCTCAGGACCATCGCGCGCCGCGGGCAGGGACATGCCTTTGGCCCCAGCGTGAAGCTCGTCGAGCACAACCCGAACGCGGAGTCAAAGGTGGTGGCCGCGGCGCTGTTTCCCAACTCCGACGCGCCCCTGGAACAGCAGGCCGCCGACCCGGAGCGCGTCCTCGAGGCGATGTTGGGTGACCGCGCAAACCGCCGGCAGCGCGCGCCCCGGGCCCTCGAGCAGGCCGAGTACACGTTCGAGATCGTCGCCAACTTCGGCGCCTATCGCGACCTGCATCGCCACCGGATGCTGACGCAGGACCGCCAGCTCTTGGGCACGGGCCTCGGCTACGACCTGCCCCCCGGGCTCGCCGAGCTCGGTGTGGCAGACCGGTTCAGAGGGGCGGTCGAAGCGGCGGCCGGGGTGCACGAGCGGCTCGAGCGGGACCTCGGACCGGCGCTCGCCCAGTACATCGTCCCGCTCGCCTACCACGTGCGCTGGTACTTCAAGGCGAACCTCCGCGAGGTCTTCCACCTCTGCGAGCTCAGGACCACCCCGCAGGGGCACCCGGACTACCGGTGGGTGGCACAGGAGATGTTTCGGCGGGTGAGCGAAGTCCATCCCAGGCTAGCTCGCTATGCACGGTTTGTGGACCTGGGACCCGGCGACGAGCTTGAGCGACGAAAGTCCGAGCACAACATCGACCAAAAGCTCGCTGCGCTGGACCGTCGCGTGCCGTAGCATCACCAACCAATGCTCGTCGGAGAGGATGGTGTGGTTGTGAGGGATTTCTTGGTGCCGCGCGGGCCTGAAAGGCGGGACGCCGACAGGCGGTCATGGATCGAGCGCAGGTATGCGGAGAGGCGCGACCCGGTACGGGCGACCGCGGGCCGGCGGGTCCTTCACCCGTTCGAGCGCCGGATCGCCGAGCGGCGAATGCTCGAGCGCCGCGCGGACTGGCCCGGACCACACGTCGAGTAGAGCCGGGCGCCGGCGCCCGTAACCCCCTCAGTTGGCTCGACCGGCGCTGATCGTCCACGGCGGCGCGGGGCCCGTCCCCGAGGCCGAACGCCCGCTTCGCCAGGCGGCGGTCGAGCGCGCCCTGGACCTGGGCTGGTCGCGGATCAGCGATGGCGCGCTCGCCGCGGCCGTGGCGGCCGTGCGGCACATGGAGGACGAGCCGCTGCTCAACGCGGGCATCGGTGCCTGCCTGAACCTCGACGGGGTCGTCGAGCTTGACGCCGGGGTGATGCAGGGCAGCGACCTGACGGCGGGCGGAGTCGCCGGGTTGAAGGACGTGCGGCATCCCATCGATCTCGCCATCACGGTCATGCGCGACGGACGCCACGTCCTCCTGGCCGGCGAAGGAGCATCGCGCTTTGCGCGCGAGCACGGCGCGGAGATGGCCGACCCCGCGATCTTCATCACCGACCGCAAGCGCCAGGAGCTGCTGCACGGGGCCGACACGGTCGGCGCCGTCGCGCGCGACTCGGACGGTCACCTGGCGGTGGCGGTCTCCACCGGCGGCATCAACGGCAAGCTCCCCGGCCGCATCGGGGACTCGCCGATCCCGGGCGCCGGCTTTTACGCGGACGACCGCTTTGGCGGCGTCTGTGGCACCGGAAAGGGGGAGGCGTTCCTCCGCCTGGCGCTGGCCAGGCTGATGGTCATCGAGCTCCAGCACGGCATGGAGCCGTCAGCCGTGGCGAAGGGGGCCGTCGCCATGCTCGGGAAAGCGATGCTGGCGGATGGCGGCGTGATCGTGATCGGCCGCGAGGGTGCGCCCGAGGCCGCGTTCAACACGCCGGCGATGCCATTCGCGATAGCTTGGTGAGCCGGACCGACCGCCCAGACCGCATCTCGGGGCTCCGGACGCCCGGACCGGCGACCTGCGGTCGCCTGCCCCGAGCTGCGGCCCGTGCGGCCAGTCCGACTCACCTAAATGGGCTCACCTAAATGAGCGAATCCGCCAACACCGGAGAGCTCGTCGCGCTGGCGCTCAAGCGAGCCGGCGTCAGCCACCTGTTCACGCTCAACGGCGGCCACATCTGGCCCATTCTCACAGGCGCGACGGAGCACGGCATCCGCATCGTCGACACGCGACACGAGCAGTCGGCCGCCTTTGCGGCGGAGGGGTGGGCGAAGGTGACTCGGCAGTGCGGTGTCGCCGCGGTCACCGCTGGGCCTGGCGTGACCAACTCCGCGTCCGCGCTCGCGCAGGCGCAGTCGGGCGACAGCCCGGTCTTCGTGATCGGCGGGCGCGCTCCGGCCGCCAGGTGGGGAATGGGGTCGCTCCAGGAGATGGACCACGTCGAGGTTGTGAGGAGCCTGACCAAGAAGGCCGTCACGCTCGAGACCCCAGAGGAGGCCTACGGGCTTGCCGCGGAATGCATGCGCGCCGCGCTCAGCCATCGGACCGGGCCGGTCTTCATGGACGTCCCGCTCGACACCTTCTTCGGGGCGGCGGACGTCCCCGAGGCGACCGAGCACCTGACGCCGGACCTGGGCAACCCCCCCGACCCGGACCTCGTCCAGCACGCGGTCCGGTTGATCCGGGAGGCCGAACGCCCCGCGATGATCGCCGGCGGGAGCGTGTGGTGGGCCCATGCCGAGACCGAGCTGAAGGCCCTGGTCGAGGCGGCGCACCTGCCGCTGTCGGTCAACGGCATGGCGCGAGGCATGCTGCCGCCGGGTCATCCGCTCTTCTTCCCGCGCTCGCGCGGTCCCGCGCTCGGCGAGGCGGACCTGATCGTCGTGGTCGGCGTGCCGCTGGATTTCCGCCTGAACTTCGGGCAGCCTCCGGTCTTCGCCGAGAACGCCCGGCTCGTGTTCGTCGACGTGGACGGAAACCGCAAGCACCGGCCGTCCGAAGTTGCGATCTACGGAAACTTGAAAGAGGCGCTCACTGCGCTGGCCGGCGCGGCCGAAGGCATCCCCGAGCGCACGCCTTGGCTGGAGAAGCTGCGCTTCTCGGAGGCGGCGTCCCGGAAGCGCGACGAGGCGATGACACGGTCCGACTCGTCGCCGGTGCATCCGGCGCGCCTCATCGCCGAGGTGGCCGCCTTCAGCGACCCCGACGCCATCCTGGTGGGGGACGGAGGCGACTTCGTCTCCTTCGCGGGACGCCTGATCGAACGTCCCAAGCCCGGCCTTTGGATCGACCCGGGTCCGTTCGGCTGCCTCGGCTCCGGGCCCGGCTACGCGATGGCCGCCAAGCTCGCCCACCCCGACCGGCAGGTCATCCTGCTCTCCGGCGACGGCGCGTTCGGGTTTTCGGCGATGGAGTTCGACACCATGGTCCGGCACCGCATCCCGGTCGTCTGCGTCGTCGGCAACAACGGCATCTGGGCGCTCGAGAAGCACCCGATGCAGAGCATGCTGGGCGTCAGCATCGCCGCCGACCTGGGGCCGCGGACGCGCTACGACAAGGTCGTCGAGGCGCTGGGCGGCCACGGGGAGCTGGTCGAGCGCCCGGAGCAGGTCCGGCCAGCGCTCGAGCGGGCCTTCAAATCCGGCCTTCCGGCCTGCATCAACGTTATTTGCGACCCGGATGCTGAATATCCGCGATCATCTGTATTGATGTGAGCACTGTCTTGAAGCCGGCGATCGAAGCCGATGAGTGGAGGACCGCCCAGTCGCAGTTCGACGAGGCGGCCGAGATCATCAAGCTCGAACCCTGGCTGCGCGAGGTGCTGCGTGAGGTCCAGCGGGAGTTCACCTGTCACTTCCCCGTCAAGATGGATTCAGGCCACACGCGCGTCTTCACGGGCTACCGCGTCCAGCACAACATCAACCGCGGACCGGCGAAGGGCGGCATCCGCTATCACCCCGGCGTCTCGCTCAACGAGGTGAAGGCGCTGGCGATGTGGATGACCTGGAAATGCGCGGTTGTCAGCATCCCCTATGGCGGCGCCAAGGGCGGCATCATCGTGAACCCGAGGGAGCTCTCGCTCAACGAGCTCGAACACATGACGCGAAGATTCGCGACCGAGATCTCAATCCTCATTGGCGCGGATCGCGACATCCCCGCCCCCGACGTCGGCACCGATGGGCAGACCATGGCCTGGATCATGGACACGCTCTCCATGCACCTGGGCTATTCGGCGCCGGCCTCGGTGACCGGCAAGCCGATCGAGGTCGGTGGCTCCCTGGGCCGCATCGAGGCGACTGGGCGCGGCGTGACGATCTGCGCCGTCGCCGCGCTGGAGTACCTGGGGCGGGCCCCACACCAGACCCGCGTCGCCGTGCAGGGGTTCGGGAACGTCGGCAGCATCAGCGCGAAGCTGCTCGAGGAGGCGGGGTGCACGGTCGTCGCGGTCTCGGAGGACTACGGCGGCATCTACAACCCGCTCGGCCTCTCCATCAAGCGCGTGCTCGAATATCGCGCCCGTGAGAAGACCCTCAACGGTTTCCCCGGAGCGCAGCAGATCGGCAACCAGGAGCTGCTCGGCGTCGACTGCGACCTGCTGGTGCCCGCTGCCATCGGCAACCAGCTGACGTCGCGCAACGCGCGTGACGTCAAGGCGAAGCTGATCGTCGAGGGCGCCAACGGCCCGACGACGCCCGAGGCGGACGCAATCTTCCGCGAGCGCGACATCTTCCTCGTGCCCGACATCCTCGCCAACGCAGGCGGGGTCACCGTCTCCTACTTCGAGTGGGTGCAGGACCTGCAGTCGTTCTTCTGGTCCGAGCACGAGGTCAACCAGAAGCTGAAGGCGATCCTGTCTCGCGCGTTCTCCGAGGTGCTCAAGACGAAGCTCGAGAAGAAGCTGGACATGCGCATGGCCGCATACGTACAGGCCGTCTCACGAGTCGCCGGCGCCACGCGGGAGAGAGGCCTCTACCCCTAGGCGTGCGCCGACTCGCGGAGCTTGCCGGGCTGAGCGTCAGCTGGACATTCGATGGGGGCATGACCATTCCCGATACCGCGGACCAGCTCCCCCGAGGGCGGTGCCGAACCCGAGCTCGCAGGCTTGGTGGCTTTTGCTCTTGCTCGTGCGCTGGCCAACGAGCAGGGTGTTGATGCTCCACCACCCACCGCTCTCGACCACATCTCCCGGGTTCTGAAGCTCAAGATGAACGCTGTGGAAACCAGTGTGAGCACCCCGGACGGCAGGGTGCTGCACGTAGAGGAGGCGGGCGATCCCACCGGCAAGCCAGTGGTCATTCTGCACGGGACGCCGAGCGCCGGCCACATCTACGAGCGGCATGCGGCCGACGCGGCGGAGCGAGGCATCCGCCTGATCGGTTACGACCGCCCTGGCTACGGCGGATCGACCCCGCAGCCGGGCCGGTCGGTCGCCGCCTGCACGGCCGACGTCCGCGCCATCGCCGCAGCGCTGGACATCGATCGCCTTGCGGTGTGGGGCATTTCGGGCGGCGGGCCGCATGCGCTCGCCTGTGCCGCGCTGCTTCCGGAGCTCGTGGTCGCTGTCGGGTCGCTCGCGTCCATCGCTCCCTACGGGTCACCAGGCCTGGACTATTTCGGGGGTATGGGTCAGGAAAACGTCGACGACACCAAGCTGACCCTGGAAGATGAGCCGGCTGCGCGCGAGAAGCTCGTCCGGGACCGCGAGCGCTTGCTGGCGATGACCGCCGCGGACATGGCCAACGCAATGCCCACGCTCATGTCGCCTGTTGATGTCGCTGCGCGCACGCCCGATCTTGCGAGGCATTTGTTCACGAACATGCACTATGGCCTTGCGCCCGGTGGCGAAGGCTGGTGGGACGACGGCATCGCCCATCTTCAGGCCTGGGGATTCAACGTCGAGGAGATACGCGTGCCGGTGCAGCTCTGGCACGGGCGCCACGATCAATTCGTCCCGTTCCAGCATGGCGAATGGCTGGCGAGCAGGATCCCAGGAGTCGACTCACACCTGACGAGCGTCGACGGACACCTGACCCTTATGCAGCAACGGATCCCCGAGCTGCATGCGTGGCTGCTGGAGCACTTCTAGGCTAAGGGCCAGACCTCGCATCTGATCAGATGGGGCCGTCTAGATCTCTCTTGTCCTGAAGGACCAGATGCTCAGTGTGAGCATCAGCGCGAACCACACCACCACCCAAAGGAGGAATTGCGTCGGAGGCGGGTCGACCGCCGAGAACGGGTTCGCTCGGCCGACCGTGCCTGCGGCGCGCAGCGTCGCCAGGAACGCATCGGGTTCCATCGCGTAGATCGCGCCCCGCCACAGCCCATCGCTCGGCAGGATGAGGTGGCTGATCACGCCGACGTTTTCCACGGCCTGGTTCTGCAGCCCCGTGCCGATGTCGCCGACGACGCCGCCGATCCAGCCCATGAGCCACGCGACCAGCGCGATCACGCCACCCGTGATCCCTGAAAGACGCGTTGACAACGCCAGACCGAGGGACAGCAGCACCAGGCCTTCTGCCCCGACGTACATCACGAGCTGGGCAGGGTGTGGAGGCAAATAGCCAGTCGCCCAGTCGACGGCGGCCAGCTCGAGAAGCGCCGAGCCCGCCGCGTAGATCGCGATCAGCACCGCGAGCCCCAGCCACTTGCCGATCACGACCTCGCTGCGCCGCACCGGCCGGGCCAGGATCGAGAGCAGCAGCCCGCTTTCGACCTCGCTCGAGATCAGCGGGCCGGCGACCACCGCGGCGCTCAGCGCCAGGACGCCGCTGTACATGAACGTGACAACGATCAGCAGCTGTGAGGTGATGAGCGCGACCTGCTCCGGCGGGAGTGGAGTCCCGTCGCTGCGGTTCACCGTCGTGATCTTGTGGAAGCCCCATGCCGAGAAGCCGACGACGATCAGCGTGAGGATGACGAGCGCGAGCAGCAGGCGGCGCCGCGACGCCTCCTGGACGGTGAGCCGCGCGATGACAACCACCGGCGACACTTACTTCTCTTCCTCTTCGAGGAGCTGAAGGAAGCGGTCTTCCAGCGTCTGGTGACGTGGCGTGACCTCGTAAACGCGGCCGCCGAGCGCCACGATCTGCGACACGAGGTCGGGCACGCGGTCCGGCTTGAGGTTGGTGAACGTGAGCTGGTCGCCCTCGTCGTCGACGGCGCCGAAGCCGGCGAGCTTGCCACGGGCCGCCGCGTCCAGGCCCGCCACGCGGACCTTCACCGCGGTGCCGCTGAGCAGCTCGTCCATCGTCCCGGAGGCGATGACGCGCCCGTGGTCGACGACGGCGACGCGGTCGCACACCTGCTCGACCTCGCTCAACAGGTGAGAGTTGAGAAATACAGCCGTGCCGCGCGACGCGAGCCCGCGGATGATCTCACGCACGTCGTGCCGCCCGACCGGGTCGAGCGCGGATGTGGGCTCGTCGAGAAAGATCAGCTCAGGCTCGCCGAGCAACGAAGCGCCGAGGCCGAGCCTCTGCTGCATGCCCTTGGAGAAGGTGCCGACGCGATCGTCCGCGCGCTCGGTGAGGCCGACCGTGTCCAGCGCGGTTGTGATCTCGTCCCTCCAGCTCGAGCGTGGGAGGGGCGCCAGCTCGCAGTGAAGCGCAAGGACCTCGCGCGCCGACAGCCAGCCCTGGTACCGGAAGAGCTCGGGCAGGTAACCGATGCGGCGCCGGGTCTGAAGGTCGCCGATCCGCTTGCCGAGGATCGCCGCATCCCCGCCTGTCGGCCTGAGCAGCCCGAGCAGCAGCTTCACCGAGGTCGTCTTCCCGGCGCCATTCGGTCCGAGAAAGCCGAACACCTCGCCTCGCGGCACCGTCATCGAAAGGCCCGCGAGCGCGACGGTACGGCCGAACCGTTTCGAGAGGTTGACGGTCTGAATTGCGGGAGTACCGGCGGCCGCCCCTTGCGAGGCGGCCGCTTTCGTTTCCGTTACTGCATCAGCCACGAGCGAGGCTATAACGCCCGCTCAGGTCAAATGGTTAGCGATGTCGACCGCGTCCGACTGCTTGATGGTTCCGGCCACGGCGTAGACGACGCCGTTCTTGACCCAGATCACGCCCGCGCCGACGCCGGTGTTGTCACCGAGGGCGACCCCCTTGACTCCCTGTACGTCGACGGAGCTCGAAGTTGCGTACTCGACCGGGATCGGGATGGGAAGGGTCGTGCTCGGGTCGCCGATGCCCTTGATCGCGGCGGTCAGCTGCGGCGAGATGCCCGGTTGGGAGAGCAGGTAGTCGACGAACTGCTTGACGGTGACTTGCTGTGACGAGGCGACTGGCGCGCTGGACTCGGCGACGACCAGCTGCGGCAGGTTGGCCTGCGTCACGTCCGAGCCGGATGCCGGCGCGTTGAGGTTGCCGAAGATCTCGGCCACCGCCGGACCGACGGTCACTGTGAGCTGCGCTCCGTCCATGCCCGCGGGCATGTTGGGCAGCGGCTTCCCGGCCTGCGCGGCCGCGGCCGCCGCCTTGTCTGCGCTGAATGTGAACTGGGCGACTGCCTTCGTCATCGCCCCGTACGTAATGGTCGATGAGACGCCGTGCGGCAGCTTGGCCACCGTAGGAATCCTGAGGCCCGAAGCGCTCGCGGCTTCGACTGCGCCGGTGACGACCTGGAGCTGCGGCTTGGTCGTCCACGAGAAGGTGCCGTAGGCACCCAGCTCGGAGAGGGCCTGCATGTCCGCGACCGTCACAGGGACGGGCGTGACTGTGTTGGGCGCGAAGACGTTTCCGCCCTCTGCAATTGCGGTCGCGAGCAGCGCAACCAGAGCCACCGCGCCGGCAAAGGCCAGCACCATCGGACGCGAGCCCGGCCTGACGACCGGGAGCCGGAAGCCGAATCGCGGCCGGGCCGTGGGGGCGGAACGCACGCGGTCGAACGCCGCTGCGACGTCCACGTTCAGCGCGGGCGCCGCGAGCAGGCTGGTGATCGAGCGTGCGTCATCGGCCACGCTCTTGAACCGAGCCTGGCAGTCCTGGCAGGTTTCGAGATGGCGCGCGTCGGCGCCGTGAGCGTCCGGATCGTCAACCATCCGGCGCAGAGTTCCTTCAGACAGATGTGCCACGGGTAACCTCCTTGCGAAGCGCGGATTCCGCGCGTCTCAGTAACGTGCCGACTTGACCTATTCCGACGCCGAGCGCCTGGGCGACCTCGGCGTAGCTGAGACCGCTGGCGCGAAGCACGAGCACGGCGGCCGGTTTGGGCGCCAGCCGCGCGAGCGCCCGCCGCACCTGGCGGCGGTCCTCGTTAACCTCGAGCTGGTTTTGCGGATCCATGATGTTCGCGTTCTCGTCCGACGCCTGAGCGAGCTCACGCTTCTGCCGGCGCCGGGCGCCGCGCAGCCGGTTCAGCGCCGCATGCGCCGCCGCGCGATGGAGCCACGCGGGCGCGTACTGGGCGCTCGCGGAATGGAGGCGGTGGAAGTCGATGAAGACCTCCTGCGCGACGTCCTCCGCTTCGTGCGGGTCGCCCAGGACACGGTTGGCGATGCCGGCAACGCGAGCATATTCGGTCCTGAAAAGTGCTTCAAACGACTCGTCGTCCGATCTAGTGCTCGCCATCCGCCTGCCCACCTCGAGATGCGTGCCCACCGAATGACAAGCACCACCAGGCGTCGATTTGTGACACTTTCAGGCCGCCTTCGGGCGCCTGATCAGGTGCAGGGTCAGCGCCTTGAAGAAGGGACCGCCCCAGAGCCCGACGTTTAGCAGGGCGGCGAAGATCACGACCGCGTCGATGCTCTCGCGGCCGGCCCCCGTCCAGTAGACGTCCTGGAGGTTCAGCCACAGGGCGAACTCATCGAGCGTTAGCGCGGCGCCGACCCCGTACACGATCGCTGTCGCGCTGGACAGCAGGCTGGACCCGACACCTCGCTCGATCAGCCAGATGTAGCCGACCAGCAGCAGCAGCAGGATGCCGAAGACGAGGTGGTGGATGTGGAGCCCGCCGTGGGTGACGACGTTGTGGAACGGTCCCACCCCGGCCCGGATCATGTACGTGATTCCACGCACGAGCGCGAATGTGACGAGGAAGCCACCTGAGGCTAGAAACAGCCGCTCCCTGCGCTCATCGGCGAAATGGAACTGATAGATCCGCTTGAGAGCGCTCACGGACTAGCCGGCGAGGGGTCTCCTGCGACGGGCGCTGCGCGCCAGCTCGTCCTCCAGGATCACGAAATCGTTGCGGGGCAGCGCGTGTATGTGGCCCTGGAAAGCGAGCGTCCAGTGTTCGGGCGGCCACTTGCGCACGTAGTCGAGCCGGTACGCGAGCTCCTTGGCCGGCACCCAGTCGGCATCGTCGAGCACGATGTCCGCGCGGATGTGGACGCGCCACGGGTAGTCCTCGTCGCGTCGCGCCGACCGCCAGATCGGGGTGTGGTCCTCGTACATCGGTGAGGCGACCGTGACCGAGGCGGCAAAAGCCATGCGGCCGGTGACGTAATAAAGGACGCGATCGCCGACGCGCATCGTCTCCACCCGGCGCCGGTGCCGGCTCTTCAGCCCCTGGATCGTGAACCCGTGCTCACGTGTCTTCCGGAAGTTGTCGGGTGAGCTGACGACCATCCAGTACTGAGAGGCGCGACCCTCGGTGCGGCCTGACTTTCGCTTGCGGCGGGAGCGACCCGAGCGCGCGGGGCGGTCGGTGGGCGAGGCGCTGGGTTCTGGGGTGGATTCGGGGGTGTCCGACATGAGTCCCTAATCCATCACCGGGCGCATGGGACCCAGGTCCTGTGTCTCGGGCAGGAGCGCGGTCAGGTTGCGGATCTGCACGATGTGGGCCACCTCGTGGCGCGCGACCATCCGGCACACGTCGAGCAGCGTCATCTCGCCGCCGCGTGGATCGGTGAGCGTTCGATCCCACTCGCCTTTGCCCCACCCGTGGAGCAGGTCGACGGTCCGGCGGCGCACCCGCGCGAAGTCCTCCAGCGCCTCTTGCAGCGGGCGCTCGAGCTCGCCGTCGGTGCCGGGATCGATCGTCGCGCGAACGTCGGCCGTGGCGAGGCCGTCCAGGTGGGCGTGTCGCAACAAGGCGTCCACCCTTGGACCCGACTCGAGCAAGTGCCCGATCAGGCCGCCGAGCGTGGGAAAGGCCGGGCCGTGGCGGTAGCGCAGCCGCGTCTCGTCCAGTCCGTAGACGAGATCCCCGATGCGCTCCGGCACGGAACCCATCAGCAGGACCACGTCCGCCGGCGCCATCTCCTCCCGGAGTTCCATGACTCCAAGACTGACATACTCGAATGGATGGCCCAGGCACAGGTTGCGTGCGAGAAGTGCGGAGCGAAGCTCGTTCCGGACGCCGCCTATTGCGAGCGTTGCGGCGAACGAACGAGGCGTGCCCGCCGTCTGGTCCGTGTGGCGATCAGGGTTGAGCTGGTCTTCTTTGCTCTAGTCGTGATCCTTGTCATCGGATTTACCTGGATTTACGCCGCGCAGCACTAGAGGTATGAGGGAAACCCAGATGGTTTCCCTCATCGCGCGTGCGGCTTCGCCTCAGGCGCTGCTCTTTTCCGGCATAACGTAGGGATTTACTTAACCCGGATTTTGCAGGAAGGTAGGCGGCATCGGATTTCGGAGACAATCTGAGTCGACGGTGGCCGGATTCGGGCGCAACGGCCCGTCGATGATGTCACCGGTCTCTGTGAGAGGGGCGCGACACTCCCAAAACCGTTGCTTGAGGCCAATTCAAGGCGTGCTTGTTCGGAAGCGATCACGTTGGTTGCAGATCTGCTCAGGCTGCGGCTTCGAGGCGACGCAGGCGGCGGAACGCGTCGTATAGAACCGGCGTCCATCGCCAGTTCTGTTGCAACCTGAGGATAAGCCGGCGGCCTGTACGAACGATTCGAGCAGCGGTGTGGAGAAG
>JBDTKH010000064.1:0-6783 GCA_039935415.1 Candidatus Dormiibacterota bacterium
AGCGGGTAGAAGAAGTAGCCGTAGGCCATAGTTCCGCGCCCGATCTCAAAGAGCCGCCTGATCTCTCGCGGCACGGCCGGATCGAGCTTCGGCGCGAGGACGTCCTCCAGGTACTCCTCGCCCGAGATCGGCCTGATCGTGCCCGCCTCAGAATCGAGCCGCACGAACACTTGAGGCACGTAGTCGGGCTTGAGCCAGTTCTGGGCGGTGAGGACTTTCATCTCGAGATCCGGCGACACGGCTGCCTGGGCAGCTTTCAGTTGTGCCGGGTCTGGACGGCTCCGCCTCATTTTCCAGTAGGGGTCAGCGTAGGGGTCAAACCACCTCTAACGGATCGATTCTGAGATCAAAAGCTGGAGCGGGAGACGGGCTTCGAACCCGCTACCTCGACCTTGGCAAGGTCGCGCTCTACCAAGTGAGCTACTCCCGCTCGGCCAGAGGGAAGATCATACCTTGGCCCGTCAGGCCGCCATCGGCGCCCGGCAGTGCGTGAACCGGCGGCCCCATTTGTCCCGCATCGCGTTCACTCGCTTCGCTGATTCGTGCAGGGCGACCCGGTCCAGGCGGCCGGACACCACCGCCGCGCGGACCGCGGCCAGGGCGTCCGCCTCGTAGCTCGGGTCGCCGTTGCTCAACAGGAGCTCGTCGTTGCCCGCCGCCAGTCCCAGCACCGCGGCGTCCGGCAGCGACCACCGGTCCCCGATGCCGCCCATGCTCAGTGAGTCCGACATGATCACGCCCCCGAAGCCCAGCTGCGTGCGCAGCTTCGAGACCACCGGCGCCGAGAACAAGGCCGGCGTGTTGCCTCCTCCAAGGCCCGGCACGTAGACCGCCGTCGTCATGACCGCGTCTGCGCCCGCGGCGATGCCGGCCTGGAACGACGGCATCTGCACCTGCTCCCACCGCGCTTCGGACTCCGGGTCGGTCGGGATCGCCACGTGCGGGTCCCCCGCCGCCCCGCCCAGGCCCGGGAAGTGCTTCAGCGTCGCCCCCACTCCCCCATCGTGCAGCCCCTGCACCGCCGCGGCCACCAGCGGTCCGGCCACCGCCGGGCTGTGGCCGAATGAGCGGTCTCCGATGACCATGTCGCGCGGGTTGGTCTGCACATCCGCGACGGGTGCCAGGTCGATGCTCAGGCCGGCGGCGTGAAGGCCCGCGGCCGACGCCGCCTCAACCGCGCGCACGTGGTCCGGGCCTCCCGCGCCCACTTCCAGCTCTGACGCCGGCGCCCAGGCGGCGTGCACCTGTATGACCTGGCCGCCTTCCTCGTCCACCATCAACAAGATCGGGTGGTCCAGGCACGCGCTCGTGGCGATGGCTTGCAGGCGGTCGCTCCACACACGTAGGCCTTCCGGGCTGCTGCCGAAGTTCGACCCGAACAGCAGCACCCCGCCCACCAACCCGTCGACCAAAAGCGAGAGCATCGCCGGAGTGATCTCGGTGCCGCGCGTCGACACGACCATGACCGAACCGACGTCTTCGTCGAGGCTCCCGAGGTCAAGCGTCGGGCTGGGCACCGGCTCGGTGATTGGTGAGGGATAAGGCGAGGGCGTGGCGCGCGCCGCCGTCAGCCGGGGCTGCGGCGATTGGCCGATCAGCACCATGCCCGCAAGCACCGCCACGACCACGACCGAACCGATCTGCGCCAGGCGCTGCCGCCGCTTCACCGCGGCGACAGTCTAAGTCCGGGCGGGCTCCGCCTCGAAGATCTCCTCGATCTGCCGTTTGAACGTTCGCGCCAGGGAGAACGCCAGGGGTAGGGACGGGTCGTACTTGCCTGTCTCGATCGCGTTCACCGTCTGCCGCGACACCCCCAGGCGCTCCGCCAGCTCCGCTTGCGACCACGCCAGCTCGGCGCGCAAAACCCGAAGCCGGTTCTTCACCGATACCGCCACGTGCAGATCGCCGCCCCGATCGCCCACAGCACCGCCATCAGCGGCAGGACGAAAGTCCAGCTCAGGTGCGGCAGGCCCGCGCCCTCGAGGAACCCGTACCCGAAAGTCAACAGCGCCGTCGTCGCCAGCGCGAACCCGAACGCCTCCATCTGGATCCGTTTCTGCATCTCGTCCAGCCGCGCCAGCGCCATGACGAACTGCCAGATCACCAGCGCACCTGGCAGCACCGGCAGCACGATCACGTAGTAACGCCATGGCGCCGTGGGGTTGGCCCCGACGACGGTCACCGAGCCCACCAACACCGCCAGGTAGGCGAACATCGCCAGCCCGAACTCGATCTGGGCGCGGTAGGTCACCCACGTCGAGTAGATTGCCGGCTGCGCCTGGATGTTGCGCGGTCCCTCGAACGCGACGGGGGTTGGCGTCTCGGTCCGAAGGAAAGGCGACGCCGGGTGCGTGAAGAGGGGATCGACCGGGGCCTCGATCGGGACGGTGGGCGGGTCCTGTGCAGGATCGGTGTCACTCATCGGGCGCCATGGTAAAGCGTGCTTGGCACAATATCAAGCGTCCTTGTCTCAGTCGCTCTCGTTGTCTCCCTGGTCGTCGCTTTGCTTCGGCTGGCCGCCGTGGCCCGGATTGTTCTGGTTTCCATTCTTCTTCTTGGTCCTGTGCTGGCCGAGGTGCTTCCCGTTGTCGTGATGCGCCGGGGCCTGCTCCTGGCTGGACGCGGTCATCTGCGCCCGATCCATCCTGTGCACGACGACGGCCCCTGCCAGCACTCCAAAAATAAGAGCGCCGGCGATCAAGCTCAGACCGACGGCGCCCAGGCGGGTGAACAGGCTTGTCACCATGTCACGTCACTACCAACGCCCGGCCTCACCTGAACGGTCGATTAGAGTTGACCGCCTTCAGGCCAGCGCTGTCCACCTGTCCACGAACCGGGTGTCGCCCAGCTTCATCAGCTGTCCGAGGGCCGCGTCCGTCTCAGGTTGGTTTCCCGTCAGCAAGCCATGCTCGGCGCGCGCTCGCGCGAGGTTGGGCAGCGCGCCCACGCGCTCCCAGATCGCGATCGCGGCCGCCAGCTGCGAGGCGTCGCGATTCTTCAACCCTATGGCGCGCCTCACCTGGGCCTCGAGCAGAGGCGCGCCTCGCGCGATCGACGTCGCGAGCTCGTGCTCGAGCAATCCCTCCGGCACCAATTCGCGGTTGTCGCAGGCGAGGGCGATCCGCCGCTCGGCCATCTCGATCGGATAAACCCGGCTCAGCAGCAGGTCGTCAGCCGTGAGGTCGGCGGTCCCCTTGACGTATGAGGACAGGCGCGAGAGCACGTGGTCGGGCGGGAAGCGCGGGATGATCGAGGAGATTGCGTCGATCGCCGCTCCCTCCAGGCGCGCGTCTCCCCGCGCTCGCGCCAGGTCGAGGCCCGCCACGAACCCACGCACGCCGTAGCCGGCGGCGTGGCGCCCCGCGTCGTTCCAGGCCTCCAACGCGCGCCAGAAGGTGGCGACCGCTTCATCGAAGCGACCCAGCAAGAGCAAAGTCATCGTGCGCCACGCGTACAGGTGCAGCGCGGGGTACGGCGCCTGGCCCGGGAGGAGCCTCGCGACCATCTGGGCCGAGTCGCGGTCGGCCGTGGCGAGGTCGCCCATCAGGAAGGACATCCACGCGATCATCGAGTGGGCGTCAAGCCGCTCATACAACCCGAGGCGTTCCTCGAAGGCCACGCGCCTGCGCGCGGTGTCGAGCGCCTCGGCCCAGTTGTCCCGGGCGGTGCCGGCGCCACCCAGCGAGTCGAGGGCGGCGCTAGCCAGCTCCGGGTCGTCAAGCTCGGTCGCGATCTCGATGGCACGCTGTGCGCTGGCGCGTGATTCCGCAATCAGCTCGTCGTCCACGTCGCGGATGATCTGTAGCCAGAACGGATAGAAAGCATCGGCGGCCAGAAAACGCCCGATCGCCCGAGGGTCCTGGGCCTGTGCAAGCAGCCGCCGGCCCTTGGCCCGCAGGTCGTTCATCCACTCCTCGCTCGGGCGCCCGCCGACCGACCCGGCCCACCGCGTCGTCACCATCAACATGCCCGCCAGCGCGCGCAGCTGGTCGTCGATGGGCGAGCCGCATTCCTCGTAGAGCTCCAGGGCGATGCGGTACTCGTCGAGGCCATAGTCGCCGGCGGTCAGGTCGCCGATACGTTCGTGGAGATGCGGCAGGCGCTCCGCGTCGACGTAGTCGAAGGAGGCGCGGATGTGGCGCACCGCCTCGGGCGTCGCACCCGCCGCGGAGGCCACGTCGGCGGCTTTGAGCAGCCACTTGCCGGCCGAGCGCCTGGCAGCCCGCGTGGCCTCGGCGTTCGGGTCCAGCGCCACGTTGAGCACCGCCGCCTCGCGGTAGTGGAAGGCGAGGATCTCGGCCACCGCCACCTCGCGGCCCTCGCTCGTCGCCTCCACCCACCGCCCGGCCTCGGCGTGGAGCCGCGCGCGTTCGGAGCGCGGCAGCGTGCTGTACGCGACCTCCTGGATGAGGATGTGCCGGAAGGCGTAGCGGTCGCCGTCGGAGGGGCGGATGAGGTCGCGGTCGGCGAGGTCCTCGCACAGCTCGGCCACGTGCGGGGCGAGGCCCACCTCCAGCTCCGCCACGCCGCCCGCCCGGAACGCACGACCAAACACGCTTCCCAGCTGCAGCACGCGTCGCTCCATGGGCGGCAGCAGGTCGAGGCGCGCGAGCACCGTCGCCTGAACCGTGTCCGGCAGACGCTCCAGCGAGCCCTGCTCGAGATACGACCGCACGAGCTCGCCGGCGTAGAACGGGTTGCCCTCCGAGCGCTCCGAAACCAACTTGATCACGTCCGGCCGGTCCGTGTCCAGCAGGTGCCGCACGAGGTCCGCGATCGCCGTCTCGCGCAATGGTTCGAGCGCGATCGCAAGGTGGTTGAGCCGGCCGCCGCCCCACGTGGGCCGGCGGTCCAGCAGCTCCGGGCGCGCGAGCACGATCATCAGCACCGGCGCCTCGCCCCGCGGCTGCATGACGAACTCGGCGAGGTCGAGCAGGCTGTCGCTGGACCAGTGCAGGTCCTCGAACACGATCACCAGCGGCGCGCGGCGCGACACCGCCTCCAGCGCCGTCCGCCACGCGGCGAACAGGTGGTCCTTGTCCGCGCCCTCGACGCCCATCTCTCCGACGGTGGCCGCGAGAAGCCTTGCATCGTGCTCGGCGTCGGCCACCCCCAGGCCCTTCAGCCACGTGGTCAGCTCCTCGTGCAGGTGACCCGGCATCACATCCTCGCTGTGCCCGGTGAGCGTGAACAGGACCTGGCGCATCGGCCAGTACGTCAGCTGCTGCCCATAAGGCAGGCACTGCGCGGTCGCCACGACCGCGTTCGGCGCCAGCGACGGAAGCCAGTCCAGGAACTCTTCGACCAGTCGTGTCTTGCCCGTGCCGGCTGGCGCGATGACGCTGACCATCGACGGACGCTTCTCGCCGACCGCCCTTCGCGCGACCAGTTGCAGCTGCGCGAGGTCGTTCTCTCGACCCACCAGCGGCAGCCGCACGCGACGCTGCGCCTTCGCCTTGCGCAGGCCCAGCACCTCGCGGGCGCCGACTGGCGCGGCCTTGCCCTTGGCCACGACCGAGAGCTCGGCGCCGAACTCGAAGTTGACGGCCGCGCGCACGGTGCGGTCGCTGACCAGGATCGACCACGGCTGGGCGGCCTGCTGCAGCCTGGCGGCCACGTTGGTCGCGTCGCCGGTGATGAGGAAGTCGCCGGCCGACTGGTCGCGGCTCGCGACCACCTCGCCGCTGCTTATGCCGAACCGGACCGCGATGCGGCCGTGCAGCATGGAGTCGGAGCGGATCCCCTGCCGCATGCGTACCGCGGCCGCAACGGCGCGATCCGGGTCGTCGCCGTGCGCCGTGGGCAGCCCGAAGACCGCCATCACCGCGTCGCCGATGAACTTCTCGATGGTGCCGCCGTGCTCGTCGACGCTCTCGCGCGCGATCGCGTAGTAGCGCGCGAGGATTCGGCGCATCTCCTCGGGGTCGAGCTCCTCGCCAAGCGCGGTCGAACCCGCCATGTCGGCAAAGAGCACGGTCACGATGCGACGTTCCTCGGTCGAGACAGCCATCGGCCGTTAATCTACGGCCCTCCGGCCCTTGGGGCCACCGCCGGCCGAAGGCCGGGGATGGGGCTGAGGGGCCGTGATCAGTGCGGGACTGGTTTGCTTTCGTGTAGCTCCGACGCGAACAGCAGACTCCACACGTTGAACAGGATCACGGGAAGCACCACGATCATCGACGGCGCCAAGAGGTAGAGTCCCGGGCCCTTGCCAACCATGAGACTGATACCGCCCGCCGCTGACACGAGAGCGAGCAGGTTGGGCGTCGCACGCAGCAACACATATCGGGGAAGACCCTGCGCCCCGCGATAGGCCGTCGCAAGACTCCACGCCAGCAATCCAACATATCCGAGGTTGACAACAACCGCCGTCGCGCCATACCAGAACGCGTTTATGTCCGGGATGAGACCCGCCAGCGCGACAATCAAGATTGCGCCCAAGGCCAGGAGGGCCACCCGAGCCCGGTTGCGAAGGATCGGGTGTCCTTCAACCTGCTCTGCGTGCAGTGACACTGCCACGAGTACCAGGCCCAGCAGGGCCGCCGCGGACGTGGCCACTGTGATGAACATGTCGCGCCAGGCCAGTGGGTTCAAGCCGTCCACGCGGTCATCCTAGTCGGCAATCTCGGTGGCGACCAGACGATAGCGGTACGCACCCCACGACCTGACATGGTGATAACCTTTACTTGTGACCATTAAAGTAAAGCGTGTACGAGGGACGACTCGGGTCTCCAGGAAGAATCAGGTCACTCTGCCCGTGGCCGCTCTTTCGGCTGCCCATGT
>JBDTKH010000065.1:0-39202 GCA_039935415.1 Candidatus Dormiibacterota bacterium
GCGCGCGCCGTCCGACCCTTCGGCTGTGGGAGTGGGTCGAGCCGGCGCTGGTCATCGGCTCGCATCAGTCCATCGTCAACGAGGTCGACACTGTCGCTGCGCACGAGCTCGGGTTCGTCGTGACCAGGCGCATGAGCGGCGGCGGGACGATGTTGTGCGAGCCAGGCCGGACGATCACATACTCGCTCTACCTGCCCGAGTCGCTCGTCGCAGGCATCACCTTTCGCAAGTCGTACGCGATGCTCGACGGCTGGGCCGTGAGGGCCTTCACAGACCTGGGCGTCCCCGCGAGCTACCGCGAGATCAACGACATCATCTCCCCACGCGGGAAGATCGCGGGCGCCGCGCAGGCGCGGCGCCGTGGGTTCGTGCTGCACCACACGACGATCGCCCACTCGATGAACGTCGACCTGCTGCCACGCCTGATCCGCATCGGCCGCCCGAACATCACCGAACATGGCGTGCGCAGCGCGAACAAACCCGTATCGCCTCTGTCGTGGTTCACGTCACTTTCATGCTCGGAGGTCGCACGAAGCCTTGAGCGGTACTACTCGAAAGAATTCAGAACCCACCAGAGCGTTGAATCGCCCGAGGAGCTGGCTGCGGCGCAGCACCTGGTGTCGACCAAGTACTCGACGCAAGCGTGGATCGAGCGACTGCCATGACCGCACCCGTGGAGGAGAAGCGAATTTGCTGACGTATGCGACCATCCCGGTCTCAGACCTGAAGCTGGCTCAGCGCTTTACCGAGAGACGCTCGGCATCCATGTAGAACTGATCACGGAGGGCGGGGTGATGTACGGCTCTGGAGGCACCCGGTTCTTCGTCTATCCGAGCCGGTACAAGGCCTCCGGCCACACCCAGATGAGCTTAACCGTGGACGACATCAAATCGGTGGTCGCGGCGCTGAAGGCGAAGGGAGTCGAGTTTGAGGAGTACGACCTGCCGGGCATCAAAAGCAGTGGACGGCATCGTGCAGAGCGGCCCGAACGTGTGGACCGCCTGGTTTCACGACCCTGACGGCAACCTCCTGGGGCTGACACAGATCGCCTGGTATAAATACACGGTCTAACGTGGCGAACCGCATATGTTATCAATGCGAGTCGTTGTGTTAGAATACCGTCGTGATCTCATCCGCTTCCCTGGAAGCAGTGCTGTCTGCCCTCGGAGCAACGCTCGCCGAGCGCGGGCTTGCTTATGAGGTTGTCGTCGTTGGCGGCTCTGCCCTCCTACTCCTTGGTCTGACCGCCCGCCCGACCCGCGACGTTGACGTCGTGGCGATCCGGCTCGATGGAGATTTTCGCAAGCCAGGTCCGCTACCACAGATGTTGCTTGAGGCTGCCGCGGACGCGGCGCGAACGTTCGGCTTGAGGGAGGACTGGTTGAACGCGGGACCAGCCGACCTCATGGACTTCGGTCTCCCCGAGGGCTTCGCGGATCGCCTCCAGGCGAAGACCTACGGCGGGCTCATCGTTCAGGTCATCGGCCGGGCCGATCAGATTGCGCTAAAGCTTTACGCAGCCGCCGACCATGGTCGAGATAGCCGCCACGCCCAGGATCTGCGCTCAATCGAACCGACCGAATGGGAACTATTGGAATCAGGTAGATGGGCCATGACTCATGACCCTTCGCCTGGTTTCCGATCGGAACTCGTTGCGGTTTTGAGCCACATGGGGATAAAAGATGCCGACAGAAAGCTTTAAGGACCGGGTTCTTCAGCTGGCGCTCGAGCTGGGCTGGAGCCTCTGGGCCGAGCTTGGGGTCAGCGGCTGGACTCGCCGGCACTCTTCGCAAGCGGTCGACCTCGAGCCGCTCATCCTTCACACGGCGTGGCTTGGGCAGTTCGACAAGAGACTACGTGATGAATCCGTCGACTGGAGCGTGACCAACTCTCGCTTCGTGTCGGCCGTCCTGCTGAAGAATCTGCTACGCCGATCAAGTGACGAGGTACAAGCTTCATTTGGCGACTATGGCGCGACCGTCAAGGTTCATGTTCGCGCGCCTTGGCCGGGTGAAGGCGCGCCATGGAACCTGCGCCTGAGTGAGAAGAGTGACGCGGCCGACGTGGGTCGTCCGGCGCTGATTCAGTTGCGCCTTCGCGCCATGTTCGGAGTGTCGGCTCGAGCTGAGGTACTGAAGCTCTTAGTTTCCGAGCCTGCGCGAAGCTGGACTGCGGCTGACCTGTCACAACTCAGTGGTTACGGAAAGCCCAATGTCACCGCCGCCCTTGACATGCTTGGTTTGGCCGGATTGGTCAAACAGGCACGAGTAGGGAACACCTTCCGGTTCGTCCTCATGCGTCAGGTGGAGTTGTTCGCCTTGCTCGGTGATCTACCAGGGCGCTTTCCAAATTGGGCGGCGCAGCTGAGGATTGTGGAAGCCCTCCTGAAGTTTGCAACGACAAAAGCTGCGGCGCGCTCAGATGTCCGTTCCGTCGAGGTTGGTGCACTGCTGCGTCAGCTTGAGAGTTGGCTCACAGCCGCAGGGCTGCAGCGAACCGTCCCGATCGCCAGCGGGACTGATTTGAATGATCAGTTCGACGTATGGGCTCTTCGACTGATGCGGTCTTTGGCGCAGGTACCAGAGCTTGACGCGGCCGAAGCGACTGGCAGGCGCGATGAGGCGACCTACACCATCAGCCGATTAACGATGCCTCTCGGCGCCTGGATGGGCGTAGTCAGCAACCCCGATGAACCGCCACGCTCTCTGGAAATGCCTGAGTGGGCCGGACTGTACGTTGAGCACCCGCGGTCCGACACCATCATTTCGGATGATTCGGTTGGCGCGCCTAGAGTCGCCCATGAGATCCTGCGGCTCGCGGAACTGAGGCGCGACCTAGACATTGGCGACTATTGGGAAGGTGGCGACGGCACCAACCAGCCCGTTGCACGAGCCTTCGCCGAGGAGCGGTTATGGCCAATGCGAGCCGGACAGTCGATCACCTTCGGAGAAAACTTCATGCGTCAATGGCGCGCCGATCGGCTGCAGCGAATCCAGCCATCACTTCGTCAGACATAAGCATCCAGAAACAAGGCGCTTTCGACGACTGCCGTTGACTCATCGCCGTGAGGTTCTACCTAGCCGAGTAGGCCGCGAAGATGACAGGGCCTTCTGGGACGGACCCTAGGCCTTCGCCCGCCACTCCCCGACGAGATCCGCGCTCTGCTGGACGTGCTCGCGGTAGTGGTCGCACAGCCAGCCGACGATGTCTTCGGCGCTGGTCGGAAAGGGATCCTGTCCCTCCCCGTAGACCACGGCCGCCTTGCGCGACCAGTCGCCTTCCCTCACCTTCGTGACCGCGGCGAGCACCGCCTCGTGGAGGCGCCACATCTCGTCCAGCGCTTTCGCTCGCTGGTTTGCGGCCAGGCCGGCCTTCGCGGCGTGGCCCGCAGCCTCGGCTTCTCCGGGTGCATCCAGCGGCGCCAGCTGGCGGAAACCGCCGGCGATCATGCCGTCGAGGATCCTGCTGTAGTGCGTGAGGACCCAGTTCACGTGCACCTGCAGGCCGCCCAGCGCGTAATCATCGTCCGGCTTCAGGTACTTGAGCGCGCCGTCCGGCACTTTCGCGAACGCGGAATCCCACTGGTTCCGCGCAGCATTGAAATCCGCGACCGCGGTTTGCTTTTCCATCAGCAGTCCGACGTCAGGCGAAGTAGTTGTGCTGCTGCAGGTAGGCCTTGGCGACCGCGTCCGCGTCCTGGTGAAGCAGCTCGACCTGCGCGTTCATCGTCACAAGGTCCGTGGTGGTCAGCTTGGCGTCGACGTTGTTCAAGATCGTCTTCACGTCGTCGGTGGCCACCTTCTGGCGCAGGATCGGGATCACGTTGTCCGCGTTCTCGAGGTGCTTGTCGTCCTGCAGGACGACGAGGCCGAGCTGCGTGAGGTCCGCGTCACTGCTGAACACGAGCCCGACCTGGATCGTGCCGTTCTTGAACGCGGCGCGGGTCAGCGGTCCGTCGGTGTCCAGCGGCTTGAAGTCCTTGAAGTGGATTCCATAGGTGTTCTGGAGCCCAGGCTGGCAGAACGGCCTGGTCGGGCACTCGGGCCCTGCGCCGAGAACGAGCTGGTTGCCGATGGGCGCCAGGTCGGAAAGCGTCGTCAGGTTGTACTTGGCCTGCGTCGCCTTGGTCACGGCGAAGGCGTTCTGGTCGACCGCCGCCGACGGGTTGAGGGCGACGAGGCCGATCGACGACAGGTGGCTGTTGAGCTTGGCCGCGGTCGCCGTCACGTCACCGGTGGCCTCGCCGGCGCCCTTGTTGTAGAACTCGAGGTCGGTGGCCGCATAACCGGGGTAGAGGTCGATCTGCCCGCTCTGGATCGCAGGCGCGATCACCTCGCGAGTCCCGAGCAGCAGCTTGTAGTTGATGGTGTAGCCGCCATGCTCCAGGGCCTGCCCATAGAGCTCCGCCAGGATGCTGCTCTCCGGGAAGTTGAAGCCGGCGACCGTGATCGTGCCCTTGCTCGCGGGTGCGTTCGGCGAGGCGGTGCCGCCACATGCGGCAGCCACCATCACGACAACACTGGCGACGGCGGCCAGCAACCACGCTGAGCCTGGTCTGCGGTTCATCGAGTTCCTCCTCCCACCCGGGCCGGCTTGGACTCGCCGCTGCCCGGCGGGTTTGCCGATTCAACCATGGGTAGCTGCACATTCTTCCATGGACTAGGCCGTCTTGAACGTGGCAGATTGCCAGGGGGCCGTCGCCCTGAGCATGCGAATCCCCCTGGGAACGAGAGCTCGCTCGACCCCCGAAAGTGACAGCTCGGTGGCCAGCGCGAGCAACCCCACCAGCACCGCGCCGGCGAACGTCTTCGGGTAGTCCTGCTGCGCGAACCCGTCCACTATGTAGCGGCCGAAGCCCCCGCCCGCGATCAGCGCGGCAAGCGTGGCGGTCGCCACCACCTGCACAGCAGAGGTTCGGATGCCGGCCATGATCAGGGGCACCGCCAGGGGCAGCTCGACCTGGACGAGCTGGGCCAGCTCGCGGTAGCCCATCCCGCGCGCCGCGTCCCGGATGTCGGGGTCGACCTCGCGCAGGGCGACGTAGCTGTTCGTGACCATGGGCGGGACGGCCAGCGCCGTCAGGGCCAGGATGATGGGCAGGTTGCCGAGACCGAAGACCTGGAAGGCGATGACCAGGATTCCGAACGACGGAATGGCACGGCCGACATTCGAGATGTTGATCGCGAGGTTGCCGAACCGGCCATAGTGGCCCAGGGCGACGCCGAGGGGCAGCGCGATCAGCGCTCCGATCACCACCGACTCGGCTGACAGCTGGAGGTGCTCGGACAGGCGGGTCGGGATGCCGTCCGAGCCCTGCCAGTGGGCGGCGTCGGTGAACCACGCGAGGGCGTCGGTGAGGATCTTCACCGGCTCAACTGTCCCGCGACCACGGAACCGCAACCCGCTGGGCGCCCGCCAGGCTCAGGTCGGCCACCAGGGCGAGCGCGATCGAGAGGATCGTAGCGACCACGAGCGGCGTGTGGAAATTCTCGATCAGGCCTTTGTAGATGAGCTGCCCCAACCCGCCCAGCCCGATGATCGCGGTGATCGTCACGATGCCGATGGTCGAGACCGTGGCGACGCGCACGCCGGCGAAGATTGCCGGCAGGGCGAGCGGAATCTCGATCCGGAGCAGGCGCGGGAGCCGCCGATAGCCCATCCCGTCTGCCGCGTCGAGGATGTCGGGCGGCACGGACTCGAGCCCGACCAGCACGTTGCGGGCGAGGATCAGCACGTTGTATCCGATGAGTGGGATCTCCGCGGTCACGATGCCCAGCCCCGTGTAGGGGATGAGCAGCGCGAACAAGGCGAGCGACGGGATGGTGTAGAACGCTCCCAGCCCGCCGAGCACCGGCAGGCGCAGCCTGTTCCAGCGATGGGCGGCGACACCGAGAGGCAGCGCGATCGCGAGGCCGCCCGCCAGCGCGATCGCCGTCAGAACCAGGTGCTGCTCGAGTGCGGCGAGCACCGTCGGGATGTGAGTCGACAGCCAGTCCCAGTTGATCCAGGGATCGACGATGTCGAGGAATACGGCCCTCCCCATTCGATTACGGTAAACGAGCGGTGATCCGCTTGGAGAACGTCAGCAAGCAGTTCCCGGACGGGTCCCACGCCGTGCGCGACCTCACTCTCGACATCCCGGACGGCCAGACGTGCGTGTTGATCGGGCCCTCAGGGTGCGGCAAGACGACGACGCTGCGCATGATCAACCGGCTCATCGATCCCGACCACGGCCGGGTGCTCGTGGACGGAGAGGACACTCGCGGGGTCGACCCGGCCCAGCTGCGCCTGAGGATGGGATACGTAATCCAGCAGACGGGGCTCTTCCCGCACATGACCGTCGGCGAGAACGTCGGTACCGTGCCGCGCCTGTGGCAGTGGGACAAGGCTCGCATCAAGGCTCGCGTGGAGGAGCTGCTCCAGCTGGTCGGGCTTGACCCGGCCCAGTATCGCGACCGCTATCCCCACCAGCTCTCGGGCGGCCAGCGGCAGCGCGTGGGCTTTGCGCGAGCGCTTGGCGCGGACCCGCCCATCCTTCTGATGGACGAACCCTTCGGTGCGGTCGACAGGATCACTCGCGAGCGGCTGCAGCTGGAGTTCATCCACATCCAGCGCTCGGTCCGCAAGACCGTCGTCTTCGTGACGCATGACATCGACGAAGCGGTCCTGCTGGGGGACCGGATCTGCCTGCTGCGGATGGAGGCGCAGATCGCGCAGTACGACACGCCGGAGACCATCCTGACCCGGCCGGCCAGCGACTACGTTTCCGAGTTCCTTGGCCGCGAGCGCCTGGTCCGGCGCATGTCCGTGGTCACCATCGACGCGGCGACGCTCGAGCACCCGGCCTCGGGTCCTGCGCCCGGCGAGCCGCGCGTGGAACTATCGAGCTCCCTGACCGAAGCCTTCGCGGCCGCTCTGTCGAGCTCGACCGAACACGCGGCCGTCTACGACGGCGACCATTACGTCGGAACTTTCACAGCGACCTCGCTGCTGGAGTCGCTGCGGCGCAGGAGCATCGAAGGAGGTGAGCACGTTGCCACAGGAATTTGACGTCATCTGTCTCGGCGGCGGAGTGGCCGGCGAGGCGATCGCCGATGGCCTGAAGGACAGCGGGATCTCGCTGGCCGTGGTCGAGCGCGAGCTCGTCGGCGGGGAGTGCCCGTACTGGGGATGCATCCCCTCCAAAACGCTCCTGCGCTCAGGAGAGACGCTGGAAGAGGCCGGTCGCGCCCGCACCCTCGCCGCGTCGCGCGTGGATTACGACGTCGACTTCCCGAAGGTCTCGAAGCGCGTGTTGTGGATGGCGCGCGACCTGGACGACACGCGACCCGCTGCCGCCCTGGTGGCGACCGGCGCGAAGCTCATCCGCGGCGAAGGCAAGATGCTGGACCTGCGCACCGTCGAGGTCGGCGGCGAGCAGCTCGTGGCGCGACGTGCCGTCGTGATCGCCAACGGAAGCACCGCGACCATCCCGCCCATCGCCGGCCTGGACACAGTCCAGTACTGGACCAGCCGCCAGGCCGCGGTGCCCCGCGAGCTGCCGGCCTCGCTCGCGGTGCTCGGGGGTGGAGCGGTCGGCGTCGAGCTGGGACAGGCTTTCGCCCGCCTCGGCTCAAAGGTCACCGTGATCGAGGCCGGGCCGCGCTTCCTGGGCCTGGAAGAGCCCGAGGTCGGCGCCGCGCTGCTCCCCCACCTGGAGGCGGACGGCATCACGGTCATGGTCGGCGATCCGTGCGTGGCGGTCGAGAAGCAGGATATGGCGGTGATGGTCCACCTGAAGTCAGGGGCGCTGGTCTCGGCCGACCGCCTGCTCGTGGCGACAGGCCGGCGGCCAAACCTGGAAGCGTGGCAGGCGACCGGGATCGCCCAGACGGAGCGCGGCTGGCTGAAGGTCGACCCTGCGACGCTCGAGGCGCGCGCGGGCATCTACGGCGCGGGCGACATAACGGGCCTGGGTGGCTTCACGCACCTGGCCTACTACCACGGCCAGGTGGTGGCTCGGCGGCTGCGCGGCCAGGATGCGCGAGCCGACCACTCCGCGGTACCGCGCGTGACCTATACCGACCCGGAGGTCGCGTCCGTGGGTCTATCGGAGGCCGCGGCTCGGGAGCGTGGCTTCGAGGTGATCACCGCGTCGGCCGACCCGGCCGAGGCCGCACGCGGGTACATCCATGACTTCCACGGCGGCGCGCTGAAGCTCATCGGCGACCGCGGCCGCGGAGTCCTGCTCGGAGCCACTATGGTCACCCCTCGGGCGGGGGAGATCATCGGCGAGCTCGTGCTCGCGATCAAGGTAGGGACGCCCATCAAGTCGCTGGCCGAGGTGATCCACCCGTTCCCGGCCTTCAACCGGGTCCTTGGCGCCGTGTTGGGCGAGCTGGAGTCGAAGCTGGGCTAGCACCCGCTCCCCTTCGGGGAGCGGGCCGGGGTGAGGGGCTTAAGCCGGCATCCCGCTCCACAGCAGAAACCACGCTTCTGGGATCGAGCATCGCCAGCTACAGACTGCGAAAGGCGTCGAAATTCACTGTGTGACGACCTCGAAGGTGAAACGCGCCCGGAGCCTGGTCAGGGCCGCCAGCACAGGCGCACCGAGCACAAGCACCATGACCACGTTGCCGACCGCGCGGAAGGTGTCGTACGCGAGCGAGGTCAGCAGGTAGAAACGCCCGAAGTGGATCAATGCGGTCGCCGGCGCCATGCCCGGCGCCCAGCCGAGCGTCGGGTTGCCGCGATACACGGGAACCCAGTCCGTGATGTCGAGCAGGGCGCCGAACACCCAACCCATGACGCCGCCGACGGCGGCAAGCACGAGGACGTCACGCCAACCCGGCGTGGTCGCGCGCCAGTGCCCCGCGAGCCCGGCGGCGACGCCGACCCAGCCGAGTGCGAAGACCTGGTACGGGACCCACGGCCCCACTCCGCCGCCGGCGATCGCCGAGACGAGTATCGACAGGGCGCCGGCAAGAAATCCGAAGGAGCTTCCGAAGACGTAGCCGGCGCAGAGCACAAGGAAGAAGATCGGGTTGAAGCCGCCGATGCCTTCGATCACCGCAAGGCGAAGGGCGGTGTCGAGCGCGGCGATCGCCGCGAGCAGGGCGACCGCGCGCGAGTCGAGCTCGCGGGTCCCGGCCTCGACCAGCAGCAGTGCCGCGACGCATCCCACCGTCAGCGTCCAGGCCGGCGTGTTGGCGGGGAGGCCGCTGCCGAAGAACGGCCAGCAGAAAAGGACCACACCGGCAAGCGACACAAGCCCGACCGGAAGCGCGTGCTTCATGCACTCACCGCCTCTTGCGCCGTCTCGGTGACGAGTCCCGCCGAGACATCAAGGACGCGGTCCGCAAGCGCGGACCTCAGCTCAGCGTCGTGTGTGGCGATCACGATCGCCGAACCGCCGTCCCGGAGTCTCGTCACCAGTCGCACCAGCGCTCCCCGTGCGGCGTCGTCCATGCCGCGCGTGGGCTCGTCGAGCAGGACCAGCTCCGGCTGTCCCGCGAGCACTGCCGCCAGCGCGACTCGCTGGCGCTCCCCGCACGACAGGTCGCGCGGGTAGCGGCCTGCCACGTGCAGCAGGCCGAGCTCCTGGAGGATCACGTCGGGACTCTCATCCGCCCCCGCTCGATCGAGGGTCAGCGACACCTCTGCGCGGACGGTCGGCCGGTGCAGGAGCGCGGTCGGGTTCTGCGGCAGGTAGGAGATCCGGCCGGGACGGCGCTCGACCTTGCCGACCATCGGCGCAAGGCTCCCGGCGATCAACCGAAGGAGCGTGGTCTTGCCCCCGCCGTTGGGGCCGCTGAGCGCCACGACCTCCCCGGTGTGGCCGGCGGCGTGGACGTCCTCCAGGACCGCGCGGCCGTCGAAGCCCGCTGTGACCCGGTCGAGCGACCAGGCGACCGACGCGCTGCGAGCCCTTGGCGCCGGCGCGAGGGCCCCGCTCGGCAGCCTGAACACTCGTGGGTCCGCGTGGGTCGCCATGCCTTCCTCCAGCAGAACCAGCGAGTCGGCAGCTCGAAGCAGCCTTTCCAACCGGTGCTCGGAGATGACCACGGCACGACCGTCGGTGACCAGCTGGACGGCGGCTTCGAGGACCATCTGCGCTCCCTCGGGATCGAGCTGCGAGGTCGGCTCATCGAACACGACCAGGCGCGGCCGCATCGCGAGCGCCGACGCAAGCGCGACCCGCTGGCGCTCGCCGCCGCTGAGCGTGCGCACGCGCCGCCCGGAGAGGTGGACTGCTCCGGCCGCATGCAGCGCTTCTTGGACGCGATCAGCCATCTCGCGCGGTGGCATGCCCATGTTCTCCAGCCCAAAAGCGACCTCGCGATCGACGGCGTCGTACACGGTCTGCAGCTCGGGATCCTGGAACACGAAGCCGACGGTGCGAGCCAGGAGGCGCGTGGGAGTCGTGATGACGTCCATTCCATCGACCTCGGCCGCGCCGGAGATGCGTCCGCCGTGAAAATGCGGCACCAGGCCGTTGAGGACGCGGAGCAACGTCGACTTTCCGCCACCCGAAGGCCCGGCGACGACCGTCAGGCCGTCCCCGATGTCGAGGTTCACCCGGTTGAGGGCAGGCTCGCCCGCGCCGGGATACCAGTACGTGAGGTCGCTCAGGCGCGCGATCGCCATGTCACCACGGGCGTGAAGAGAAGGAGGCATGCCGCCAGCGGCCGCACGTCGATCGCCGGCAGGTTGAGCGTCGGGTACGGGTACCAGTCCACGGCCCAGCCTGCGGCGTGGCTTGCGATGAAGCCCACGACCGCCGCGGCCGCGGCGCCGACCAGGATCCAGTCGGAGGTTCGCAGTGGCACACGGCTGAAGGACGTCCGCGGCCCGGAGGCAAACCCCCGCGCATCCATGGACTCGGCCAGCTGGATCGAGCCCTCCACGCTCGTCAGCACGACCGGCACCACGACCTCGACCCAGGAGCGCGGCCCGCGCGGGCGCCAGCCTCGGAGGCGCTGGGCTTCGCTGACCTGGACGAAGGACGACGCGACCGTCGGAACGAGGTTGAGCGAGGCGGCGATCGCCGCGCCGGTTCGCGAGAGCGACGACGGCAGCGCGTCCATCACCTCGTGCGACGCGAGCAGCAAAGAGAACGGGGCCGCCGCGGCGACGGCGGCCGCAACGGTCAGGCCACCGGACACTCCTGCCGCGAGCGCTTCCAGCGTGTAAGGCCCGCCGAGCGCCGGCACCTGGTCGGGAAGGCTGAACACGACCGTCGTGCCGAGGTGCGCCGACACGAAGTTCAGGGCCGTCGCAAATGCCGCGATGAGGGTGATGCCGACCAGGAGGCCGCGCTGCCTCTGCCAGCCGGCGCCGGCGGCGAGCGATGCTATCGCCGCCGCCAGCACCATCGCCTTGTAGGCGGGGTTGGTCGTGAACAGAACGATGACGAGGCAGGCGGCGGACCAGGCCGCTACCGCCCGAGCGTTCAAGTGCGTCGCTACTCCTTTGCCGGAGGTGGCGGGGCCGGTGATGGATCGGCCGCCTGGACGTAGTGCCAGCCGAGCGCGTCCTTGTCGTGGAGGCTCGCCTGCGTGTAACCGCTGGGCGCGGTGGCCCACTGGCTGTTGGACTCGATGAACAGCGCCCAGTAGGGCTGGTTTTGCGGGAAGCACTGCGTGAACTGGGCCGGCTCGCTGTCGACCTGGCACACTGCGGATCCGAAGCTGAACTGCTGGGCCTGGTACTCCATGCCGGACCTGTCCATCAATGTCTTGCCATCGATGGTGTCGGTGCTGAAGCCCACGCACTTCTGGATGGTCGCTCCGGATAGGTGCTGAACGACGACGTAGGCGTGGTGCGGCGCCGAAGCGTCGACGCATGCGGGCGTTGGAGTCGTGCTGCCCGTCGCGGGCGAGCCGCCACAGGCCGTGATGACGCCGATGAGGGTGAGGGCCAGTGTCGCGCTGGTCCCGATCAAGTGCTTGCGCACGTCGTTTCCTCCAGGCGATCTGCCTTTCCCGAACGCGCCGCTGAAAGCCGATCGCCAGGAGCTTCCGTGCCGTTGCGCGCGGACGGGTTCGCTTGTTGGGCGTTCAGGTCTCCTGGCTTGCGGATCGCCGCCCCAGCCCGGCCTTCCCGAGGTCGTCTTACCTCAGTGGCTTTTGTCGGGCGGAGGCTCCCCGCTCACAGTTGCGCGACAGCTCCGGTCTTGCACCGGGTTCCCTTGGTGCCCGCCAGAATCTTAGTCGTTTGCGGCGGGCTGGTCGGCCCTCGTCAGCCGAAGATACGTCGGCTCTCGGGTGACGGGCATCGCGAAGGCGAATCGGTCCGGCATCAGCGCGAGCTCGACGTCGGTGGGCGGAAATCCTGGCCACCCGCCGCTCATGGCTCTTGCGTACCGCTCGCTCTCGCGCAGAGGCTGCAGCAGCAGGTCGAGGTCTTCCTTCTCTCCGCGAATGATCGACTCCATGTAGCGCGCGCACGCATGGTCCTCGGGATGGTCGGCGGATGCGATCAGGGTCAGCACCGCCGGCGCCCTTAACAGGCAGGCTTGTACTGTCGTGCGAGCCACCACCAGACTGGCCGCGAAGATGTCAACACCTGGGGGGACCGCGCCGGCGACCGGCGTCCCGGCCGTGGAGCGCTGCACGAGGATCCTGCCCTCGAGATCCGCGGCGTTGATCTGGGTAGGTGAGTTGCTGATCGGGATCCCGGGCAGAGGCAGCGCGTTCTCCTCCGCCGACAGGAGCGCGCCGGGAATGCTTGTCGCAAGCGCGCGCGCTTCATCGGTCGTCGTCACGAGGCGGCACTCGCGCGCACCGCCGGCAAGTGCGTAAGCGCTGACGGTGAACGACCGGAGGACGTCGATGACGACGGCGATTCCGCGTGCTTTGCGTGCACCTTCGATGCCGGTGGCGTGGACGACTTCCACGGGACGATCGTGAGGCTTGTGATAGGCGCGGCGCGCTCGCAGTGGGATTTCGGCGAGCGAGCATGATATCCCGCTAGAGTGTCGACCCCCCGCGAGCCGCATCGTCCTTTTGGGTTTGAGCAGATCGCGGACTGCGGATCGATGCGCGTGGTGGGCTTGCAGCTCGAGCCAGGGCAGAACGTGCCTGAGCACCGCAACGCCATACCCGTGGCGCTCATCGTGACGCTGGGACGGCTTCACTTCGACGACGGCACGAAGTCGGGCGAGGTCGCCGCGGGCGAGATGCTGTTGATCAACCCTGGGGAGCGGCACACCTATCGGGCTGACACCGACACATCGGCCTACCTGGTGTTTGCGGGTCTTCCCGGCGTACGAAGCCGGACGTGGAGCCTGCGGCGAAAGGCCTAACGCCGGCTCACGGCGCGTTCCAGAGCGCGATCATGCGCGGGCCGTCGTCGCGCAGCACGCTCAGCGTCGCCACGTCCATCATCAGCCCGGCGCCGACCGTGATGCCGGCGCGGATCCACGCCACGCCGACGGCGCGAAGAATGTGCCCGTGGGCGAAGGCGAGGACCCGTCCCTCCGGCGCGCTCGCCAACGCAATGAACTGCTGAGCGCGGTCGTAGATCTGCACCGGGGTCTCCCCGCCGGGACAACCGTCCTTGAAGAGCTCCCAGTCGGGCTTTGATTCGTGGATCTGCCTGGTCGTCAACCCTTCGTAGTCGCCGTAGTCGACCTCCATCAGGAGTGGCGTGACCTGGGGCTCTGGATAGCCGGCCAGCGCAGCTGTGCGCCTGGCGCGCTGCATCGGGCTCGAGTAGACGGCATCGAATTGGAGCGGGGCCAGCCTTGGGCGGAGTGCGGTGGCCTTCTCCTCGCCTCGTGGTGTCAGTGGCAGGTCGGTGCGACCGGTGTGTCGACTGCCGGCGCTCCACTCGGTCTCGCCGTGACGGACGAGGTAGACCTCGAAGCTCAGGCGGGCTTGCCCATCATCTCGGGCCGGCCTGAGCGAAGGGAGCGGCTGGCGCTTTCGATTACCGCCCCGGCCCGCACTCGCTGACCCGGCCTCACGCAGACGAGGCCGACCGCGGCCTGGCCGCCCTGCTGCTTCAACGCTTCGTTGACAGCGGAGAGGACGCGGTTGGCGGCGTGCGCGGTGCCCGCGACGTCGGTGTCGGGGAGGATGGCGAGCAATTGAGGAGGGGTCCGGCCTATGACGCCCGGGGTGTCGACGTCGCGGACCGTGCCGGCGAGGGCGGCGGCCATGATCTTCAGGGCTTCATCCGCGGGGCCCACCCCGTTGGATTCGATCAGCAGCACGCCGAGGTTGCGCTGGTAGCGATGGGCGCGCGCGAGCTCGTCTTCGAGGACCGGCCGCACGAAGCGATCGTTGAAGAGGCCGGTCGTTCGATCGACGATGTGCAGCGGCTCAGCTTGCGGATCGTCGGTCTTGACCCCGCATGACGGACAGAACACTGCTCCGCGGGGAAGGGGCGACCCGCAGGCCTCGCAGGTCTGTCCCTCCGGCCGGCGGCGCAGGAAATCGCCAATCGGCATTCGGTAAAGCCTATCAGTCATATACAAATGGGCCCTGCGAGCGCCCGGGCGGTGGCGGCAGCACGCAGGGACCTCTTAACGGGCAGGGTTGTGCTCCATCAGCTCAAAACGTAGCCTGACCGAAGGAGCGCCAGGGGGGCAATCAGTAAGCCCCATCCTCATCGTCGCTTGCACGCAAGGCCGGCTCGGAGGAAGGGAGGGCCCGAAAGAGGTATGCGCCTTTTGGGTCAGCCCACCGCAGCCGCGGCAGTGGTGAGCCACTGCTGCGCCCACGCGGCAACGGCTTCGAGGATAGGCTCGAGGGCGCGCCCGCGCGATGTCAACCGATAGCTCACGCGCACCGGCGGACCTGGATCGACCAGCCTTTCGACGATGCCCTCCGTCTCGAGCTCGCGCAAGCGCTCGGTGAGGACGCGGTCACTGATGCCCGGTATGCCAGCGAGAAGCTGGTTGAAACGGGCAGGCCCCGGCACCAGCGCTTTCACAACGGCTCCCGTCCAGCGCTTTCCAATCAGCTCGATCGCTCGCTGAAAGGGTGCGCTGTAGTCGAGGCCCCCTCCGACCATGGGGAGTGATTCTATGCGCTATCGGAGGTCTCCGAAAGCACGCCCTCGTTGTTTTCCACAAGAAATTTTCCCAGCGTCCTCCATAACTTGACGAATCACTCTCAACAGGCCTCGGCGCCGGCCTCCAGCATTTGGGATAGTGGTCCGGTGAACGTCGCCGGAAAGGTGGTCATCGTCACTGGCGGAGCCAAAGGAATCGGCAGGGCACTGGCCCGCGGGTTCGCTGGAGCCGGAGCCGAGACCGTTGTCGTGGCGGACCTCGACGGCCACGGTGCCTCATCGGTCGCGGCTGAGATCGGAGGCGAATCGATCCAATGCGATGTATCGCGGGAGACCGACGTGAAGATGCTGGTCGACCAGGTGGAGGCCGACCACGGCCGCATCGACATCTTCTGCTCCAATGCCGGCATCGCGGTCGGCGGCGGCCCTGAGACACCGACAGATCAGTGGCAGCGCATCTGGGAAGTCAACGTCATGGGCCATGTCTTCGTCGCGCGCCACGCGCTGCCTGGCATGCTCGCCCGTCGAGAGGGCTACATCCTCGGAACCGTCTCCGCGGCAGGTCTGCTCAATCACGTGTTCGCGGCCCCGTACGGCGTGACCAAGGCCGCGGCCCTGTCTTTTTTCGAATGGCTGTCGATCGCTCACGGAGACGAAGGCATCCGAGTTTCATGCCTGTGCCCGCAGGGCGTCAAGACCGACATGCTGGCCGCCGAACGGCGGCTTGGCCTGGAGTTCCTGACAGAGAACGCTCTCGAGCCGGAGCGGGTGGCCGAGATCGTGCTCGAAGGCATCCGCAACGAGCCGTTTCTCATCCTGCCCCATCCGGAGGTCGCCGAATACTTCCGTCGAAAGGCGGCGGATTACGACCGCTGGATCAGAGGCATGCGGAGGCTTCGCGCTGGCATTCTTTCCGCCTCGAGCTAGGTTGCGCTGGGTCTCGCTCGTCGCGGGCATCGCCCTGGTTGCGATCGCGTTCGCGGCCGGCTCCCGCGTCGCCGACACCCGCGAAGGCCTGATCGCCGAGGTGGTGGCGCTGCTCGGCGGGCTGGCCGGCATCAGCCTGGTCCTTTACGGCCTCCTCGCCGGCTCGCGGCGCGCCGTGGCTTCGACCTCTGTACGTCGATCGACGGCGCCGGCGGTCCGTCCCGGGCGGGATGTGGCGCTCGGGAGCGCCGGCCTCATCCTGGCGGCGGTCCTGCTCAGCGGCCTGGCACTGAGCGGGGGCTGGCAATGGGCGGTGCTCGGCCTGGCCCTCCTGCTACCCATGATCGCCGGCAGCGCGTATCTGTGCGCCCGGTTCCTGCGAGCTCGCTAGGCCTTTCGCTGCAGGTTCCGAATCAGCAGGAGGACGCCGAGCGCGATCAACACCGCGGGCCAGAAGACGTCCCAGTTGAAGAACCCCAGGTTGTTGGCCAGGAACAGAAGACCGATCACGACGAGGATCAACCCCAGCACGACCGGCGGGTTCTGCAGGCCGGTGCGAACAGCAGGGGCCTCTTGTGACTCAGGGGCCGCCGTGCTGTCTGCCGGCGCCATGGGCCCCTTTGTCGCCGGGCGGGAACCGCCAAACATCCCGACGAGCTCAGACCACAGGCGGCGCAGGTCGGCTGAGAACGAATCCATCCCGGATCGACTGGATGACTCGACCTTGGCGTCCTCAGGCATGATCACCCAAAGCACGAAGTACAGAACGACTCCAACGCCCTGTACAAACGCCAGCGCCACAAAAGCAAGACGCACCCACAGCGGATCGACGTGGAATCCCTCGGCGAGACCTGAGCAGACTCCGCCGATGATTCGATCTGAGCTGCGGTGAAATCTCGGTTCGGTCGGCGGCTGCACCCGGAAATTACTAACAGACCAGGCGGCTAATTGCTCAGCGCCAGGACCTCACCGACCAGGTAGAGAGATCCGCACACGAGCACGTTCCCGTCAGCGCCCGCGAGCCGGCGAGCGCGTTCGAGCGCCGCGGTGACCGGTCGGACCGCGTGTGCCCCGGGCCCATAAATCGCGGCGAGGGCATCGGCGGACACCGCATGTCCGGCTGCGCTGGCGGGCTCCGTGAACACCGCACCGTCGGGTTCCACCGTCCGCATGGCCGCGAGGAGCAGTCCCGGGTCACGCTCGCTGAGCATCGCGAAGAGCGTGACCAGGCGCTCGGAACCGATCAACCGGCGCAGAGCTGCGCCCGCCTTGGTCATTGCGGCCGGGTTGTGGCCGCCGTCGAGAATGACGCGCGGCCGATTGGAGATCACCTGGAGGCGCCCCAGCCATCGCGTCGAGGCGAGCCCGCTGCGAACCTCGTCGTCAGTGACGTCATCGAGGATGTGAGCGACAGCGACCGCGAGCGCCGCGTTGGCCGGCTGGTAGTCGCCAACGAGAGGCAGCGTCAGGTTGGCATGCTCGAAGCCGGGCCCTTTCACCACCAGCCTGTACCCATCCCAGCCGAGCGACTCCGACTCGACCACGACCTCGCGACCCAGGCGCCAGATGGGCGAGCTTGCCGCGCGAGCGTGGTCCTCGACGATGGCCAGCGCCGAGCCCTCGCAGCCTGTGACCACGTGGTTGTGCGGCTTGATGATGGCCGCCTTCTCGTTGGCGATCAGCTCGATGGTGTCGCCCAGGTATTTCTGGTGATCGAGGTCCACGTTGGTGATGACGGCGACGCCAAGGTCCAGGACGTTGGTCGCATCGAGCCGTCCGCCGAGGCCAACCTCGCAGACCAGGCGGTCGACCCGCGGCGCCAGGTACGCGAGCGCCATCGCAGTCAGCATCTCGAACTCGGTTGCCTGCCCCATGTCGGCCGCGACCTGATCGAGCACTGGCATCAACCCCACCAACGTCTCGACGAAGTCGGTCTCTTTGATCGGCCGCCCATCGAGCTCGATGCGTTCCGTGTACGAGATCAGGTGTGGCTTGGGCATGAACCCGACGCGGCGGCCGGCCGCCTGCAGGATCGCCGCGAGGCACGCGCCGGTTGATCCCTTTCCATTGGTCCCGGCGATCAGCGCGCCCTGAAGCCCGCGGTCGGGCGAGCCCATCCGATCGAGGATGGCGCGCGTCCGCTCGATGCCCAGCTTCATCCCGAAGCGGCCCCGCTTCGAGAGGTAGGCGAGCGCCTCTTCGTATGTCAAGGACTTCGCGCTCAACCGCTACGAGCGGCGGCGCACCTCGGCTTCGTACGTGTTCTTGATCAGCATGGCCCGCGTCATCGGTCCCACGCCGCCCGGGTTAGGTGTCAGCCAGCCGGCGACCTCGTCGACGCCGGGTCCCAGGTCACCTACCTGGCGCCCACCAGACCAGTTGGTGCTCACGTCCACGACCGCCGCGCCCGGCTTGATCATGTCCCTGGTAATCAGGTTTGCCCTGCCGGCCGCGGCAACGAGGATGTCGGCGAGGCGCGTGTAAGCGGCCAGGTCCCTGGTCTTCGTGTGACAGATCGTGACCGTCGCGTTGCGCCTCAGCAGGAGCAGGGCGGTTGGCTTTCCGACCAGGTTGCTCCGGCCGACAACAACGGCGTTCGCACCCTCGATCTGGACGCCCGCGCGTTGAAGCAGCTCGACGATGCCGGCCGGGGTGCAGGGCTCGACGCCTCCGGGCATTCCGAGAGCGACCCGACCGGCATTGATCGGGTGGAAGCCGTCGACGTCTTTCACCGGGTCGAGGGCAAGGACGACACGTGTCATGTCGATCTGTCGAGGCGCCGGCTGCTGGACGAGGATCGCGCTGACGGTTTCATCACGGTCCAGGCGCGTGATCAGGCCCAACAGGTCTTCTGTGGTCGTGTTCGACGGCAGGCGGTGGTCCTCTGAGTCAATGCCGGCCTGGCGCGCATTCTTCTGCTTCAGCTCGACGTACTTCGCTGAAGCCGGATCGCCGCCGACGAGCACGGTGGCGAGCTTGGGACGCGACCCACCCGCCGAAACGCGCGCTGCCACGGCCTGGGCGATCTCGTCAAAGATCTCCCGTGCCACAGCCCTTCCGTCGAGCACGCGAGCAGTCACCGTTCAATTGTCGCGTGTGGGTTTCGGCCATGGCGGCGGCCTCGGCTCAGGAACCGGCCGGCCTTCTAACCGAGGTGAAGCTCTTTGCGCGCGGCCTCGGCGAAAACACGAATCACCTCGCGCAGGTCGACCCCGGTCTCCCGGGAGATGCTGCGGCAGTCCTCGTACTCGGGCGCTACGTCGATCGGCTTGCCGCCAAGCTCTTTCACCTTCACGCGCGCGACGCCTAGCGGGGTCTGGACTTCTATGAGGCGCCGCTGAGCGATGACCCGCCGTGCAGTCGACAAGCGCACGCCCAGCGTGGTCGAGTGGCGCAGGAGGTCGTCCGCCAGCCGTGCCACGAGGCCAGGCTCCGACATCACCGTCAGCAGGTGGCCGGGACGACCCTTCTTCATCACCGTGGGCGTCACGCTGACATCAAGCGCTCCGGCCGCCATCAGCTCCTCGCAGAGGGCCGCGATGAGGTTCGGCGCCATGTCGTCGATATTGGTCTCGATGAGCGTCACGCCGGTTTCGCGCGTGAGCTCATCGCCGATCCACACCGCCAGCGCGTTGCCCGGTGTGTCGCGGCTCCCGATGCCGTAGCCGACCGAGCGCAGCGACATCGCTGGGCGGTCAAACGTTGCCGCGGCGGCGAGGATGGCGGCTCCCGTAGGAGTGACCAGCTCGCGGCGCTCGTCGGATGCCTCGAAAACAGCGCCCGTGCCCTCGAGCACGCGCAGACTCGCGGGTGCCGGCAGGGGCATCGCGTCGAGGCGCCCACGAGGAGCGGGCAGCGGTGATGCGTAGACGCGTGTCACCTCCAGGCCGTGAAGCAGCCAGAAAGCGCCCAAGAGGTCGACCAGGGTGTCCGCGCCGCCGAGCTCGTGGAGGTGGACCTGGTCCTCGGGCAAGCCGTGAATCCGCGCTTCGGCGCGCGCGAGCCGGTTGATGGCTTCGAGGGCCGGTCCCTTCACGGCACCGGGCGCATCGGCATCCTCGACCACCGCACGCAACGCCGGGACCGTTCGCTCGACGCGATCGACGGTCTTGACCGCGACCCGCGTGCCGCCGACGTGGCCGCGGGTCTCGTGGCGCACCTCGATGGTGACCTCGTCGCCAAGCCTGAGCGCCTCGACGGCCGCGTCGAGGAGAGACCGGTCGGCGCCCGAGTCGATCAATGCGCCGAGGGTCATGTCGCCGGAGATGCCGGCGAAGCAGTCGAAATAGGCGATCGTCATGCGCGCGTCCTATCAATGTGCACGGCGGCTGCATCGATCGGCCGCATGCTCTCCGGCCGCTTGGCGATTCGCACCGACACGGCGGCCACCCTGGGCACCTGCAGGGCTCGTTCGGCGATCCGGGAGGCCAGGGTCTCGAGCAGCTTTGCGGATTCGCCCTCGATCACCTCTTTGGCGATCGCGTGGACAAGCCTGTAATCGACGGTGTCCTCGACCCGGTCGGTGCGGCCGGCTTCGCTGAGGTCGCAGTCGATCTCGATGTCGACCTTGAACTCCTGCGGGTGCGCCCGCTCGGCGGGTCGCACCCCGTGCCGGCCCTGGAATGCCATGCCCTGCAGGACGATGTGGTCCATCCCGCAATTGTGGCCCGCCCATGCGCCGGGTAATTCAGGCGCGCGCAATAGACTGGCCCGAGTGATCAACGCGAAAATCGAGATGCGTGCCGCGATCGAGGGCGACCTCGAAGCGCTGAACGACACGTACAACCAGTACGTCGCTGAGACGCACTACACCTTCGACATCGAGCCGATGACGATGGATGCGAGACGCGAGTGGTTCTCGCATTACGGCCGCGTCCGCCGTCACCGCCTCGTCGTCGCGCTTGCCGATTCGAGAGTGATCGGCTACGCGTCCAGCAGCCAGTTCCGAACCAAGCCGGGGTACATCACGTCCGTCGAGACGAGCGTCTACCTGGCGCCTGAATCGGTTGGGCGAGGGGTCGGCTCTCACCTGTACGAGGAGCTTTTCCGCGCGCTCGAGGGAGAGGACGTGCACCGGGCGTATGCAGGAGTCGCGCTGCCGAACCCGGCGTCGATCGCCCTCCATGAGCGCTTCGGTTTCAAGCGAGTCGCGCACTTCACCGAGCAGGGCCGAAAGTTCGAACGCTACTGGGACGTCGCCTGGTACGAGAGGCCACTTGATCGCGAGCCCGAGGACGAGGCGCCAGCCAAATAGCCGCAGCCCTGGTCGGGCCCTCCCTCCTCCACCGGCTCCCTCCCCCGAGCCAACGCAACCTGGCTTTCAGGCTACTGCGGCCCGGCGGCCGCGCCAACCCTGCCTGTAAATTTGCTCCATCGTGAATGCTTGACTTCGGATATCCGGCTCCGATATATTCCACTTAAAATATATGACCGAGATCGTCTCTGACGTGTCACCCCTGGCTCTTTCGATCCTCGAGCTGCTCGACGAGCGGCCGATGCATCCGTACGAGCTCGCCTCGACGATGCGGACGCGCCACCACGACGAGTTTATCCGCCTCAATTTCGGCACCCTCTATCACACGGTCGACGGCCTCGAACGCGACGGCTGGATCGTGCCTCTGGAGCGCGAGAAAGAGGGGCGCCGGCCCGAGAGGACCATCTACCAGCTCACCGACTCAGGTCGAGAGCAGCTCGTGCGCGCGATCAGCGAGCTGCTGGCCCATCCCAGGCGCGAGTACCCGCACTTCTCGGCCGGGCTGATGTTCATGCACCACCTCGACGCGGGCGATGCTGGAGCGAACTTGAGGGAACGCTCGGCGGCCCTGGATGCGGTCGCTCAAAAGCTCGGCCGCATCATGGGTGAGCTGCGGGGCGCAGGCGTGACTCGACTCGCGCTGATCGAGCTCGAGCACAAGATCGCAATGCTCGAAGCCGAGAGCCGCTGGGTCCGCGAGCTCGAGCACGAGATCAAGGAAGGCAAATTGGAGTGGGCGACCGGAATCGATTCCGGCCATGAAGGGTTGAGGGGGAGGCATGTCTCAAGCTCGGAGTAGTAATCCCTGGCTCGTGCTCGTGGTGCTGTGCACCGGGTTCTTCATGATCCTGCTGGACACCACCATCGTGAACGTGGCCATCCCGGCCATGAGCACGGGTCTCAACACGACCCTGGACCAGATCCTGTGGGTTCTCAACGCCTACATCCTGGTCTACGCGGTGCTCCTGATCACGGCGGGCCGCCTCGGCGATCTCTACGGGCAGCGCAACCTTTTCGCCATCGGGCTTGCCATCTTCACCATCGCATCCGCCCTCTGTGGCTTTGCCCAGAACGTGAACGAGCTGATCGGCGCCCGGGTCCTGCAGGGCGTCGGCGGCGCGATCCTGACGCCGCAAACCCTCGCCATCCTGACGTCGATCTTCCCACCGGAGCGGCGCGGTGCCGCCTTCGGGATCTGGGGCGGCGTGGCGGGTCTCGCGACCGTGGCCGGACCGACGCTCGGTGGCGCGATCGTCACCTACATCAGCTGGCAGTGGATCTTTTTCGTCAACGTGCCCATCGGCATCGCAGCCTTCATTGCCACCTTCCTGATCATTCCCGACCTGCGGCCCGGCCGGCACCACGGGTGGGACCTGGTCGGCGTCGTGCTTGCGACGGCGGGTCTGTTCGCGATCGTGTTCGGCCTGATCGAAGGCGAGCGCTACAACTGGGGCGAGATCTCCAACTACGTGATCACCATCCCCGAGGTCATCGGGGCCGGGGTTCTCCTGATCGTCGTGTTCATCATCTGGGAGCGATATCAGAGCGAGCCCCTCGTTCCGCTCTCGCTGTTCGAAAACAGAAACTTCGCGGTGGCCAACTGGATCGCAGCCGCCATCGCCTTCGGCATGATGAGCTTGTTCCTACCCATCGTCATCTACCTGCAGTCGGTACGTGGGTTCACTGCGCTGGCGGCCGGCCTCACCCTGGCGCCGATGTCGCTGACCTCGATGGTCGTGGCACCATTCGCCGGTCGGATGGCGGACCGGATCGGCGGCAAGTACATCCTGACGACGGGCATCTCCGTGTTCACCATCGGCTTAGGATCCCTGATCCTCATCGCTGGGCCTGATTCGACCTGGGTCACCTTCCTGGTGCCGGCGATCGTGGCCGGCGCCGGCATGGGCATGACTTTCGCCCCGATGACGACCGTCGCGATGCGCAACATCTCACCGCAGATGTCCGGAGCCGCCTCCGGTCTGCTCAACACCACGCGTCAGCTCGGGGCAGCCATCGGCAGCGCGGTCGTCGGAGCCATCCTGCAGAACCAGCTCGCGACGGCCCTTCACAACCAGGCGGTGAGCCACGCTTCTGCTCTGCCGGAGGCGTTCAGGGCGCAGTTCGTAGCAGCGTTCAGCTCTGTGGCCGCCAACGGATTCGAGATCGGGACGGGGCAGAACGGAGCGAAGCTGCCCGGCAACCTGCCTGCAGCCGTGGCGCACCAGCTCACCGTCCTGGCCCACGACGTCTTCACGACCGCCTTCATCGACGCGATGAAGGCGACCCTGGTGGTGCCCATCAGCGTCCTCGCGTTCACCGCGCTCACCACGCTGCTGATCAAGCGGCGACCGCGCACCGCGCAGGTCGAAGAGGGAGCCCAAGACGAGGTTCGCGCCGCCGCCGGCTAGACCGGGGTCGGCGCGGTCGGAGTCAGAGGCGGCCGCCAGATACCAGTTTCAGGGCCGCCAACAGCGCCGCGGCGCCGATGAAGGCTACGATGATGCTTCCCCAAAAGCCGACGTTGCCGCTGATGTGAAAGATCGCCCCCAGCAGGTAACCGCCGATGAGGGCCCCGGCAACGCCGACCACTATGTCTGCGATGCAACCAAACCCGCGCCCTGCCACGACCCGGGCGGCAATCGCCCCGGCGATGAGGCCCACCACGATCCACGAGAGCCACGACCCCGGATTGAGGTTGAGGCTCGAGGCGAACATCGACGCGGCGATCACAACCGTGCCAGCCAGCCGCCGATCAGCGCAAAGACCTCGTCGCTGTCCTGATCGTTGAACGGTTCGTGGTACCCGCCCTCGAGCAGGTGGAGGTCGCTCATCGCGGCTGATTTCTGGTGCAGCAGGCGGCTTCCTTCAGGGTCGATGATCGGATCGGCTGTTCCCGCAAGGATCAGGAATGGCATTTCGATCTGGTCCGCACGGGCCAGGATGTCCGAGGTGGCGGCCTGCCACTCGGTGAACATCCGGCTCGAGATCTTTCCGTGCACGAGTGGATCGGCGCGATAGGCAGCGACCACGTCTGGCATCCGGGAGATGCCGCCCGGATCGACCTCGTCGGACATCGACAGCTTGGGCACGACCTTCGAAGCGAGAACTCCGAGCCGGACCTTCCATGCGGGCGCTGCGAATTTCAGCTTGAGGGCTGGGCTCGAGACGACAAAACGCCTGGTTTGGGGAAGCTTGCCGGAGAGCACGGTGCTGAGCAGCGCCGCGCCACCGAAGGAATGCCCCACCGGAACGACCTCGCCGCCGGTTACCGACTCAACATAGTGGACGAAAGCGGACACGTCATCGGTCCACTGTGACCAGCTGTCGACGTGACCCCGCCGCCCCGGGCTCTTGCCATGTCCGCGGAGGTCGACCGCGAACGTGGCCAGGCCGTGCTTTGTCATGCCGTTCGCGAAATTTGTGTAGCGCCCGGAGTGGTCGGAGAGACCGTGAACGACGGCGAGCGTGACGGTTGAGCCCGGATTCGGCCAGGCGCGGTATTGAAGCTTCGTTCCGTCGGCCGACTGCACGACCCCGTCCGCTGTGATCGCGCTCTCAGGCACCGAGATGGCCGAACCCTCTGAGGATCTTCAGCGCCTCCTGCTCGGCCTCCATCAAGGTGGGCGCGTATGCGCGAATCCCGCCGAGCGCGTAAGCCCATTCGGGGCTGGGTGGGCTTTGCGAGTGAAGTTGAAACGTGGGCGGATAAAAGAGGATGCGCTCCCCCTTGACCCTTTTGATCACCGGTCTCTTGGCGAGGATCTCCTCGAGCGTCTGACCAGTCGGCAGGCGGCCGGCTTCGAAGTCCAGGCGCCGAAGCTTGGCCAGGGGATGGTCTTCGTCGCGCGTCGACGCCGTGATGCCGTACTCGGCGCTCAGGTCGCGCATAAAAATGGTGATGATCAGCGCGTCGGTCTCATCGCCGGCCATCTTGACGAAGCCCGCCGCGCTCAGCTCCGGCCCTTCCTCAACCCGAAGGTGCCGGAAGTACTCCATCTCGAACAGCCGTCGGGAGTGAGCGCTCGCCACCCACGGTCCATCACACCGCCACGCCCGGGCGGCGGCAAGGGCCTCGAACTGTTCATGAATTCGTTCGAGACGCTGTTCCGGAAGCCTGTGCAGCCGGTAATGGAGAACTCGCCGCATTTGCGGAACCTAGCCTACGCGCTAAAGCGAGAGTCGAGTCGCGGAGCGCCCGGCGCGCATCGCGTCCTCTTGCCACGGCGGCGCCTGGACCTGGATCGCCAGTCGCTCGGCGCCTGCCGCCAGCAGAAAGTCGCCCCGACGGGCGGACTCGAGGAAACCTCGTTGCTGTGAACTCAGGTGAAACGTCTCCTCAAGCGTCGCCGCTTCACCCGGACGCTGCGCGCCGAAGAACACCAGGGCGGGGTTGGTCGCGACCACGCGCCCCTGGTCAGATCCGAGCAGGTCGCCTGGATTCTGGGTGGCGAAAACAAGCGAGCCGTCGTACTTGCGAATCCGCCGGGCCAGGCTCACGACGAAGCGGCGGATCGTCGGATCCTCGAACAGCAGCCCAAGCTCATCGACCACCAACATCCGACGATGGTCCCGGCGCTTGATGCGGGTCCACAATGCCTCGGCGAGCAGGAAGTGAACCGGAGCCACCATCTCGTCGCGCAGCTCTCGCATTCCGAAGACCACGATGGGCGCCTCGAGGTCGACGTTCGTGGGTGAGCTGAACATTCGGCCGAGGCTTCCGTGCACCCAGCGCCGTAGCACGATGGAGACGCGCGAGCCGGCGGTCAAGCGATCGGCGACGTCACGCAGGACCGGCTGCTCGACGTCCGCGTAGGCGGCACGCACCGCGCTCTCGATGAGCGCCCGCTCCGACTCGTCGAGGCCGGCACAGATCGTCGTGCAGAGATCCACGGCGTCCGCCGCTGCGGGCCCGATCCATGCCTCATCACGCCTGTCCGATGGGCGGAGGTCCAGAACGTTGAGCGCATGGCCCGAACCAAGGGCGAGCTCCACGTCGACGCCTCCCAGCAGTCTTGCCAGGCCGCCATATTCGTGCTCGGGATCGATGACGTACACCTGGATTCCACGGCCCAGGGCGCCCAGCGTGAGCGCCGACAGGAGGTAGGTCTTCCCCGCCCCAGAGTGCCCGAAGACGCCGATGTTCGCGTTCGCGTAGCGCCGCTGGTCGAACGGGTCCACCAGCACCGGAGCGCCTGTCGCGAAGTTCCGGCCGAGCACGAGCCCTGCTGTTTGCTGAAGGTCGGGTTCGAACCAGGGAAAGAATGTGGCCAGTGTGCTGGTGTCCAGGACGCGCTTCCGCTGGAGGCGATCGATGCCCAGCGGCTGGCTGGCCAGGTAACCGTCGAACATGCGGAACGTGGACGGCTGGACCTGGCAAAGTATCGCGCGAGCGGCCGACTCGACCCGGATCGCGCCCGTCTCCAGCTGGTCCCGCGTCGGCGCGGTCAGCGTGAGGTAGGTCGCAACGTGGAAAGCCTTGTCCTGGCTCGCGGCGAGGCGGCGCTGCAAGTCTTCTGCGTTCGGAAGTGCTCCAGCGAGCAAGGGGTCGGCCGAGCCCGCGCTGCTTTCGAGGAGCCGGGTGGCGCGCATGTTAACCAGCTGTCGCTGGAGGTAATCGACGATCCACGCGACGGGCAGCGGCGTGGCGTGCCACGACAGCTGCAGCCTCAGGCCGGCGGGCAGAAGCCGGAACAGCCAACCCGCGTCCAGCTCGGTTCCCGGTAGGCGCTCGATGGACCAGCTCCGACTGTGGCCGCCCGTATGCAGGTAGCGATCGGCGAGCTCCCGCCCAGGCCCCAACTCGCCGCGGCAAGACGAGGTTTCAAATGAGACGCCGAGCTCGCTCAGAGCCGCCTCGAGCCGCGACGCCTGCGCGCTGGGTGTGATCAGCGACGTCTGATAGCTGTGCGATGACGCGGATTCTGCGATCTGGTCGACGAAGGCGAGGTCCGCGCCGCGCATGTCATCGAAGTCCGCGGGCGACGCTTGCAAAATGGCATCCACGCCTCCCGCGCCCGGTACGACCTCGATCAGGACCTGCAGGGGGCTGTCCAGGCCATCTAGCAGTCGCCTGAACGAATTCATCCAGCGAATGCGGTCGGCATCGATCGCCCCGGCAAAGCCGAGCGACCCGGTCCTGATCACGGCGACGTCCGTGATCCCGCTCCAGAGGACTTCGGGCAGTCGTGGAACGACTCGAACGGGCCCCAGGTTTAGCTCTGGGATCACGCGCCTACGGCGTCGGCGTCCGGACTGGCTGGATCGCCTCTTTTCATGGCTTTCTTGAGACACCGCAGCAAGCGCTCGTTCCACGTGATTCGGCGTGTCCTCATCGCGAACGCCACGATGTCGACCGCCCATGCGTCCGCCGCCCTGTCTTTCCAGCGTCCCCATGACACCGCCGCGCCTGTTCCGATGACAAGCAGGGAGGCCACGGCACGGATGGGGACGGGGGCCCAATGCGAGGACCACAAGACAAAGCCCGCCAGCAGAGAGATGACGAGATACGCGAGACGGGTTGGCGTGAGGCCGTACAGCAGCTTGTCCTCGAGATCGACGTCCAGGGGCGCGCGCGCGGGCATGCCCAGCAAGTTACGGGGTGATCGCCGCGGACGGAACTCCGGTTGTTAACGCCCTGCGTTCCTTAGAATCGAGTCTCGACCTTCACGCTCGCGTAGCTCAACTGGCAGAGCAGGGGACTCTTAATCCCAAGGTTCAGGGTTCGATTCCCTGCGCGAGCACCAATATGTTGTGCCTGCGTTACCTCCGTGTGCTACATGTTGTGGTCAGTCTGCTGCATTGCGTCACGTTTGCAGCATTTGACAGCTTCGTTTGACAGCTTCGCCAGAACACCGAGCGTCGCCCACTGCTCTGAGGTGCGCCGGAGTTGATCGTTCGAGTCCTTCGCGTCCCACCACATCTCCGCTCTGGACCTTGGTAACCCACAAACTTCCATGACCGTTCCACTCGATGTGCGGGATGGGCCTCGCCGGCTGCTGCTGATCGCATTTGGCGCACTCGGAGCGTTGATTGCGCTGATCCTCGTGGGCACTTATATCTATCGTGAGAGCAGGTCACCCGGCGACCTGGTGGACGAGCGCAGTTGCTGCGGGGCCGGCGGTCAGACGACTGAAGTGTTCACTGTGGACGGCGCCTGGGACCTCCGGTGGTCTTATGACTGCTCGCCGATGATCCGCAACCAGTGTGAGTTCGACCTGACCGTCAACCAGATGTCCGATTGTCAGGTCTCGCCTGAGAATCAGGGCATCACCCAGCACGGTGTAAGGGATCATGGCGTGGTCCACTACCAAGCGGCCGGAACGTTCTACGTCGTGGTGGGTCTGGCCTACGCTTCGGCTGGCAGTTGGACCGTCACCGTGACTGGATCGGGGCGGGCGTCGGGAGTGGATCCGGCGCCCCACTGCATGACAGGGTAAGAACCCGGAGGCTGACGGCCCGTATGAGCTTCCGCACGTCCCGCCGGACCTCTGAAGGGCCGTCCCTTCCGGCTTGGATTGCCGTGGCCCTCCCGAGCGACGCGACCATTCAATACATCGATGACGCCGACACCGTCGGTGGGCAGCGGGACTGACGGTGTGCGAAGCGGCGGCGCGCCTCGCCCGCACCAGATAACTCGGCGTCGCACGCACCGCGTCTGGAGAATCAAGACGGCCAGTTAGCACAGCGCTCAGCCCAATCTCACGAGGAGGCGCGTGGGTTCGAGTCCACCGCGGCCCACCAGATCGTAAATCCGAGCGTCTAATCCGGGACAACCCTTTTCCACCTTGGGCGCTGCGACTAGCTGGGAGCGCGTTTCCCCAACTCAAGCACAGCGAAGGCGGCCGCAATCGCGAGGAGTGCTGGCAAAACTGTGAGGCAAACTGCGATATCGGCGAGAAGAACGGCGGCATGGATGGCCAGGGGCGGATCTGTTGAATCAAAGTTACTCAGCGGTTCGCCCCACGGCTCAATCACCACGATCGACGCGGAGAGAATGGCATGCACTATGCCGACGACCATGGCTCCTACATAGCTCCAGCGCATCCCTCGCCCGCCGAAAAAGATGAACACGATCATCAGCGCCACAAAAATCGCTTCGATGGCACCTCCGAGCGATCCAGGAAGCTGCGGTGACGCTGGCCAAATCGCGGAGACAGCTCCGTCTTGCTCAATCAACATGTGAAGCCCGATCGGCACCTCGATGACGAGCGTCAACACGTAGACGACCAGCAGCGCAATCGTGACCTTCATCCAGGTCGTTAACCGCTGCCCAGTCACTGAACTCGAGCCAGCCATTTGAGTCGCACAATAATGTCAGCTGGCTGGGTAGTACAAATCCCCCGAGTAGTCCATCGCAGGGCTGGGCCAACATCGATCAGGGGTTGACAGGCTCATGGTCAAGACTGATCTGTTGGCCGCAGACTGTTGCGCGGTTCGCGTCATATAAGCTTCGGCCCCCTTCGATTTGACAGCTTCGTTGACAGCTTCGCCGGGAGACTCTGTGAGGCATCGGGAGACGCCTAGAGACGACTGCGTCATTTCTCGAATACGGCAGAGATGCGTTGTTGTGCCTTGAGATGCCCTGAGACGCTCTGTCGGGAGTCTCTTAATCCCAAGGTTCAGGGTTCGATTCCCTGCGCGAGCACCACCATGTGTGCAAGTTCGGCAAGTAGGCGACAAAACGCCTTCGGCTGCTGCGCGACACACCTTCGGCTGATTCGCTACAGCTACTTCGGTAGCTACGCGACACTCCCCGGCCATGAGGGAGATGAGCGTGACTGAGGAAAGGTACAAAGCGGTTCTGGCGGTCATCGCCGACGGTCGGACGGTGAGCGAGGTAGCAAACGAATGGGGCGTGTATCGGTAGACGATGCACCGCTGGCTGGCCCGCTACGAGGGCGACGGCCTGGAGGGCCTCGGCAAGCGGTCGTCTCGGCCAGCACATGGCCCGCATCAAACAACTCCAGCGGTGGAGGCGATGGTGCTCGAGATGCGTCGAGCCCATGCGTATTTGGGAGCGCGGCGAATCGCCTTTGAGCTCGCCCGCAAAGGTGTCGAGCCGGCGCCCTCGGAATCGGCAGTCTATCGCTGTCTGGTCCGGGCCGCGGTCATAGACCCCATCAGCCGACGCCGGCGCCGGGAGACCTGGAAACGGTGGGAACGAGCCGCCCCCATGGAGCCCTGGCAGCTGGACTTGGTGCATGGCTTCCTGCTCGCCGACGGCACCACGGCCAAAGCCCTGACCGGCGTCGACGACCATTCCCGATTCTGCGTCTCGGCGCGCCTGATGGTACGCGAGAGGACGCAGGCGGTCTGTGACGGATTCAGTTCTGCAATGCGGATCTACGGTGTACCAGGCCAGGTCCTGACCGATAACGGCAAGGTATTCACCAGGCGCTTTGCTCAGCCACCTGTAGAGGTCCTGTTCGACCGCATCTGCCGCGAGAACGGCATTGACCACATCCTCAACCAGCCCAGGTCGCCGACCACCACGGGCAAGATCGGGCGTTTCCACCGCAGCCTCCACATCGAGCTCAACACCAGGCAGGTATTCCGCAACCTGAAGACAGCGCCGGTTACCAGCAGGTCAGCGTGGGCAAACACCACGCCGGCAGCGCCTGCTACGTACTGGTGACGGACGGCCTGCTCCAGTTCTGGTCGGCAGCGAGCTGCTCAAGACGCTAGCTCGGACCAGCAGGGGCCAGGTCCGAAAGTTGCATGCCAAACGGCACCACGGCGAGGCGATAAATTCAGTGGGAATGACGCAAACCTACCGAAGTAGATTCGCTACACAGCAACCGGAGGTCGACACGAGCACCACCACGTAGTTGTTTATTACCCCTTAGAAGCGCCACGGAGAACTACCACACCGCGTTCCAGGATGCCATCACCAACTTCTCGTCCAGCGACGGAACGATATCCCTCTTTCGTTCGTCGCCGCCAACACAAGGAGCGTAATGGTCTTACCTACCAGAACCCCGCCTCGGGCAAACCATGTGCGTGTCAGCGCGGCACCAGCTTCATCGTCGTGGACCGCGCCTCAGGGGTCAGCACGCTGTCGAGGATCCTTTCGGCGTATCGACGATATTTGGCCCGGTAGGAAGCATCGACTTCATCGTTTGGGTGGCCATCGGCTTCCACGAAAGTGACGACAACACCGACGATCGAACGAGGTCGTGCGATGGCTGCAGCCGTGGCCACTGACTGGCCGGTGCCGACGTGCACGGGTCATCACGCGTCGGTCAGCGCCGGCGTCCGGCAGGGCAGCGTGGGCAGCGTGGTCGCCGTGGTCGGAGACGGCGCGGTGGGTCTGTGTGCAGGCATCACCGCCAAGCGTCTGGGCGCCTCGCGGATCATCGCACTACCGATGAGCGCCTGGACGAAGGACGAGCTCAGGAAGATTAGGAGGAGCCGAAGAGCTGCGAATTCGCGGCCCTCCGTCGCGACGGTGCGATGCGTGATCCATGACCATCTCGGTGGTCCCCTTCGGAGACAACCTCTACGTCCGATCCGTCGGCGGTCCCACCGCTCACTGGTTCCGGGGCACGCAGGAGACGCACCAGGGTCGGATCTGGGCCGGCGGCGTGGAGAAAGACGTCGCCGAGCGCCCCGAGTTAGGCTCGCACGCGGGCGCGGACTCGGTACCGGTAGTCCCCGAGCTCGTCCCACGAATTCACCCGTTCCGCCGGCAGATCGGTCGTTCCGCGCGGGTCACCCAGCCAGCGCACGTACGCCCAGTTGATATGCGCCAGAACATCCCGCAGCGCGGGCCAGCCCGAGCCGGGGGCCGGCCTGGTCAGGAGCGCGTCGCCCAGGGGTCGAAGCGCACGCTCGTGCTGGCGCCAGGTGTGGTCTGAGAAGGCGAGAAGCTCTTCAATGGCGGGGCGGTTCATGAGGCGATGCCAAACGAGCCGATGGCGAGCAACGAGCGACCGAGCTCGCGGTATTCGGGAGATGTGATGTAGTGAATAGGTGGCGATGAAGCTTTACACCGAGCTCGCGGAGTGGTGGCCGGTGTTTTGCGACCCGAAAGAGTTCAAACGAGAAGCTGCACTGTTCGATCGTGTGCTCAGAAAATCCTCAAGGCCGCCGCCGCGAACCCTGCTCGAGCTTGGGTCGGGCGGCGGCAACAACGCCTCTCATCTGAAAGCGCACTTCGATATGACCCTGGTCGATCTCTCTCCCCAGATGCTCGCCGTCAGTCGAGCCCTCAACCCCGAGTGCCGGCACCTCGAAGGCGACATCCGCACCGTTCGACTGGGCCGGACTTTTGACGCGGTCTTCATTCACGACGCGGTCTGCCACATGACCACCGAGGCGGACCTCGGTGCGGTGATGAACACGGCATTCGAGCACTGCCGCCCGGGTGGCGTCGCGCTGTTCGTGCCCGACGACGTTCGCGAAAGCTTCGTCCCGAGCACCGATCACGGTGGAAACGACACCGCGCGAGGCAGCGTGCGTTACGTGCAGTGGACCACCGATCCGGATCCGAGCGACACCACGGTCCAGGTTGACTTCGGGATCCTGATCCGAGACGAGCAAGGCGCCATGCGCGCGGTCCACGAGCGCCACACCCTCGGCCTTTTCCCGCGCTCGGTCTGGCTGCGACTACTACGAAAAACCGGATTCAAGCCCACCGTCGTGCGCGACGACCACGTTCGCGACATGTTCATGGCACAGCGCCCACAGTAGAGGCCCTGCCCTGGGTCACGACCCAGAGTTGGAGGCGCGACGTCTAGCCGCGCTTGCGGGCTCTCGACACCTCGTCGTCCGCGCGCTGGATCAGATCGTCGGTCGTGTCGCCGGCCTGGAATCGCGCGAAGCCGACCGTGATCGAGGCGCCCGGTCGCGCCTTCGCCAGCGTCGCGCTCACCACGTCAAAGCGCCGGCGTGCGTTCTCGACGGCGATGCCCGGAAGCGCGCACACGAACTCATCGCCGCCGACGCGCGCGATCACGTCGTAAGAGCGCAGGCACGCGCGCAAGGAGTCGGCCACCGCGATCAGCAGCGTGTCGCCGGCGGCGTGGCCGGTGGTGTCGTTGGTCGCCTTCAGCCCGTCCACGTCGACATATGCGGCCACGAGCTCTCCACTCGCTCGCTCAGCACGGTTTATCTCCTGCCCGATTGCGGCAAGCCCCGCGCCGCGGCGGCTCGCTCCCGTCAGCTCGTCGGTCCCGGAATCCTCTCGATCCTTGGCGGCTTGCGCACGATCAGCGGCTGCGACCTGACGGTCGTGGCTGCCCTGTGCGCGGTCTTCGGCGGCAACCTTCCTGTCATTGACGGCTCGCACCCGGCTGTCCGCCGCCTCCGCCCGGCCCGTGTCCGCGCGCGCACCTTCGTCTGCGGCGCGCTGCCGGTTGGTCGCCCAGCGATCCTCGGCAGTCCGGTCCAGGTCGCCCGCGGCGTCGTCGCGCGCTTCTGCTTCCCGGTCACGCAGCTCGGCCGCAACGTCGCGCTCCCGTGCAGCGAGCCCGGCCTCCCGGCGCCGCGCCGCCGTCAGCTCATCGGTGCCGGAATCCTCACGATCTCGGGCCGCCTGAGCGCGGTCCGCGGCCGCCACCCTGCGGTCGTTGATCGCCCGCACCCGGCTGTCCGCGGCCTCGGCGCGGCCCGTGTCGGCGCGCGCGCCTTCGTCTGCCGCGCGCTGCCGGTTGCTCACCGCACGATCCCCAGCCGTCCGGTCGAGGTCGCCGGCCGCGTCGTCACGCGCTTCAGCTTCTCGGTCACGCAGCTCGGCCGCGACGTCGCGTTCCCGCGCGGCCAGCCCCGCCTCGCGGCGGCGCACGGCGGTCAGCTCGTCCGTGCCGGAATCCACGCGGTCCCTGGCCGCCTGGGCGCGGTCTTCGGCCGCGACCTTGCGGTCGTTGATGGCGCGCACGCGCCTGTCGGCTGCCTCCGCGCGCCCCGAGTCCGCGCGGGCGCCTTCGTCCGCGGCGCGCCGGCGGTTGCTCGCGGCACGATCGCCGGCGGTCCGGTCGAAGTCACCCGCCGCATCATCGCGCGCTTCGGCCTCACGGTCGCGCTGCTCCGCCGCCAGGTCGCGCGCCCGAGCCGCCATCCCGGATGTCTCCCTGTCCTTGGCCGCCTGCGCGCGGTCCTCGGCGGCGAGCTTGCGGTCGTTGATCGCCTGGGCGCGGTAGGCCGCAGCCTCGGCGCGGCCGGATGCCGCCTGGGCGCCATCGTCAGCCGCGCGCTGCCGGTTGCTCGCCGCGCGATCGCCGGCCGTCTTGTCCAGGTCACCGGCGGCATAGTCGCGCGCCTCCGCTTCGCGGTCCCGAAGCCCGGCCGCCTCGTCACGGTCCTGGGCAGCCAGGCCCGCCTCGCGGCGCCGCATGAACTCGTCGGTACCGGAATCCTCGAAGTCCTTGGCCGCCTGCGCGCGGTCCTCGGCCGCGACCCTGCGGTCGTTGATCGCCTGGGCACGGTTGTCCGCGGCCCCGGCCCGACCCGAGTCGGCCTGGGCGCCTTCGTCGTCCGCCCTCCGGCGGTTGCTCGCGGCGCGGTCGCCGGCGGTTCGGTCGAGGTCACCCGCTGCATCGTCACGCGCCTCGGCCTCCTGGTCCCGGAGCCCGGCGGCGACATCGCGGTGCTGGGCAGCCAGCCCGGCCTCCCGGCGACGCACGCCGGTCAGCTCATCGAAGCCTGAATCCTCACGATCCCTGGCGGCCTGCGCGCGATCTTCGGCCGCCACCTTGCGGTCGTTCGTCGCCTGGGCGCGGTCGTCCGCCGCTTCACCGTAGCCGGACGGGGCGAGGGCGCCCTCGCCGGCCGCCTGCTGACGCTCGCTTGCCGCGCGGTCGCCGGCTCTTCGATCGAGATGACCTGCCGCGTCATCGCGCGCCTCGGCCTCGCGGTCGCGCTGCTCAGCCTCTCGGTCCCGCACATCCGCAGCCAGGTCGCGATCGTGGCCCTCGATGTCGCGTTCGCCCGCCGTGGCCACCGCGTCCTGACTCCCATCGGTGCCAGTGCGGTCCTGATCTAGAGCCGTCCCGTCGCGTTCCTGCCCTTCAGTCATGTGTGTCGCTTTCCAGGCCAATACCTGTGGGTTACAGGGTTAAGCCGTCGACGTAACAATTGCAGCAACCCTGCGCGGTTTTTGACAGACTCCCCCAGAGCCCTTGCCGCCCCAGCTTCCCGCCGTCGCCCTGATCTGCCTGCTGCTGTTCCTGGAGGAGGCGGGTCTGCCCCTTCCCTTTGCGCCGGGCGAAGCCGTCCTCCTCGGCGCCGGGCTCCTGATCGCCAGCGGGACCGCCCCGGTCTGGGTGGTGATCCCTCTCGCTTACCTGTCGGTGGTGGCGGGAGTTTTCACCGCCTATTCGTGGGCGCGCTGGATCGGGCCCAAGCGGCTGCGCGTGCTCGCCAGAAGGCTCCACGCCGGCGCCCCCTACGACCGTGCCGCGAGCAGGCTCCGCGCCGCCAACCAGCTTCAGATCGCCGCTTCGCGCCTGCTGCCCGGCCTTCGCGTCTACACCTCGCTGGTGGCCGGGGCGGTCGGCCTCAGCCGCCGCCGGTTCATGGGTGGGGTCTTGCCGGCAAGCGCGCTCTGGGTTCTCGCTTTCATCGGGCTTGGCTTCTTCGTGGGCGTGCCCGTGGAGAGGCTGATCGGGCGCTTCGCGGCGTATGGCCTCAGGGTCGGCATCATCGTGCTGGTCGCCTTTTTCTGGGTCCTGGCCGCACGCCGGATTCCTGCAGCCCGACGCGAGCCCGACGCGCCGACGTCCTCTGCGGCGTGGCGGCTCGCACTGGCGTTGACTCTCGACTTCGTCGTCGTGATTGCCATCGTTGCCGTCTTGAGCGTCCTGAGCGGCTTCGCCAGCCAGGACCTGAACGATGTCGTGCTCGCCGCCGTGATGTTCTCGCTGCTGAGCCTCGTCTACCTGCTGATAGCTCGCGAGACTGTGGGATTCACACTGGGGGAGGCGATCCTCGACGTCAGGTACCACCCTCGAAGGATCCAGGCCCATCTGAAGGTGGGAGACAAGCGGAGCCATAAGTGACTGTTATGGCCTTTGTTGATGTTGACGAGTTCGTCGAGCGGAAGGTTCTGCCCGAACACCGCGACATCGTCGCCGAGCTGCGCAGGTTGATGCGGAAGCACGCGCCGCTCGCCACCGAATCGATCAGCTACGGGGTTCCCATGTGCAGACAGAACCGAGCCCTGGCAGTCATCAGCCCGACGAAGATAGGAATCACGTTCGCGTTCTCACGTGGCGCCGAGTTCGAAGACAGGTATGGCCTCCTCGAAGGGGTCGGCATGGTCTCGAAGAGCGTCCGCATGAAGAGCCTCGAGGACATGAACAATAAGACCTTGCGCTACTACATCGCTCAGGCGTTGGAGTTGGATAGAACCGTCAGGCGATGACTCGCGTAATGCCACCGGGCGGCTGGGCTCCAGATCGTCCCGAGCCCCCGCCGCGGAGCGTCGAGACGTATTTCGACGGCGGGCGCCCCTGGACCGTCACCTGGTTCGATCCACCGTTCAGACCGGAACCTCCCGACTGCAACCAGGCCTACGGGATCTGCTTCGACGCGGTGGGACAGATCATCCTGGTGCGTACCGAAGGCGATTGGTGGAACCTGCCGGGCGGAGGCGTCGAGCCTGGTGAGTCGCTGGAGGGCACGCTGGTCCGAGAGGTCGCCGAAGAGGCCTGCGCCCGCGTCGTCAGCTGCAAGTACATCGGCTGTCAGCGCGTGGACGATCCGGGCCACCCGGACGGGCCGCAGCGCTATTACCAGTCGCGGTTCTGGGCTCGGGTCGAGCTGCTGCCCTGGGTCGAGCAGTTCGAGATCAAGGAGCGCCGCCTCATCGATCCGGCTGAGTTCCTTGACACGCTGAACTGGGGCCACGCGCCGACCGCTCGCATCATCCTCGAAGAAGGCGCGCGCCTTAATGCGGCGACTCAGGAACGAGATGCGGCGACCTAGCCGGAACCAACCACCACCCCGTTCCGTTTTAGCGCTTAGCCACATCCAGGTCGCCGGCGATCCTGAGCCGAACCTGCTGGGTGCCGATCCTGCGCGACAACGAGTTCCAGGTGGGCCGAGGACGCTACTTCAAAAAGATTGACCCCGCAGAGGGGTAGCTCTGCGAGGTCGCACAAACGCGTCTCTAGGCGTGAATGACGCCTCGATGTGTCAAAGCACGGAATACGACGAGCAGGATGATGGCGCCTACAAAGGCAACCACGATCATGATCACGAGGTTGGTCACCGCGATGCCCGCAAGGCTCGCGAGCCAACCACCGAGGAACGCCCCGAGAATCCCGACGACGATGTCCCAGATCAGGCCCATCCCCTTACCGGTGAGGACCTTGCTGGCGAGGAACCCCGCGATCGCTCCGATGATGATCCAGACGATGAAGTCGGTCACTACTTAACCCCCGCTTTCGTTCTTGGCCGGTGATTCGAGCGGTGACTGGTCACCGAGACTTCCTCGGTCCCCTGGTCATCCGTCCAGTCGGTGAACTGTCCGAGCTGCCTGAGCATCGAACGCTGGGACACCGCGTAGCCGCCGATGGCGGCACCCGCGACGAGCCCGATGGCGAACATGCCCACGAGGGCCCACGGCCGCGAAGAAGAGGCCTCCGGCAGGGTTGCGATCTGCCTCAAAGAGGCGTCGTTCCATTTCTTCGGCCAGGACCTCATGTCGATCACGACGACGCCGGTTTGGTGCCGTGAGGCGCTGTGACGATCCGGATGAGCATCACGATGCCCCAGCCGATCACGGCGTACACCACGATCGCGACCAGGTCGGCGGTCTCAAAGCTGTTTGCGCTGTTTCCGCCGTTTCCGAAAATCCCCTGGAACGGTGCCACCAACGGCCCGCTCACCTCGTAGATGAAGTTGACGAAAGCCGATGACGCCGAAGCGCCGAACAGCTTGCCGAGGAAACGAGCGGCGACGATGATGTCGACCACGCCGACGATCAAGCCGACGAAGGCCGCGGCTCGAAAGTTGTAGCGCCCTTCCTCAACCATCGAAACAGGAGCGGGTGCTGAAGCCGGTGCTGATACGGGTGCCGGTTGCTGAACTGCCATTTATATAGTCACCTCTTGCCGCCACGATGCCTTGCGGCGCATAACAAAGGCAGCAACACCCCCCGGAGGGCGTGACGCGTCAGGCAGTGAGCTTCAGAGGTTCAGGCCGTGCCGGCGTAGGTCGTTTCGACGACCAGGCGGTTGGAATACGTCTTGTATTGATCGTCGAAGGTCCCGTCGCACGTGATCAGAGTGAGCCGAGGCGGGCCGCCCACGTCAAAGAGACCGGCAGGGTGAGCGGTCGCGGGCCAGCTCTTCATGGAATCCACCAGGAAAAGCTGCCGGCTTCCGTCCGCGAGGACGACCACGATCTGGTCGCCCCGGTGAAGCTGGCCTAGCCTTCCGAACAGAAGAGGGGCGTTCGGCCAGCCTGCGTGGCCTTCGATCACCGCGTCGCCAGGAGCCCCCGGCACCGGGCCGTACTCGTACCAACCCGCGTTCCAGAGATTCTGGGGCACTTCCATCGTCCCGTGACTGTCAACGCCGACCGACTCGACCGGGCGGTGGACGTTCAGCGACGGTATGAGGATCGTGGCCGGTTTGGCGGATGGGTAATGCGGCTGAGGAAGGGGGAACTGCGCTCGGCCCCCGACTGCGTACGCGATCCACTGGAAATTCATCGACGGCTGTTGCACGAACGCGGCAGGACGGGCACTGGGGTCGACCACGCCGTCGCCGCCGGCTCCGTCGCTCCACGTGAACGCGAGGGCCACCAAAAGGATCCCGGCCAGGGCCACCTCACTAAAAACGTGGGCCGGCACATTCAAGCGCCGGCCCAGGTACGGCCAGGTCCTAACCATCGCGTCAGCCGCTACGCGTTGCGGCGGCGGCGCCTCCGGCTGCTGACGCTCAACATGACTACGGCGATGCCGCTGACGAGGCCGATCACGAGCAGCCACGGAAACTCTGTCAGCAGCTCAGATGGGACACCGGTGGCAGGCAACCCGATGATCGGCGACGAGGGAGCCAGAGTCGCCGGCAATGT
>JBDTKH010000066.1:0-10159 GCA_039935415.1 Candidatus Dormiibacterota bacterium
GCCTTCTTGCGCAAGGTCCGAGAGGTCATCAAGGCCAACAAGGCGGTCGCTGCCGGAGCGTTGGTCAGGTTCCTCAATCCCCTGATCAGGGGTTGGGTTCACTACCACCGGCACGTGGTCAGCAGCAAGACCTTCGCGTTCGTGGATCAAGCGATCTGGAAAGCGTTGTGGCGTTGGGCTCGACGGCGACACCCGAACAAGAACCTCGGCTGGGTCCGGGCAAAGTACTTCCCGGCCTACCGGGGCCGTCAGTGGGTGTTCACGGGCCAGGTGACCAAAGCCAACGGAAAGAAGCAGGCTCTGCGAGTCTTCTTCGCAACCTCCGTGACGGTTCGGCGGCACATCTCCGTACGGGGTGCGGCCAACCCCTTCGATCCTGAGTGGGCGGCGTACTTCAAAGACCGGCGCGCCCGGCGACGGAAGGACGCTTTCTGCGACAAGCTGCGGCTTGCCAATCGTCCTCGTCCACAGCAACGAGCCGACCGTGTTGAAACCCCGTCCCTCGGGGCGGTAGTTGAGGCTTGAGCCGTGTGCCGGGAAACTGGCCTGCACGGTTCTTAGGGGAGGGGGCGGCGGCAACGTCGTCCCCTTACCCGACCATCATCCGGCTCTCCGACGGTCTCTGCTTCTCCGGCATTCACGGTCATGCTCATGCTGAGTTGGTTCCAGACAAGCGGTAGAGGCCGACGCTTCGCTGCCACGCCGGAGCGGCGCACTTTTCCCAGGCTCTCGTCCAGTGGTGAATACCTCGATACCTGATTCATGATCGTGACCGCGCCTGGGGCGCCGACTTTGGCCGGCGAGCCTTGGGACTAGGTATCAAGAGTCTGCGGGCTCCGATTCGGGCGCCACGTGCCAACTCGATCGCCGAACGCTGCGTGAGGACAGTCCGTCAGGAATGCCTCGACCACATGATTCCCCAAAGCGAGGCCCACCTGCGCAGGATCCTGGCCGAGTTTGTCGACTGCTACAACCGTGATCGCCCTCACCGGAGGCTCGGTTTGCAGTTACCGGTTCCGAGGCCTCAGACAGGGTCCGGCGTGATCGCCGTCCGACCGGTTCTAGGCGGTCTCCGCCATGTCTACGAGAGAGCAGCTTGAGCCGGACTGACTTTTGTCGGCCTACACCGGCTCGCCGCCGACGTGCAATACTACGCCGTCACATACCGTAATCGATTACAGGGATGACGAGCATGAACGAGCTGCAGCTTCTGAACCAGTTTCTGTCGCGTCGGCGATTCCTGCAGTTGTCTGCCACGGCCGCGCTGGTCGCGGCGTGCGGCCCGGCGTCAGGCGGCTCGTCCTCCAACTCGGGCGGTTCGATCTCTGGCACGGTCAACGTCACCTATCCGGACCAGGCGGGTTTCAAGCCGAAATACGTCGAGCAAGCCGCCGCGGCGGTCAAGCAGAAGTTCTCCGGAGTCACCGTCAACATCGACCTCCAGAAGATCGACGACGACAGCTTCTACACCAAGCTGCTTCTCCGCCTGTCCAGCGGCGACGTCCCGGACGTCTTCCATGTGGCGGGCACCAGCATCGGCGCGCTAGCTGACGCCGGGTACATCGAACCGCTAGATTCATATGTTTCTTCCTGGTCGGACTGGGCACAGTACCCGGACGCGGTGCGCAGCGGCGTGAAGTACCAGAACAAGGTCTGGGCGATCCCTTACGGCCTCGACATGCGCTGGCTCTACTACCGCAAGGACGACCTTCAGAAGGCCGGGCTCCCGGCCGACTGGATGCCCGCCAACGTTCAGGGGATTCTGGATGCGGCAGCCGCGGTGAAGGCCGCCACCCCAAGCGTCCTGCCCTACGCGCTCTATGCCGGGCCGGCCGGTTCGAGCGGAACCGCGGATCACGCTTTCGTGCCGCTCCTGTGGGCGTACGGCGGCCAGCTCCAGGACTCGAGCGGCAAGTGGATCGGCGACAGCCCGGCCACGAGGAAGGTCATGGCCTACTATGCCAAGGCCTACGGTTCTGGCCTGAGCCCCAAGACGATCATCACCGCCACGCAGCCATGGGTGTCGATGCGCCAGAAGCTCGGCAACGGGCAGCTCGCCCTTCTCTTCGAAGGGGGCTGGGTGTACGGCGGCTGGGACGCCGCGAACAAGGCCGGCACCGAACAGAACGTCGGCTACGTCCTCCATCCCACCGAGTCAGGCGGGCCTTCGTTCACCGTCGGTGGACCGGGAACTTGCTGGTACATCGCAGCCAAGAGCATCCACAAGGCGGCTGCCTGGGAGTTCGTTAAGGCGATGAACTCGGCGCAGATCGTCGGCTCCCTGAACGCGGAGGATCCGCACCCGGTCGCCCGGGCCGACGCAGCAAACGTGCCCGCGTTCGCGTCGAGCAAGTACCTAGTCGATTCGACCGCTGCGTTGAAGCACGCTCGCTTCACAGCACCGACGGCGGACTACCAGAAGGTCATCCTCGCGATCCAGACTGCGACGGCGCGTGTGGCCTCCGGCGAGCTGGGCGGCGATGCAGCCTCGCAGCGGTACACCGAGGACTTGAAGCAGCAGCTCGGGGCCGACAAAGTCACCACGAAGTAGTGATCGCCGGCCGCCGGAGCTCGTTCCGGCGCAACCGGTTGTACGTGGCAGGGCTCAGCCCTGCCACGTTGCTGCTTGGGCTGTTCTTTGTCGGTCCAGCGCTGTGGGCCGTCTATTCGAGCTTCACGAACAGTGCCCTGGTCGGCATCGATGCGGCCAACCCACGCTTCGTAGGATTCGACAACTACGTGCGCCTCTTCCACGACCCAGACTTCGCCCAGGTCATCCTCAACTCGGTCGTTTTCGTGGTCGGCTCCGCGGTCGTCGGCCAGTTCGTGCTGGGCCTGGCGCTGGCGCTGCTCCTCGATCATGCAGAGCGGCGCCGCTTCCGCGCGAGGAGTTTCGTCTATTTCGCAGTCCTGCTGGCCTGGGTCAACCCAACGATCATCGCCGGATTTCTGTGGGTCGCGATGTTCGACTTCTACAGCGGCTCACTGAACGTGGCCCTCGGCCATCTGCACCTGGGTCCTGTGGACTGGTTCGGCCAGGCGCCAATGCTGTCGGTGGTCATCGTCAACACATGGCGCGGGACGGCGTTCGTGATGCTCATCTTTCTGGGCGCCCTGCAAACGATCCCCTCCGACATCTACGAAGCCGCTCGGGTCGACGGGGCCAGCGCGTTCCGCCGTTTCTGGGACCACACATTGCCAATGCTCCGGCCGATCGCCGCCCTGACGCTCCTGTCCGTGACGATGGCGACGTTTGGGACCTTCATCCTCATCCAGGCGCTCACGAACGGCGGCCCGGCGCTGCAGACAGAGGTGATCGCCCTTTACGCCTTCCATGAGGCGTTCCAGGCGTACGCGATCGGCTATGGATCAACGATCGCGGTCGTGATGCTCTCTCTGAACCTTGCGTTCGCGATCGTATTTCTGCGCTGGTCGAGGGCGCGGGTGTGAAGGCCAAGGCCGGCGCTAGCGTCGCGTGGTCCGCAGCGACGGCTGCCGGCGAGGCGCCGGTTGTGCGGCGACATGAAAAACGCGCCGGCCCGCTCGAGTGGCTCGTCGTTCATTTTGTCTTCCTCACTGTCTGCACTTTTTTCCTGGTGCCGTTCCTGTGGCTCGTCAGCGCGGCGTTCGACGCCAAGGCCACCGCCTTCATCCAGTGGCCCGTCTCGCCGACGTTGATGAATTTCGCCCACCTCTTCACGGACTACGATTTCGGCCGGGTTCTCTTCAACAGCCTGTTCGTCGCGATCGCCACGATGATCCTCGTCGTATTCGCAGTTTCCCTCGCCGGCTACTCGCTTTCGCGGCTTGACTTCCGCCGCAAGGACTGGATCACGTACGGCGTTCTGCTCCTTCAGACGATGCCGATATCCGCAACGATGGTCCCCCTATACGGCCTGTCCAAACAGCTGGGACTCCGAAACAGCTACCTGGGTCTGGTCCTCATCTCCGCTGCCATCGAGTTGCCATTTCTCGTATGGCTCATGAAGGGCTTCTTCGATTCGATTCCCCGATACCTCGAAGAGGCTGCATGGCTGGACGGCCGGACGAGGTTGCGCGCCTTGTTCGAGATCGTGCTGCCACTTGCTGGACCAGGACTTGGGATTGCGGCAGGGCTTTCGTTCCTGAGCGCTTGGGCAGAAGTCCTTTTGGTCATCATCCTCATCGATACGCAGGAGCTCACGACGGTGCCGCTGGCGTTCTACCAGGCCATGCGGACGCAGGGCGGCTACACGGAGGTCCAGTACGGAGTGATCGCCGCGATGGCGGTCCTCTACATCCTTCCCGTCATGGTCGTCTTCTTCGGAGCGCGCCGGTTCATGGTCCGCGGCCTGATGAACAGCACCAGAGGTCTCTAGTCATGGCAGGTGTGCAGTTCGACGATGTCTGGAAGCTGTTCGCCAGCCAGACGGAGAGCGCAGCGGCCGTGCGTGGCCTCTCGCTGGATATCGCCGATCGGGAGCTGCTCGTCATCCTTGGGCCGTCGGGCTGCGGCAAGACGACTGCTCTTCGGATGGTGGCGGGTCTCGAGGAGCCTGACCGTGGCGACATCCGGATCGGCGGCAAGAGCGTGGTCGGCCTGGAGCCAAAGGACCGCGACGTCGCGCTGGTGTTCCAGAGCTACGCGCTCTATCCACACCTTTCCGCCCGAGAAAACATCCGCTACCCGCTCAAAGTCCGCGGGCTCTCGCGCTCGGAGCAGGATCGAAAGGTCGCCCGCGTCGCTGAAATGCTCGGGATCGGCCGGCTGCTGCCGCGGCGGCCTGCGCAGCTTTCCGGCGGAGAGCAACAGCGGGTCGCGTTGGCGCGGGCCATCGTCCGCGAGCCCCGCGTGTTCCTGATGGACGAGCCGCTTTCGAACCTCGACGCCAAGCTGCGGGTCCACACTAGGACCGAATTAAAGACGCTGCAGCACGAGCTCGGTACGACGATGGTCTTCGTCACCCACGACCAGGCCGAGGCCATGAGCCTCGCCCACCGGATCGCCGTTCTCAACGCCGGCGAACTCCAGCAGATCGGGACGCCGGACGAGGTCTACGATCACCCGGCGAACGTGTTCGTCGCTGAGTTCATCGGCTCGCCGCCCATGAACTTGCTGGATGCGACTCGCGATGCCGGCGACCTCGTCGTTGCCGGCGGCTGGAGGCTGCCGGCTCCAAAGCTGACCCGTGCGGCCGACGGGGTCGATTCCGAGCTGACCGTGGGTCTGAGGCCGGAGGCCGTCCAGATCGCGGCCGGGGGTCAGCCGGCTGAGGTCGTTGCCGTCGAGCTATTCGGCAGCGAGGTGATCATCGGGGTGCGGCTCAACGGCGAGGCGATCAACTTGCGGGCTGCTCCCGACATCCGCCCTGAGCTCGGGAGCAAGGTCGGTCTTCGGGTCGGTCCGGCGGCGGTCCGGGTGTTCGACCGCTCCAGCGGCGCCGCGCTGAATTGAGCCCAGGGCACGGTTCGGTGCTCGACGCGCCGCCGGACGTCGTCCTGGAGGGGCGCTTCACTGAGGCGGACAAGGAGCGGTACTCGCTCGTCCCGTTCGGGGTCGAGGCGGGCCATCGCCAGATCCATGTCCGCTACTCCTACACGGATCGGATCGACGCGGATCAGTTCCTCAGCGGCGGCAACACGCTCGACATCGGCCTGTTCGATCCGCGCGGCACCGAGACAGGCAGCGTGGGGTTCCGCGGCTGGAGCGGCAGTGACCAGCTCGAGTTCGTTGTCGGCGATGAATGGGCAACGCCGCCTTACATTGCAGGACCGATCCTCCAGGGAACATGGAACGTTTTGCTGGGACCGTACAAGGTCGGGCCGCGCGGGTGCGATTGGTCGGTTGAGATCAGGTTCGATCTCGGGGTTGAGCGATTCGAGCGTGACCTCGTCCGCAAGGGAGATCCGCGCTCGCCGTCGCTACCGCAGGCGCGCCCAGGCTGGCTGCGTGGCGACCTGCACTGTCATACACGCTACTCCGACGGCGATTCGTGGCCGAGTGAGCTCCTGCATGCCGGCGCTGAAGCGGGGCTCGATTTCCTTGGCGTGACCGATCACAACACTGTCGCCCACCTCGCCGAGTACGGAGCGGGCGGCCGCAGCCGGCCAATCGTGATCCCCGGTGTCGAGGTCACGACTTACAGCGGTCACTGGAATGCTTGGGGGACTGATCGCTGGTGGGAGTTTCGAACGCCCGAGGCGCCGGCCGTCGAGAAGGCCATGACGGAAGCCGCCCAATCGGGCGCGTTCGTAAGCGTCAACCACCCGAAGCCGTACGGACCGGCGTGGGAGTTCGACACGATCCGTTCCATGCATGCGATCGAGGTCTGGAACGGGCCGTGGGCCCGGTTCAACTCCACCGCCGTCGACTTCTGGGAGCAGCGGCTAAGACTTGGGCAGCGGCTTGTCGCAGTCGGCGGCAGTGACACGCACATCCTGCGCCACCAAAATCCCGACCCGCTGCGCACCCAGGCTCTCGGGATGCCCACGACCTGGGTCGAGGCGGGCCCAGGCGCGAGCGTCGCGACGATCATCGATGCGATGCGGGCAGGCCGCACATTTGTGTCCGCAGGACCGGCCGGACCCCAGCTCTACCTCGAGCCCAAAGGGCGCGGAGTCGAAGTTTCGGTGCGCGGTGGAGCTGGTAGGACGCTTGTCGTCTTGGGCGACAAGGGTGCCATCGGCGCCGCGGCCGTGGAATCCGAAGACTGGTCCACAACCATAGCCATACCGCGCGCGTCGACGTATGTCCGGGCGCAACTCGCGACCGCAAATGGCGAGCTCGAGGCGCTCACCAGCGCCATGTGGTGGCCGCACAATGCGTGATCCATGCGCGCGACGGGAGCTCTAGTGGAGCCGACAATCCGTGACGTCGCTCGGCAAGCAGGTGTTTCGACGGCCACGGTGAGCCGAGTCATCTCGGGCGCGGATCCCGCCAAGCCGCAGACGCGGGCGCGCGTCCTCGCCGCGATTGAGAGGCTCGGCTACCGGCCGTCCGCGGTTGCGCGGTCCCTGAAGCTGCGGACGACGCGCACGCTCGGTCTGCTCGTGACCGACATCCAGAATCCCTACTACCCGGAGATCGTCCGGGCGGTCGAGGACGCAGCGCTCGAGCGGAACCTTGCCGTCCTACTTTGCAACGGCGCGGACGACCCAAGTCGTGAAGAGACCTACCTGGATCTCCTCGTCGACCGAAGGGTAGACGGAATCATCATCGCGTCGAGCGGTCTCCAGGAGCGCCAGGCAGCATGGCTGGCGCGCCGGAGGTCGGTGCCGGTAGTGCTCGTGAACTGGGAGGCGCCGGAAATGAAGTTGCCGGCGATCCTGGGCGATAACCGCCAGGGCGGGAGGCTTGCGACCGAGCATCTTCTTTCGCTCGGTCACCGACGGATCGGACACCTGTCGGCGCCGGCGCGGAACGCAGCCGCAGGTGAACGCCTCGACGGCATCCGCGAGTCTCTCGAACGCGGTGGGCAGGATCCCAATTCGCTCATCGTGGTCGAAGGCGATGGGCGGGTCAGCGGCGGCGGCACCGCTGTTCAAGAGCTGCTCGAGCGGATGCCGGACGTCACCGGCATCGTCTGCTACAACGATCTGACCGCGATTGGCGCCGTACGCGCGCTTCGCTCAATGGCACGCCACGTACCTGACGATATAAGCATCGTGGGTTATGACGACATCGCGCTCAGTGCGTGGGTCGATCCGCCACTCACGACCATCGCCCAGCCAACCGCGGCCATGGGCCGCTGGGCGGTGCGCCGGCTGGGCGAGCTACTAGGCTTGACCGAAGCGGCAGGCGCTCGTGGCGGCCTCACAGATTCGCTCGGGCCGCCGCCGGTGATCATGCCAGTCGAGCTCCGCGAGCGAGCCTCGACGGGTAAGCCACGCCGGTCCGTTTGAGCGGATGAACGAAAGGCGCCTGGAGGCCACCCGTCTCGAGAGGATGCGTGCAGCGGTCAGCGACCTGTACGACCGCAACCGCCAGCGCGGACATGCGCCCTGGTGTGACCGGGACTACGACTTCGTCTGTCCGTCCAAGACGACCTACCCATTCCAGTGGTTTTGGGACTCATGCTTCCATGCCATCGTCCTCAGCCACATCGACCCCGCGCGAGCCGAGTCCGAGCTGAGAAGCCTGCTGGCGAACCAGCAGCCCGATGGTCTGGTGCCCCATGTCATCTTCTGGCAGCGCGAAGTGTTCGAGGAACGGCTGGCCGACTACTCGATCGCCTACCGCACACCCTACTTTTCAGACTGCATGCAGCCACCCGCGATGGCTGAAGCGATCGCGGCCGTCGCGGCCCGCGGTCGCGGCGAGCCCTTTCTGCGTGAGGTGCTTCCCGCCGCCCGTCGCTACTTCGACTGGCTGCACGACGTGCGTGACCCGGACGACGACGGGCTCGTCGCCGTTCTGCAGGCGGACGAGACCGGGCTCGATGAATCGCCGAAGTTCGACGATTACTTGGGCGTGTTCGGTGACAACCGGCCGGACTATGACGCCGCCTGGCACCGCGTGGCAGACCCCTACGCAGAAGTCGGCCGCGATCCCGCGCGCATGTTTGCCCTCGATCGCTTTGTCGACGAGGACGTGATGGTCAACACTATCTACGCAGAAAACCAGCGCGTGTTGGGGAACCTGCTCGCGCAGGTCGGCGATGTCGCCGGTGCCGAGGAGTTTGCCGCTCGCGCCCTCCACACGCGTCAAGCGCTCGTTGCGAAATGCTGGGACCCCGACGCCGGCCTTTTCTGGGACCTGGCCGGGCTGCGCGAAAGGCCGCTGCGAACAAGCACGTTTACAAGTCTTTTTCCTCTTCTTCTGCCCGAACTTCCGGAGCCGGTGGCCGGCCGCCTTATCGATCAGCTCGAGGACCCACGCGCCTACGGGACACCCTGGCCAATCCCTACGGTTTCCAGACGGGAGGCTGCCTTCAGGCCGGGCGCGATTGGCGAACACCTGCTCTGGCGGGGCGCGGCGTGGATCAACGTCAACTGGTACCTGTGCCGCGGGCTGCGGCGCCACGGCAGAGCCGACCTTGCTAGGGCCATCGAGGACAAGACGGCGACGATGATCGAGCATTGGGGCTTTCGCGAGTACTTCGACACTCTTAGTGGCGAGGGGCAAGGCGCACTGGATTTCAGCTGGACGGCGCTGATCCTCGACCTCCTCGAGGCCCGGGCGGCTGAGGCATAGCCGCAGCGATTAGAAGACAACTCCGATCGATGATCTACACGTTCGCCGCAACCGCCGAGCCGGGAGCCGGTGCGTGAATTCGACCGGCACGACCGCACACGATTTTGTCGTCGCGATTGATTTCAGCGGCTCCAAGATTGCTCTCGCGGAGTGTGGGGCACACTTATTCGTCCGAGGTTGGCTACACGCCTAAGCCTTCGCGGTCGATAGGATCGCTCAAACCCGATGCTGTTCTCGTTCCTGTATTCGTGCCTGCGCTGCTGTTGGATATCGCCGACGTTCGACTTCGAATCGACGACCCCGAGGCCGAGCTGCTCCTCCTCCGGCATGAGCCGCGAGTTCTGCGCCGTCAGATCAACCGCCCGCCGTTGACTCCTGTCGACCGCGCGATGATGGCGGCATTTGACCGCTTGGTGGCGCGCTCCTCGTTGGGCGGCCTCGTGAGGCCCGAGACTGTGCTGGCTTGGCATCGCGAGCTTGTCCGGCGGAAATGGGCTGCGTTCGGCAACGAGGTGTGGGACGGCCCCAGCTGGAGGCCAAGCTCCAGGAGCTGATCTTGAGGATGGCCAGAGAGAACCCGCAGTGGGGATACATTCGCATCCGGGCGAGCTGATCAAGCTCGGCCATCGAGTGTCGGCAACCGCCATTCGCAATCTGCTTCGCCGAGAAGGCGTGGGTCCGGCGCCAACGCGCTCGAAACTGAGCTGGAAGTCGTTTCTGAAAGCCCAGGCGTCGGCCATCGTCCTCAGCGACTTCTTCAGCGTCGACACCGTGTTCCTGCGCCGCCTCTACGTCCTCTTATATATGGAGCTGACCAGACGAATCGTGTGGTTGGCGGTCACAGACCGGCCCGATGGTGCCTGGGTGACCCAACAGAGCCGCAACCTGGTCTGGGAACTCGACGATGCCCCGATCCGCTTCCTGATCCACGATCACGACACCAAGTACGTGGGTTCCGGGGACGGGGCCTTCGAGGCCGAGGGCATG
>JBDTKH010000067.1:0-19927 GCA_039935415.1 Candidatus Dormiibacterota bacterium
TGGCAGCGCTCGTTTTCGTGGCCGCTTGCGGCAGCTCGGGCGGAGGAGGATCGGCCTCCTGCAGCGAATCGAGCGCCAAGACGGCGGCCTCCGCCTCGGCCTGTGGCGGCATGAGCGCCCTGGAAGCGGCCGCCAAGTCCGAAGGCCAGCTCAACGTCATCGCGCTGCCGCCCGACTGGGCCAACTACGGCGCGGTCATCTCGGCCTTCACCGCCAAGTACGGGATCACGGTCAACTCGGCCAACCCGAACGGCAGCAGCCAGGACGAGGTCAACGCCTTCGACGGCACAAGCAACGCGCCGGACGTGGTTGACGTCGGCCAGTCCGTGGCCCTCGCCAACACCGCGAAGTTCACCCCCTACCAGGTGGCGACCTGGGCCGACATCCCGGCAGGGGCCAAGGAGCCGACCGGCCTGTGGTTCAACGACTACGGAGGCTACATGGGCATCGGCTACGACCCGAGCAAGGTGCCGGGCGGCACGATCAGCTCGGTCAAGGACCTGCTCGGCGCCGGGTTCAAGAACAAGGTCGCGCTTGCCGGCGATCCGACGAAGTCCAACCAGGGACTCAACGGCGTGATCATGGCGGGCCTCGCGAACGGCGGCTCGCTTGACGACGTGAGCAAGGGTGTTGCCTTCTTCCACCAGCTGAAGCAGGCCGGCAACTATGTGCCGGTGGTCGGGACGTCTTCCACGGTCAAGCTGGGCCAGACTCCAGTGCTCTTCGAGTGGGACTACCTGTCCACCTCGCACGGCAAGGACGTAGCCAGCTGGAAGATCTTCGTTCCTCAGGACGCAATCGTCGGCGGGTACTACAGCCAGGCCATCAACAAGGCCGCTCCGCATCCGGCCGCGGCTCGCCTGTGGGAGGAGTTCCTGTACTCCGACGCGGGTCAGAACCTGTGGCTCAAGGGCGGCGCGAGGCCTGTCCGCCAGGCGGCGATGACAACCGCCGGCACGATCGACACGGCGGCCGCGGCCGCACTTCCTGCGGTCAATGGAACGCCGCAAGTCCCATCAGGTGACCAGACGACCAAGGCAAGCGCCTACGTCGTCGCCAACTGGGCGGCGGCCGTTTCGTGAGCGCTGCCGGTAATCCGGCTCTCAACACCGCCGCTCGCCCCGCAGGGGGTGGGCGGCGGCTCTCCCTTTCCTGGATCGGGGTGGTCCCGTTCTTCCTGTACGTGGGCCTGTTCTTGCTCCTGCCGACCGCGATCATCGTGGTCGGGTCGTTCACCGCCCCGAAAGGCGGTCTGTCGCTCACGAACTTCGGGGGGATCGACAAGCCGTACATAGTGAAGGCGTTCACCCTCAGCCTGTCCGTCTCCGCGGTGAGCGCGGTCGCCGGCGCGCTCCTGGGCGCCTTGCTCGCTTACGCCGTCGTCACGGGCAACCCCACCGGGCTCCTTCGCCGCAGCATCATGTCCGCGTCAGGAGTGCTGGCTCAGTTCGGAGGCGTCGCGTTGGCCTTCGCCTTCATCGCCACGATCAGCACCGTCGGTTTCGTATACATCTTCCTTAAGGACCATGGGATCGACGTCTACGCCAAGGGCGTGTGGTTCTACGAGGCGCCGGGCATAACCCTCGTCTACCTGTACTTCCAGATTCCCCTGATGGTGCTCGTCTTCCTGCCCGCTCTCGATGGCATCCGGCCGCAGTGGAGAGAGGCGACACAGAGCCTCGGCGGCAGCACATGGCACTACTGGCGCCACGTGGCGGGCCCCCTCCTCGCGCCCGCGTTCCTGGGTTGCACGCTGCTCCTGTTCGCGAACGCTTTTTCCGCTTATGCGACGGTCGCGGCTCTGCTCACGAATGGCGGCGTCTATTTGCCCCTGCAGATCCAGGCCCTGCTCACCGGCGAGACCGAACAGTCGCAGCCCGGCCTCGCCCAGGCGTTGGCGCTCACCATGATCCTGATAGTCGTGGTCGTGATGACGCTGTACACCTTGCTTCTGCGGCGCACCACTCGATGGCTACGCTAGTGACCCGTCCCAGAAGTTCCTTGCATCTTCGCTACTCCTGGTACAGGACACTGTGAACCGCGCGCAACGCCTGAAGCTGCGAATCTTTCGCACGGTTGTGCTGCTGGGTATGGGTGCGTTCTTCCTGTTGCCGATCGGCGCGATGCTGGAGTTTTCGACCCGCGGCAACAGCGTCAACGCTCCACGGACGCTCGAGGCCTGGTCTCAAATCGCGCAGACCCCGGGACTGGTAAAAGGAATCGTCATCTCCCTGCAGCTCGCGGTGATCACCTCGATCGGAATGCTGCTCCTGCTTGTGCCGACTATGGTCTGGGTGCGTTTGCGCCTGCCGCAGGTCAGTCGCATCGTCGAGTTCATCTGCCTCATGCCGCTCACGGTGCCGGCGATCGCGCTGGTGGTCGGCCTCAGGCCCATCTACATCTGGGTCAACATCAACGTGACCCCATCGGTCCTCGCCTTGGGGTTGGCGTATCTGATCCTCGTGCTGCCCTACAGCTACAGGGCGATCGACGCCGGCCTCGCGGCGATCGACCTCAGGACCCTGTCGGAGGCGGGGCGGAGCCTCGGAGCCGGCTGGGGCATCGTGATGTGGCGCATCGTCATCCCGAACATGCCCGGCGCCATCCTCAACGCATCCCTGCTGTCCGTGGCCCTGGTGCTCGGCGAGTACACCGTCGCCAACCTGTTGAACTTTCAAAACCTGCAGGTGGAGGTCGCCTACGTCGGCCTGACCAACGCGGGCACGTCGATCGCGGTCGCTGTGGGGGCTCTCCTGCTCGCGTTCGTCCTCCTCATGGTGCTGACCCTGGTCGGCGGCCGGCTGCAGCAGCAGTCCTACGTGCCCGGACAGAGGGCCTGACGTGGCGTCTGAACCCACGCGAGGACACGCCGGGGTCGAAATCAGGCTCGAGGGGCTGAGCCGCCGGTACGGGCCGGTGGTCGCACTCAACGACCTCAACCTCACGATGGCCCCGGGCGAGCTGGTCGCCCTCCTCGGGCCGTCGGGCTGTGGCAAGACGACAGCCCTGCGCCTGGTGGCCGGGCTCGAGGAGGCAAACGGCGGGCGCGTCGTGTTCGGCGGCAATGACGTGACCGGCCTGCCCGCCAACAAGCGAGACGTCGGGATGGTGTTCCAGGCCTACTCGCTGTTTCCGCACATGACCGCAATGCAGAACGTGGCCTTCGGTTTGCAGCTGCGCCATAAGACCTCCGATGAACGACGCCGCCGCGCCGGCGAGATGCTCGAGCTCGTCGGCCTGTCGGGGTTCGCCGATCGGTATGCGAGCCAGCTCTCGGGCGGGCAGCAGCAGCGGGTCGCGCTCGCCCGTGCGCTCGCCATCGAGCCCACGATCCTGCTCCTCGACGAGCCGCTCTCCGCGCTTGACGCCAAGGTGCGCTCGCGACTGCGAGACGAGATCCGGCGCGTGCAGCTCGACGTCGGGATCACGACGCTTTTCGTCACTCACGACCAGGAGGAGGCCCTCGCGATCGCTGACCGAGTAGGCGTCATGCAGTCCGGCCACCTCGAGCAGCTGGGCCCACCCACTGAGGTCTACAGCCGCCCCGCGACACCCTTTGTCGCCGAGTTCGTAGGACTTACCAACCGCATGCCGGGCGTCGTCAAGGACGGGGTGGTCGACGTGCGCGGTACCAAGCTGCCCGTGGTGCAGGCCGACGCGCCCGACGGTCCGGCCATCGCGCTGGTCCGTCCCGAAGCGGTCAGCCTGACGGCTGACGGCGAGTCAGAGGGCTCGGCGCTCGTCGGAACAGTGATCGCCGTCTCGTTCCTGGGCGCCACCAGCCGCGTGACCGTCGACCTCGGCGGGATCACCGTCCTCGCCCAGATGCCGACGTCGCAGGCAAGCGAGCATCCAGCAGGTACGAAGGTGCGCCTCGTCCTGCGCCCCGACCCGGTGCTCATCCAGAGGGAAGAGGCCGCACCGGTCACTTCTTGAAGCCGGGCCGACCAGTGCTCACCACCGAGCGCCGGCTCGGCGCAGGCCCGGCCGTCGGCTCCGGATCGCGCGCCGAGTACAGGCAGGTGGCTGAGATCGAAGGCGAGGGGTACGTCATCCGCTCCGAGCTTGTCGGAGATCCGGTGGCCGAGCCGGTCCCGCCTCGGCGGGCGATCGCCGCGGTCGGGCACATCACCGACCTCCACGTGACCGACGCGCAGTCGCCGGCGCGCTTCGAGTTCGTCAACCGCGAGTGGGAGGACCCGCGCTTTCGCGAGCTGCTGACCATGCAGCGGCCGCAGGAAACGCTCAACACGCACGCCATCGAGGCGATGGTGCGGACGCTCAACGGCATCGACGCCGCGCCGGTCACAGGCCGGCCGCTCGAGCTCGTCGCGATGACCGGGGATGCGATCGACAACACCCAGCGCAACGAGCTGGCGAACTTCCTCGCGCTGCTCGACGGCGGCACCGTGCGGCCGGATTCCGGCGCGCCCGGTTACGAAGGCGTGCAGATGGTCGACTGGCCGGCCGACATCTGGTGGAAGCCGGACGGCCCCGATGGCGGCGACGTCTTCCGGCGGGACCTCGGCTTCCCAATCGTTCCGGGACTTCTGGAGCGCGCTGTGGAATCGTTCAAGGCAGGTGGTTTGGGCCGGCGCTGGCTCGGCTGCCATGGCAACCACGAAGCGGTCTGCCAGGGAGTCGGCGTCGTCACGCCGGCGCTCGCCAAAGGGATGACCGGCTCGCACAAGCCGCTGGCCCTGCCACCGGACCTCGACCGCGACAGGGCGGTGGAGATCTTCGTGGAGCATCCCGAGATCTTCATGAAGGGCCCCTCGCGCAACGTCACCGCGGACCCGTCGCGACGCCCGATCACGAGGGCTGAGTTCGTCGCGGCGCACCACTCCGCGGGTGGGCACGGGTTCACTGAGGACAACCTCACGCGCGGCACGGCCTACTACGTGCACGACACCGCCGCGGTCCGTTTCATAACGCTCGACACGGTCTGCCGGGCGGGCGGTGCTGACGGCCGCATCGACGCGCCTCAGCTCTACTGGCTCGAGCGGAGGCTGGAAGAGGCGCACTCTCGATTCCGCTCGCGCGACGGGTCGGTCGTGCGCACGTCGCACCGCGACCGGCTGGTCGTGGTGCTCTCCCACCACGGTTACGACACGCTCGCCAACCCTCGGGCGGAGCGGAGGGCGGACGAGCTGCTCGACCTGCTGCTGCGCTTCGACAACGTCGTGCTGTGGCTCAACGGGCACATTCACGCGAACCGCATCACGCCTCGCCACGATCCAGGTGGCGGCCACGGCTTGTGGGAGGTGACCACCAGCGCGATCGTGGATTGGCCGTGCCAGGGTCGGCTGGTGGAGCTGTTCGAGGCGGGCGACGGCATGCTGGCCATCGCCTGCACGATGGTCGACCACGGCGGGTGGGTCCAGGGCGGCACCGACGACCTGCTTGGGCTCGCGGGCCTGCATCGCGAGCTGGCCGCGAACGTGCCCTTCAACGGCTTCGACTCGTGGCGGCCCGGCAGCCCGCCGGATCGCAACGCGATCCTGCTCCGGCGAGCTCCCTTCTGAGCACGCACGTTGCGTAGTGCGCGACAGTGGCATATGGTGCGACAATCGGGCGTGGTCGCGTGTTGAGGCCGCTGGTGCGCGGTGAGAGTGTGGGTCGGGCGGCGTTGATCGGCTTTCTTCGCTCGCCGCGCTACGAGGTGTTCCCGAGCGAGGACGCCGGCGGGCTCATCACCGCGCACGTGCCCACGAACATCATCATCACCATCACCGCATCACCGCGACGCGGCATGGACGCCACCATCGGCCTCGCCGAGCGGCTGGCCCGCCAGGGCTACACCGTCGTCCCACATCTCTCCGCGCGGCTGATTCGCGACCGCTCGCACCTCCTTGAGATCCTGTCGGCCCTCAAGGAGATCGGATCGCGCGACGTGTTCGTGATCGCGGGCGATGCTCGCGAGCCGGCCGGGGACTTCCCGGACTCCGTCTCGCTGCTCGAGGCGATGGGCACCGCCGGCCATGACCTGCGAGACATCGGCGTGACCGGATACCCCGAGAGCCACAGCTTCATCGACGACGACATGACGGTCCAGGCGATGTGGGAAAAGCGGCGGGTCGCGACCTACATCGTGAGCAACCTATGCTTCGATCCGCGCGTCGTGAAGAAGTGGGTGGCGCGCGTGCGGCGGCGCAAGGTCGAGCTGCCGATCCACATAGGGCTGGCAGGCGTTGTCGATCCGGCAAGGCTTTTGCGCGTGTCCACGCGCATCGGCATTGCCGACTCGGCGCGCTTCTTGAAAGGCCACTCGAACTGGTTTCTGCGGATGCTCCAGCCGGGCGGCTACAGCCCCGAGCGCTTCATCCACGCGCTGCTGCCGGACCTGGCGGCTCCGGACCGCAAGGTCGCCGGCCTGCATTTCTTCACGTTCAACGAGATCGAGCCCACGGAACGGTGGCGCCAGGAAATGCTGGCGCGATTGCATCAGGAGGAGATTCCATGGCGGTAAAGCTCCCCAACGATCTCGACATCGCCCGCAAGGCGAAGCTTTTGCCGATGCCCGACATCGCCGCCCGGATGGGCATCGGGCCCCACCTCCTCGAGCCTTACGGCCGGGACGTCGCGAAGATCCGTCTCGAAGCGATCGACGAGCTGTCCGACCGCCCGAAAGCCAAGTACGTGGTCGTCTCCGCCATCACGCCAACCCCGCTGGGCGAGGGCAAGACGACCACGACCGTCGGGCTTGGCGACGCGCTCGGTCACATCGGCAAGCGCGCGACGGTCGCGATCCGCCAGCCGTCCATGGGGCCGACGTTCGGCATCAAGGGCGGGGCCGCGGGAGGCGGCTACAGCCAGGTCGTGCCCATGCAGAAGCTCAACCTGCACCTGACCGGAGACTTCCATGCCGTCACCGCGGCGCACAACCTCCTCGCGGCGATGATCGACAACTACATCCATCACAGCCTGCGCGACTTTCCCATCGACCTCCACAGCATCACCTGGCGCCGCGTCCTGGACGTGAGCGACCGCGTGCTGCGCAGCGTCGTGGTCGGCCTGGGCTCGCCTGAGGACGGCGTGACGCGACAGACAGGGTTCGACATCACAGCCGCGTCCGAGGTCATGGCAGTCCTCGCCCTGTGCACGTCGCTGCAGGACATGAGGCAGCGCCTCGGTCGCATGGTGATCGGCCTGGCCCGGGACGGCAAGCCCATCACGGCTGACTTCCTGCATGCCGGCGGCGCGATGACGGTGATCATGCGCGACGCGATCAACCCCAACCTGCTGCAGACGCTGGAGAACACGCCGGTGCTCGTGCATGCGGGGCCGTTCGGGAACATCGCCAACGGCGCGTCATCGGTGCTTGCCGATCGCCTCGGGATCCACTGCGGCGATTTCCTCGTCACCGAGGCCGGCTTCGGAGCGGACATGGGCGCCGAGCGGTTCTTCAACATCAAGTGCCGGACCTCCGGCCTCGCCCCGGACGCGGCGGTGATCGTCACCACGGTGCGGGCGCTCAAGGCGCACTCGGGCAAGTACCGGGTCGTGGCGGGCAGGCCGCTGCCGCCAGAGCTTCTGAAAGAGAATCCAGATGACGTGATGGCCGGCGCCGCCAATTTAAGAAAACAGGTCGAAAACATCCAGGTCTTCGGCGTGACGCCGGTCGTGGCCATCAACGCTTTCCCTGGCGATCATCCTTCCGAGCACCGGGCGATTCGTGAGCTGTCCGAGCACCTGGGCGTGCGGTCGGCCGTCTGCAACAACTTCGTCGAGGGTGGCAAAGGCGCCATCGAGCTGGCCGAGATGGTTGCCGAGGCGGCCGACGAGCCGAGCACCTTCAAGTTGCTGTATCCAGACGCTGCGACTCTCCGCGAGAAGATCGAGGCTGTGGCGATGCGGATCTACGGCGCCCGCGGGGTGGAGTACGACCCGCAGGCCTCCAAGCAGCTCGATGCCTTTGAGGCGAGCGGCTTCGGGCGGCTGCCTGTGTGCATCGCCAAGACGCACCTCTCGATCTCGTCCGACCCCAAGCTGAAGGGAGCTCCGACGGGTTGGGTGCTGCCGGTGCGAGAGGTGCGCGCCTCGGTCGGCGCGGGGTTCATCTACCCGATCTGTGGCGAGATGCGGACGATGCCAGGCCTGCCGACGACGCCGATCGCGGCGAGCATGGACATCGACGAGAAGGGAGAAATCGTCGGCCTCTCATAGCCGCCGAGCTGAGAGCCTCGAACGGCCAACCAGCGGCCGTGGGGAGCGGCCTATTGCGAGCCTCCAGCTTCGTCCAGCCTGGGGTTGACTCCCCGCGCCAGCCGCCCGTATAGGCGGCCCTTCAACCCGAACCCGGGGCCCTACCGGGCTGAGGTCAGCGCCGCTCTGCCCTGCGGCTGTGGCCGCGCTCGATCTGGCCGGGCGTGATGCCCCGCTGGTCGTACTCGGGCTTGGCCGGCCGGTCAGGCGGCCTGGCCAATGGGCTGTTAGGCGCCGGCTCGGGGCGCGGCGCAGGCACGCTGTCAGGCTCGCGGGTGGATCCGTTGTGGTTCGGCATCGTGGCGGACATCATCTCACCCCGGCGAGCAACGCGAGCGCGGCAGTGATGACGGAGAGGAAGAGCGACCACATGCCGGCGGCGTACCAGCGCTGCTTGGGCGGCAGCAGCGCCCGGTTGTGCTCGATCGCCTCGACCAGCTCCCGCAGGATCCGGGCCTTCATCTCGATCATGGTCCCGCTGAAGGTTCGGTAGAGGTCGGGCACGTCGGGGCCGCGCTGGAAGGCCTCCTGCCAGATCGACATCACGAAGAGCCCCTCCGCCAACACCAGAAGCAGCAGTGGGACGACCCAGACGGGGACCCCCAGCACGGATCGCCACTGGTGCTCCGCGCTCGCGATGAATGCCGCTCCCGCGATGGATGCGGCGATCATGCCGAGGGTCTTCAGGTCCTGGGCGCTGCCTGTGTCGTACTGCAGCCCGATCTGGCGCTGGGCCTCGGCGGTCATGGCTTCGGTGGCCCGCTCGGCTTCGGCCTCGTGCCGCATCCGCGCGACGCCTGCTCCGAAGAGGCCCGCGACGAGCGAGCTCAGGAACCCGCGGCGACCACCACCAAGTCTGGACACGACGTCAAGTACAGCAGAAGGGCAAACCCACTCCCAAAACGGGTGCGCTTTGGTGGGCAACCGTGCGCCTCGGAGCGTCTCGTCCGAGTTCAGCCAAGGCCGGTCGACGGTGCCGTCCCGGCGTATCGAGCTCGGCGCCAGTTGATTTCAGGTCGCCATATTGCGTCGTTTCTCGACGGCTTCCGCGAGGAGTGTCGCCAGGTCGATCACCTGCAGCTTCGCGCCCATCTCCCGCACGCCGTCGTCCAGCATCACCGTGCAGAACGGGCACGCCACGGCCAGCGTCTCCGCGCCGGTCGCCACGGCCTCGCGGACGCGTTCCTGGTTGATCGGGCGGCCTCGCTTCTCCTCCATCCACATCCTCGCGCCGCCTGCGCCGCAGCAGAAGGTGCGCTCGCGATTGCGGGGCATCTCGACTGCCTTGCCCACCGCATCCACCAGCTCGCGTGGTTGCGACCGCACGTCGTTGTGGCGCGCGAGGTAGCACGAGTCGTGGTACGTGATCTTCTGCTCGCCGGCCAGCGGCTCGAGCTTGCCCTCGCGGACAAGTCCGGCAAGGAACTCGGTGTGATGGATCACCTCGAAGTTGCCGCCGAAGTCCGGGTACTCCTTGCCGATCGAGTTGAAGCAGTGCGGGCAGGTGGTGACGATGCGCTTCACCCGCGATGAGTTCAGCGTCTCCACGTTCTGGTTCGCCAGCCGCTGGAACGTGTACTCGTCACCCATGCGGCGGGCCGGGTCTCCGGTGCACGCCTCGCGCGGCCCGAGGATCGCGAAGTCGACTCCCGCCGCCAGCATGAGCTTGGCTGTCGAGACCGCGGCCTTCCTCGCCCGCTCGTCGAAAGCCGGCGCGCAGCCGACCCAGAACAACACGTCCGGCGCCGGTTCGCCGGGCTGCAGCACGCGCACGCCGAGCCCTTCGGCCCACTGCGTGCGGTCGGCCTGGGGCTTGCCCCACGGGTTGGACGAACGATCGACATCCCGCAGCATGGTCCCCGCCTCTTCAGGAAACCTCGACTCGACCATGACGAGGTTTCGCCGCAGGTCTATGACGTGGTCGATGTGCTCGATGCCGACCGGGCATTCACGCACGCACGCGCCGCAGGTCACGCAGTCCCAGACGATGTCGTCGGTCACGGCATCCGGGACGATCGGTGGTGGGGTGTAGGAGCCGTTCGCGGCCAGGACCTTCGGGCCTTCGGTCTTCAGCTGGTCGCGCATGGCCATGATCAGGAGCTTGGGCGACAGCGCCTTGCCTGTGACGTAGGCCGGGCACACGTCCTGGCAGCGGCCGCACTCGGTGCAGGACATCGTGTCGAGCATCTGCTTCCACGTCATGTCGGTAACGCGAGCTGACCCGAAGCGAACGTCAGCTTCCGGTCGGTCGAACTGGATCGGCTCCAGCCTGCCGCGCGCGCGGGTGCGGCCGAAGTACACGTTGATCGCCGCGACCAGGATGTGGAGGTGCTTGGAGTAGGGCAGGTAGACGAGGAAGCTGAGGATGATCAGTACGTGCGCCCACACCGCGGCACGCTCGAGAAACGGAACGAGCGGGCGGTGCAGCGCGCCCGCCACCAGGCTCGAAACCGGGGCCCAGCCGGCCGGATAGTCGTTGAGCCCCAAAGCGATCTGGGATCCGTGCCAGAGGAAGAGGGTGACGATGATGCCCGCGATCAGGGCCAGGATCAGGTCCGCCTCGCCGAGGTGGCTGCCCTTGAAGCGGGCGGGGCGCTGAACCTTGCGGATGACAAAGGCCGCCACGACGCCCGCCAGCACGAGCAGCGCGAACACGTCCACGAGCAGCGCGTACCAGCCCTGCGCTCCGAGCCATGGGAGGGTCGCGTGCGGGTCGACCGCGCCGATCATCCCGATGACGATCGTCGGGAACAGCACGAGGAAACCCCAGAAGATCGCCGCGTGGACGAGCCCGGGGACCAGGCGCTGCAGGAGCTTGCTCTGCCCGACCACGACCACCGCCTCCGCGCGGGCCCGCGCAGGGACGTCGTCGAATCGCGATGCCGGCTTGCCCGAGCGCACCAGGCGATAGAGCAGCAGCGCGCGACGCCCGAACAGCGCGCCCGCGATGACGAGCGCGACGGCCAGGGCGATTGCCTGCGCCACGATCAACGACGTTTGCGGATCTCCGCCGAGATGGCGGGCACGATCTCCTTCAGATCTCCGGTCACGGTGTAGTCGGCGTTGAGCATCAGGGGCGCTTGCGGATCGGAGTTGATGGCCAGGATGCGCTTGGCGCCCTTCAGGCCCGCCATGTGCTGCGTCGCGCCGGAGATGCCGCACGCGATGTAGAGCTCGGGCGCCACCTTGGTACCTGTCTGGCCGACCTGATCGGTGTGTGGTCGCCAGCCCGCGCTGGTCACTGCGCGGGAGCAGCCGACCGCCGCGCCCAACAACCCGGCCAGCTCCTCGATGATGGCGAAGCCATCCTTCGATCCGACACCTCGGCCGCCGCTGACGATCACCTTCGCCTCCGCCAGCGACACGCCGCCGCTGCCGGCCGCGACGTGGCCGGAGACCTGCACCAGGAGGTCGCCCGGGTGTGGGGCGTCCACCCGGATCTCGGCGGGCGTCGGACCGTCGTCGGCGGGGATGGTGTGCGGCGCCACTGTGATCAGCGGTCGCGGACTGTGCAGCCGGGCCTCCTCCAGGAGGCTGCCACCCCAGCGCATCCTGGTCAGGGTGACCGGGTCGCCCGGCGTGACCGCGACGCAGTTGGCAGCGAACGGCAGGCGTGTGCGCGCGGCGAGCCGCGCCATCACTTCGTTACCGCGCTCAGTGCCGGCCGCAACGACCGCCGAGGCCTCGAGCCGCTCGGCCGCCGCCGCGAGAATTGCCGCCAGCGAGTCGGGGGCGTACGGCGTGACGGCGTCCATACGCACCGAATGCGGCTCGCCGAACCTGCGTGCGAGCGTCAGCGCCTGCCGCGACACATCGTTGTGCTCGTCCAGGAAAAGAACGTTCATATGACCCCCGCCTTGACCAGCAGGTCGACGACGGCGGTCGCTGCCCCACGTCCTGTCCCCAACGACTCTGCGCGGCGTCCCTGGCCCGCCGGCACGTCGAGCCTGACCAGCTCGAGCCGAGGCTCGGGGCGCGCCGAGGTCAGCACGGTGACCGCCTTGCTTCGGGCGCGCATCTTGCCGGGCACGGAGGGATAGCGCGGCAGGTTCAGTCCTTCCTTCACGGTCAATACCGCCGGCAGCGGCACCACGTACACGTCGCGCCCGCCCTCGATCTCCTGCTCGCAGCGCACGTTCGCGCCGTCGAGCGTCACCTTCTTCAGGCCTGTTACGCAGGGGCGGTTCAATGCATACGCGACGCGAATTCCGACCTGGAAGCCACCGGAGTCCGCAGACTCGTTGCCGAAGAAGATGATGTCGAACGGCCCCGACGTCGCTTCCTCGCCGCGGATCGCGTCTGCGATCGCCGCCGCCGTTCCCTCGCCATCCCACTCCTGACCGTCGGTCTGGAGATGGATCGCGCGGTCGATGCCGAGCGCCATCGCGTCGCGCAGCTGCTCGACTGCCTCGGGCGGGCCAAGGGTGAGCACCACGGAGTCGCCGCCGTTTGCCTCGATGATCCGCACGGCCTCCTCGACGCCGCACTCCTCGTGGGGGCTCATCGTGAATCCGAGGTGGCGCGTGTCGATCGCGCGCGAGTCCTCGGTGAGCACGATCCGGCCTCCCGTGATCGGCACTCGCTTGATGCACGCAGCTATCCGCACCGCCTAACCCCGAATGCGCGAGTTCTCGGAGTCGAACAGCGCCGTCGCGCCGCCGGCTACGGCCACCGTCACCGGGTACCGCTCGCCCATGTACTCCACCGCCAGGCCGGCGCCAACGACCGCGTGCTCGGGCGGCAGGTAGCCCAAGAGGATGTGCTTGCCCACCGAAGGCCCGGCCCCCGCGCTCGTCACGTACGAGCCGCGTCCCTTGCGGTCGACGATGCGTTTGCCGTCGCGGGTGAGGATCGGTTCGCGGCCCAGCATGTAGCGCTTCTCACCGCTTTTCGAACGGTGGTCGTCGACGGTCAGCGTGCACATGATCGCCGCGGGCTCCTCGCCGCGATGACGCAGGTGCGCCGCTTTGCCGACGAAATCCTCCTCCTTGACCCTTGGTGTGGCCATGCCGGCCTCGACGACGTTGTATTCGGTCTCGAGCTCGTTGCCGTGCGCGCGGTAGCCCTTCTCCAGCCGCCCGGTCGTGCCGTACACGCCGATGCCGCACGGCGCCAGCCCGTGCTGCCGGCCCGCCTCCCACAGCATGTCCCAGAGCTTCAATCCCTGGTCCATAGGGATGTAGAGCTCCCAGCCCAGGTCGCCGACGTAGGAGATGCGCGACGCGAGCACCCGAAGCGTGCCGGCCTCTATCGTCCAGCACGTGCCGAACTTGAAGCCTTCGTTGGACACGTCGTCCGACGTGACGCTCGCGAGGATGTCGCGCGCGCGCGGGCCCCAGAGCCCGATCGTCGTCAGCGACGCGGTGAGATCGACGACCTGCGCCGAGCCGTCTGCGGGCAGGTGGTCGGAAAACCACTTCTTGTCCGACATCCCGGCCGCCCCGCCCGTGACCACCCGGAAGCGCTCTTCACCCAGGCGCATGACCGTGAGGTCCGATTTGAACCCGCCGTTCTCGCTCAACACGGGCGTGTAGACGACGCGGCCCACGGGAACGTCCACCTGGCGCAGCGCCACGCACTGCACGGAGGCCAGGGCGCCGGGACCGACCACGTCGAAGATCGTGAACGCCGACAGGTCGAACAGTCCCGCGCGCTCGCGCATGGCGAGGTGCTCTGCGTTGATGATCGGCGACCACCAGCGGCACTCCCACTCGGCGGTGCGCCGGGTCACGCGATCGCCGAACTCGTCGAGCAGTGGAGCGTTGGACTCGTACCACTGCGGCCGCTCCCAGCCGGCCGCCTCGAAGAACGTCGCGCCCAGCTCGCGCTCGCGCTCGTTGAACGGCGACAGGCGGACTTTCCGGTTGGAGGCCCACTGCTCGCTGGGGTGGACGATGCCGTAGGTCTTGTTGAACCCCTCGGCAGCCCTCGCGCGCACGTGGGCGCGGGTCTTCTGGTGTTCGTGGAACCGGGCGATGTCGGACGAGTGGAGGTCGATCTCGGACTCACCGTGGACCATCCACTCGGCGATCGCCTTACCCGTGCCGGGACCCTCCTTGACCCACACCGCGGCTGCCGACCAAAGCCCTTTCACGTCCGGCGACTCGCCAAGGATCGGCATTCCATCCGGCGTGAGCGAAAGGATGCCGTTGATGGCGTATTTCACGCCGACCGACTCGTCGCCGACGATCTCGGGCATCAGCTCGAGCGCGTGCCGCATCTGCTCGTCGAAGTCCGCCTGCGTGAACGGGAACTCGGTCGGCGAGAGCGCCGCCTGCTCGAGCGAGGGGATGTCCTCCGGGTCGTAGAGGATCGGGCGGTGGGCGTACGAGCCGATCTCCAGGTCACCGCCCGCCTGGCGTTCGTACATGTTGGTGTCCATGTCGCGAACGATCGGGTGCTCGATATCGCTCTTCGCGCCCTTGAAACGAGGCACCGGCCCGATGTCGATCATCTGGTGCACCGCGGGCGTGAGCGGGATGTGCGCGCCGGCCATCCGCGCGATGCGCGGGCTCCACACGCCGCACGTGATGACCACAGTCTCGGCTTCGATGTCGCCCGCGGTGGTGCGCACGCGGCGCACTTGTCCGTGCTCGACGTCGATGCCGGTCACCTCCGTCTTCGGGGCGACGTGCAGCGCGCCTGAGCTCTGAGCGCGCTGGCGCATGATGGTGCCCCCGCGCAGCGAGTCGACGACTCCGACACCCGGCGCGTAGAAGCCCCCGAGAATGATCGACTCGTCGATATACGGCACCAGGCGCTTCACCTCGTCCGGAGATATGAGCGAAACGGGCTCGATCCCCCACGACCGGGCGGAGGCCATCCGCCGTGTCAGCTCCTGCATGCGTTCTTTCGTTCGGGCGACCTCGATGCCGCCGGACTCGATGAAGACGCCCATCTCCTTGTACTGGTGCACGCTCTCCACCGTCAGCGCCGTCATCTCCTTGGAGTGGTCGACGAGATAGATGAAGTTGGAGGCGTGACCCGTGGACCCTCCCGGGTTGGGCAGCGGACCCTTGTCGACCAGGACGATGTCCCGCCAGCCGAGACGGCCGAGGTGGTAGGCGACGCTGTTGCCGACGATGCCGCAGCCGATGACGACGCAACGCGCGTGGGTCGGAAGACCTGTCATCGCTACTCCGGCCGGTAGGGGGACCGGACCTCTTCCGGCAGCTCGTACCACCGGACCCGATCACTAACCTGCGCGCGCAGCTTCCACTTGAGCGGTTTCGCCTGCGCGTCGACCGCCTTCCAGAGATCATCGAGCCGCGCGCGGACCAGGTCCTTGTCCACGTCGAGCTCGGGCAGCGTGGCGCGCAGCTTTTCGGTGTTCACCTGGAGCGTTCGGTGGAGACCCCAGTCATCCGCGGCTGCACGCGCGAGGTAGGCGGAGTCGATGACCTCGTCGCCCCAGTTGGGTTCCACGGGGTGGTCCAGCAGCAGCGCGACCAGGTCCACCAGGTCCTTGCGGTTCATCTCGTAGATCTGGAGCTTGCTCAACAGGAGGTCAGACGGGCTGGCGCAGGGACCATCGTGGTCCAGGCGCCCTCTGAGATCGATGACGTGAGACATCCTGAACACGTCGATGAAGATGTCGACCTGGCGCCCGTGCTGCGCATCGTAGAAGTAGAGCCGGCGGTCGCCCTGCATCAGGTTGAAGCGCTCGTTCGCCTCGTATCCGAGGGCGGGAAAGAATTCGAGCACCGCCTTCCGGTCGCGCTTCGCGATCGCGTAGTCGAGGTCGCCGTACTTTCGCTTCAACGGCGCTTTGCGCGCGCTTGGGGAGTGCAGGTGGATGCCTGCCCCGCCCAGCAGCTTCAGGCCGATCTTCTTGTGCCTGGCGGCTGCCGCGACGCGCTCAGCCTCGTGTATCGGGTCCTCGAGGGGTTGAGTCAACGCCGATCAAGCGTCCTCGATCTCGATCACGATCGTCTTGAGGTCGGTCATCTGCTCCAGCGCGAAGCGGCCGCCGACGCGCCCGATGCCGCTCTTCTTGCCCGCCCGTCCGCCGAATGGCAGGTGCGCCTCCCAGTAGTTCGTCGATTCGTTGATGTTCACCCAGCCGGTCTCGAGCTCATCGGCGAACCGAAGTGCGCGCGAAAGATCACGCGTGTAGACCGCGCCGAGCAACCCGTACGGCGAGTCGTTCGCCAGGGCGAGGGCCTGCTCCTCGTCGCGGAACTTGATGATCGGCGCGATCGGGCCGAACGTCTCCTCCTGGCTCACGCGCATGTCAGGCTCGACGCCGTCGAGGATCGTCGCGTGGTAGTAGAGGCGCGTTGGAAATCCACTCGCGCGCTCACCGCCCAGGATGAGCTTGGCGCCGCGCTGCAAGGCGTCCGCCACGTGCTCGTCCATCTTGGTCGCGACGCCCTCGTTGTTCAGCGGGCCAAGCGTCGTCTCGGGCGCGAACGGGTCACCGAGGCGCAGGGCCCGCGCAGCGTCGGCCAGCCGGGCGACGAACTCGTCTCGCACCGGCTCCTCGACCAGGATTCGCTCGCCGGCGGTGCAGCTCTGGCCGGCGCACAGGTAGCAGCCGACGATCGCGCCCTCGACGGCGCGGCCTATGTCGGCGTCGGCGAAGACGACCATCGGGCCGTTGCCACCGAGCTCGAGCATCACGTGCTTGCCCGCTGCTCGCCTTGCGACCGAAGCGCCCGTCTCGGTCGAGCCGACGAAGCCGACGCCGTCCACGAGCGGATGGCCCGCAACCTCGTCGCCGACCTCAGCGCCCGGACCGGTGACCAGGTTCACGGCGCCCGCGGGGAAGTCCGCCTCGGCGATGCACTCCATCAGCGCCACCGAGATCACGCTCGTCGAGGAGGCAGGCGTCCAGACGACCGTGTTGCCGGCGGCGAGCGCGGGCGCGATGAGCTCCGCGGCCATGGTCAGCGGCCAGTTCCAGGGCGTGATGATCCCGTACACGCCGCGCGGGTAATGGCGCGCGAGGACGAGCTTGCTCGGGCTGGCCGAAGGCAGCACGCGGCCTTCGAGCCGCTTCAGGTCCTCGGCGGCGATCCGGAAATATTCGGCCGCCTCGTCGACCTCGCCCAGCGCCTCGGCCACAAGCGGCTTGCCCTGATCCAGCGTGAGCAGGTGGCCGAGCTCGTCCCGCCGCCGCTCGATCGCGTCGGCGATCCGGTACAGGCGCTTGGAGCGCTCGAACCCCTTGAGCTTCGCCATTGCAGAGCGCGCCTTGTGCGCCGCCTCGACCGCGGCTTTCGCGTCGCCCCGCGTGCCCCTCGGAACCTCCGCGATCACGTCGCCGGTCGCCGGGCTCGTGGCCTCGAAGGTCTGCTTGCTCTCGGACTCAACCCATGCACCGGCAATGAACATCTTCCGAACAGACTTGGCGACCTGGATCGTCATCTCGGCTCCCACCCATCTGGGCGCCCTGCGCGCGCCCGGCGGAACATCTTCTTGACGGACCGGGCGAAGTCCATGGTCATCTCTTGGCTGCTCCATTGGCTGAGGTGCGGCTCCGGCCGAGGTCGAACGCCTGCTGGTAGATGCGGCGGTAGTTGGCGGCGTCGACGTCGCGAGGGTTGCCGATCGTCTGCGGATCGGCGAACGCCTTGTCGGCGAGCATCGGGATCTCTTCCTCTTTGAAGCCGAGCTCCTGCATGCTCGGGATCTCGACGTCGAGCGTGAGCTCGTGCACATACTCGACGGCCATCTCGGCCGCCCGCCACGTCGAAACGCCGCGCGTATCGAGGCCAAAAGCGGCGGCCATGCGCGCGAAGCGCTCCGGCTCGCCCGAGTGGTTGTACTCCATGACCGGTCCCAGGAGCCGCGCCGTCAGCGCGCCGTGAGGCGCGTCGTGCACGCCACCGGCGGTCTGGCTCATCGCGTGCGCGGCGCCGGCCGAGTCGGTTCCGTAGGCCAGGCCCGCGAGCATGGCCGCCGCGCTCATGTGGTAGCGGGCCTCGAGATTCTGCGCCTGTGAGAACGCAACGCGCAGGTAGCGCGCGACGTACTCCATCGCCAGCAGGGCAACGGCGTCGGTGAACGGTTGGTGGTAGGACATCGTGAAGCACTCGACTGCGTGCGCCAGCGCGTCCATGCCGGTGCCGGCGGTCACGCCGGGGGGCAGCTTGACCGTCAGCTCGGGGTCGATCAGCGCGACCCATGACGCGATGTCGGGCGTGCCGCCCACGTTGAACTTGATCTTGCGCTTGGGGTCGGTGATCACCGCCCAGAGAGTGACCTCGCTGCCGGTCCCGGCCGTCGTCGGCACGGCGATCATCGGCGGGATCCGCGAGCGAATCGGGGTGTGGCCCCACTCGTAGTCGACGATGCTGCCGTCGTGGATGGCGACGACTCCGATCCCCTTCGCCGTGTCCATCGAGCTGCCACCGCCGATGGCGACGAGACCATCACAGCCCTGCGACTTGTACTCGGCCGCGCCGGCGTCCACGAGCTCGACGCCGGGGTTTGCCTTGACCCGGTCGAAAACGACCGGCTCGACGTCTGACCCACGCAGCGCTTCCAGCGCCGTGTCGAGCAACCCTGCCGCCTTGACGCCCGCGTCGGTGACGAGCAGCGGCCGGCGCATGCCAAGGAGGCTCGCCTCGTTGCCGAGCTCTTTGATCGCGCCGAGCCTCTGCACAAGGCGGGTGGGACTCTGGTAGGTGCGGAGCGTGTATTCGAGCATTGATCAGAAGATAGAGCCGCCGGGCTTTCGCCCGGCGGCTGCGTGGGGTCTACTCAACCGGAATCTCGTGGTGGATGCGGGCGAGGTCGATGCCCTGCCGCTTCCGGACGACGCGGGCGACGACGTAGATGACGATCGCCACGACGTAGGTCGCGACAAAGTAGTAGACGGAGTAGCCTGCGGGGCCCGTGCCGTTCGCCGTCGCCTGGAATGACGTCCCGTACAGGTTGGCGGAGTTGAACGACCATTCCCAGAGCATGAAAAGCAGGAACAAGGCGGAAATCACACCGACGACGCTGATTGCGGGCACGCCTGCGATCTTGTAGTTTGCGATCGGCGACGCGTCATAGAGGTCCTTGCGCCGCACCTGGGCCTCGACCTCCGCGACCTGCCCGGCCTCGACCGCCTGGTTTTCGGCGCCGAGGGTCACCGTGAAGCCTCCGTTCTCCTGCACGATGGGAACGATGGCCTTGCCGGTCATGTCGCCGCCACAGATCAGGACCTCGGCGTCATAGAACTTGGCCGCGTTGAGGAACTTCCGCCAGCACAATTCGGAGCCGTGCAGGTCGGTCGCAAAAAAGATCTTCATCAGCTCTCCATCAAGACCTTCCGGATTTCCTGCTCAAACCCCGCCACGTGCCGCCGCATGATCGCCTCGGCACGGCCTCCCTCGCCCGCGAGGATCGCCTTCAGGAGCTCGACGTGCTCGTCCACCGCCTCACGCAGCGGGACCTCACGGTCGAGCACCATGTACCAGAGCCGCAAGCTGAGATTGAAGTACTGCTCCAGCGTGGATTCAAGCAGCGAGTTGCGCGCCGCCCGGTAGATCTGCCTGTGGATGTGCTGGTCGAGCCGGATGAGCTCGCGCTGGTCCCGGATCGGCTCGCCCTCGAGGACATCGACGAGCTTCGCCATCGTGACCCGGTCGGATGACGACAGCCGCTCGCAGGCGAGCCGTGCCGTGTGGCCCTCCAGCACCGCCCGCACCTCGGTGATGCGGGCGAGGTCGGTGATGTTGACGTCCGTGACGAAGGTTCCGCGGTGCGGGACGGAGCGGACGAGGTTTTC
>JBDTKH010000068.1:0-20114 GCA_039935415.1 Candidatus Dormiibacterota bacterium
CGCGGATCGATAGGGTGGGGCCGTGATCACGTGGCCCTTCGATCTCACCGTGTACGCGGGCCTGGTGGTCCTTTTCCTCGGCCACGCCTGGCTCGCCGGCGGGGTCGTCGACGCGACGCGAAAGCACTCGCTGTACTTCGGCCTCGGCCTGCTCGTGCTGTGGGTCGCGCTCGAGACGCCCCTGGACACGATCAGCGACTACTACCTGGACAGCGTGCACATGCTGCAGCACGTCCTGCTCGGCTTCGTCGCGCCGCCGCTGATGCTGCTCGGTCTGTCATCGCAGATGGTCGGGCGCCTGGTCCGTGTCCCGGGCCTGCGCGCGATCACCGAACCGGTGCCGGCCCAGCTGATCGCCGGCGCGGTCATGGTCGGCTGGCACGTCCCGCCGCTCTATGACGCGACCCTGTACTCGGGATCGCTGCATGTCCTGGAGCACGTGATGTTCATCGCGGCCGGCGTCGTGATGTACTGGCCGATGCTCGAGGCAACCTCCGCTCACGCGCGCTGGGTGCTGTCGCCGGGCCTCAAGCTCCTCTACATGCTCGTGGCAACCCTGCCGCAGGACGGGGTTGCGCTCGCGCTCATGTTCTCCCGCGTGCCCTTCTATGAGTTCTACACGCACGCGCCAAGACTGGTGGCGTCCCTCACGCCGGTCGTCGACCAGACAGTCGCGGGGGCCGTCCTGATGGTCCTGGGCAAGGCCACGCTCGCGGTGGCCGCGCTGGCGGTGTTCTTCAGGTGGTTCGGCAGCGAATACCGGGCGGACCAAGAATCGGGACGAGTCCTTGTGGGCGGTGATTCGTCGCCCTTGTGATGGGCACCGTCTGATCTCCGCAAACGCATAAGCTTCAGCGCAATGTCCTCCAAGGACCTTCCGAGCCGGGCTCTTTATCAGGGCCGCGACCGCGCCGCAGCGCGATCTTTTCTCCACGCGATCGGGCTGAGCGCGGCGGACATCGACAAGCCGTTCATCGGCGTGTCCAACGTGTGGACCGAGACGATGCCGTGCAACTTCGGGCTGCGTGAGCTTGCCGCGCCGCTCAAGGCAGGCATCCGCGCGGCCGGCGCCAACCCAATGGAGTTCAACACCATCGCCATCTCCGACGGCATCACGATGGGCACCGAAGGGATGAAGACCTCGCTGGTGAGCCGGGAGGTCATCGCAGATTCGATCGAGCTCGTGGCGCGGGGGCACATGTTCGACGCGATGTGCTGCCTCTGCGCGTGCGACAAGACGATTCCCGCCTCGGCCATGGCGATCGTGCGGATCGACCGCCCGGGCCTGGTGCTTTATGGCGGTTCGATCATGCCTGGCGTTTTTCGCGGCCGCCAGGTCGCTGTCGGTGACGTGTATGAGGCCATCGGTGCGGCGGCGGCGGGAAAGATGAGCGACGCGGACCTGGCCGAGCTCGAGGCGGTCGCCTGTCCCGGCGCGGGGGCCTGCGGCGGCCAGTACACGGCGAACACGATGTCGATGCTCATGGAGGTGATCGGCCTTTCGCCGGTCGGCTTCAACTCGATCCCGCAGACGGATCCCGGCAAGCATCCGGCCGCGGAGGCGATGGGGCGAGTCGTGATGAACGCGCTCGAACAGGACCTGCGTCCTTCGCGCATCCTCACACGCCGCGCCTTCGACAACGCGATCGCAGCCGTCGCGGCGAGCGGCGGTTCGACGAACGCGGTGCTTCACCTGCTGGCGCTTGCGCGCGAGGTGGGGGTCGAGCTCGCGATCGACGACATAGATCGCATCAGCCGGCGCACTCCTTTGTTGTGCGACCTCAAGCCGGGCGGCCGGTTCGCGGCGGTCGAGCTGCACAAGGCCGGCGGCATCGCCCTGCTCACTCGGCGTCTGCTGGACGGCGGCTACGTCGACGGTGACGCGCTCACCGTCACTGGTCGCTCGCTTGGTGAGGAGTGCGAGACGGTGACGGAGACTGTGGGGCAGGAGGTCGTGGCCCCTCTGTCGCAACCGCTGCGCAGCGAGGGCGGACTCGTGATCCTGCGCGGCAACCTGGCGCCGGACGGGGCGGTGGTCAAGATCACCCAGCACACGCCCACCACGCATCGAGGCCCGGCGCGCGTCTTCAACCGCGAGGAGGACGCGTTCGCGGCCGTCTATGCGGGCCGCATCAAGGCGGGCGACGTCGTGGTCATCCGTTACGAGGGGCCGCGCGGCGGTCCAGGCATGCGCGAGATGCTGCAGGTGACGGCCGCCATTGTGGGCGAAGGGCTCGGGGACTCGGTCGCGATGGTGACCGACGGGCGGTTCTCCGGCGCGACGCGCGGCCTGATGGTGGGGCACGTCGCGCCCGAGGCGGCCGTCGGTGGACCGCTGGCGGCGCTGCGTGATGGCGACGTGATCGAGATGGACGTCGACAGCCGAGTGCTCGCCGTGGATGGAGTCGACATCGCCGCCCGCCTGAAAGATTGGTCGCCGCCCGAACCGCACTACCGCAAGGGTGTGCTCGCGCGGTACGCGATGCTCGTCGGCTCAGCCTCCGAAGGGGCGATGCTGAAGCCTTAGCGACGAAAACTAGTGGGGCGTGGTCCGCCCGAAGCAACCAACTCTTTACAGGCTGGGTTGTCAAGGGTCGGGGTTCTTCTCAAGATCAGCGAGAACGGTGAGTCGGGCTGGGGGAGGAAGCCCAAATATGAGGGAGGGCCCGCCTGAGGTGCGGCCGACGGCGTGAGGCGAATCTAGGGCTCAGCCGGCCGGTTCTAGCTGCCGCGCACCTCAGACCAGCCAACGTTTGGGGCGGTTTCATTTCGGGCCTGGAGCGCCGCCAGACTGTCCGCAAGAAAATCGAGGCGGTCCAGTGTCGTCGCATAGCGATCCATGCCGACCAGTACGGCGGCCAGCCGACCCCCCTTCGAGACGTAGACAACGTCGCTCGAGTTCCTCAACGAATCGAGTTCTTGCCCAAGCCGCAGATTTTGGTCCTCAACATCAATAACCCGAGTCACGGATCCAGCATGACGTAGAAGCCTCGACTCAACGGGTGATTTGATCGACCAGATTTCTTACTTGACTGCCGGCAGCCACTCCGCGCGGTTCGTTTCGTACGTGCTGATCGCTGGAATGTGCTTCTCCACCAGGCCGATCTCGTCCAGGCCGCCCAGCAGGCATTCCCGCGCGAACGGGTCGATCTCGAAGCGGTAGCTGAAGCCTTCCCCGCGGACCTGCTGACTGACCAGGTCCACCGTCACCTCGGCCGTCGGGTCCTCCGAGGCCAGGTCGATCAGGTGGCGCACCTGGCTTTCAGGCAGGGCGACAGCGAGCAGGCCTGTCTTGTAGCAGTTGGCGAGGAAGATGTCGGCGAAGCTCGGCGCGATGATGGCTTTGAACCCGAAGTCGCGAATCGCCCATGGCGCGTGCTCGCGCGACGATCCGCAGCCGAAGTTGGCCCCCGTCAGAAGCACCGACGATCCCACGTGCTCCGGCTTGTCAAGCACGAAGTCGCCGCCGGCCCGCCAGTCGAAAAACAAAAAAGGTCCATAGCCCGTGCGTTCGATCCGCTTCAGGAACTGTTTCGGGATGATCTGGTCCGTGTCGACGTCGGCGCGGTCGAGCGGCGCCATCCGGCCCGAGACTCGAGAGACCGGCTCCAACTAAAGCAGCTCCCGCACGTCGACTATGTGCCCCGTCACCGCTGCGGCGGCTGCCATGGGCGGGCTCATCAGGTGAGTGCGCCCGCCCGAGCCCTGCCTGCCTTCGAAGTTGCGGTTGGAGGTCGAGGCGCACCGCTCGCCCGGCGCCAGGATGTCCGGGTTCATGCCCAGGCACATCGAGCAGCCGGCGTTGCGCCACTCGAAGCCCGCTGCCTTGAAGACCAGGTCGAGGCCCTCGTCCTCGGCGGCCCGCTTGACCGTGGTGGATCCTGGCACCACCATGGCGCGCACCTTCGGGTGCACGTGCTTGCCGCGGATGACTTGCGCCGCGGCGCGCAGGTCCTCGATCCGGGCGTTCGTGCACGAACCGATGAAGACCCGGTCGACGGTGATATCCGCGAAGGCGGTTCCGGGTCGCAGGTCCATGTAGCGGAGAGCTCGCTCATCGGTGTCGGACATGGGGTGCGGTACTCGCCCCGTCACCGGCGCCACCTGGCCCGGGTTGGTGCCCCAGGTCACGTGCGGCTCCAGGTGCGACGCGTCGATCGCGATGTCGCTGCCGAATGAGGCGCCAGGGTCGGTGGGCAGCGTTCGCCAGTAATCGAGCGCCATCTCCCACGCGTCGCCCTTCGGCGCGTGCGGCCGGCGCTCCAGGTAGGCGAAGGTCGTGTCGTCGGGAGCGACCATCCCCGCCTTGGCTCCCCATTCGATCGACATGTTGCAGACGGTCATCCGGCCTTCCATCGACAGCGCTTCGATCGTCTCGCCGCGGTACTCGACCAGATGACCCTGCCCCAGCTGAATCCCCGTCCGGCCGATCAGGCCGAGCACGATGTCCTTGGAGGTGACACCGAGAGGCAGCTCGCCGGTGACCGTCACGGCGATGTCCCCCAGTCGCTTCTGGGGCAGGCACTGGGTGGCCAGCACCAGCTCGACCTCGGAGGTGCCGATCCCGAAAGCCAGCGCGCCGAACGCGCCGTGCGTCGAGGTGTGCGAGTCGCCGCACACGATCAGCATGCCGGGCTGGGTCAGGCCCAGCTCGGGACCGATCACGTGCACGATGCCCTGCCGGCGGCTGCCGATCTGGTGCAGTGGGATCCCCTCGAGCCGGCAGTTCTCGGCGAGGAGCTCCATCTGGCGCCTGGACAGCTCGTCCGCCGCCCGCAGGCCGCCCCGAGTGGGTACGTTGTGATCCATGGTGGCCACCGTCAGGTCGGGCCGCCGGACCCGCCGCCCGGCCAGCCGTAGCCCCTCGAAAGCCTGGGGCGAGGTCACCTCGTGCACGAGGTGGAGGTCGACGTAGAGCAGGTCAGGTTCACCCGGCGTCGTGCTCACGACATGGGCGTCCCACAGCTTCTGGGCAAGGGTTTTAGCCTGGATCTGCCGATCCGCGCGGGCATCTTCGCGACTGGGGCGGCTCAGCCGTGCGTTGCCGCTTGCGCTCCGATCGTCGCGCACCGACGTGGTGCGCTCCGGTTCGGTGCTCGCGGCGCCTTCTGCTGAGCTCGCCCCAGCGCGAAGCTGCTCCGCTCGGCCGGCAGATCCAGGCATGGGCATCGAGAACGCACACTCTACCCAAAGCCTGTCGCCAGAATTTGTGGCTGGGCTACAACTCGACGGCCCGTTGGAACGTTAAGATGACGAACCTAATGACTCGTTCTGGCGGCTCGCTCGTAGTCCTCCTTGGTCTCCTGGGCCTCATTGGCCTTGGTCAGTCGGGGGCGCGCGCGAGCTAACAGACACCTCAAGTAGATCGCAAAAGCCCCCGACCGAGAGGTTGGGGGCTTCTTCTTTGTCAAGACACATCACAAGGAGCAGAAGTTGACCGGAGCGGACATGGTGCTGGAGGCGCTGGAGCGCGAGGGAGTCGAGGTGATCTTCGGCTACCCCGGCGGCGCCAACCTGCCCATCTACCAGCACCTCCCCGAGCATCCAAAGCTCAAACACATCCTGGTCCGCCATGAGCAGGGCGCCGCGCACATGGCCGACGGCTACGCGCGCGCATGCGGCAAGCCCGGCGTCGTGTTCGCCACCTCGGGACCGGGAGCGCTGAACCTGGTGACCGGCCTGTGCACCGCGTACATGGACTCGGTCCCGATGATCGCCATCACGGGCCAGGTCAACAGCACGCAGGTCGGGCGGGACGCGTTCCAGGAGTCGGACGTGATCGGCGCGACCAGCTCGGTCACCAAGCACAGCTACCTGGTCACCAACATCGACCAGCTGCCCCGCGTCATCCACGAGGCCTTCCACATCGCGACCACCGGGCGCCCGGGGCCCGTGCTGATCGACATCTGCAAGGACGTGCAGCAGGCCGACGCCGAGCGAATCACCCCGGAGCGACTGGAACTTCCCGGCTACCAGCCCAACGGCCACGTGCACCTCGAGCACGCGCGCGAAGCGGCGCAAGCGCTGGCAAACGCTGTGCGCCCAGTGATCCTGGCCGGACACGGCGTCCTGCTCAGCCACGCCGAGCGCGAGCTGCTCCGGCTGGCGGAGAAGGCCGGCGCCCCGGTCGGCACGACGCTGCTCGGAATCGGCGCGTTCCCGGTGCAGCACCCGCTCTCGCTGCACATGACCGGGTTCATGGGCACCGGCTGGAACCTCAAGGCGGTGCAGAACGCAGACGTGCTGATGATGGTCGGCATGCGGGTCGACGACCGCGTCACCGCACGGCTCGCGGATTTCGCCCCGAAGGTCAAGACGTTCATCCATGTCGACATCGACGGTTCTGAGATGGGCAAGAACGTCCGGCCCCACATCGAGCTCGTCGCCGACGCGAGGAACGCGCTCGAGGCGATGCTGCCCCACATCGGCACGCTCGACGAGGGACGCGGCCGCTGGCTCTCGCAGATCGACGCGTGGCGAGAGGAGCACCCGCTGAAGTACACGCACTCCAACGGGCACCTCCAGCCGCAGGACGTGCTGATCGACATGTACCGGCGCTGCCGCAGCGAGGCGATCGTCGTCGCCGACGTCGGCCAGAACCAGATCTGGGCCGCGCTGTGGTGGAACTACGACCGCCCGGGGCTCTTCATCAACTCGGGTGGTGCCGGGACCATGGGTTTTGCGCTCCCGGCGGCGATCGGCGCCAAGTTCGGCCGGCCCGACAAGGCTGTCTGGTGCGTCGCAGGCGAGGGCGGGTTCGTGATGACAGCGCAGGAGCTGTCGGTCGCGGTCGAGCACCAGCTCGACATCAACATCGTGCTGCTCAACAACTTCTCGCTGGGCATGGTCCGCCAGTTCCAGGACGACTTCTACGGCGGCGTCCGTTCGCAGGTCGATCTCACCCACATCCCGGACTTCGTCAAGCTCGCCGACGCCTACGGGCTGCCCGCGATTCGCGTCGACAGGCTGGAGGACGTCGCCTCTGCGATGGATGCGGCCGAGCGCACCACGGGCCCGTTCCTGATCGACTTCCGGATCGACCCCGAGGCGAACGTCTATCCGATCGTTCCGCTGGGCAAGAGCCTGAACGATTTCTGGGAGGCTCCGGACAAGTGAGCTTGCTGTTGCCTGATCCTCCGCTGAACGCTGCCCACCACCCCCACCCGGCGGCTGCGCCGCCGTCCTCCCCACATGGTGGGGAGGTGACAAATCGAATTCGAGTCCTGTCGGTGCTTGTTGAAGACGGGTCCAACACCTTGAGCAAGGTCGCCGGGTTGATTCGCCGGCGCGGTTTTCATATTCGGTCGATCTCCGTGGGGCCGAGCCGGCACGCCGGGCGGTCGCTGATGACGCTCACCGTCGACTCCGGCCACGCCGAGGTCGACCAGGTGCGCAAGCAGCTCGAGCGCCTGGTCGAGGTGGTGGAGGTCGAGGACCTCACCGGCCACGAGGTGTACAGCCGCGAGCTGGTTGTCGCCAAGGTTCCGACCGCTCAGGTGGCGGGGCTGATCGAGCGCGGCGCCAGGGTCCTCGACAGCGGGGCTGGCGGCTCGACGGTCGAGTTCGCCGGCGAAGGCAAGGACGTCGGCGAATTCGTTGACGAGCTGATGAAGCACGGCGTTCGTGACGTCGTTCGTTCCGGGCCCGTCGTCATGAGGAGAAGCGCATGAAGATCCACTACGAGGTCGATTGCCCCCCAAGCCTGGGGGAGCCGGTCGCGGTGATCGGATACGGCAGCCAGGGCCGCGCCCACGCGCTCAACCTCCACGACAGCGGGGAGGACGTGCGCGTCGGCCTCTACCCCGGCAGCAAGTCCATCGAGCGGGTGGAGGCTGACGGCCTCCGCGCGGTGCCCGTGCCCGAAGCGGTGTCAGAGGCGTCCGTGGTGATGGTCCTCACGCCTGACGCCGGCCAGGGCAAGCTCTTCCGCGAGTCGATCGAGAACCACCTGCAGCCCGGATCACTGCTGCTGTTCGCGCACGGCTTTGCCATCCATTTCGCGCAGATCGAGCCCAACCAGAAGCTCGACGTCGCGATGATCGCGCCCAAGGGGCCCGGCCACCTGGTGCGCAGCACGTACCTCCAGGGCCAGGGCGTCCCGGCGCTGATCGCGGTGCACCAGGACGCATCAGGACACGCGTGGCAGCGGACGCTCGCATACGCAAGGGCGCTTGGGGCGGGCCGCGCGGGCGTGCTCGAGACGACCTTCAAGGAAGAGACCGAGACCGACCTGTTCGGCGAGCAGGCCGTTCTGTGCGGCGGCGTCAGCTCGCTGGTCAAGACCGGCTTCGAGACCCTCGTCGAAGCCGGCTACCAGCCCGAGCTCGCGTACTTCGAGGTGCTGCACGAGTTGAAGCTCATCGTCGATTTGATGTACCGCGGCGGCCTCGGCTTCATGCGCTACTCAGTGTCGGACACCGCCGAGTACGGGGACTACGTGTCGGGTCCGCGCGTGATCGACTCGCACGTGCGCGAGCAGATGCGGCAGGTGCTGCGCGAGATCCAGGACGGCAGCTTCGCCGAGAAGTGGCTGGACGAGAACTCAAACGGACGAGCGGGATTCATGGCGATGCGACAGACCGACTCGGAACACCAGATTGAAAAGGTCGGACGCGAGCTGCGCTCGATGATGACCTGGTTGGAGCCTGTAGAGAAATGACCGACAAGAGCCCGGACAGAGTATTCATCTTCGACACGACGCTGCGCGACGGCGAGCAGTCGCCCGGGTTCCATCTCGACGCGAACTCCAAGCTGCGCATCGCGCGGCAGCTAGAGAAGCTCGGCGTCGACGTGATCGAGGCCGGGTTCCCGATCTCATCGCCGGGTGACTTCGAGGCGTGCCGGCGCATCGCGCGCGAGATCCGCGGTTCGACGGTGACAGCGCTGGCTCGCGCCGTGCGCGAGGACATCGACGCGGTCTGGGCGGCGATCAAGGAAGCCGAGACACCGCAGATCCACATCGTGCTGTCCGTCTCCGACGTGCACATCGACCGCAAACTGGGCATGACGCGCGAGCAGGTGCTGAAGCGCGGCGCAGAGATGGTCGCGTACGCGCGGTCGCTGTGCGACAGGGTGCAGTACTCGCCGGAGGACGCCGGTCGCGCAGACATCGACTACCTGGTCGAGACGGTGGAGACGATGATCGCAGCGGGCGCCAACGTGATCAACATCCCGGACACGACCGGCTACTGCCTGCCGTGGGAGTTCGGCGAGATCGTGCGCCGCGCGATCGAGGAAGCGCGGGGCAGCGAGAAGGCGCTGTTCTCGGTGCACTGCCACAACGACCTCGGGCTTGCCGTGGCGAACACCCTTGGCGCTCTCGCGGCCGGCGCTCGTCGCGTCGAGTGCACCATCAACGGCATCGGCGAGCGGGCGGGCAACACCTCCCTCGAAGAGGTCGTGATGTTGCTCAACGTGCGCCAGTCCAAACTCGGCCTGGAGTGCGGCGTGGACACCAAGGAGATCACCCGCGCCTCGAGGCTTGTCGCCGAGCTGACCGGCACGCCTGTCCAGCCGAACAAGGCGGTCGTCGGCGCGAACGCGTTCGCGCACGCGTCGGGCATCCACCAGGACGGCGTGCTGAAGGACCGGCTGAACTACGAGATCATGAAGCCCGAGGACGTGGGCCTTTCCGACTCGCGCATCGTCCTGACGGCGCGCTCGGGCCGGCACGCGTTTCACCACCGCCTGGGGCGCCTCGGCGTCACGCTCGAAGGGGTGAAGGCGGAAGAGGCATGGCAGCGGTTCCTGGTGGTGGCCGACACGAAGAAGGAAGTGACCGACGAGGACCTACGCAAGATCGTCGCGGCTGCCGACCCGAATGGCCACGAAACCAACGGCCATGAGACCAATGGCCATCCGCCGGTGACCGACCAGCTAAACGACCACAACCACGTGGCGGACACCCTGCGGCACCTCATTTTCGGATGAGCGTTTGGGGGTGAGGATCGCCTACCAGGGGGAGCCGGGCGCCTACTCGGATGAGGCGGTCACCGCGCTGTTCCCGAACGCCGAAGCGGTCGGGTTCGCGACTTTCCGGCTGACATTCGAGGCGCTCTCGATCGGCGCCGTCGGGGCGGCCGTGCTCCCCGTGGAGAACAGCAGCGCGGGAATCGTGCAGGAGGTGTCCGACCTCCTGTGGGAGCTGCCCGGGATGCGGGTGGTGCGCGAGCACGTGCTCCCGGTGCGGCACTGTCTGCTGGGCTGGCCTGGTCCAGTCGAGAGGGCCCTCTCGCACCCCCAGGCGCTGGCCCAATGCGACGCGTACCTCCACTCGCGGCAGATCCGCTCGGTCGCGTACCACGACACGGCGGGGGCGGCTCGAGCGGTGGCCGAGCAGCGCCAGCCGGGGACGGCTGCGATCGCCAGCAAGGCGGCGGCGGCGCGCTACGGGCTGTACGTGCTGGCCGAGTCGATCCAGGACGATTCCGAGAACCGGACGAGGTTCGTCGTCATCGAGCGCGGCGAGCCCGCCCGGCCGGCGGAGGCGGGGGAGGGGTACAAGTGCTCCCTCGCGTTCGTCACCAAGCACAGGCCGGGCAGCCTTGCCCAGGGACTGGAGTGCTTTGCCCGCCGCGGGGTCAACCTGACCCGGCTCGACAGCCGGCCGATGAAGGGCCGCCCCTTCGAATATCGCTTCTACCTCGACTTCGCGGTCAACGGCACCGCCACCGCCGCCGAGTCGGCGCTTAACGACCTCGAAGAGGCCAGCGCTGAGGTAAGACTGTTCGGAACCTACCCGGCGGCATAATAAAGCCCCGATCGGGCCGGCGAAAAAAAGCGCAGGCCGCGGCGGGAAGCACTCTGACCGCGACCTGCGCTCCAGTAGTTTAACTTAACAAGGACGTTAAGTCGAGATCTGGGCGGTGAATTAGCGAGGGAGTTCTGATCGATCGATTCCGGACACCTACGATCTGGGTTTGGTCTAGAGTGACTTGACATGTCGGGTCTGCGGAACGTTCCAGGCGAGGAGAAATCCCGCACCACAAAGCCGCGAAGAAGGCTCCCTGGGGTAACGCTTCGCCAGGGATCCGTGAAGCAAGCCCGGCACGAAGCGGGCCTCAGCCTGGCGCAAGTCGGTAAGGGACACGTTACCGCCCCCGCCATCTACCTGATTGAAACCGGGCGGACGCGGCCCTCGCTTCCGACGCTGGAGCACATCGCGCAGCGCACCGGCAAGCCTGTGGAGTTCTTCCTGGCGGACCCGTCGGGCAGGACCGATGAGGCGCAGGGTCGCATGGTCGAGCTCGAGGTGATGGTGGGCGACGGCCGGTACGACGAAGCGGTCGCCCTGGGCCAGTCCCTGCTGGACCTGGGAAGCTCCGCCTACAGGCTCGGGCGCATTCGTTACTTCCTGGCGATGGCCTACCTCAAGCTGGCGAAGCCCGAGCTAGCGAAGGACTTGCTTGCGGAGGCCCGAAAGCATTTCGAGGCGATCAACGACGGCGTGATGCTTGCTGAGTGTCTGGGCGCTGAGGCGGGGCTGGCCAACCTGACCCAGCGGCCCGAGGCGCTGGCGCTGGCCGAGAAAGCACTGGCGGTATGCCGCAGCCTCGCCCCGGTCCCGTCCCCGACCGAGACCCGGCTGCTCGGCATCGTTGCGCAGGCGCACATGGCAAACCACGATTGGGCCAGCGCGATCGACTTCTATCGAAAGGCGATCGAGTCGGCCGGGCCGATCTTCGACCTGAGGAGCATGGCGAAGCTGTACAGCGACCTGTCGTCGGGGTACCAGCGGCTGGGCCAGGTCGACACGGCATCCAGGTACGCGGCGCGCTCGGTGGCCTTGCTCGAGCTCCTGCGCGATCGCGGCTCGCTGGGGCGGGCGGAGAACGACCTGGGGCTCATCCTCCTGGCCCAGGGCGACGCCGCGGAGGCCAAAGCTCACCTCGAGCGGTCGCTCGAGCTGGCGGGTGGAGACGATTTGTCTGACCGGAGCAACGTGCTGCTCAGCCTGTGCGAGCTCTGCCTTCAGCAGGACAACCTCGTGCAGGCCGGCGAGTTTGCGCGCGAGGCGCTCGAGCTGGCGGAGAGGTACCACGAGGCGGCCAACGTCGCCGAAGCACACGCCTGGCTCGGCCGGCTTGCCGACGGGGCGGGCGATCCTGAGACCACGGATCGCGAGTTTGCCCTGGCGATCCAGGGCTTCGAGCGGCTGGACACGACCGAGAGGCTGTTCCAGTGCCATGGCGTCTACGCCGACATCTTGGAAAAAAGAGGAGATGTGGCCAGGGCCTACACGCACATGAAGAAGGCTCTCCAGGCAAGCCGCCCCGGGGGGCATCATGGAGCCAGGGTCCCTGGCGACGAGAGCGCCAGCACCGCCTGACCCGTTCCGAGGGGACCGGGGGCGGTGCGTGCTAACGTTCGTTAGAGCCACTTCAGCCCCTCTCCTGGCCTCTCCCCGAAGGGGAGAGGAGTGGAGCCACTGAGGCGGCCAAACTACGACCCGTAGGGGAGGTTTTTCGGCTGGCGAAAGCGCTCCGCAATTCGAAGTCGTCACTGACCGCCGAAACCATCGTCGCCGACTACCGCCTCGCCTACAGCAGCCGGCGGGCAAGCATCATCGGGCGCGCCGAGGTGCTGCGCGGCAACGCCACCTTCGGGATCTTCGGCGACGGCAAAGAGGTCGCGCAGCTGGCGATGGCCAAGGTCTTCCGGCCGGGTGACTGGCGGGCCGGCTACTACCGCGACCAGACCTTCATGTGGGCGACCCGCATGTCGAACGTGCGCAATTTCTTCGCGCAGCTGTACGGGAACGCAAGCGTGGAAGCCGAGCCCGCATCAGGTGGTCGCCAGATGGGGAACCACTTCGCCACGCGCTTCCTCGACGAACAGGGTGGATTCGCGCGGTCGGTCGAGCTGCTGAACTCGAGCGCGGACGTGTCCAACATGGCCGGCTGGATGCCGCGGCTCATCGGCCTGGCCTACGCCTCAAAGCTGTACCGCGACAACCCGCAGTTGACGCCCGTGCAGGACGGGTTCTCGGTCAACGGAAACGAGGTCGCGTTCGGCACCATCGGCGATGCGGCCACGAGCGAGGGACTTTTCTGGGAGGCGATCAACGCCACGGGCGTGCTGCAGATCCCGCTGGCGATGTCGGTCTGGGATGACGGGTACGGCATCTCGGTGCCGATCACGGCCGAGACGACCAAGGCTTCGATCTCCGACGTGCTGAAGGGCTTCACGCCCGACGACCGGCCTGGCATCGACATCTACGTCGTTCGCGGCTGGGACTACGCGGCGCTCATCGAGACTTACGCGACCGGCATCGAGAAGGTTCGCCGCGAGCACAAGCCGGCGCTCTTCCACGTCACCGAGATGACGCAGCCACAGGGGCACTCGACGAGCGGCAGCCACGAGCGGTACAAGACGAAGGAGAGGCTGCGATTCGAGAACGAGTTCGACTGCGTCGCCCGGATGCGCGACTGGGTCATCGAGACCGGGATCGCCAGCGAGTCTCAGCTCGAGGGCTGGGAGGCGGCGGACAAGGAAGCGGTGGAGGCGGCGCGCGACCTGGCCTGGGATGCCTTCCAGCGGCCCGTTCGTGCGGAGCGCGATCGTGCGGTCGCGATCCTCAAAAAGCTCGACATGCCGGAGATCGCTGAGATCATGAGCACCCTGGATGAGGCCGGGAAGGTGACGCGATCGCTGGTGATGTCCAACGCGACGCGCGCCCTGCACCGGCTCCGCGGCATCGAGTCGCCGGAGCGGACGGAGCTCGCGAAGTTCGTCGAGGAGTATCAAAAGGAGAACGACGAGCGGTACAACTCGCACCTCTACAGCCGGTCCGCGGAGTCACCGTTGAAAGTGCCCGTAGTGCAGGCCACTTTCTCCCAGACGTCACAGATCGTCGACGGCCGCATGATGCTCCTGCGCAACTTCGACGCGAACTTCGCGCGCGACCCGCGCCTGTTCGTGATCGGTGAGGACGTCGGGCGCCTGGGCGACGTCAACCTGGTCTTCGAGGGTCTGCAGGCCAAGTACGGAGCGCTGCGGCTCACCGACACCGGCATCCGCGAGGCGACGATCCTGGGCCAGGCGATCGGTGCCGCGATGCGTGGGCTGCGGCCGATCTGCGACATCCAGTACCTCGACTACTTCCTCTACGCCTTGCAGACCGCGTCTGACGACCTGGCCACCATGCACTGGCGGACCGTCGGCGGCCAGAAGGCCCCGGTGGTCATCCGCACCAAGGGACACCGGCTGGTCGGCATCTGGCACTCGGGGTCGCCCATGTCTGTGCTCCTCAACGCTCTGCAGGGCATCTATGTGGCCGTGCCGCGCAACATGACGCAGGCGGCGGGCTTCTACAACACGCTGTTTCGAGGCGACAACCCGGCGGTCGTGATCGAGGTGCTCAACGGGTACCGGCTCAAGGAGCGGGTGCCCGACAACATCGGCGAGTTCACGGTGCCGTTGGGCGTGCCGGAGGTGCTGCGAGAGGGAGCCGACGTGACCGTCGTCACGTACGGCGCATTGTGCGCGATCGCGATCGGCGCCGCGCGGACGCTCGAAGAGCTCGGCGTGTCGTGCGAGGTGATCGACGTGCAGACGCTGAACCCGTTCGACATCGACCACACGATCGTGCGCTCGATCGAGAAGACCCACGCGCTGGTCTGCCTGGACGAGGACGTGCCCGGCGGCGCTTCCGCATTCATGCTGCAGCAGATCCTGGAGGTGCAGCAGGGCTGGTGGCACCTCGACGCGGCGCCGCGCACGCTGGCCGCGTCGCCGAACCGTCCCGCGTACGGGCCGGACGGCGACTACTTCAGCAAGCCAAACCGCGAGAGCATCGTTAAAACGGTCTACGACCTGCTGCGCGAACGGCAGCCATGGAGATTCCCAGCACTGGACTAGTGCGGTTACTCACCTCCCCACACGGTGGGGAGCTGAATTTGGATTCCGTCACCCCCACCCGCGCCAAACGGCGCGTCCTCCCACACGGTGGGGAGGTGAATTAGGTCAGCTCTCCCGGTAGGTACTCCATCACGGCCAGGGCTGGGGCTCGGGTGAGCAGCGCGAGGCCCTCCAGGACGTATCCCACGTACGTCGCCGCGCCCGGTAGCGTTTGGGGCGGGATGATGCGTTTTGGCGGTCTTGCCTCGCGCGCCGGCGTCCTTTCGTGCAGGCCCGCCAGGCTCCGCGCTTTGGCGATCGCCGCGTTCAAGCCACCCAGCTCGTCCACCAGCTTTCGTTCCAGGGCCTGGCGGCCCGTCCACACCCGGCCTCCGGCGATCGGTTCGACCTCATCGGCCGGCAGCTTGCGCGCTTTCCCTACGAGATCCAGGAACGAACGGTAGATGCGATCGATCTCGCCCTTCACGATCGAGCGTTCCTCTTCGCTGTACAACCTCGCGTCGCTCTCCAGGGACACGTGCTGTCCGAACGCGATCGTCTCTCGGTTGACCATGAGCTTCGAGAACAGCCCACTCGTTACCACCTTCCCGGTAAGCACCCCGATCGATCCCGTCAATGTGCTCGGCCGCGCCACGATCCACTGCCCCGGAGTCGAGACCCAGTAGCCGCCCGACCCCGCGACAGGACCCATCGCGACGACGATCGGCTTGCGAGACGCGATCACGTCGAGCGCCTGCCGCATCGCCTCCGACGCAGTTGCCGAGCCGCCGCGGGAGTTGACGTAGAGGACCACCGCCGCCGCTCGCTTGTCGCCCGCAACCTGTCGCGCGGCCTGCACCACGGTAAGGTCTCCGGCGCGCTCGTCGCCCACCAGCGGCACGTCGATCGGCGGTTTCACGGGCAGCCTGCCAGAGCGCCCGTCGACGATCGTGCCCTCGATACGCAGGATCGCGACGTACCTGCCGCGGCCGAGTGACGGCGCGGCGATGGGCAGCCTGGCTCGGGCCCGTTCCCACGTGCCGATCGACACCGTCGCGCCGTCCTGCCCCAGGTGAATGCCCAACCCCTCCTCGGAGACGGCTGCATCCACCGCGTGGTTCGTGACGGCCGTTTCGCCGCCGTAGGGCGAGTTGTCTACGACGCCTTGCGCGCCCTTCAGGTCGAGCAGGCGACCTTCCGCAATTGCGTGAAGCAGCTCGTCGTGGTGAGACTCGAGCAGCCACGTGATTTGTCGGCGGACCTCTTCTGACATCTTCGACTTGGTCAGCAGGTCGGCCGCCGACTTGTACGGCGAGACTTGCACGAAGTCGGCCTCGATCCCGAATCTCGCGAGGCCGTCCTTGAGAAACATCCCGGTGCTGGCAAAGCCCAAAGGCTGCACCATGCCGAGCGGCATGAGAAGAACCTGGTCGCACGCACAGGCCAGGTAGTACGAGCCGGTCGTGTAGAACGGCGCCCACGCAACCACGCGTTTGCCGGCCTTGCGGAGCGTCCCGACCAGCTCGCGCAGGTCTTGCAGCGTGGCCATCGACATGCCGGTAGGCCGAAGGTGCAGCACCACGCCCTTGATCCGCGGATCGCGCGCGATGGCGTCGAAACGTTCACCCAGCTCCCTGACGCTGAGACGTGGTCGAGACGTGAAGCGTTGCCACAGGGGCCGTGGTGGATCGGGCAATGCCGGCAGGCTGTCCTCGAGCACGAAGATGATGAAATCCGGAGGCTTGCCAAACGAATGGCGGACGCTGCCGATCAGCCACCAGAGGTACCGGAACGGAAAAAGAATCAACGACCCCTCGCTCCCGACGCGAAGTCTAAGGGGTCACTGCTCAGACTACCTTCGACACCTCGAGGTGCTGGTCGACGTCCTCACCGAGCCGCGTCGCGCCGTATTCCTGGCCGACGTGCTGGTGATAGGGGACGCCGGTGAACAGGTGGTGGCTGCGCGTCGGGACGTCGGCGCCATCCGCCCACTCCTTGCGCTGCAGGGTCATGTAGCCCTGCTCCCGGGACTGCTTCAAGTCCTGAAGCAGCACCGACATGCCGTGCCCTGCCGCGTGCTGCAACGCGAGGGTGATGAAGATGAAGCCGACTCCGAGGTCACCGAGGTCCTCCCACGTATGGGGGTTCTTCTCGTTGATCCACTTGAAGGACGACGAGTAGTTGAAGGCAAACCGCGCTTCGGGGAACCGTTTTCGAATCTCGCTGCAGAACCGCTCTGTCGGCCCGCGTTCGGCGGTGGGGAACTCGCACCACAACAGGTCCGGGATCCCGCTGTCCATGTAGCGCAGTCCGCGATCGATGGCAAGCTCGATGCCGCGCTTCGATTCGGGCGCCTCGGTGGCCGAAACGCCGTCCGTGCGCGCGATGATCACGAAGTCTCGGTGGCCGAGGTCGTCCGCGGCGTTGCGCATCATCTTGAGCTTGCCAACGAACTCGTCCGCGGAGATCAACGCCTTGCCCGCGATGTGGCCGCAGCGCTTTGGCATGACCTGGTCCTCGAGGTGGGCGGCGGCCACGCCCGCGCGCACGTAGAGCTCCACGGTGCGCTGCACGTTGAAGAGGTTGCCGTAGCCGGCGTCCATGTCCACCACGACCGGAGGGATCTCCAGGTGCATCGGCTCGACGCCTTTGTCGGGGTCGCCCATCGCCATCGTGAGCTGAAACTTGCGAAGGGCGCTCACCGTTCGGCGCGCTCCGTCGGCGATCTCGACTGACGAGTAGAGGTCCATGTCGGTGGTGCCGAGATGGCCGATGGCGAAGGAATAGCCGCTGAAGTAGACGGCGTCGAACCCGTGGTACATCGTCAGCTCCGCGCCCATCGGGTCATAGACTCCCGGACCGAAAACGTAGGGCTTGGTCGCTAGGAGGCGCCGAAGCCGCCGGCTCGGGTCCTCGTTACGCGAGGCCGGGACCTTGAACCCCTGCGGAAGCAATGGCGTAGACATGAGCTCCATCGGGTCCTCCTTCAGTTGGTGGTCATCTAACGCCGGGTCCCCGCGGCGCTACTCGTTCTCGTGGTCGCAGTTGCAGGGCTCAGGGCACTCGCAGTCGTGCGACGACGGCTCGGTCTTCAGCTCAGCGGTTGGTTCGTGACTGTCCATGGGCCCGAATCTATCAAGGCCTTGGCTATAAGTCCAATTGATTCATCTGATGCGGTATATCGAGAAATCCGATAGGTGATCGGGGGGTCAGTCGCGCGTTTCTATCAGTTTGAGGAATGCGCCCACGATGCCCTCCGGCGGGCCGGCGTCCCTGCGGCGGAAGACCACTATCGAGTTGTGCATCGGGGGCGCGTCCTTCATCGGGACGATGCACAGTGACCCACCCGCGACCTCTCGCGCCACGGCGGTGCCTGGAAGGAGCGCCACCCCAAGGCCTCGCTCCACCATCTTCTTCGCGGCCTCGATCGAGTCCAGCTCCATCAAACCGCGCAGCTTCACCCCCGCCGACAGGAACGCCCCCTGCGCGATCTCGTAGTAGCTCGACGTCCGATCGAACATGATCAGCTTCTGCGCGGCCACGTCGGGCATCGGGACTTCCGACCGCTTGGTGAAGGGGTGATCCGGTGCGCACACCAGGACCAGCTCCTCGGTGTGGAACGGCAGCAGCTCCAGGTCCGGATGCCGGATCGCGCGACCAAGCCCGATCTGGACCTCATCGCGAACCACGAGGTCGACGACATCCTCGGAATGGCCCGTTCGAACCGAGACCTCGACCCTGGGATGGGCGGCGACAAACCGCTCCAGCATCTCGGGCAGCACGTACGTGCTCACGGCTGGAGCGGCCGCGATCATCAGGTGCCCGGCTGAGGCGGAGATCACCTGCTCCAGGGCGTCGCGACCGTCGACAAGGGCTCGCAGCGCCCGCTCGGCGAACGGGATCCAGGCGCGCCCGGCCTCCGTCAGCCGCATGCCATGCGGCGTGCGAAGAAAAAGAGGCGTCCCGAGCTCGCGCTCGAGGCCGTGGAGCCGCGCCGTCAGCGTCGGCTGAGTGATGAACAGTGCCTCCGCTGCGCGGCTCACGCTGCCGCGGCGGGCCACCTCGAGGAAGCCCTCGACCTGGACCAGCTGTATTCCGCTCGGCTTTGCGTTACGTGATTCGTCTATGGCCACAGCCCGTGGCGCCAAATTCTATCTATAGCGCGGTTGCTTGGCCCGCTTACTTCGCTCGACACGGAATGTCCGCGGCGCAAGGCGCGGTAGTGGTTGTCATGACCATTTTCTTCGGCTATCACATGCCCAACTACACATTCAAAAGTGTCCCCACGGAGCGGCTCTTCTCGCGTGTGGTGGAGAACGCCCGGGCGGCCGAGGCCGCCGGGTTCGACCTCGTGACGGTGATGGATCACTTCTATCAAATCGGCCCTATCGGGCCCGAGACGGAGCCGATGCTGGAGGCGTACACCACGCTCTCCGCGCTGGCGATGCAAACGTCACGGGTGAAGCTCGCGACGCTAGTGACCGGTGTCACGTACCGCAACCCGGCCCTGCTGGCCAAGATGGTGACGACGCTCGACGTGATCTCCGGCGGGCGCGCGATGCTTGGTATCGGCGCGGCCTGGAACGAGTCGGAGCATGCGGGCTATGGGTTCGAGTTTCCCCCGATCGGCGCGCGCATGGACCGGCTGGATGAGGCGCTTACCATCATCAAGCTGATGTTCACGGAGGAGCGGCCGTCATTTGAAGGCAAGCACTACCGAATCGACCGCGCGATCAACAGCCCGCGGCCGATCCAGCTCGGCGGACCCAAGATCCTGGTCGGGGGTGGTGGCGAGAAGCGCACGCTCAGGCTGCTCGCGCGCCATGGAGACATCGGCCACTGGTTCGGCGGCCATGTCGATGGCTTGAAACGGAAGAAGGAGATCTTCGAGAGTCACTGCGAGGCCGAAGGTCGCGATCCGTCGACCGTGCTCCTCACCGTCGGGGTCAACGTTGTGCTGGTGGAGAACGTGCGAAACGCGAAGCCATTGCTCGAGAGCATCCCCGCCGAGCGGCGACCGATGGTCGTGGTTGCCACGCCGGAGCAGGCGGCCGAGATCCTGAGCCAGTACGTCGACGCGGGATTCGGGGGCTTCACCATGAGCAACCAGACGCTGCCGACTGTCGAGGCGATCGCGATGGCCGGCGAGCTGATCAAGCTCATGAGCGGGGCTGGCAAGGCGGCCTGATCTACTCGGCCCCGTCCCCCGCCTTCGGCGGGTACTGTCCCACAAGTGGGGAAGAGTAAGTCTGCTCTCCGGCTCGGACCGGAACTGT
>JBDTKH010000069.1:0-28846 GCA_039935415.1 Candidatus Dormiibacterota bacterium
CGCAGCAGCGCCGGGTCGAGCACGTCGGCGCGGTTGGTCGCCGCCAGAACGATCACGCCTTCGCGAGGGTCGAAACCATCCATCTCCGTGAGGATCTGGTTGAGCGTCTGCTCCTGCTCGTCGTTGCCGCCCACACGCAGCGCCGCCGACCGGGAGCGGCCGACGGCGTCGAGCTCGTCGATGAAGATGATCGCGGGCGCGGCCGCGCGCGCCTTCGTGAACAGGTCGCGCACGCGCGAGGCGCCCACGCCCACGATGGCCTCCACGAACTCGGAGGCCGACTGGCTGAAGAAGGGGACCTTCGCCTCGCCCGCGACCGCGCGAGCCAGCAGCGTCTTGCCGGTGCCGGGCGGCCCGATGAGGAGAACCCCTTTCGGGACCTTGCCTCCAAGCCGCTCGTATTTCTGCGGTTCGCGCAGGAAGTCGACCAACTCCTGCAGCTCCTGCTTCACCTCGTCGATTCCGGCCACGTCTGCGAATGTCGCGCCCGGGCGCTCCGGGTCGTACAGCCGCGCCTTGCTCTGGCCGAAGGCGCCGAGCAGCCCGCCGGCGCCACCCGCATTGGCGGCGCGTCGGATCAGGTACAGCACGGCCACGACGATCAACAGCGTCGGCCCGAAGCTGAACAGCAGCGTTTCCCAGAACGGAAGAGGTGGGTTCTCGGGCTTGGCGTTGATCGTCACGCCGTGCTGCTCCAGCAGCGGCTCGAGGCTGTCGTCGGCGAACGACGGCCGCTGCGTCGTGAAGTGAGTCGCGCTGGTGCCGGTGCCTGCCTCTTTAACGGCCGTCTTCGTCACGCCAGTGATCGAATCGCCAGTGGTCGTGACGCTGATCACGTTGTCCTCTGTCACCTGCTGCTTGAAGACGTTGTAAGGCAGCGTGACGGTCGTCGGCTGCGCGGGCGCGAACAGCACATTGGTGATCAGGACGTTGACCAGGAGGATGATCGCCAGCGTCACCCACAGCCGGGTCGACCGCAGCGGATTCTGGGGCGCGGGCGGTTTTGCACCGGCCGGGCGAGGCGGAGCGGGAGGCGGCGGCGGATTTATCCCCACGTCACCTAGAGGTTAGCGAGCCCCCGTCTCCGGCGCTCAAGAGGCGAAGGTAAAGCCTCTCGGTATCCAGAGGTGACCTCGTGAACGAATTCACGGAGGTACCGCAACGTGTTCACGTCGCCACCTTTGCCTCCATTGCCGAACCGCAGGCCCCAGAGGCGTACAGGTAGTTGCTGGATCCGACCGAGCCGCGAACCCGGCCGGGATGCCCGGGTCGGTGAAGGCTCCGGCCCACGTCTGCGGGGGAAGCCACCCACCTCCCCGCCTCGCGGGGGAGGTCGCCGCGTTAGCGGCGGGTGGGGGGATCCGGCCTAGGCGCTGCGATCCAGAGCAGGCGCGTTTTCCCGCTCCCCCCGCTGTCGCTCCCACCGCGCCTCTGCCTCACCGATCGGAGTCGAGGCGGGCCCGTTGACGAAGGGCCAGAGCTCCGCCGAGATGCGCCGCCAGTTGGCGGTGGCGTTCAAGCTGCCAAGCACCGCGTAGAGGCCCAGGTTGATGCGCTGCAGCACGGCGTAGGCGCGGGGTACGTCGCTGTACGGCGCGAGCGGACCGCTCGCGTCGAAATAGCGACGTACGATCTCCGACGCGTAAGCCGGCGTGATCGTCATCGGCGCGTCATTCAGCACGGTCGCGTAGAACAGCGTGAAGCGATCGACCACGGTCTGTGTTGGAACCGGAGCGCCGGGTCGCAGGAAACCGGCCTTCTCGAGCGCTGCACGGAAGCCTTCGCCGTCCCTGTCGAACACGAGAGAACGAAGCGCGTCGACCAGCGGGTCGAGGTCCCCTGCGCTGAAGCGCTTCGTCAGCCCGAAGTCGAGAAAGGTGACTCGGCCACGCCCGTGGAACAGGTAGTTGCCGGGGTGCGGGTCGCCGTTGAACGCGTGCAGCCGGTACAGGCTGCGTGCTACGAAGCGATGGATCGTCTCCGCCGCCAGATCCCGCTCCGCCTGGTTCCAGCGGAGCAGCTCGTCGAAGGTCGCGCCGCTCACCAGCTCGCTGGTGAGCACGCGTGCGGTGCTCAGCTCGCGCACCACTCTCGGAACGTGGATGACCGGGTGCCCCTCGTAATACGTTGCGAAGAGCTCCTGGTTGCCGGCTTCGAGGACGTAGTCGACCTCTTCGCGCAGCCGCTCGCCGAGCTCGTCGATGAGCGACCTCGTGTCAAGGCCGGGAAAGGCAGCTCCCGCGACCCGTCTCAGCAAGGCGACGTTGCGCAGGTCCGACGTGATCGTTCGTGCGATGCCCGGGTACTGCACCTTGACCGCGACTGCGACGCCCTCCCGCGTGATGGCACGGTGCACCTGCCCGATGGAGGCCGCCGCGAAAGGCAACGGGTCCCACCTGGCGAAGACGGTTTCCGGAGACTCCCCCAGCTCTTCGACGATCACCGATGCCGCCAGCGCGGGGCTCATGGGCGGGGCGTTGTGCTGCAGGCGGGCCATCGCCCTGCGAAACGTCTCGGGCATGTCCTCGTCGATATAGCTCGCCATCTGACCGAGCTTCATCAGGGCGCCCTTCATGGAGCCCAGCTCCTCCGCCACGTCGTCGGCCGAGCGCAGGGCGAGGTCGTGGCGCAGCTCGCGCCGGCGCTCCACCGAGGCAAAGATCAAGCGCGGCGACCGCGCCACGTAGCGCCCGCCGATGCGCAACGCGAGCCGGGCGATCGCCGCCCCGCGACCGAGGCGGGTTTGGAGCACGGCTCCGCTGCGCGAGCGACGGCTCATTCCCGCATGCGACGCTCGATCCGCTCTCGCGCCTCCAGCACGCCGGGGAACGACTCAAAGGCGAAGTCGAGCGCCCCCAGGAGCTGCCGCACCGACTCACGCTCCATCAGCTCCGCAGGAGGGTCGTCAAAGCCGTACATCGAGCGCGCCCAGGCCGGCAGGGTGCCGATCGCAACCTGGCCGAGGTCACGCCACAGGTCTCGGTTCTCCCCTTCGAGTCCCGCCGGATCCAGCACGTAGGCGATCGCATCGCGCGCGGCGGGAGTGGCCTGCAGCAGCTGCACCTCATCGATGTAGTCACGCATCGCGGCCACCGTCGTGGGGACAAGCTCGGCCGGCACTCCCACGATCTCCGCGAATTTCACCATCTCGGCCACGTAGCGATCCGCGTCAGCCTCGCTCAGGGCACGGCCGTAGCGCTGCACGATGTTGATGATCGAATCCACCATCGCGGCGTGCACCCACAGGAGCAGGCTCGGGTCATCGGCACGATAAGGGAGCCCGGTGACCGTGTCCGTTCCACGCACCCGCGTGTGCACCGCACGCACGCGGGACGCGGCACTGTGGGCATTCGCGGTGTCCCCGTAGGTGACCGTCAGCACGTAGCCGCTCGTCGCGGCGAGGCGGCCCATCGGGTTGCGTTGCCAGTCGCTGTGCTCGGCGACCCCGGCCATGGCCAGCGGATGGAGCGCCTGGACCATCAGCGAACGAATCGCCGCAAGCGGAAAGCTGCGGTCGCGGTGCACGCGCCACCCCACGCTGCGCGGCCCGAACAGGCCGCCATCCGCCGGGTGCTCGGGGACCGCGCGCTGGTAAGCCCGCGCAAGTGGCTCCATCGTGCCAAGCCCTGCTCCTTCGCCCGACGGATCGATCAACGTGACGGGGGTTCCTGGCTCAGGCATCCTCTTGCAACTACGGGCGAATGTTACGGGACCTTGCTCAGGCTGACGGCTCCCTGTCACTCTCGAGTCGCCGAAGCTCCTCGTGGTACCGACCGTCTATCTGGTCGACCTCGAGCTTCGGCCGGAGGACGGCGATCCGCTCCAGGTCCGCGGCCTTGAGCTTCGCTCCGGACAGCGAGATCGCGGCGTACAGCTCCAGGGCCTTTCCATAGCACCGCTGAGCTCGCGCGCCATGACCGCGGACCCGCGGCCGCGGCCGCAGCGACCGGCCGGCAGCTGTCGCGGACTACGCGCTGTCGAAGATCGTCGGCGACGTGACTGGGATCATGGACGCGCTCGGGATTCAGAAGGCGCACGTCGTAGGCCACGACTGGGGCGCGGCAGTCGCGTGGCTCGTCGCGATGCTCGCGCCTGATCGTGTCGATCACCTGGTCGCGATCTCGGTCGGCGCTCCCGGCGCCGCCGGTCCGCTCACTCTCGAGGACCTGCAGAAGAGCTGGTACCGGATCCTGTTCCAGTCCGAGGGCGTGGTCGAGGACCTCGCGCAGCGCAACGATTGGTACCTGATGCGCGTCCTGCTGCAAGGCGGAGGCGAGGAGTTCGACCGCTACGTGGCCCACTTTTCAGACCCAGGCGCGCTCACCGCCGCATTCAACTGGTACCGGGCGAACCTTCCGCTGGACCGTCTCATCGGCAGCGGTGGAGGGCCGCGTTTCCCGCCGGTGCAGGCTCCGACGATGGGCGTGTTCGGCACCGCGGACCTGTACCTGTCCGAAGCAGCGATGGTCAAATCGCAATCGATGGTCACGGGACCCTGGCGCTATGAGCGCCTCGAAGGGGTCGGCCACTTCATACCGCTCGATGCGCCGGATCAGCTCAACAGGCTGTTGCTGGACTTCCTGCCTCGCTCTTCAGCCTGAAATGGAGCGGGCGATGGGAATCGAACCCACGTAAACAGCTTGGAAGGCTGCCGCACTGCCATTGTGCTACGCCCGCGTCCCGACCTTTGCCCTATGGCCCGTAGGGGCCCAAGGCAACGTTGACCAACGCAAGCGTATATGCCGGTCGGCGTTGCCTTCCAGGGCAGTGGGGACTTCCGCGTGATGGCCCGGGATGTTCAGTCGCCGGCAACGGTGATGACGACGTTCCCTGTCTTCCGCTCCGTCTCGACGTACCGGGTGGCCTCCGTGATCTCCTCCAGGGGGTAGAGACGGTCGATGACCGGCCGGAACTCCCCGGATTCGACCAGCTGCTTCAGGAACAGAACGTCGTTCCTTGTCTGCCGGGGCGGGATCTGGAAGACCACCCGCTTGTCCCGGCTGCGTGACGGCCATAACGCCAGCAGCAGGTTCTCGGGGCCATCGGTCGGCAGGAAAATTCCGCCCGGGTTCAGCGAGTCACGGCAGCGCCGGAAGGAGAGCTTCCCTACCGCGTCGAAGATGACGTCGTACGTCTCACCGTTGCGGGTGAAGTCCTCCTTCTTGTAATCGATCACGCGGTCCGGTCGAAGCGACCTGACGAGGTCGAGGTTCTTGGTGCTGGTCACCGCCGTGATCTCGGCTCCGAAGTGTCTGGCCAGTTGGACCCCCGCGGTCCCGATGCTCCCCGACGCGCCATAGATCAGGATCGTGCGGCCCTTGCGGAGATCGGCCATCTTGAGACACATCAGGGCGCTCAGCGCGCCGTCGGAGATGGCGGCCGCCTCCTCGAAGCCGAGGCCGGCCGGCAGGTGCGCGACCCGGCCGGCCGCGCGCAGCGTGACGAACTCGGCGTGGGCGCCGAACCGGATGCCGGTGCTGCCAAACACCCGGTCGCCGACCGCGAAATCACGCACCTCGGAGCCGACGGCGGCGACCTCCCCCGCGAACTCGCTTCCGAGGATCGGTCGCCGCGGGCGGCGGACGCGCGAGACGAGGCGGCTGATGGCCGTCATGAGCAACCCATTGCTTCGGTTGGCCTCGCGGGTGTGGACATCCGACCTGTTGACAGTACTGGCGCGGACCCTGACCAGGATCTCGTCCTCCGCAGGCACGGGCCGCGCGACGCTCTCGAGCCGGAGTACGTCCGGCGTCCCATATCGGTCGTACACAACCGCCCGCATCATCCCCTCCACCTTTTTTTCAGTACCTCCGCCAACGCCGCACCGGGCTGCCCTGCTTCCAGCGCGGGCCAGGCCGATACAGCTCGGCGGGCTTACCACCGGTCGCGCCGGGCTGGGCGCGGCGGCCGGTCGGGGTGACCCAGCCCTCCTCGGCGACCACTTTCCGCCGGAAGTTGGCGCCGTCGAGGCGGACTCCACAGACCGCCTCGTAGACGGCCCTCAGCTCGGCCAGGATAGGGCAGGTCGGAAGGCGGAGCAGGCCCAAGCGGGAGGAGCACCGTACCCGACGTCAAGACCGGATCGGCGGCGCCGGACCGCGCCCCGCCAGGCGCTGAGCTCCCGGCGGTCTCGCGACCGCCACCCGTCAGCCCTGGGACTCGCGGGCGAGCTGCCAGTTGCGCAAGGCACGCAGCGAAGCGAACGCGACCGACAGGATCACGCCGCCTAGAAAGATGAACGTTCCGATGACGTTCACCTGGGGCGGCACCCCTTCGCGCGTCGCGCCGTAGACCCACAGCGGGAAGGTCAGTGTGTTTCCCGCGACGAAGCTGGTGATCACGTAATCGTCCAGGCAGATCGCGAACGCGAGCAGCGCGGCGGCCATCACACCCGGAAGGATGATCGGCAGGGTCACCAGCATGAAGGTGGCTAGGGGAGACGCGCCGAGGTCCTGGGCAGCCTCCTCCAGAGACTTGTCGAAGCCCGCCAGTCTCGCGCGAACCGTGATCGCCACGAATGGAATCGTGAACATGACCTGCGCCAGCACGATCGTGAGATAGCCGAGCGGCACGTTGCCGGCGACGAACAGGGTGAGCAGCGCAGACCCGACGACGACCTCAGACGCCGCGATGTTCATGACCAGGACGGAGTCCAAAACGGTCCGGCCCCTGAAGTTGTACCGATGACAGGCCAGCGCGATCATCGTGCCCAGGATGGTCGAAATCACCATTCCCAGCGCAGCCGACGACAGCGACGTGAGGACGGCCTTGGTCAGGGTGGGGATCGCGAAGGGGTGCGTGAACCACTTGAGCGTGAACCCGGTCCAGGAGATGTTGTATCGCCCGTGCGTGTCGTTGAACCCGAACAGCGTCATGACGGCGATGGGGGCGAACAGCCACAGGATCACCAAGTGGGTGTAGCCGGGCAGGATCCACGAACCGACGTTGATCCTCCTCCTGGCGCGGTGCCTCACCTGCCTCGCGGGGTGTCGAGCCGGGGCGCCCAACGACCGCGCGCTTTCGCTTGCCATCAGTCCGAGATGATCTCCTGTGTGCCGAAGACCCGCTGGTAGATCAGCAGCATCGCCAGCAGGCCGAGCATGAAGATGAACGCGAGCGACCCCGCCAGCGGGTAGTTGATGTTGACCTCGAACTGCTGCTCGATCACCCGCCCGATCATCGTCGTGCCGACCCCGCCCAGAAGGTCCTGATTGACGTAGTCCGCGACCGCCGGAATGCCGGTGAGCAGAACTCCGGCGAAGACTCCCGGCAGGGACAGCGGGAAGATGACTCGGCGGAACACCTCGAAGCGGTTCGCGAAGAGGTCTTCCGCCGCCTCGACCAGACGCCGGTCGATCTTCTCCAGCGACGCGTAGATCGGCAGCAGCATGTAGGGAAAGAAGGTGTAGGCCAGGCCAAACGTCACCGCTATCGGGGTGGCGAGAACCCGAAAGTCATAGGGGAGAAGCCCCACGTCCTTCAGCGGTTTGAACAGTGGTCCGTAGTCGGCCATGAGGGTCTCCCACGACAGGGTCCTGATGACGAAGGAGACGAAGAAGGGCAACAGCACGAGCAGCAGGTAAGCGGGCTTGCGCGCGCCCGCGTGGAAGGCGATCCAGTACGCCGCCGGGTACGCGACCAGGAAGGCCACGAGGGTGGCCGCTCCGCCGTATTCGATCGAATGGACGAACTGCTGCGCATAGCGTCCCAGTCCCAACGGGTAGTTGGCGAAGTTCCAGCTGAATTGGAAGCCGCTGATGAAGTCCCCTGTCTCGAGGGAAGTGACGGCCAGGGTGAGAATCGGCAGCAGGAAGAATAGGAGCAGCCACCCGCCGCCGGGAAGGATGAGTAGATAAGGGGCTGCGGCCCGCGCAAGGCGGACGCGAAGCGCCGGCCGTCGAGGGCCGGCGCTCGCGCGAGCCATCGCTTGCAACGCTAGACCGGGGACAGGTGACGAGGGGCGGTCACGTGATGATGACCGCGTTGAAGATGTCGTTCCATTTCGCGGCTTCTGCCGTTGTCAACACCCTGTAATAGAAGACCCTCTTCAGATCGTTTGGCGACGGGAAGACGAGCGGGCTCCCAGCGACCAGCTGATCAGTCGCCTTGGTGGCGGCGTCGGTGGCCTGCGCAGCGTCCTGCTGGATGAATTCCTGGGCGGCCGGGACCGGCGTGATGTATTCGATGCTCTCGGCCATGGTCGCCGCGACCCGCGGCTTGTAGACGTAGTCCATGTAGGTGATGGCGTCGAGCGGATGCTGCGCATAAAGCGGGATGCACATGTTGTCGGTCCAGATGACGCCTCCCTCGGAGGGGACGACGAACTTGAGATCGTCGTTGCCGGCCGAGATGTTGGCCTGGAAGATGTCGCCTGACCAGGCCATGCTTAGCCAGGTGTCGCCCTTGCTCAGGGCGTCGATGTAGCTCTGGTCGTAATACTTGCGCACGATGCCGTCGTCGCGCTGCTTCTTGAGCTTGTCGGCCGCCTTCTGCCAGTCGGCAGGCGTCGACTTTTCGGGGTTGACGCCCATCCCGACGAGCGCCAAGGTCCCGGTATCCTGGTTGCCCGAGAACATCCCGACATGGCCTTTGAAGGCAGGGTCGAAGAGATCAGCGAAACTCGTGATCTCGCGGCCGGTCAGCTTCGCGTTGTAGCCGATGCCGGTCAGGCCCGACTGCCAGGGCATGGTGAACTTGTTCCCCGGATCGAACGACCGCCGGAGAAGCACCGGGGCCGCATTCTTGTAGAAGTTCGTCATCTTGGTCGGATCCAGCTCCGTCAGCCAGTGCTTGGCCATGTAGTCGCTGAGATAGATGCCGTTCGTGACGACGATGATGTCGTGGCCGATGGACTGGCCCTGCTGCAGCGTCGGCGCGACCTTGGCGAAGAAGCTGTCGTTATCCTGGATCGGCTCGGAGTAGGTGACCTTGATGCCCGTGTCCTTGTAGAACTGGTCGAGGGTCGGGTAGGTCGTTTTGCCGGAGGCATCTGTGCCCGCGTCGATGTACAGCGGCCAGTTCGCGAAGTCGAGGACGCCTGCTTTGGTGGCCTTGTCCCAGACCCAGTTCGTGTGGGCCACCGGCGTGCTGGTGTTGCCGATGCCGCACGCGGCCAGGAAGCCGGCAAAGCTCAGCGCGCCCGCGCCCTTGAGAGCGGTGCGCCTGGAAAAACGCGCCTGGGTCAGCCCTCGCAGAAGGGCTGGGTCCAGATATTTCGGTTCGTCGCGGTCGGTGCTCATACGCGATCTCCTACCTATGTTGATTCGGCACCCGGCTGAACGTCGGCCGTCCCCACCGGCATCACGAACGTGTGCTCCGGCCGCCACCCCAGGCACACCCGGTCCCCCGGAGCCGCCACGGCGCCTCCACCGGCATTTCGGTCGAATGTCGACAGCTCGCGGCCGTCGGGGGTCTGGAAGAAATACTGGTAGCTCACGCCCACGAACACCGCGTTCCGGAGCGTGGCCTCCACCGTGTTCTGGCCTGGCTCAGGAGGCGCGCCGGCCGGCTTGACGGCGATCTTCTCGGGGCGCACCCCAACCTGCACGCGCTCGCCTGGGCGGCGTGAAGCGTCGGACACGATGCGAATCTTCGTGCCGTCGGCGAGCTCCACCCAACCCCATCCCTCACTTACGCCGCTGTAGGTCCCTTGGAGAAGGTTGGACGCCCCCAGGAACTCCGCCACGAACGCGGTGGCGGGGCGTTCGTAGACGTCCTCCGGCGGGCCGAGCTGTTCGATGCGACCTTGGTTCATCACCGCGATTCGGTCCGACATGGTCATCGCCTCCTCCTGGTCGTGGGTCACGAACACGAACGTGATCCCGACCTCCTTCTGGATGCGCTTCAGCTCGAGCTGCATCTGCTTCCGAAGCTTCAGGTCGAGCGCGCCCAGCGGTTCGTCGAGAAGGAGGACCTGCGGCCGGTTGATGAGAGCCCTGGCAAGGGCGACACGCTGCTGCTGACCGCCGGAGAGCTGCGCAGGGCGCCGTCGCGCGAGCCGCGCCAGGTTGACCAGCTCCAGAGCCTCGGTCACCCGGCGCTCGACTTCCTTCTGTGGAACCTTCCGCCGCCTCAGACCAAAGGCGACATTGTCGAAGACGTTGAGGTGTGGGAATAGCCCATACGACTGAAAGACCGTGTTCACGTCGCGGCGGTACGCGGGCAGATCGGTGACGTCCCGTCCGTCCAGCCGCACGATTCCTTCCGTCGGCTCCTCGAAGCCACCAATCAGGCGCAGCGTCGTCGTCTTTCCGCAGCCCGAGGGTCCGAGCATGCTGAAGAACTCGCCCCGGCGGACCTCCAGGTTCAGGTGATCGACCGCGACCATCAAGCCGAAGGTCTTGACGACCTGCTCTAGAGACACGACGACATCGGCGGGTGTTCCACCGCGATCGAGCTCCGGCGCCCTCCCGGGCGCGGTCTGGTTCATCGAAATGGACACGTTCGTATTGTGCCTAGACCTCGAGACTCACCGTTGACAGCCTGCGCGGGCTTGGTCCCCCTGCCGATAATGGATGCCACCGCAGCAATTAAGACGCTGCGAGGGCGACAATTACAAATCCGCAGCATCTGCCTGTCAAGGCGGGCATGTAGGGGAGAACATCGTTCGATGACGACATCGACGGCCGTAGAGGTCTCGAAAGTTCGGGTGGCGGAGCTCACGAAGCGCGAGGAAGAGCGGTTCCGAAACGCGCGGCCAAGATCGCACGAGCTCTGGAATGCGGCCCGCAAGGTGCTTCCGCGAGGCGTTCCGTCCTCCTTCCAGGACGCTCCGCCTCAACCGGTGTTCGCGGATCACGGCAGGGGCAGCCACATATGGGACGCCGACGGCAACGAGTACGTCGACTTCCACAACGGCTTCGGTGTCATGGTCGTCGGCCACGCTCACCCGCAGATCGTGAATGCGGTCAGCAAGCAGATCGCCCGCGGCTCACACTTCGCGCAGCCGATCGAGGAAGCGGTCGACGTGGCCAACGAGCTGGCCCGGAGGTTCAAGCAACCCCAGTGGCGTTTCACCAACTCCGGCACCGAATCCACACTCGACGCGGTCCGGATCGCCCGGGGATTCACGGGCCGCGAGCGGCTGATCAAGATCGAGGCCTCGTATCACGGGCACCACGACTCCCTGATGGTGTCCGTCGAACCTCCACCCGACAAGATGGGCCCAGTCGACTCGCCTGCATCCTACCCGCAGAGCGAAGGCATCCCGGCCGCCGTCGTCGAGCTCGCCACCGTGGTGCCTTTCAACAACCTCCCGGCGATGGAGAAGGCGTTCGAGAGGTATCCCGGCCAGATTGCCGCCGTTATCGTCGAGCCCGCGATGATGAACGTCGGCATCGTGCTTCCCGACGAGGGCTACCTGGGCGGTCTTCGTGAGCTGGCTCACAAGCACGGCGCCCTGCTGATCTTCGATGAGGTGAAGACCGGTGTCACCATCGCCCCGGGTGGCGCGACTGAGCGCTTCGGTGTGACTCCGGACATAGTCGCGCTCGCCAAGGCCATCGGTGGGGGGCTACCGTGCGGAGCGGTCGGCGGCCGTGCGGACGTGATGAGCGTCATCGAGCAGAAGCGCGTCGCACAGATGGGCACGTTCAACGGCAACCCGCTGACGATGGCGGCGTCGCGAGCGACCCTTCTGGAGATCCTGACCCCGGCGGCCTACGCACATTTCGACGCGCTGGCCGAGACGCTGCAGGGCGGGTTGGACTCGGTGATCGCCGAGCACTCGCTGCCGTGCCACGTGACCACGCTTGCGGCCCGCGGAAGCGTCACCTACCGGGAGTCGAGAGTCCGCAACTATCGTGACTACCTCGAGGTCGACAAGCCCCTCGCGTACCTGAGCTGGCTCTACCAGTGCAACCGCGGGGTCCTCATGGCCCCCGGCGCGGAGGAGAACTGGACCCTTTCGGTGCAGCACTCCGAGGAAGACGTCCAGCGATACGTCGACAACTTCGCCGAGATGGCGCGCGACCTACGCAGCTAGGAGCCGACCTCAACCTCACGGGTGCGGCCCTGACGCCGGGCGCCCAGCGCAGCTGGTGGCTGCGTCAGGCGCTCGCGGCCGAGGACCCGGCGCCCTGCCCGCCCCTCAGCGGGAACGCCACCACCGACGTCGTCATCGTCGGGGGCGGCTTCACCGGGCTGTGGACCGCCTACTTCCTGGCTCAGCGCCAGCCCGACCTCGGCATCACGGTGCTCGAGCAGGACATCTGCGGCGGCGGCCCGAGCGGCCGGAACGGTGGATTCGCCAGCGGGTGGTGGGACGAGCTCGACGGACTGGTCAAGCTCTACGGCGCCGAACCCGCCGTCCTGGCCTGCCGCGAGATCACGCGCTCGATAGACGCGTTGGGACAGTTCTGCGCGCAGAACGGAGTCAACGCCTGGTTCCGGCACTCGGGGTACATGTACGCCGCGACCGGGCCACGGCACGAGCTGCTCTGCGAAGAGATGGTGCGAACGGCGGCCGAGGTCGGAGCCTCCGACGAGATGCGCGCGCTCACGCGCGAAGAGGTGAGCGCCCGCTGCTCGTCTCCGGCCTTTCGCAGCGGCGCATTCATGCGCGACGGAGCATCGGTGCAGCCGGCCCTGCTGGCGCGCGGTCTGCGGTGGATCGTGCTCGGGCTTGGAGTCAAGATCCACGAGGGCACGACGGTCAGCCGCCTGGACGCCGGGCCGTCGGCGGTGTGCGACGGCGGCACCGTGCAGGCGCGTCAGGCGGTGCTCGCCGTGAACGCATGGGCAACCGGCTGGCCCAAGCTGGCGAGGCGCGTCGCGGCCTGGAGCAGCTACATCGTCCTGACCGCGCCGGCCCCGGAGAAGCTCGCCGAGATCAATTGGACAGGCGGCGAGCTGATCACCGACCTGCGCCAGTCGCTCCGTTACTTCCGGACGACCCGGGACGGACGCATCGCTTTCGGCGGTGGCGGAGGCCGAGCCTCGGCGCGAATAGGCGATTCCTTCACTCACGACTCCCGCGCCGTGCGCGAGGCCGCCGAAGGCTTTCGCCTGTTCTTTCCAAGCTGGTCGGACGTGCCGATCGAAGACGCGTGGGGTGGGCCGATCGACGTGTCGCCGACGCACCTGCCCACCTTCGGCACGCTCGACCCTGGGAACGTGCACTACGCGCTCGGGTTCACGGGCAACGGCGTCGCGCCCTGCCACCTGGCAGGCAGGGTGCTGGCCGACCTGGCGATCGGTGTCGATTCAGACCTGGTGCGCCTTCCGATGGTCAACCCCAAACCGAAGTTATTCCCGCCCGAGCCGCTGCGCTCCCTGGGTACGGCCGTCGTCCGGCGGGCGATCATCGCCTACGACACGGCCGAGGAGCAGGGGCGACGGCCGGGCGTCCTGGCCTCGACTGTGGCCAAGATGCCCAGGCGGCTGGGCTACCTACTCGGACCGTAAGGCCCGGGTCTCACCCGCCCACCAGTCGCTCGACTCCCTCCGCGAAGACCGCGGTGTGGCGATCGACATCCTCAGCTGTGGTTGCCGGCGACATCAACGCCATGTTGTGGAACGGCGTGAGCAGGATGCCGCGGTTGAGTGCGTTCAGGTGGGCGTACTCGTCCAGCTGCGGATCGGCCGCGGCGTGGGACTCACCCCCGTTGCGGGGCGGCGTGGCCGAAAACGCGTACTCGGCCCGTGCTCCCAGGCGCACAATGTGCCACGGCAGCCGGTGCGAGGAGATGACCTTCTCGACACCGCCGGCGAAGCTGTCCGCCAGCGGGATCATCCGCGCGTAGGCCTCCTCGGTCAGGACGTGCTCGAGGGTCGCGCGGGTGGCCGCCATCGACAGCACGTTGCCTGCGAGCGTGCCACCGATCCCGCCCGTGTCGTCCATCTGCGCGTCGAGGATTCTCTGCGCGACCGCCTCGGTCATTCCGTACGCGCCGATCGGTATGCCCCCGGCCAGAGCCTTGCCCACCGTGAGCAGGTCCGGTTCGAGGTGGTGGGCGGCGGTGTAACCGCCAGGCCCGGTGCTCATGGTGTGCGTCTCGTCGATGATCAGGAGGGTGCCGGTGCGCTTGGTGATCTCGCGCAGCGCCTCGTGGTATCCGGGCTCGGGCAGGACGATGCCGATGTTGGTGAGGGCCGGCTCGGCGAGCACGCATGCGACGTCCTGATGCGCGAGCTCGCGGTCGAACGCCTCGACGTCATTCCACTCGACGACCCGGGTGGTCACCGACGGGTCGACCGGCGGGCCGACGTTGTGCGCCCGCGAGCGAGGCTGCCCGTTCTCCAAGACGATGAACGTCTCGTCGACGCTGCCGTGGTAGCAGTAGCTGAAAACGAGCACCTTGGGCCGGCCGCTGATCTCACGCGCCAGGCGGATCGCGAAGCGGTTGGCGTCGGTCGCCGACAGGGTGAACTGCCACTTCGGCAGGCCGAACCTCCGGGTCAATTCCTCCCCGACCCAGATCGCGTCCTCACTCGGGAGCATCGCCGTGATGCCGCGGCGCAGGCGACCTTCGACCGCGCGTACGGTCGGAGCGGGAGCGTGACCGGCCATGGCGCCGGTGTCGCCAAGGCAGAAATCGACATATTCGTGACCGTCGATGTCGGTGGTATGCGCGCCCTCGGCGTGGTCGAGGATGACCGGAAAGCCGCCCACCCACCGATCCATCCAGTTCATGGGCACGCCGCCCAGCAGCGACCTACGGGCGCGGGCAAACGCCTCGGCCGAGCGGAGGTGCGTCTCGACGAATCTCGCTCGCTCCTCTCCGATCAGGCGGTCAAGCCGGGCACGATCGATCGTCGCCTGGGCGGTCGCGCTCACAGGCGGGCGATTATAGCCTCGACCCCGGAGCTCCCGCCGAAGGTCGTGGAGCGGCCTTCGCGATCATCGACAACATCGTTGAGGCCTACCTCCGGGCGAACGAACGCGAGCGGGAGATCAAACGCGTCGAGTACCTGGATCTGTTTGCGGCCGCTCTTTCGGACACCAGTTCGAATTGGGTGAGTTTGGTAGCCCGGAGGGGATTCGAACCCCTGGTATCCACCTTGAAAGGGTGGCGTCCTAGTCCACTAGACGACCGGGCCAAGACCAGACGACTGGGCCAAGACGGAACCGCCAGACGAACGGGCCCAGGTCCGTCGATTGTCCCGCAAACGAATGCCGACCCGTCACCTCCCCGGCCTGCGCGGCGGGCCCGTTTCACCTCCCCACCTTGTGGGGAGGGTGGCCCGGCCTGCGCAGCGGGCCCGGCCGGGTGGGGATCGGGGCTGGTGGGCGGCGAGGGTTTCGAACCCCCGACCTCCAGCATGTCAAGCTGGCGCTCTCCCAACTGAGCTAGCCGCCCGCGGCGGGGTGACGAATTATTGTAGTTGCCGTGCCTCCCTACATCGGCCGGCGTACGCGCCGGGTCGAGGACGAGCGACTCATCACCGGGCGGGGGCGCTACGCAGGGGACATCAAGCTCGACGGGATCGTTCACATCGCTTTCTGCCGCTCGACCTTGCCGCACGCGCGCATCCGCGCCGTCGATCGCTCGACGGCGGTGTCGATGCCCGGAGTACTCGCCGTCTGGACGGCCGACGACCTGCCGGAGGTCGCGGCAGGCCTCAGCGACTTCGGGCCCGCGGGGATCGAGCAGCGCGGCCGCCCGATCCTGAACCGCGACGAGGTGAACTACTCAGGCGAGGCGTTCGCCCTCGTCGTCGCCGAAACCGCCTACCAGGCATACGACGCAGCTGAACAGGTGATGGGCGAGCTCGACCCACTGGCGGGCGTTGGCGACGTCGTCACGGCAACCGCGCTGGGGGCGCCGACCGTGCACGCCGACATGGAGTCAAACGTGGCGCACTCGGCGACGATCGCGTTCGGCGACATCAACGCGGCGTTCGCCTCTGACAGCGTCACAGCAAAGATCCGGCTCAGAACCGCGCGTGTCATGGGCGCGGCGATGGAGCCGCGTACCGTCACCGCGACGCTCGACCCCGAGACCGGCGGCATCAAGATGTGGACCTCGACGCAGAACGTTTTCGGCGTCAGGGCAGCCGTCGCCTCGACGTTGGGCATCGACGAGGGCACGGTGCGCGTGCTTGCCGAAGACGTCGGCGGCGGGTTTGGTGCAAAGGGCAGCCCGTTCCCCGAAGAGGTGCTCGCGGCCCTCGCAGCCTGGCGGCTGAAAAGGCCGGTCCGTTGGGTCGCCACGCGGAGCGAGGACGGTGCTACCACGGCGCAGGGCCACGGTTCCGTCATCGAGCTCGAGCTCGCTTCAAGTCGCGATGGCAAGCTGCGCGGCCTGCGCGGACGGTTGATCCACGACATCGGCGCATACGCGGGGTCAGGCACAGGCCAACCCGGCATCATCGTCGGCCACATGATCTCCGCCTACGTGCTGCCCGCGATGGATATCGCGCATCAGCTCGTCTATACCAACACCGCCCCGGCCGGTTTCATCCGCGGAGGCGGGCGACCGCTGGGCAACTATGGGATGGAGCGCGTCATCGATCGGCTCGCGCGCGTGCTCGAGCTCGAGCCGGCCGAGCTGCGGCGCCGCAACCTGATCCAGCCGGAGCAGATCCCCTACACAACCGGCTTTCCTGCCGGGCGCAGCGGCTATGTCTACGACAGTGGCGACTATCCTCGGTTGCTCGAGCTCGCGCTGGAAAAACTCGGGGAGGACGCTGGCCATGCCCGCCATCGCGACGATCGCCTGATCGGCGTCGGAGTGGCGTGCTGCGTCGAGTCGACGGGTTTTGGCAGGGGCGAGCCGGCGAAGATCCACGTCTCCAAAGACGGCTCGGCCCACGTGTCTGTAGGCTCGACCCCACAGGGACAGGGTCACGAGACGATGGTCGCGCTCATCGTGGCGGAGAGACTTGGCTGGCCATTCGAAAAGATCACCGTCACGGCCGGCGACACGAACCAGGTCCCTTTCGCGCTGCTTACCGCCGGCAGTCGCAGCGCCGTGATGGTCGGCAGTGCGGCATCGCAAGCGGCGATCGCGATGCGCAAGCGTGTTCTCGAGCGCGCCGGCGAGGCGCTCGAGGCCGACGTGCAGGACCTCGTCCTGGAAGAAGGCGTGATCGGCGTGCGCGGCACGCCATCCAAACGAGTGGCAGCGACGGATGTGGTGCCTGATGAGGGGCTCGAGGTTTTCGAGAGCTTCGATCCCAAGCGTCCCGTGGCATTTTCCAGCGGCTGCCACGCCGCGGTCGTTGCGGTCGACCCGGAGACGGGCCAGGTGGAGGTGCTGCGTTACGTGATCGCGCATGACACGGGCAAATCGATCAACCCCTTGACTCTCGAGGGCCAGCTCCATGGCGGCTACGCGCACGGCCTCGGTTACGCCCTTTACGAGGAGGCGATCTATGACGCGGACGGCAACTATCGCACTGCAAGCTTCCTCGACTACACCATCGTCAGCACCGGCGAGATCGTCGTTCAGCCCGAGCTGGTCCACCTCGAGACGCCGACCGACGCCAACCCTGAAGGCTTCAAAGGCGCCGGCGAGAGCGGAACGATTCCAGTGCCCGCCACGATTGCCAACGCGGTCGAGGACGCGCTGCGAAAGCGCAACCCGAATGCCGTCATCGACCGCCTGCCGATCACCCCTGACCGCATCGTCGAACTGCTGGGGTCGATTTAAATTGCGCCCTGCGCGCGCCCTGCGCTGACCACGGACCCGCGTTCGACCAGCCCGCCACCGCTCAATCCGGGCGGGGTGGATTGGCGCCGCAACCTGATCGCCTTGTGGTTCGCCGAGTTCATGGCCATCTTCGGCTTCAGCTTTGCGTTCCCGTTCCTGTCGATCTTCATCCACCACGACCTCGGAGTGCCGCAGGGCCAGCCGCTCGACCTGTGGACCGCGGCGACGGCCAGCGCGTCCGGGCTCTCGATGGCGATCGCGAGCCCCATCTGGGGCCTGCTCGGAGACAGGTACGGCCGCAAGCCGATGCTGGTGCGGTCGATGATCGGTGGCGCACTCACCGTCGGGTTGATCTTTTTCGTTCGCACGCCTTCGGAGCTCCTGATCCTCCGATTCCTGCAGGGAGCGACCAGCGGCACGGTCGCGGCGGCCACGGCGCTGGTGGCGGCCGAGACGCCGCGCAACCGGGTCGGATGGGCGCTGGGCGTGGTCACCTCGGCCGTCGCGCTGGGCAGCGCGATCGGCCCAGTCATCGGCGGCATCGCAGGAGCGATATTCGGGCTGCGTCTCGTTTTTCTCGGCGGGGGCATCCTGCTGCTGCTTTCGCTGATCCCGGTGATGCTCATCGTGCGCGAGAGCCCGCGCGTCCGCCGCACCGGTCCAAAGCTGGGCACGCTGGCTCTGATCGGCCAGCGGCCTGGCGTTCGGCGAGCCCTTGTGGTTTTGATCGGTTCGCAGGGGTTGATCAGCGTTGCCAACTCGGCCACCCAGCAGCTCGTCGTGCTGCGCCTGCTCGCGATGCTGACGAGCGGCGTGGCCGCGGTGACCGGCGTCGCCTTCGGCCTGGCGGGGGTGTCCAGCAGCGTCGCGGCCATCTTCTACACCACGGTGACCCGGCGGCTGGGCTACGTGCGCACTGTGGCCCTGGCTTCGGTGATGGTCGCGGTGGCCGTGACGATGATCGGGATCGCGCCCTGGGTGGCGGTGGTGGTGGCCGGCGTGGCCCTGGGCGGCCTCTTCAGCGGCGTGGTCATCCCGGCGACCGCGAGCATGATCGGGCTGGAGACGCCGCCGGAGGCGCAGAGCACGGTCTTCGGCCTCAACGCAAGCTCGGTGGCGTTCGGTTTCTTTCTCGGACCGCTGATCGGCGGCGGCGTGGCCGCGACGCTGAGCGTCTCCGCCGCGCTCATCGTCATCGCCGGCGTGGCGCTGATCCTGGCCGCGCTGATCTGGACCGGAGCGCGCGAGCCAGGGCGCTGAGCTTAGGTGGCAGGTAGCGCGACCCGGAGGTCCGCTGCGTATTCGCGGCATCGGCGGCCGGAGCCAAGGAAAGGGTGGCGCGCTACCTTAGCGGCCGAGCCCCTGTCGGATGCTCTTCAGGTGGCCGCGCGGGTGGCGGAACGCGGCGCTGGCGACCCAGCCGACCTCCTGGGTGCCGGCCCAACCGAACTCCTGCGTCTTGTGCACCTCGTCGTCCGTGAGGGCGCGAATCGCGCGCGAGGTGCCGGCGGCACCGTGCTTCAAGTCGCTGATGGTCTCCTGCCTGGGCCGGTTCGCTGCCTCGTGCGAATGCTTCGCGTTGCGCCCGTCCAGGATCTCGGGCGTGATCGGGATCGGGCGATCAGCGAGGAACTCCTGGATCCATCGGACAACCTGGGGATTTCCCACGGCGATGTGGTCGAAAAGAACGCCCACCGTGCGCTGCTCCTGAGAACAGGGGGTCTGCCAGTCGGCCTCGGAGCAAGACTCCGCGAAAGTGATGGCCTCAGCCATCATGGCGTCGTAGTCGTCAGCCAACTGAGAAGACGCGCCCACGCTTTAAGGATATCGGGCTCAATGCGGGCGAGACCGTTAACAACCTGGGTTGGAGCCCGGAGAACTTGACCCGTATTCTGCCGCCACGCATAGAACCACCCTGAGGGTGGGTGGGGGGTGCGGGTGGGCGGCGCGCGCGATCCTTTTATATGCGGTTGCGGGCAGCGGCGAATCGCCGGTCTCTCGTAATGTGCCACCGGTGAAACGAGCAATTGTTGGGGCGTTCCTGGCCATCGTCCTGGCAGGTTGCGATGCCGGCGCGGCGACGACTTCGTTTGCCCCGGGCTGCGACAATGAAATTGTCACCTGCATGGAACAGCGAACCACGCCCCCACCCAACGTGATCGACCCGAGCAAGAAGTACTCCGCCACCGTGCACACTTCGCGCGGCGACTTCGTGATCGCATTCCTCGACCCGAAGATCGCGCCGCAAACCGTCAACAACTTCGTCTACCTGTCGCAGAACCATTTCTATGACGGGCTCACCTTCCACCGTGTCGTCCCCGGCTTCGTGGTCCAGGGCGGCGACCCGCTCGGCAACGGAACCGGCGGCCCCGCTTACAAGCTGCCCAACGAGAACAACCCGTCGAAGTGGCCGCGCGGCACCGCTGGCATGGCATCGAGCCCCGCCGGCGTAAGCGGCTCGCAGTTCTTCATCACGATCGGAGACGCTCCGTTCCTCGAAACCAGCGGCGTCTACAACCACTTCGGACAGATCACCTCGGGCATGGAAGTCATCGACAAGATCCAGATGGGCGACACCATGAGCTCGATCGACATCACGGCCTCGTGAGGAGGCGCGTCTCAGTCAGGAAAGGTTTTTTGGCCGTCGTCCCACTCGCCGCCCTCGCGGTGGCTGCATGCGGCTATGCCGACCCGTACGTCAGCACCGGTCCGATCGCGAACGAGAGTCCTGGACCGTCGTCGGCGGTGAGCCCCTCGCCCGGGACCGATGACTTCAACGCCGGCGACGGGCTGCCGGTGGTCACGTTTCCGGATGGACTGAAGTACATCGACCTGACGGTGGGAACCGGCGCCGTCGCGGTGACCGGCGAGAACTTCACCGTCCAGTACACCGGCTGGCTCTCGACCGGACCACCGCCGTTCGACAGCAGCCGCCTGGCCGGGCGAGGACCGTACACCACGCAGATCGGTTTTGGCCAGGTGATCCCCGGATGGGACGAGGGCCTCCCCGGGATGAAGATCGGAGGCAAGCGCAAGCTGCTGATCCCGTCGGCGCTCGGCTACGGCACGCAGGGGCAAACCGACCAGACCACTGGGACTGTGATCATCCCGCCCAACGCGAACCTAGTCTTCGAGGTCGAGCTGCTGAGCGTGGCCCCAGGGCCAAGTCCCTCGCCTTCGCCAAGCCCGTCGCCAAGCCCAAGCCCATCGCCGTCACCGAGCCCAAGCCCTACCAAGTAGCCGGCCTGAGGCATCCAGCGCGGCAGGGGTGGCCGGGTTCAACACGGCCACGACTTTGTTCTCTAGACACCATGCGTCGCCAGGAGTGACCAGTCAACGAAATCCCATCGACATACCGGAAGGAGAGCAGACACGGCGGCGCAGCCGCCCTGTCGATGAGAGGAAACCACTCTGGGGTTTCCTCTCATTACGTAATAGTTAGGGTCCCGTGCATGCCCGAGGCTTCGTGCCCCGGCTGATCGCAGAAATACGTGTAAGTCCCGCTAGGGATGCTGTTGACGGTGAAGACGAAGCTGTCACCCGCCGAGATCAGCTCACTGCCATCGATGCGATTGTTCGAGCTGTCCCGAATGATCAGGTCGTGCGACGTGGTGCCGGCGTTGACCAGGAAGAACACGACCTTGCCACTCGGCGCGCTGATCGTGGCGGGGTCGAATTTGAACTCGGTCATGGTCACCTTGATCGATCCCAAAGGCTGACCCGCGCCGCTGCCTCCCCCGACGCACGCTGCTAGCAGGGCGACAATCGCCAGGGCGGCGGCGGCAACTCTCATCGGAAGGCCGTCACGCCGAGGTAGAGGATCCCGAACAGGAAGATCCAGACGACGTCCACGAAGTGCCAGTAAAGCGTGACCGCCGCGACACCCACGTGGTGCCGCGAGGAGAATTGCCCCTTCGCGGCCCGGTACAGGATCAGTGTCAGGAGGATCAGGCCACCGAGCACATGCAGTCCGTGGAAACCGGTCATGGTGAAGAACGCGCTGGCGAAGGTGTTTGCCGTGAGGTTCAGTCCACGCTGGAAAGCGCTGATGAACTCGATCAGCTGGCCCGCTTCGAATCCGAGGCCCAGGATGATCGTCGCGATCTGCAGGATGAAGAACCGCCGGCGTTTGTCCTGGGCGATCGCGTCCGAAGCGAAGTGGCACGTGACGCCACTGGACAGCAGGATGAACGTGTTGATCAGAGGGATCGGGAACCAGTTGACGTAGAACTCGTTGGTCGAGCTCGGCGGCGGCGGCGGCCACACGAAGTGAGAGCCGTACAGGTAGAAGTACGTCGCGAACAGGCTCCCGAAGAACATCACCTCGGAGGCGAGGAAGATGTACATCCCGATCATCCCCGGCTTGATCGCCGGGTACTGAGGCTGCCGCTCCGGAAGCGCCGCTACCGCCATCAGTGGTGCGCCTCGCCGTGCGACTGGGGCTCGTCACTCGGGAACATCTGTACGTCCTCGATGAGGACCCACCCCACCACGCCGTACAGAAAGATCAGCCCGCCGACCACCGCCAGCACGATGCGTGGCGTCGCTGGAAACGGGATCGCAGCCAGGGCGAGAAAAAGCGCCCCGAGGCTGATGATGAAGGGCCAGTTGCTGGGGGGAAAAAGGTGGATGCCCAGCTCGTGCGCGCGGGCGGCGAAGTCGATGGTGTTGTCAATCTCGACCGGAATCTCCAGGTCGAAGCGGGAGGCCGTCTTCCGCGCCGGGTCGACGGCCCGCCATGCCTTGAACGCGGTCGAGGCCATCACGCTCGAAGGCCAGAGCTTGTAGCCGCAGTTGCGGCACATGTCCGTGAACCGTGCGGTCCTCAGCCCGCACCTGGGGCAGTCGACCGCCATGGTGGGATTGGACACGTCGACGTATCGGGGCTTGTTCGCTGCCGCCACTGTCGGTTTTGGATTCTATCAGCGGCCGGGCCTCCGCCCCGAAAGGGCCTTCACCCGGACGCCGATATACTTGAGCGCCGTGGCAGCATGCGCTCGCGCGCCCATCGCTCTCATCAGCCTCGTCGCGGCCGCGTTCCTGCTCAGCTCCTGCGGCGGCCTGGGCGGCATCTCGCCCATCTTTCCAAATCCCGTCTCGCCCAACGGCCAGGACATCTACAACACCTACGTCCTCATCTCGATCCCGGCGATCATCATCTTCGTCGGCGTCGAGGCAGCCCTGCTCTGGGTCGTGATTCGGTACAGGCGGTCACGGCAACCCGCCGGCTATGTCCCACCCCAGATCCACGGCCACAACACGGTGGAGGTCGCCTGGACGATCGCTCCGCTCATCGTGGTGCTTGCCATCGCCGCGGCCAGCTTCGTCACACTCCAGAAAGACTTCCAGCCCATCAACGACCAGAAGATGACCGTCGTCATCTCAGGCCATCAGTTCGGCTGGATCTACAGGTACGACAACGGCGTCGTGGTCGACCAGGAAGGAACGCTCACTGGAGAAGTCCCACCGTTCGTCGTCCCCGTCAACACGCTCGTGAAGCTCCAGTTCGAAGGCACAGATGTGATCCATTCCTGGTGGGTCCCCGCGATCTCCGGCAAGACCGACGCGGTGCCAGGCTACGACAACTTCTCGTGGCTGAAGATCGACCAGCCCGGCAAGTGGCACGGCGAGTGCGCCGAGCTTTGCGGCGTCGGGCACAGCACTATGCAGATCACAGTGCAGGCGATGGACCAGGCCGACTACGACCAGTGGGTGCAGACGCAGCTCGCGGCAGCGCATGCGTCGCCTTCTCCGCCCCCGTCGGCCGGCGCATCGCCATCGCCGGGTTAGGATAGGACGAGATGGCGGCCACCACAGTTCTGCCCCGCCCGAAGGCTTACGACGATACTTTCTGGAGGCCGATCAGCCTCTGGCTGACGACCACCGATCACAAGCTCATCGGGATCATGTACATGGTCACCGGAATGCTCAGTTTTGTAGTCGGTGGCATATTCGCCCTGGTCATCCGCCTGCAGCTGTCGCAGCCCAACCTCAAGGTGGTCGACGCCGAGACCTACAACCAGCTCATCTCCGCGCACGGCGTGACGATGATCTTCTTCTTCGTCACCATCTTCCTGACCGGGATCGCCAACTACATGGTCCCGCTCATGATCGGCGCCCGCGACATGGCCTTCCCGCGCGTGAACCTGCTCGGGTTCTGGCTGATCCCGGTCTCGATCATCCTGTACTACAGCGGCTTCTTCACCGGCGGCGCGCTCGACGCCGGTTGGACCGGCTACGCGCCCCTGACCGAGAAGGCATACCAGTCGCACAGCCTGGGCGTCGACTTCTGGGCCCTGAGCATCATCGTCTGGGCCATCAGCGGCATCATGGCCTCGACCAACTTCCTGACCACCATCGTTGCCCTGCGCGCCCCGGGCATGAAGCTGACCCGACTGCCAATGTTCGTGTGGGCGCAAATCTCGACCTCGATCTTGCTGCTGGTCGTTGGCGCGCCGTTGGCGGTGGCGATGATCCTGCTCGAATCCGACCGCCAGCTGGGTACCAACTTCTTCACCACCCAGGGCCGGCCTGTGCTCTACCAGCACCTGTTCTGGTTCTTCGGACACCCTGAGGTCTACATCATGATTCTGCCCGGGTTCGGGATGATCTCCGAGATCATCCCGGTCTTTGCGCGCAAGCCGCTCTTCGGCTACATGTCGATGGTCGCAGCGCTTTTCGGCATCTCTTTCCTATCGATGACCGTGTGGGGGCATCACATGTTCACAGTCGGCATGAACATCTACGTCGAAAGCTTCTTCATGTTCATGTCGATGCTGATTGCGGTGCCGACCGGCATCAAATTCTTCAACTGGATCGCCACCTGCTGGTGGGGTTCGATCGATTTCACAGTGCCAATGAAGTTCGTCTTCGGTTTCCTGGCGACCTTCCTGATTGGAGGCATCACAGGCATATACCTGGCATCAGTGCCGGTGGACACCCAGGTTCACACGTCCTACTTCGTGGTAGCGCACCTTCACTACGTGTTGTTCGGCGGAAGCGTATTCACGATTCTCGCCGGTGTCTACTACTGGTTCCCGAAGATCACGGGCCGGATGCTCAACCAAAAGCTTGGGGAGTGGAACTTCTGGACGCTCTTCATAGGATTCAATGGCACCTTCTTGATCATGCATACGCTCGGCCTCGAAGGCATGCCCAGGCGCATCGCGACCTACACCAACCCCGCCTGGGCCACCACCAACATGATCATCACGGTGTCGTCCTTCCTGATCGCCTTCTCGGTATTGCTGTTTCTCATCAACATCGTTCGTAGCTGGAACCACGGTGCGATCGCGGGCAACGACCCCTGGCAAGGCAACACGCTCGAGTGGGCGACGACCTCACCCCCACCGCCCTACAACTTCGAGCGAGTCCCGCCGGTGCGCAGCTTCATGCCGCTACACGACCTGCGCGCGTCAGGCGAATTCGTCGACCCGGATCCCGTCCCGACCTCGGCCTAGGGCGCCTTCGCGAACGGATGCGGGAGCTCCTCGATACCGCCTCGTTCTGACCATCGCACCATCCCGTCGGTCCGGATGGTTCCAAGGAGGACGATTCCGCTGGCCGCCATGCGCTCTTCCGCGAAGGCTGCAAGCTCCGCGCGGCGGCCGCGAACTCGGACCAGTTGATCTAGTGGAGCGCCTCTTTGGGCTTCGCGTCGGTCTCCGCATACTCCTCGGGATCGTCGACCTTGCGGTTGCGTGCATCCTCTCGAAGGACCCACCAGCCGAGCCCGGTCACGCCCAGCAGGGCGACCAGTAAGGTGACGCTCATCCCAACCCAGGCGAACACCCACTCCCCGGCGAGAAAGCCCACGCCTGCAATTATCCGCAAACTCGCGGACGCCGCACGTCGGACGTTTCACATGGCTGACGTGTTAATACCGTAAAGAGTGGTTGATCTCATTGATCTTGTGATCCTCGCCGCGACCCTCATTGGGTTCGCGAACGGCTACCGGCGGGGCTTCTGGCTCTCGGGAGCACAGTACCTCGGCCTGCTCGCCGGCGTGGTGCTCGGCGCGGCGGCAGCCTCGCCCGTGCTGAACTACCTCCAGATCCACAACTCCACGGCCCGAGCGCTCGGCGCCGTGCTGGTCCTGGTCATCGGCGGCAGTCTCGGCTCGAGCATCGGCTTTGCTGCCGGCGAGCCGATCCGCCGCCGGATCCTCAAAGAGGGCATCCATACCACCACCGACTCGATCGGCGGGGCCGCGCTGTCGGCGGGTGCGGTGCTGGCGATCTGCTGGTTTCTCGGCCTCAGCTTTTCGCGCGGACCAAGCCCGGATGTGGCGCAGCAGATCCAGCGCTCGGCCGTCATGCACACGCTGGACTCCCTCGCCCCCAGGCCGCCGGAGTTCCTGGCGAGCGTTGAGAACATCCTCTCTGGAGTCAACTTTCCATCCGCTTTCGCCGGGCTCGAGCCGCCAGGGCTGCCTGCCGCGCTGCCGATCCCGGCGTCGGTCAGCACCCCTGAGGTCGCTCGGGCGGCGAGCTCGGTCGTCAAGATCGTGAGCGTCGGCTGCGGCGGGCTCGTCACAGGCAGCGGCTTCCCGGTCGGGAACGGATACGTCGTCACCAACGCCCACGTCGTATCCGGGACGGCGTCGCACGTGATCCAGACCCCGAGGGGCACCCAGCTCAACGCGACGGTGGTCCTGTTCGACCCTCGGATAGACGTCGCGGTCCTCTACGCGCCGGACTTTCGATCGACGGGCCTCGTGTTCGGCAGCGCGAGTCGAGGCACCGAAGGCGCGGTGATCGGGTACCCGGGCGGCGCGAGTGAAACCGTCGCGCCCGCCGTCGTCGACGGCAAGGTCCTGGTCGAGAGCCGCGACATCTACAACGATCCGAGCACGTTCACGCGCGAGATCTACGTGATGCAGGCACGCGTCCGGCCGGGAAACTCAGGTGGACCACTCGTCGACCTGCAGGGCCACGTGTTGGGAATGGTTTTCGCGACATCAGCAGGCGACCCGACGCAGGCCTACGCCCTGACCGACGACGAGATCGCCACCGACATCAGCGAGGCACGCTCGCATCCGACACCAAAAGACACAAGCCAATACGCGTGCGCCGCATGACCTAATTCACCTCCCCACCATGTGGGGAGGACAGGCTGGCCCGCAGGCCAGCCAGGTGGGGGTGCCGGGGTTTGCTTACCCCTCGGCTTTCGCTTCCTCAATGAGCATCACGGGAATCCCGTGGACGATCGGATACAGGACTTTGCACTTCGGGCAGCGCAAGTGGTCAGGCTCGATGAGCTCCACCTTGGTGTGGCATTTCGGGCACGCGAGGATTTCGAGCAGTTCTTGAGAGATCACCCACGCATAGTAGTACGGTTTCGGCCATGATTTTGCGCCGGCTCTACCTCTACCTGGTGAGCATCGCGGCGCTTGGGCTGCTGGTCGCGGGCATCTCTCTACTGGGCACGACGGTCCTGCTGTTCGTGTTCAACGACCCGACCGCCCAGGACAGCCGCACCACGCTCGCCGGCTTCACCGCGATGACCCTTGTGGCGGCGCCGGTGTGGGCCGTGCACTTCTGGTTCGCGCGCCGTTACGCGATGCGCGATCGGCTGGAGCGGGCCTCTGCACTCCGGCGCCTGTACCTGTACCTCGCCTGCCTGGCGCTCGCCGTCGGCTCGATTATCGCCCTGGCCTGGACACTTGGCGACCTGCTCCGGCCTCTGCTGGACACGTGCGCGATCCCGCACGGCCCTTTCATCCAGAAGGTCCTCGATCCCAATTGCCCCGCCGTCCCACACTGGCTCACGACCACGCAGACCGCCTGGGTCACGCTCGTCCTCTTGGGCTTCTGGGCGCTCCACTTCCGGATCGCGGCGAGCGACCGCGCGGCCGTGGGCGAGGAAGGCGCGTCCGCAACCCTTCGGCGCTGGTACATGTACCCCGCGCTGCTGGTCGGCGTGCTGACCATGTTGAGCGGCGCGAGCACCGCGATCGCGGTGGGCATCCTTCACCTCCTGAACAACCCAGCCGGCGACTACCAGTACATGGGCGATGCCCTCGGCGAGGCAATCGCGGGCGCAGCCCTCTGGGGTTTCCATGTCCGCACGGTTGCCCTGCATCACATCACCGACGACAGGCACTCGACCCTTCGCGCTCTCGAGGGATTCATCGCGGTCGCGGTCTCCATCGCCACCGCACTCTTCGGAGCGAGCCAGATCCTCTACTACCTTCTGGCCCGAGCCCTCGTGGTCAACAACCCCGGCGGCGTGAACAACGACATCCTCGCCGGGCTCGCGGTGCCTGGTTCCTGGCTCATCGTGTACGGCGTCGCGTGGTTCCTGCTGAGCCGCCGGCTGGCGCGAGACGCCGGCACCCAGGAGGCAGACCGCCAGGCCGGCATCCGCCGCCTGTACACGAACCTCGCGTGCCTTGTCTCGCTGGCCGCCTTGGCGGTTGGAGCCGGTGGCCTCCTGTGGACGCTCGCGGAGCAGCTGGAGGCCCCGCTCATCGGCGTGGCAGCCTCCGACTGGAAGGACGCTGTCAGCAAGTGGGTGACCTTGCTGGTGGTCGGGTCGGCCGTCTGGGTCGCTTACTGGCGGCCTTCTCCGTGGGCCGCGGACCGTCAGTCGTTGAGCCGGCGCCTGTACGTCTGGGCAGCGCTCCTCGGTAGCGTGCTCGTAGCCCTCGGGGCCGGAGTCGGGGTGGTGTACGCGCTGCTGAACCAGCTGTTCAGCGCTCACCCCAGGCTGAACGATCCGACCAACCTCGACTTCGGCCACTACCTGGCCGTCATCGTGGTCGCGGTCGTTGTCGGCATGTACCACTGGAGGGTGCTGCGGGCCGACGCGACCGCGAGGCCTGGGCTCCCCGCCATGCGGGGAGCTCCCGCGCGAAGCGCCGGTGAGGGGGCCGAGCGCGCGGCAGCGCCGCCGGCCACGACCGCGGCTGCCCCTTCCACGCCTCGCCCCGCCGAGGTGCCTGACTCCCGCTCCCGCCGGTACCTACTCTCGGTGACCGATGCGACCGACGACGACGTTCACCAGGCGCTCAGCAACCTCCCGCCACAGGCCGGCTACAAGCTGACCTCGGCTGAGCGCGCCGATTGACAGCCGCCGACGCGCAGGCACTTTTGGACCTCGTCGACTGGCGGCGCCAAGTCGGAGACCTCTATCGCATCAGCGGACCCGACGCGCTCAACCGATTCAGGCACGGCCGCGACGAGCTGTTCCGATTTCACCCGCAGTCGCCGGTCGAGCCTGAGGAACACGCCTCGTTCACGGGTCTCCGC
>JBDTKH010000070.1:0-4204 GCA_039935415.1 Candidatus Dormiibacterota bacterium
GCCTGGGAGCAGGCGCGCCACGGTGTCGATCAGGACCATCGCGGGGATCTCGCCGCCGCTCAGCACGTAGTCGCCGATCGAGATCTCGCGGGCGCCCAGCGCCGTGCGGACGCGGTCGTCGATCCCCTCGTACCGGCCGCACACGACGATCAGCCCAGGCTCCTTCGCCAGCTCTTCGGCGAGCCGCTGGTCGAGGCGCTCGCCCCACGGCTCCATGAGCACGACGGGACCTGTGTTGTGCGGGCGGATCGACTCGACGGCCTCGATTGCGGGCTCCGGCTTCAAGACCATGCCCGGGCCGCCGCCGAACGGCAGGTCATCGACCTGCCTGTGACGGTCGTGGGTATGGGCCCTCAAATCGTGCGCGTGCATCTCGATGAGCCCGCGCTCCAGGGCCCGGCCGACGACCCCCTGCTCGAACACGGGTCCGAACATGGCCGGGAAGATCGTGACGACGTCGAATCTCATGTTGCCTACGCGTCCTCGACCTGAACCAGCCAGTCCGCGACGACAACACGGCCTGCGGCCACGTCGACTTCCACGACAGCGTCCTTGGTGGCGGGGATCAGGTGCTCGACCACGCCCTCGCGGCTGACCCATACGTCGTTGGCCGGGCGCTCGAGGACCTCGGCGATCTTGCCCAGTTGCTTTCCCGAGGCCGTTTGAACCACGAGGCCCACCACCTGGTGGTGGTAGAAGCGCCCTTCGGCGAGCGGTCTCACGGCGTCCTCGGGGATCTCCAGGTACCGACCCCGAAAGAGCTCGGCGATGGTCCGGTTGTCGATGCCGCGGAGCTTCACGACCAGGCCCGGCTGTCCAGGGCGGCTCCACTCGACCTCGCGCTGGTCGCCTTCGAGCGTCACCGTGGCGCCCGCTGCGTAGCGCTCCTCGAAATCTGTCAAGGGCATCACCTTGACAGCTCCGTCGGTTCCATAGGCTCCGGTCACCTGCCCGACGCGAATCATTCCGAGTTTTCGCTCCCAGGCTGCGCCTTCCCCCGCGGACCGGGACTGGAGAGCGATGGGTTGGCCAGGTCGACGAAAACCCGCTTGCGGTCGCGCAGCGACGCGACCCTTACGAGCGTGCGAATGGCCTCGATGTTGCGGCCGGCTTTGCCGATGAAACGACCGACGTCGGCGTCGGCCAGCTTGACCTTGATCGCGACGGTTCCGCCGCCCCGCTCGAAAGACTCGACCAGGACCTCGTCTGGCTTCTCGGCCAGCGATTTGGCCACGAACTCGACCAGCGCCTTGTAGTCCACACCGGGACCCGCGGGCCCGGTCGGACGGTCGCGCCTGAATCCACCGCCGCCTGATCGGCTGAAGCCGCCTCCGCGACGAGAATCACTTCGTTCCGGTCGACTTCTCTGTGCTTCGCTCAAGAATCCCCTCCCGCTTCAACAGGCTGCGCGCGGCCTCGCTGGGCTGAGCGCCCTGCGAGAGCCAGAGCTTGACCTTCTCGACGTCGATCTTGACCTGCACCGGGTCCGTCATCGGATCGTAGTACCCGAGGTGCGCTATGAAACGGCCGTCGCGCGGCGAGCGCGCGTCCGCCACCACGAGGCGGTAGAACGGGTGCTTTTTCGCCCCCATGCGCCTCAGCCTGATCTTTACCAACCTGCGCCTCCTTTTCCGAACAGCCGTGGAAGGCCCGCGGCTTTGCCTTTGCGGTTGACCGCACCGAACTGCCTGGCGAGCTTCTGCATCGCCTCTCGCGCCTTGAGAACTCGATTCACGTCCGCGGGCTGGACCCCGCTGCCGCGCGCGATTCGTCGCCGGCGCGCCCCGTCGATCACCTCAGGATGTGCGCGCTCCCTGGCCGTCATCGACTGGATGATCGCCTCCATGCGCTTCACCTCGTTCTCTGTATCGGCACCGGCGACCTGGCCTTTGAGCTTCGCACCTCCAGGGATCATGTCCAGGACCCCTTCGAGCGAGCCCATGCTTCGCACCTGGCGGATCTGGGTCAGGAAGTCGTCGAAGTTGATCTGCCCCGCGCGCAGGTGCTTTTCGACCTCGCCGGCATTCTCCTTGTCGAGCGTTCGCTCGGCGCGCTCGACAAGGGTCAGCACGTCGCCCATGCCGAGGATTCGCGACGCCATCCGCTCGGCGTGGAACACCTCGAGGTCCTGCGGTTTCTCCCCCGTGCCCGCAAAACGGATCCGCTGACCGGTGGCCACCCGCAGCGAGAGCGCCGCCCCACCGCGCGCGTCGCCGTCCAGCTTGGTCAGGATGACCCCGTCGAGGCCGACCGCGGCCCCGAAAGCCTCGCCCACCTTGACCGCCTCCTGTCCCGTCATCGAGTCGGCGACCAGGAGCGTCTCGGTCACGGGGACGGCGGCCTTCAGGCGCGTGAGCTCCTGCATCAGGTCGTCGTCCACGTGCAACCTGCCGGCCGTGTCGAGGATGACCACGTCGCACACGAGCCGGTTCGCTTCGCGGATCGCCGCCTGGGCGATCGACTCGATCGCGCCGGCGCCCGAATGAAACGCGATGCCCTCGCGCTCGGCGAGCGTCTTGAGCTGCTCGACGGCAGCTGGACGCCTCAGGTCGAGCGCCGCCACGAGCGGCTTGTGACCGTCGCGCCGGGCCATCACGGCAAGCTTCACCGCGGTCGTGGTCTTGCCCGAGCCCTGGAGGCCGACCAGCATGAGGACCGTGGGCGGCGCGGCCGCGTAGCGCAGGCCTTCCGAGTTGCCGCCCAGCAGCTCGACGAGCTCCGTGTTGACAGCCTTCACCACCTGTTGCGGCGCGGTCAGGCCCGGTGCCACCTCGACACCCTCAAGGCGGGCGCGCACGCGCTCGACGAACTCCTTGACCACCTTGAAGTTGACGTCGGCCTCGAGCAGGGCGAGCCGCACCTCACGCAGCCCGACGTCGACATCGGAGGGCCGCAGCACTCCCCGGCCCGAGATCTTCTTCAGCGCGGCGGCGAGACGCTCACCGAGGGCCTCGAACACTAGATCGCCCCTTCCAATCGCTCGATGCGCCGCTGCAAACCGCTCACCTCGCGCTCCAGGGCCCCCAGGGCGCGGCGCCTGCGTGCTGCCTCCGCCAACAGGCCAAGCCGGCGCTCGTACTCCTCGAGGGCCTGGGCCGAGCGGCGGATGATGTCATGCACCGCGGCGCGTGAAGTGCCCTGATGCGTGGCGATTTCTGCGAGCGACCAGTCCCTGGCGAGATAGAGGTCTACGATCTCGCGCTGATGTTCGGTGAGGAGTGCGCCGTAACGCTCGAAAAGCGCAAGATGGCGGCCGCGAGCCTGGAGGGTGTCAAGGGCCATGCCTTGACAGCTTAGCGCAACCTACAATTCGGACGTTATGGGCCCGATCCTGGTCGAGGCTTTTCGGTACAACAGGTGGGCGAACGTGCTTCTGCTGGATTCGTGCGCGAGTCTGTCAGACGAGCAGCTTCAGCTCACCACACCGGGAACCTACGGAACGATCGCGGCCACCTTAGTTCACCTGGTCCGAGCCGAGCGCATGTACCTCTGGCGGTTAGGAGGCCAAAAAGGCCGGTTGAGCCGGCGCCACAAGTTTCCAGGCGTCGCCATTTTGCGCAAGGAAGCCGCACTGAGCGGCGATCAGCTGACCAACGTGGCGAAGCGGATCAAGTGGGAGGATAAGGTCGTGTCGAAGTGGAAGCAAGGAGCATTCAGGCTCGACAAGGGCGTGATCCTCCTCCAGGCGCTGCACCACGGCAACGACCACCGCACGCACGTGTGCACCATCCTCGGCGCGAACGGCATCGAGTACGCCGAAATGGACGTCTGGGTATTCGGAGACGCAATGGGGGCGATCGTCCCCGTTCCCGCGAAGGCATAGACTCGGCTCAAGTGCTGACCGCTTTCATCCTTGTCAAGTCCAATCGCGAAGGGCTTGCCCACCTCGGCTCGGATCTTGCCGCCGTCGAAGGCGTCGCCGAGGTTTACACGGTGACCGGTGAGTGGGACTTCATCGCGATCGCGAGGGTTCGCGAGCATGACGACCTGGCAAAAGTCGTGACGCAGCACCTCACGAGGCTCGAGGGCATCCAGCACACCGAGACGATGGTCGCGTTCCAGCAGTTCTCCGCCCACGACCTCGAAGCGATGTTCGGGCTGGGCCTCGAGGACAAGAAGGCCTAAGGAGACCAGCGCGGCCCCTCGGCGGATCTGCGGCGGCTATGCTCGCCGAATGCCGTTGTCGCCTCCTGCGCGCGTTCGG
>JBDTKH010000071.1:0-23671 GCA_039935415.1 Candidatus Dormiibacterota bacterium
TGGTGCCGCTGAAGGTCGGGACCTTGTCGTTCGGCTGGTGGTCGGTCGTGTACTGCGGCGGGCCGTAGATGAGCGTGTCGCTCAGCTTCTCGCCCGGCTGTCCCGACGCGACCAGGACCTGCGCCAGCGACTGGTGGAGCGTCTGCTCGAGCTGCGCGCGGCCGGCGTCGAAGTCCGCCTCGGTCATCTGCGGGGTCGATGACGGATCGGTCCCGCCGCCTGTTGCTAGAGGGTTGTCGACTGTCAGACATTCGAGCCTGTTGGCGTCTATGGCCTGCGGGCCTTTGATGGTTTCGCTTCCGACGTTGCCGGACGACCCCGGCTGGACTGCCTGGATGTTCACACCGGTCACCTGCTGACCCCATCTGACGAGGGTGCCTGGCGAGGTCTGTGCGAAGACAAGTCCGTTTGAGTTGGTGAGGCGCTGACCCTCGTTCAAGTAGTAGCCGGGGCCGTTGTTTTTGCCTTGCAGGCAACTGTTCGTGTAGTTGACCTGGCCGATCGCCGACGCCAATGGAACATTGATGGAGCCCGTCGTCTTGAAGCCCTGGGAGTTGGACTGGGTGATCTTGACCACGCGGACGCGGATCGCGCCCTTGCCCGGCTGCGCCTGGAGCTCGACATCCTTCTCGGTGAACGGGGCGGCCTGCGCGACGAGCGTCACCGACGCGGACGGCACGAAGATCGCCGCCCCAAACAGACCGACGAGGATGAGCGTGATCGCCGTCACGTACAGGAGGAACCGGCCAGGCTTGAGCTCGGTCGCGGTCTTGGTGAGCAGCTTCTTGGGTTGGGCGATGCCGACGTGTGTCGTCGGCGCGCTCGCGTTGCGCTGCCACCACCGCTTGACGGGCGGCGGCGCTTCCGGCTCGGAAGGTATCCCCTCGCCCAGCGGCCCAACGGCGCCGAACACGGGGAACCCGCTCTCCGCCGCCATCTTCTGCACGGCCGGGTCGTCGCAAACGACGGTCACTCGCTTGCCCAGCCGGGCCGCGTAGTTGCGCAGGAGCTGGAAGTTGAAACGGCTCTGCCCGATGCGCGAGCGCATTGGCAGGACGAGCATCGTGTCCTCGCCGCGGAAGCGGCGAAGGCGCTCGACGAGCTCCGGAATCTCCTCCTCACTCTCGACGTAGATCGGGTTCGTTGCCATGGCGTTTACAAGTCTCCTGGGATTCTGGTCAGACCTTTATACCGCCTAGGACCCGGCGCATGACGGTGTTGACGGTGTCCCGCTCCTCCGCTTCAGTTCGAAGCGCGTGGTTGGCGAGACCCATCGGCGCGATGTCCTGGGGGCTCGAAAGCTGGCCAGTGGAGTCGGTCAGGTTGCGCACGTCGGGCGGCACCAGGTGCCGGATCCTCGGCTCGCGGGGAAACGGAAGGCCGGCCGCCCAGTTGTTCTTGACCATCTCGAGCGTGAGCTCGGGCAGCAGGCTTCCACCGCCGCACAGGTAGATGCTCGTGGGGAGCCGCTCGCCGCGGGAGAGCTCGCGGACGCTGAGGGCGAGGCCCTGGAGCAGGACCTCCGCGTCCGCGCTCAGGAGCTCGGACACCTGGCGGTGCTGGTCCGCCGAGAGCAGGCCTTCCGAGTGCCGGAGCTTGCGCGCCTCAGCCTCCTCGTAGCTGAGCCCGAAAGCGAGGGCAAGGCGCCGCGTGAAGGCCCGCCCGCCCAGGTTGAACATGCGCGTCCCTTCGACTCCGCCGTCGCGGATCAGGGCGATGTCAGTCGTGCCGCCTCCGATGTCGACGAAGATGCCGCCCTCCGCCCACGTCTCCTCGCTGGCGCACGCCCGCGCCAGCGCGTACGGCTGGGCGACCGCCGCGGCCAGCTCGAGGTCGAGCTCTTTCACCACCGTCTCGATCGCGTCGATGTGCGTCATCGGGGCGAACGTGTTGAAGACGGTGACCTCGAGGTTCTTGCCGGTGAATCCGACGGGGTTCGTGACCGGGTAGCCGTCAACGCGAACGTTGGTGATGGCGGAGTGCACCAGGCGCGCCTCGAGCTGCCCGTAGCTTCGCTCCATCTCCAGCAGGTGCTGCGCCTCGCGCAGCGCGCGACGCTGGACCATCTGAAGCATCGTCGAGATCTCACTGGACTTGACGCGTGACTGCGAGTTCTCGCGAGGGTAGGCGATCGTCGAGGAAAACCCTTTGATGAGCTCACCCGCGATGCCGACCACGACCTGCCCGGGAACGGTCTTGGCCATGTCCTCGGCTGCTTCCAGCGCGCGGTTGCAGGACTGGATCACGGATTCGAGGTCTGCGATCGCACCGCCTGACATCGCGGCAGGCGCCTGGGGCTCGCGGCCAACGCCAAGCACCTCGCCGTCCGGGCCCTCGCGGCGCACCACCAGCACCTTGATCATGTCGGTGCCGATGTCCAGCACGGTGAAGTGCCTGTAGTAGTCGCTGCGCTTGCGCAGGAATTTGAACTTGGTCACTTGGAGTCGGGCACGCCTCCTAATGCCTCTTCGAGGCGTTTGAAGGCTTCATCGGGGGGCACCGTCAGCTTCCCGCTGACCAGGTGCGGGCGCCCGCCGCCCGTGCCGAAGAAGGCTTTCAGGCGGTTGGCATCGTATTGGGAGGCGAGGTCGTTGGACACCTTGATGACAAACATGCCGCCGCCGACAACGGTTACGATGCCGGACTTCACGACCTCGAGGTAGCGGTCTGCATAGGCTTTCAGCTCCTCAAGGTTAGTGGCATCGACGCTCTCGGTCACGAATGGCACCTTGCCGTGCTTGACGGCGAGGCCATCGCCGCCACCCACTCGGGCGGTCCGCACCTGGTCGCGCAGCCGCTGGATCTCCTTCTCCGATTCCTTCAGCTGCGCCCGCATCGCTTGCACGCGATCGGCCAGCTGGTCGGGGCCGGCGTTGAACGATCGCGCCAGGTCCGCGAGCAGCTCACGGTCGCGCCACACGAGCTCGTCCGCCGCCTCGCCGGCCACGACATCGATGCGGCGCAACCCTGAGCCGATGCTGGACTCGGAGACGATGACGGCGGTCCCGATGTCCGCGGTGTTCGTCACGTGCGTTCCCCCGCACAGCTCGCAGGTCCAGTCGCCGAAGCACACCACGCGTACGACGTCGCCGTACTTCTCTTCGAACAGGTGCATGGCGCCCTGCGCGACGGCTTCTTTGTACGGCTTGTTGGTCTCATTGAACGGCAGCGCGGCGCGCACCTTCTCCATGACTCGGCGATTGATGCGCGCCAGCTCGTCTTTAGTGATCGCGCGGTTGAACGGGATGTCGAACGTCGTGTGGTCGGGGCCCACCCACGAACCCATCTGCACGACGTTATCGCCCAGCGTTTCGCGCAGTGCTTTGTGAAGCAGGTGCGTCACCGAGTGATGCCGCGCGATCTGCGCGCGCCGATTGGAGTCAACTTCGGCCACGACCTGATCTCGTTCGTTTATCTGTCCGCTTTCAACTACGCCGTAGTGTGCGATTGCCTCGTTGCCCGCCTTCTGCGTGTCGTCGACCCGAATGACGCCGTTCGGGCCCACTATCCTTCCCGTGTCGCCTACTTGCCCACCCGATTCGGCATAGAACGGAGTTCGCGCAAGAAACACAACGACGCTGTCGCCCTCTTGAACGTCCTGAACATCCGAATCAAGTTTCGCGTCGGAATAAACGTGGCGAAGCCGCTGGATCAGCGTTGCCGTTCGAGTCTCCGTATGACCCGTGAACTCAGACGGTCGCAAGTCACGAGGCAGTGTCAGCCTCGACTTGAATGCAGAGCTGGACTTGGCACGTTGGGCAGCCATCTCTTGCTTGAAGCCCTCCTCATCGACAGCAATTCCTCGTTCCAAAGAGAGCTCTCGCGTGAGGTCGATCGGAAAGCCGTAGGTGTCATGCAGCTTGAAAGCGTCTGGGCCTGAGATCACGCTCGGATGTTGAGCTGCGATCCGCTCGAAATGCTCCATGCCCTCGCGCAGGGTGCGTTGAAACTTGGCCGCCTCCTGGTTGATTCCGGCCCGGATCATGCCCTCTTGCTGCGCCAGCTCGGGATAGTGCTCTCCCATCGCGTTGACCACTTCGTCGACAAGCCCACCAACTTGAGAGTGCATGGCCAACCGATCTGCGTGGAGGGTCGCTCGGCGAATCAGCCGGCGCAATACGTAGCCCCGGCCCTCGTTATTTGGCGCGACGCCGTCGACCATCACAAAACACGCCGCGCGGACGTGATCGGCGACGATCCGCTCGGAAAGCGTCGACGTCTTTTCAGACAGCTCGCGAATCCGATCGATGATCGGTTGGAAGAGGTCGGTCTCGAAGACGTTGCTCTTGCCCTGCAGGATGTAGGTGATCCGCTCCAGGCCCATCCCCGTGTCGATCGCCGGACGAGCCAGCGGGACGAGGCTGCCGTCACTCAACCCGCGTAGGACCGCGTCGCCTGAGGTCCCGGCCAGCGGTCCGCGCTGGTCGTACTGCGGGAACACCAGGTTCCAGAACTCGGTGAAGCGGTCGCAGTGATCGGGCACGCAGTCTTCCTGCCCGCACCCAAACTCACGACCGCGATCCCACCAGATCTCCGAGTCAGGGCCACATGGTCCGGCACCGAGGCCCCACCAGTTGTCCTCCAGGCGCGTGAGGTGGTCGACGGTCATTCCCGGCTGCCGCATCCAGATCTCGTATGCGTCGTCGTCGGTCGGGTGGATCGTCGCCCGCAGCCGGTCCGGCGGCATGTTGAACACCTCCGTCACCAGGTCCCATGCCAGCGGGATGGCCGTCTCCTTGAAGTAGTCGCCGGTTGGGGCGAAGTTGCCGAGCATCTCGAAGAAGGTGTGGTGGCGGTCGGTCTTCCCCACCTCGTCGATGTCGCCGGTGCGGAGACACTTCTGGCAGGTCGCGATCCGGGGCGCGGGCGGTCGGCTCGAGCCCAGGTAGTAAGGCTTGAGGGGTTGCATTCCGGCCGAGATGAAGAGCGTGCTCGGGTCCGCGTGCGGCACCAGCGACGCACTCGGCAGGACCAGATGCTCCCGACTCGCGAAATGCTCTAGAAAACGCTTGCGGATCTCGTTCCCGGTCACGGGGCTCGATTAGCTTACGGTGCCAGGCGCTCCACGCGCCAAGCGCCGCCAGCCTGCCGGACGTAGCGCAGGCGATCGTGCAGGCGGTCTTCGCGGCTCTCCCAGAACTCGATCCAGCGTGGACGCAGCGCGTAGCCACCCCAGTCGGGCGGCCGGGGCACGGCCTCCGGGTAGCGCTTCGCGAGCTCGGCCACCGCGCGCACGAGCGCCTCTCGCGAGGGCACGAGAGTGCTCTGCCGCGACGCCAGCGCCGAAAGCTGCGCGCCTCTCGGCCGGCTGTTGAAGTAGACGCGGGAGGCCTCCCGGCTCAGCCGGCGCACGGTGCCCGAAACGCGTACCTGGTGACGCGTCGCGAACCAGTAGAAGACGATGGCCGCGCGCCGGTCGGATGCAAGATCGCGGCCTTTGCGGCTTCCGTAGTTCGAGTAGAAGGTGAACGCACCATCCTCGATGCCTTTGAACAGCACCATGCGCGCCGACGGGCCCGCGGGGCCCGCCGTGGCCAGCGCGATGGCCTCAGGCTCCAGTGCTCCGGCGGACTTAGCCTGCCTGTACCACCGCCGGAAAAGCACGAGCGGATCCACGGGAGCGCGAGACTCGAGCAGCGCCATCGATCAGGGACCGGCTTCCGGCGGCACGTACTTCCGCAGCTGCTCGAGGGCCGCTCGCTGCAGCCGCGACACATGCATCTGGCTGATGCCGAGGCGGCGTGCGATCTCCGACTGCGACATCTGCTCGTAGAACCTCATGGCCATGATCGCGCGCTCGCGAGGAGTCAGGTGCTCCATGGCCCTGTCGAGCACGTCGCGCATCTCCACGCGGTCCAGCTCCGGGTCCGCGTCGCCGATCTGGTCGGCGACCGACCGGCTGTCCTGTCCGTCGCTCGAAGCGATGGGCTGGTCGAGCGACAGCGGCATGTAGGCCGGTCCGATTTCCATCGCTTCCGTCACATCGTCGGGCGTGACGCCAAGCCGCTCGGCGAGCTCCGAGACCGTCGGCTCGCGACCGAGCTCGTTCTTCATCTGCTCGTTGACGCGCAGGGCGGACTGATGGAGCTCCTGCAGGCGCCGCGGGAAGCGAATCGCGGTCCCTTTGTCCCTGAAGTGTCGCTTGATCTCTCCCGCGACCGTCAGCGTGGCGAAAGTCGTGAACTCGTAACCAAGGTCCGGATCGAACCGCTCGATCGCCTTGATCAGGCCGAGATAGCCGACCTGCACGATGTCGTCCAGCGGCTCCCCGCGGTTCTGAAACTTTCGCGCCAGGAAGTAGACGAAGTCGTGGTAGGCGTTGACGAGCTGCTCGCGAATGCGCGCGCGCTCCTCGGGATCCGTCGTCTCCTTGTATCGACGATGGAGGGCCCGCAGCTCCTCGCGGGGAATCCGCTGACCTGAAGACACGCCTACTTAGATGGATAACGCGTGGCCATCAGGCCGGATTGAATCCGGCCGTCACCCCGCGCCCAATTCCAAACACCGCCCAATCGTCGCATGGAGAGGAGGGGGTCCCGCGGGGGAAGGACGAAGTCCTTCCCCGCGCCTCTTAGCCTGCCAGGTACTTGACCATGCGAAAGCTGACGTGCCCGGTGCGCGGCTCGACCAGGGGCCGGAAATCGTCGACGAAGCAGCGGATCATCTCGTACGCCAGCCTCTGGAGCTCGGGGTCGGCCTCCGGCTCGTGCCTGCGCGACGGAAGGGCGCTCCCGGTGGGCATCAGGTCCACGTCCACGACCAGCGCCCGGTCGGTGGCGAAGTAGGTCAGCTTGAGGTCGGCCGGAGCGTCGAGGTCGTCGGCCGCCGAGATTGCGCTGTCGCAAGCCTGGGTCAGCGCGATGTTCAGCTCGTCGAGGTCGACCAGGCTCAGGCCAAGCTGGCCGCCGAGCGTAGTCGCCACCCGCTTGGCGACAGGGATGAACCCCGCCGACGCCGGGATCTTGAGCTCCGCCAGGTTGCGCTTTGCCAACTAACTCTCGCCTCTTCCTTTATTCCTTGTCGTCGCCGGTCGCGTGCTGAATCTTCCCGATCGCCTTGGACTCCAGCTCCTCGCGCTTGCGCTTCGCGGCCGCGACGCCGTCCTGGATTGCCTTGCCGACCGGGTGATCGGGGTCGTTCACGATTTCCTTCGCCCGCTGAGCCGCCGCTTTCGCGCGCTGCACCGGCTCGCTGCCGCTGAGCTCGATCGTCTTGCTCCTCAAGCTGTCGACCTGCGTCCGTCCCGGGCCCGAGGCGATATACGCCCCGGCGGCGAGGCCGACCAGGCCGCCGAGGATGAACCAGCCGAACCCGCCGCCGCCACCGTTCTTCTCGTCAGTCATGTCTTCCTCCTGATACCGAACGAAACAGGCTGTTTCCCGCCACCGTCGCGCCGTGAGCCGCAGCCTTGATGCCGCGGCCGAACGCCGCCAACCCGCCACCAGTCGTACGAAGTCCGATGTTGACCCCTGCGGTGATGTCGTTGACGTTGCCGATCGTCTGTCGCACTTCCGGCAGTGTCTCCTTCATCTCTTCGTTGGTCGCGTCCAAAAGCTCCTCCACGGCTCCGAGGGTCCCGCGCAACCGGATCAGGACCGCGGCCAGGGCCGAAGCGACCAGCAGGGCCGCGACCCCGAAGGCGAGCCACATGAAGCTCTGGGTGCTCATCGAGTGAATACCCTCAGCGCCTGCGTTGCAAACACAAACGCAATCTTAAGTGGGAGCGTTGGAGTTGCTCGATTTTGGTTCCTTCGGCCGCCGGCTGGGGCGCGGCACGAAACGGGCCAGCGGCTGCAGCAGCAGGGCGAAGAGGACGGCCGGCAGCAGGTTCGCCTGTCCCATCCGAAGCGAAGGCAGGCCGAAGAAGTCCCAGAGCTGGCCGAGGGCGAACCCGGTCGCGGTCATGACCAGGATCGGGAGATAGGCCCGGCGGCGGTACGGAAGGAAGGCGAAGAAGAGCTGGGAGGTGATCAGCACGGCCAGGATCGCGACGATCAGGCCGGGCGGGATCAGCCTCACCAGGGCCAGGGTGCTCCCTCCGGGTCACGGGGGTGGGTTGTCCTGAGCGAGCTCAGGTGGGTCCCCTGCCTCGGCTCTCCAAGTCCCGTCTCAGGGGGGTCCCCGCGAAATCGAAGATTTCGTGGGGTCCTCTAGCGGGCATTTGGTCGGCGGTCTGGACTCCGGGGTCCCTAACGATCGTCTGTTGGGCAAGCCGCACACTGCCGCAGCCGTTTGGGAGCCACCTCATATTACGAGCGCACCACCCCCACCCGGCGCCTGCGCGCCACCCTCCCCGCGGGCGGGGAGGGGCACTCCCAGCGCTATTGCATGAGCCAATTACTGAGCAGCCGGTTTTTTAGGCTGAACCACGTGGATGCTCAGCTCTTCGAGTTGACCCGGATCGACTTCGGACGGGGCGCCCAGCATCAGGTCGGACATGGACTGGGTCTTGGGAAACGCGATCACGTCCCTGATGTTGTCGGTGCCGCCAAGCATCATCACGATCCTGTCAATGCCGGGCGCGATTCCACCGTGGGGCGGCACGCCATAGGTGAATGCCTGGAGCAGGGTGCCAAATCGCGCCTGAATCGTTTCGAGCGGCATGCCGAGAAGCTGGAACACGCGCTCCTGCAAGTCAGGGTCGTAGATGCGCAGGCTGCCGCCACCCAGCTCGTAGCCGTTGCACACGATGTCGTAGGCATGCGCGCGGACGTCGTACGCCCGGTCCTCGACGAATGACATGTCCTCTTCGAACGGACGAGTGAATGGATGATGCGCATAAGTCAGCTTTCCCTGGTCATCCTCCTCAAAGAGGTACGTCGGATTGATCCAGAGAAACTTCCACTCGCCCTCGCGGACCATCTTCCTTCGCCTCGCCACCTCGTGGCGTATGAGGCCCATCACAGTCTCCGCTTTGCGCCGGCGATCCGCCGCGACCAGCACGATGTCCTCCGGTCCCGCTCCGGTCAGCCGCTTGATGTCCGCGATCTCGGTCTCGCTCAGGAACTTGTCCAGCGGCCCGCCGGGCAGCCATGCAAGCCCTTTCCCGCCCGCCCCTCTCGCCACCGTGACGAGCTCATCGAGCTCGCGACGGGCCATGTCACGGCCGCCCGGCACTGCCAGGCCGCGCACGACGCCCCCCGCGTCGAGGGTATCTCGAAACACGCGGGCCTGGGTGCCGCCAAGCGCCGCACCAAGGTCTGCGATCTCGAGCTCGTAGCGAAGGTCGGGCTTGTCTGAGCCGAATCTCAACAGCGATTCCTTGATGTCCAACCGCGGGAACGGAACGGTCAGCGTGACGCCGAGCACCTCGCGCCACAGCTCGGCGAAGAGTCCCTCGATGAGGGCGAACACGTCCTCCTCATCGCAAAAGGACATCTCGACGTCGAGCTGCGTGAACTCGGGCTGGCGATCCGCGCGCAGGTTCTCGTCCCGGAAGCAGCGGGCGATCTGGTAGTAGCGCTGAACACCCGACACCATGAGCAGCTGCTTGAGCATTTGAGGCGCCTGGGGCAACGCGTAAAAGCTGCCGGGGTGCAGCCGGGAAGGAACGAGGAAGTCTCGTGCGCCGGACGGAGAGCTTCGCGTCAGGATCGGGGTCTCGACCTCGATGAACTCCCTGCTCTCCATGAAGTCGCGGATGATCTTGTTGACCCGGTTGCGGAGCTCGAGCATCTGCGTCATTCGCGGACGGCGCAGGTCCAGGTAGCGATACTCGAGCCGGGTCTTCTCGTCGGGCTCCTCGAGATCCTCGATCTGAAACGGCGTCGTCTCGGACGTGTTGATCACCTCGAGCTCCGAGGCGGTCACCTCGACCTCGCCGGTCTTCATGCGCGGGTTCTCCGACCCCGCCGGCCTGCTGCCGACGGTGCCTTTTACGCGCACGACATATTCAGAACGCAGGTCGGACGCGGTGGCGTGCGCCTCCGGCGCCTTCGTGGCGTTGAAGACCACCTGCACCGGGCCCCAACGGTCGCGAAGGTCGATGAAGATCAAACCGCCCTGGTCGCGTCTCCTGGCGACCCAGCCGTAGAGCTCGACCTCGCGACCCGCATCAGCGGTCCGGAGCGAGCCGCAGTGAGGCGCGTTGAAACCGCTCACGCGAGACGTGCCGGCAGGTCCGTCCAGGCGACCTCGACCTGTTCGCCGCTAGCCATCTCCCGCAGCTGGGCCACCTTGCGTTTCGCATCGTCCTCGGTCAGCAGCACCACCCAGCGCGCTCCGAGCTTGTTGGCCGACTTCATCTTTGCGCGCAGGCTTTTTCGCTCGTAGTCGACCGCGACCGAGCGCACGGCGCGACAGATTCGAGCGACCTGGGCGGCCTGGACGTCCAGGTCGCCGTCTGCGAGCACGGCGACGTCTGTGGCCGGCGGGACGACCAGGTCTTCCCGGTTCGCCGACATCAGCTCGGTGACGCGATCGAGCCCGCCCGCGAAACCAACGCCAGGCGTCGACGGCCAACCCTCTTCCTCAGCCAGACCGTCGTACCTCCCGCCGGACGCGAGCGCATCCTGCTGGCCCGATGAGCCGGCCGGGTAGAACTCGAAGACCGTGCGCGTGTAGTAGTCGAGCCCTCGCACGAGGTAAGGATTGTGCTCGTACTCGATTCCGCCTGCATCGAGCAGGCGCCTCACCGCCGCCCATGCCGCCGCGCACTCCTCGCACAGGTGGTCGGTGATGCGCGGCGCGCCGGCCTTGAAGGGCTGGCACTGCTCCACCTTGCAGTCGAGCAACCGGAGGGGGTTGGTCTCGAGCCGCAGCTGGCAGTCGCCGTGCAGCTGGGATTTGAACGGCCGGTAGTAGGCCTTCAGCAGCTCGAGGTAAGCCGGCCGGCACTTTCCGTCACCGATGCTGTTCAGCTCAAGCCGCAGCTCGCCAAGACCCACGCCGTGCAGCCAGCCCTGCGCCAGCTCGATGACCTCCGCGTCGAGCGCCGGGCTTCCGACGCCGATGGCCTCGACGTTGAACTGGTAGAACTGCCGGTAGCGGCCCTTCTGGGGCCGGTCGTACCTGAACATCGGTCCCAGGAGAAAGAGCCGTGCCGGCTGAGGTCCCTGGTTGAGGGCGCCTTCGAAATATGCGCGCACCACACCCGCGGTGGCCTCCGGACGCAGAGCGAGGTTCCGGCCACCTCGGTCGTCGAAGCGGTAGAGCTCCTTGGCAACCGCGTCGGTGTCCTCGCCCACCCGCTCGATGAGCTCCGCGTGCTCGATCAGCGGGGTCACGATCTCCTCGTAGCCGAAGCGCTGCGCCACGTCCGCCGCGGTCTTCTCCGCCGCGCGCCAGGTCGGCCGTTCTCGCGGCAGGATGTCGCGCATTCCGCGCACGGCTCTGATCGGCTGGGAGCGAGGCATTGAGTGTTCGATTGTAAGAACCGGCGGTTGCGGGGGTTAATATCTGGCGCCGGTGACTACAGGTCTCGTACAGTTGATCTCGCTGATCCTCGCGGGCCTCGCGCTGATCATGGGCGCCTACCTCTTGATCGTCGGCAAGCGGCCGTGGCGCGGCGGAGAGGACGTGCAGGTCGCGCCGCGCGTGCGACTTCTGGGAGTCAGCTACATCCTCGTCTTCGGCGCGGCGATGGTGCAGATCATCACGACGCCGAGCGGTGTCGAGGCCGAGGCGCTCGGTGGCCTCATGGTGCTGGGCGGCGCAATCGTAATCATCGTCGTGTTTCTCGAGGCGCGCGCCTCGAGGCTCGCGACAAAAGAAGGAAGGATCGACGGCCGCCTCCGCCAGTGAGGTATGAGCGGAAACTTGCGTTTCCGCTCATCGCGCGTGCGGCTTCGCCCCAGGCGCTGCTCACCTTCCTAAGGATGCCTTTACTGAATAGTCTCTCCTGACCACGCTGGGAGTGTTGGGGGACAAAGTTGCGGCCGAGGTCAACTCGGCCGCCCCGCCACGCCAGTCGTGATACTCCGCGACTGCTAGAGGCCGGGGTTGTCGCGCGTCGTCCTGTAGCCGGCGGCCGCTCTGAACGCCTCGGCCAGTTCGTCCAGGTGCACCGGCTTGCTCATGTAGTCGTCGAAGCCGGCTTTCAGGCATCGCTCCTGGTCGCCGGGTCCGGCCATCGCAGTCAACGCGATCAACCGCGGGCGGTTTCCACGAGGCCAGCGGCGGCAGATCGCCTCCGCTGCGGCAAGGCCGTCCATCTCGGGCATCAGGATGTCCATCAGCAGCGCGTCGTATGGCACCTGCGCAACGGCGGCCACCGCCTCGCGACCGTTCGACACGACATCGACGCTGTGCCCAAGCTTCACGACAAGGCGCTTCAAGAGGTTCTGGTTCAGCGCGTTGTCGTCCGCGATGAGCACCCTCAACGTGCCGGGCACGACCTCAGCCTGCGGCGCCGATGGCGCGGCCGCGTGTGCGCCGACCTGGACCATCACGTCGTGCAGCGTGCGCGCGGCAACCGGCTTGGTCAGAGTCGCCTGGATGACGCCGGTGTCTGCGGCAGCGGTTTCTTCAGGACCTGGCGTCGCCGCAACGATGAGCACGATCGGCAGCTGATCGAGGCGCCGCAAAGCGCGGAGCGAGCCGGAAAGCGCGACTCCGTCGATGTGCGGGCGACGGTGTTCGACGAGCGCGATGTCGAACGGGTGGCCCTCCTGCACCACCGCAAGCGCTTCCACCGGCGTGGCGGCGGTGGCCGTCGCTCCCCACTGCTCGCACTGGAGGGCCAGCACGCGGCGCTCCGCCTGTTCACCCGTGACCACGAGCACCCGCATGCCTTCGAGGGTGAGCAGGCCGGTCCCGGCCGAAGCCGGAAGGACCTCCGCCAGGATGATGAACTCGAACGACGTGCCGGCGTCCGGTCCGGCCTCCACCCCACCCTGCTCAACGCGAAGCTCGCCATCCATCATCTCGACGAGCTGCTTGGTCGTCGCCAGGCTCAGCACGGCCAGGCGGTCACCGGGCTCAAGGCGGTCGCGCGGGTTTGTCACGCCATCCAACCCGCCGCGCAGGATCCTGGCCGGGATGCCACGTCCCGTGTCGCGGATCGCGAAGCGGAGGGCGACGAGCCCGCCCCTGTCCTCAAAGCCGAGCTCGACACCGACGCCGCCGCGGTAGGTCCGTTCGATTCCTCCGTGCAGCAGCGAGAGCACGATCTGCTCGAGACGCTTCGAATCGCCGACGATCACGCTCGGCACGTTGGGCTCGACCTGGATCGACAGGTCCAGGCCTTTCGCTCCCGCCGCGTCGGACACCATCGCGATGCAGCTCTCGACGCTGGCCCGCAGGTCAAACGGGTGGAGCGCAAGCTCGAACTCGCCGCTCTGGATGATCGCGGCGTCAAGCACCTCCTCCACCAGCCTCGCGATCTGTTCCGCGCCGGTCTCGACGATCGTCGCCAGCTCTCGCTCGTCAGCCGAGACTGCGGTGCTGGAGAGCAGGCCGGCGGCTCCGACGACTGCGTTCAGCTGGTTGCGAACCTGGTGACCGAAGTCCGCGAGCAACTCAGCGTCGAGCACGCCGGGTTTCACTGCGCCGTCCGCCTGCGCGGCAGGGTCCACCGCTCTCACTTCTTTCTCGCTCATTTCGCCAGGCTCGGCCATGTCAGTACAGGTGCTCCGCCGAAGGCTGGTCGACGGCGACGAACATCGAATCGGGCAGGTTCACGCCGTACGAGCTGAAGTGCTGGAGAAAGCTGGACCGAGTGCCCGTCGGGCTGTGGTAGCCGACTGCGCGCCCATCAGGCGTAACCCCAACCTGGTGATAGACGAAGAGCTCCTGCAGGGCGATCTCGCCGTCGACCATGCCCAGCACCTCGGCGATGCTCACGACTTTTCGCGAACCACCTCGCAACCTCTCCGTCTGCACGATGATGTTGATCGCCGAAGTGATCTGGCTGCGGATCGCGCGCGACGGGAGCTCGGTGCCGGCGAGCAGGACCAGTGTCTCGAGACGGTTGACCGCATCGCGCGGGTTGTTGGCGTGGAGGGTGCTCATCGAACCGTCGTGGCCGGTGTTCATCGCCTGGAGCATGTCGAGCGCTTCAGGGCCGCGACATTCGCCGACGATGATGCGGTCCGGTCGCATGCGCAACGAGTTGCGCACCAGGTCGCGGATCGAGATCGCCCCGCGGCCTTCGACGTTCTGCGGCTTGGACTCCAGGCTGATCACGTGCACCTGCCGCAGGCGCAGCTCGGCGGCGTCCTCGCACGTGACTATCCGTTCTGTGGCCGGGATGAATCCCGACAGGACGTTGAGGAGGGTCGTCTTGCCCGAGCCGGTGCCACCCGACACGATGATGTTCAGCCGCGTCTTCACCGCGGCTTCGAGGTACTCCATCATCGCCTGCGTCGCGCCGCCGACCGAGACGATCTGCTCCGGCGTCAGCACCTCGCGCCCGAACTTGCGGATGGTGAGGCACGGCCCGTAGATCGCCACCGGCGGGATGACGACGTTGACGCGCGATCCGTCCTTGAGCCGCGCGTCACACATCGGTTCCGACTCGTCGACGCGACGCCCGATCGTCGAGACGATGCGGTCGATGACCCGGCGCAGGCTGTCCTCGTCCTCGAACGCCAGAGCGGTGAGCTCGATCCGGCCGCGACGCTCGACGAAGATCTGCTCCGGCCGGTTCACCATGATCTCGGTGATCTCCGGGTCGCGGAGCAGCGACTCGAGCGGGCCCAGTCCGATGGCCTCGTCGAACAGGATCTCGACGAGCCTCTCCTTGTCCGCCGGCGTAACCAGGGCGGCGGGCGGCTTGTCTCTGAAGTGGTCCTCGGTGAGCTGCATCAAGAGCCGCCTGATGCCTGCCCGGTTGTTGATGTCGATGGCGGCCGCGTGGCGCGCGAGCAGCTGGGTGTGGATCTCGCCCTTGGCGGTGGCCAGGGCCGGGCTCAACAGCGTGGAGGCCTCGGCGACGCGAATCTGCTCGGTCGGCGGGCCGGCCGGCGCGGCCCCCTCGCGCGGCACGACGCGGCGCTCGACGGGGGCGACCGTCGTCGCGCCATCCTGCCCCGCGCCTGCGGCTGCCGGAACCGGTGGCGCTGCGACCGGGGTCTGCTGGTAGCGGCGGTCAAAGCGCTCGGAGAGCTTCATGCCGGCGTCATCCCGGCCGCCCGCTGCAGGCGCCGCTGCGCGAGGGCCGCGGCCTTCTTGACGCCGGCGTCCGGATCCTTCGCCGCCAGCAACCCCAGGCCATCGGACGCTGCCATGTCTCCGATCATCCCCAGCGCGCGGCAGGCCGCGAGGCGAACCGGCTGCGGCCACCGGCGGTCATGGGTGATCCCGAGCAGCGGCGGCACCCGCAGCGTGTCATGTCTCAGCCCGCACGCAAGCACCGTGGCGAGGGCGGACTTCTCGCTCGCCGGCTGCCGCATGAGCGCCTCGATGTCGAGGTCGGAGGCGGCGGCGGCAAGCGTGATCGCTAGCCGGTGAAGCGGGATGCTGTCGACCTCGGCCATCAACGCCTCGACCGAGCGCCTCCCACCCAGCTGTCCGAGTGATCTGGTCGCTGCGTCGCGCACCTTCGGGTTCGGGTCGCGGAGCAGGTCGGCGATCCACATGACAGACCGTGTGAGGCGGAGCGCACCACAAAGCCTCGCCGCCGACGCCCGGGTGATCGGGTTCGGGGAGACGAGGGAGTTGAAAAGCTCGTCGCTGAGGCCAGACGACCTGAAGAGCTCGGTCACAGGCTGCTGGCCTGTCAACCCTGACCCGTCGCGGTTGAGCGCCGCCAGAACCACGGCTCCGACCGGGCCAGGCTCCGCGAGCAGCTCGGCGACCGTGGCGTTAAGCACGACGTGGGGCTCGCCGGACAGAGCGGCGTTAAGGACACGCTCAAGGCGTGCCGCCAGACGGGAGCGTGGAACGCGCGAAGCCGCCCCCGACCGCTTCGTCAGGCGCTCTGGATCGATCTCGGCCGTTGGCCTCGTGTTCAAGTTAGTACTGGGATGATGGGTCAGTCCCCGGGGGGACGTTGGTACATTATCGGCGAGTTGAACGCCCGTGAGGTTCAAGTAACCGCTCGGGCGCGGGAGGAAGAACCACGCCAAGTGGGTGCTGAGAGCAACCCCGCCGCCGACGAGTCCCCCTCCGCCGTCCAGCTGCGCATGCGGATCCTGGAGATGTCCTCCGTGTTCGCCGAGCTCAGCGACGGCGCGTTGAGGGCCGTCGCCCGGCGCATGCGGGCGGTCGGCCTGACCGCCCGCGACACGCTCCGCCTCAACGCCCAGGGTGGCGATGTCGTGGTTTTCGTGGCCTCGGGCCAGGTCGAAGAATCGATCACCGACGGCAGCGGCAAGGTGCTGCTGAACCGCCGGCCAGCCCCGGGCGACCTGGTCATCCTCCCGGCGCCGCGAAGCAAGGACAGGTACGTGACGAGCATCTACGGGATCACCGATGCTGTCCTCGTCACCCTCGACCGGGATGGCCTGCTCGAAGGCCTCGGCCCGGACGTGGACAAGGTCGCGCTCGCCCTGGACCGGCTGTGGGAGCAGGAGCTGTCCGCGGTCGAAGCAGCCGGCGCCCAGCGCCAGTCTCGGACGGCGGCTCCCATCGTGGCGTTCTTCTCGGCCAAGGGCGGCTCGGGCGTCACGACACTGGCGATCAACACCACCGCGGCGCTCGCCCGCAAGTTCCCGCGCCAGGTGCTGCTGGTCGACCTCTCGGCCCCCTTTGGGCACGCCGCGCTTTTCGCCGACCTGATCGCGACAGGCTCCATCGCCAGCGCCTCCAAGGCCGCCCCGCCCGACTTCGAGACCGTGCTGCGCGGCAACATCGTGAACCACCGTTCGGGCATGGGAGTCCTTCCAGGCACCCTCCGGCCCGAGGAGGTGGACCTGATGACCGGCGATCTGACGGGCCGCGTGCTCGACGTGGTCGTCAGCTGGCAGAAGTTGGTCGTCGTCGACCTCGGCACCTCGCTCGGTGAGGCTGCCCTGACGGTCCTCGAGCGGGCGGAATGCGTGGTGATCGTCATTCCGCCGGAGATCGCCGCCATGACCGATGCCCGCCGCTCGCTTGCGGTGTTCCGCGACATCCTGAACGTACCTGACAATCGCATCGAGCTCGTCTTGAACCAGCGGGTGCCGCACCCGCCGCTGGACAAGGCCGCCGTCGAGTCGATCCTCGGCCGGAAGATGTCGGTCACGGTGGGATTCGACGACTCCCGCCCAGAGGATGCAGCGCTGGCCGGGGGGCTCGTCCTGGCTCGCGACCCGAACTCCCTGGTCGCCCGCGGCGCGACGGACCTGGCGCGGGTGATCGTGGAAAACCTGAAGCTCGATGCTTGACGTGCGACGCCACCGCGGCGGCCAGGCCCTCGTCGAATTTGCAATCGCCATGCCGGTCCTCATTCTTCTCGTCGCCGGCGCGCTGGAGCTCGGACGCGGCTATTCGTTTGCCATCGCGACGTCAAACGCCGCCAGAGACGGCGCACGGTTTCTTGCGGGGAAGTCGGCCACGACCAACGGTAGCGGCGTCACAGCGATGTGCAGCCTGGTCAAGGCCGACCTGGCGACCGTCACGTCCAACGTCACGTGCCCGACGCTGGTGACGACGTGGCCGGCTGCCGCGGCAACCCCTGCCATCGGTCAGGCGGTGGTGCAGGTCTTTTGCGGCGCCATCACGGACTGCATCGGATCGGTCACACAGCTCGCTCAAAAGGACGTCGGCGTCGCGGTGTATTACGGGTTCAGCGACCTGAACCTTTTAGGTGGCGGGATCACGATCGCCGGGTCGAGTCACGCGACCACTTCGTGGTGAGGCGATCGCCTGGCCGCGTGGGCCAGGCGCTGGTCGAGTTCGCGCTGGTCGCACCGGTCGTCCTGTTGATCATCGGCGCGACCGTCGACATGGGGCGCGGCCTTCTGCTCTACACGCTGCTGCAGGGTGCGTCTCGAGACACCGCGCGGCAGGCGACGCTTGCGCACTACAACGGTTCCAACCTGTTGCCGCCGACCTGCACTGGGCTCGCCACCCCGTGCCCGATCACGATGGCGTCTGTCATACAGGGCGCGCACGCGCTCGACCCGCTTGGTGTTTCGGTCGTGTACGCAGACTCGCCGTCGGCGGCCGTGCCGCCCAACACCTATCCAGGCGTGACGGTGACGTACACCGCGAACGGCGTCGACCCGACTGCACCGGGGACGGTGTCGATGACCGGGGCCGCGAACAATACGGTCTATGTGTTCATCTACGAGTTCGATCCCAAGGGCGCGGCCAGCCCCAACCCGCGCTGGGGCTGTTCGGCATGCGGCCCGGTGCGCACTACGGGACACCAGCTGGTGGTCGTCGACCTGAAGCTCGTGTGGCAGCCAGTGCTCTCTCGATTCCTGGGTATCCCGTCCAAGATCGCGTTCGACTCGCAGACGGTGGACCGGTTGGAGTCTTGACGCATCGTCGGCACGAGGCCGGGCAGGTGATGGTGCTGGTGGCTTTCGCCCTGCTCGCACTGATCGGGTCTGCGGCGCTGGTACTGGTCGCGGGCTCGATCGAGTGGCAGAAGAACCAGCTGCAGCAGCTCGCGGATGAAGCTGCCCTCAACGCCGCATTGCAGATCCGCGTCGGCTGCACCCTGGGAAGCGCGACCACGGTGATCAACGCTGTCGACGCCTTCGTCAGCACGCAGCGAGCGCGCACCGGTGGTTCTCCCGTCGTGCCGGCAGGTTCATGCTCCGCCGGCTACACGGGCACCGACATGTTCGGAAGCGTCACCGAGACGATCCATTACCCCTACCACGCCCACCAGCAGCAGGTCGAGGTGATCCTCAGCCTTTCCCTGCCGATCTCCTTTGGCGCGGAGCTGGGTCAGACGAACACCACGGTGATGCGCCGGGCGGTCGCCCAGCAGCTTGCAGGTTCCACGACGGCGATTTCGACTGGGGCCCTCTCGTGCACTGGAGGGCAGGTCCGCGTGGCTGGTTCAGTGACCGCGACGGCGATCACGTTGAGCAGCAACTGCGCGCTTTATGCGCATGCTCGTCTCGACGCTGCATCGAACACGTACTCCGACCTGGGGAACATTTCCACTTACACGGCGGGACAGTCGTGGCTCCGCGCAGGCGGCTCCTGCGCAGGGACGCCGACCAAAGCCACCTGCTCCGACGGCTATGAGGTCTCCGGCCCCGGGCCGATCACGTGCGGGACAGTCGGGTCGACTGCTTTTGTGGGTGCGGCCGGAACTGCCGACGCGGCGGTGAATCCCAACCCCTGCGCAGTGGGCAAGGCGCCGGTGCCGGTGCCGCCGGTCTCGACGGCGCTCCCCCCCGAGCCGAACACCGACCCGAGCGCCATCGCGAAGCTGCCCGGGAATGTCGCCTGCGATCCAAACGCCGTCTACCCGGACTTCAAGGTCGGCGGGACGAAGGTCGGTACCGCCGAGGTGGGCACACCCTCACCGGCCGCGGCGGATTCGGGCGGCTTTTTCCACTTCAAACCGAGTTGCTACGGCTATCTGGACCTCGGGTTGCTCAGCGGCGGCGGCGGCGGTGCCGTAACCAACGTCCAGATCGGGCCGACCGTTGGGCCTTCGACCAGTGACGTTGTTGCTACCGTGCCGGCAAACTGTACGGTAGGTGACTTGCTCGTGGTCACGCTCAGGTCGGCCACCAGCGCGTCGAACAGGCCCTTCACACCTCCCAATGCATCCTGGCTGCCGGCCGGCGAGGCGTTCCTGGACGGCACGGCGCATACGCAGATCTGGTACCTGCCCAGTTGTGGCGTCGGGGTAAAGAGCGCCGACTTTCGGGTCCGCCCAGTCTCGATCGATGCCTACGCGCAAATGACCGAGTGGGCTGGTGCGGCCGCCTCGCCTCTCGATAGGACTGGCACCTTGATCGACAACACAAACCAGTCGAACGAGACGATCTCGAGCACCGGCCTCACCCTGTTTGCCAACGAGCTCGCGATCACCGATATAGGTCTCGGACAGCAATCGCCCGAGGTATACACGCGTGACCCGACCTGGTCAAACCTCACGAATCGCCCGACAGTCGGCTACCAGTCCGAGTACCGCCTGAATGTACCGACGGGCGGCGTGAGCGAGCCCGTGAAGGTCTCTCAGTCGACCACATGGTCTGGAGTGATCGCAACGTTCAAACCATCGGGTGTGGGTGGCGGCGCCAGCCGCGCGGTGCTCGACCCCGGCTTTTACTACTTCAACGGCTCCGGGTTCCCGGGCGGCGGCGGGCTCTGCCTCCACGGTTCGACGCTGCTCGCACAGGACGTGACTCTGGAATTCGTCAAGACTGCAGGCTTCGCGTCGGGAACCTGCGCGGCGGGCGGTGGAGCGAGCTGCTCCGGGAGCTGCCAGTTCGGATCTACGCCCTGCTCGATCTCCGCCTGCCCGCCCAACACTCTCGCCGACACAGCCTCAGGCGGCTACACCTGGTTCGCGGCCCCGTGCTCGCAGCTGCCCCCTTCGGTGGGCACGGCCGACCCAAGCTGCCTCGGCGCCTCTTCCTGGTGCCCAAGCGGTGACCGGGCCTGTTGGAACCTGCTTGTCTGGGAGGCGACCAACACCGGCCAGCTGGCCATTAAGGGCGCAGCAGCCCGCCACTGGCTCCTGGGCTCCGTCTACTGGCCAGGCGCTTGCACCGACACCGTGAACGGCACATCCACGATCGAAGGCACGCTGCGGTGCGGGAGCCTGACGATTACGGCGGCCGCCGGCGCCGGAACAGCTGTGGGCGGCGACTATGGGATCAGCACTGCCCTGGTCGAGGCCATTCTCGTCGAATGAGTTGCTGTATTGGGCGCATCGTGCCAAGCTGCGTCCCCAGCTAGATGTCAATCGCAACCGGTGAGGCGGTCCGGCCAAGGCGCGGGCGCCTCTACATCATCGTCGGCGCGGTCCTCGCGGTGATCGCCTTCGCCACGGCAGCGGGCCTCGCCAGCCTTCCACTGCTGCAATCGAGCACCACCGGCACCCAGATCGTGGTCGCCGCCACGTCCATCTCGGCCCGGACGAGGATCCAGCAGTCAGACCTCACACTCAAGGCCTACAGCCCGGCGCCCCCGCAGTCTTTCACGTCGATCAGCGCCGTCGTGGGCAAGGGTGCTCGAGTCGACATTCCAGCCGGTTCCCCGATCACGGCCAACGTGATCACCGCTTCGGGCGACCTGCTGAGCAGCAGTGACGTCGCATTCCTGCCGATCCCGTCGGGGTATGTCGCCGTGACGGTGCCGACCGGCGAGCAACTAGGCGTCGGAGGATACATACAGGTGGGCGACCGTATAACGATGCTGGCCACCATCGATACAGCGGCCTTCGGAGCCTCAACCGGAACACCTGTCGTGCGCACAGTCTTCCGCAACCTGGACGTGATCAGGGTCGGTCCAGCGACCTCTGGCTCGCAGGGCCAGAGCCAGGTCACCAGCAGTCTCACGCTGCTGATGACCGGTTGCGACGCGGAATACCTGTTCTGGCTGCTGAACTACGCATCCATGAAATACACGCTCGAGTCCTACACCGATTACGCGGCCACTCCAAGCCAGCCCGATCCCGCGTGCCCGACTCTCGCGTCAGCGGGCGGGGTGGGTCCAAAAGAAGTGGACAAGCGCTGGCACTTCAGCACGACCTGACCTATGTCGACGATAGTCATCCTAGTCGCCGCCGCCGCCGCGATCGGAGTGGGCCTTGTCGTCTACGGAGTCGTCAGCCGGGGCCGCCAGAGCGCTGACGCCGGACCCTACGGCCGCGTCACATATCGGACGCTGGCCGACGTTCGAGAGCAGCTGCGTCGCCGGTTCGAACCGTCAGGTTCGCCGACGTGGATCGCGGCCAGCGACAAGACGAGCTCGCTGGCCGCCGACCTGGCAAGCGCAGACCTTCAGCTGCGGCCATACGAGTTCCGCCTGGTGCAGGGCGGCATCGCCCTGCTGTTCACGCTGGTCGCTCTGCTGCGCTTCGGCATTTCGATTCCCGTCCTGGTTTTCACAGTCGTCGGTTTTGCCTTACCGGCGCTGTACCTGCGCAACCGCCGAGGCCATCGCCTCGCGCAGTTCGAAGCCGGACTGCCGCGGGCGATGGAACTCATGGGCAACTCCATGAAGGCGGGCCAATCGGTGGCCCAGTCGCTGAAAGCTGTGACGGAGAACGCGGGTCCTCCACTTTCCGATGAGTTCGGGTTGGCCCGCCGGGAAGTAGAGCTCGGGGCTTCCATCGAAAGCGCGCTGAGCAACATTGTGAAACGCATCGGCAGCAGCGACCTGCGCCTGATGGTCATGGTGATCACGATCCAGCACTCTGTCGGCGGCGACTTGCCGGCCATCCTCACCACGCTCGCCGACACGATGAAGCAGCGCGCCGAGATGCGGGCGGAAGTCCTCGCCTCGACTGCACAGTCTCGGGCGTCGGCCCTGATCATCACCCTGCTGCCGATCGCGGCCGCCCTCGGCCTCTACCTCCTCGTGCCCGACTACTTCCGCCCGATGTTCTTGAACCCTCTGGGCTGGTTCATCCTCGCAGTCGCCGCGGTCATGCTGGCGATTGGGAACTTCTTCATCAGGCGCCTGACGGCGATCGCATGAACCCGCTGCCCATCGCGATTGGTCTGGTGGCGGCAGCGGGCGTGTGGTTGCTTGCCGCCGGGATCATCGCGGCTCGCGCCGGTGATGCCGCCACGCTGGCCCGCCAGAGGCTGGCGCGCCAGGAGATCGGCCTCGGCCGGAGCGCGGTCGCACTCGAGCTGGAGCGCCCGCTGATCGAGCGGCTGCTCGCGCCGTTTCGGAAGTCATTCGATCGACAGATGATGCGGCTCACGCCGGCGTCCCAAGCCATCCACTTCCGCCAGCAGCTCGATTTGGTGGGGAACCCGCTCGGACTCGACCCGGCCGGTGTGCAGTCGCTTCGGATCGCGGGCGCCGCCGGGCTCGGGGCGGTAGGTGTTGCGTCAGGAGTGTTGATCGGACCGCCTTTCGCGATCGGGCTCGCGCTGCTGATCGGCGTCGCGCTGGGTTTCTACCTGCCCGTCATCTGGCTCGACCAGCTCGTGCGCCAGAGGCGTGCCGAGCTGGAGGAGGCGCTCCCCAACGCGCTCGACGTGGTGGCGATCAGCATGGAGGCCGGCCTTGGCCTCGACCGAGCGCTCGAGCAGCTGGTGCGCCACCAGGAAGGACCGTTCACTCTGCTCGTGGCACGCGCGCTGCGCGAGATCGAGCTCGGGCGGCCCCGGGCCGAGGCGCTCGAAGACATGGCAGAGGCGACCGGCGTGGAGGATTTCGTGTCACTCGTGCGCGGCATCCTCCACGCGGAGCGCACCGGCGTTCCGATCGCGCGCACTATCGCCGCCCACTCGGCTCAGATGCGCGTGAGGCGCCGGCTGAAGATCCGTACCGAAGCCGCCCGGGCCTCACTGAAGATCCTGCTACCCACCGTTGGCTGCGTCTTCCCGACGCTCTGGCTGATCCTGCTAGGACCCGCCTTGATCGTGGTCCTTTCGATCAGCCACTGAAGGTATGAGAGGAAACCCCGGAGTGGTTTCTTCTGCGCGCCAGGCGCGGGCAGGATGGGACTTACTGATCGCATCACCCGGTCGCTTGGCGACGGGGCTGCTCTGTGACCCTTGTAGGTGGATCGGACTCGATTAACCCGGATTTTTCAGTAGCGGCGCGGACATCAGGTTTCTGAGCCGATCGGAGCCGGCCGAGGCACGGATTGCCGACCGGGCTAGGTTGATCAAGACGTCTGCGGCCTACTCGACACCCGACCGTCGCT
>JBDTKH010000072.1:0-25479 GCA_039935415.1 Candidatus Dormiibacterota bacterium
CATTCGGCCCAACTGTGATCCCACCAATGTTTACCTTCGCGCAGTTGGGAAACGACGCGTTCACCCTCGGCAAGAATTCGCTTCACGTGCACCGACGTGAATCGGCCCTCCTTGACCCGCTGATCAAAACGTCAGTCGACGCCGCTAGGGGCCTGTCCAGTGGAGTGAGATACCCGAAAGCCTGCTCCGCGCTGGCTCGGCTGGGCTAATACCCGCGGGACAATACAAATCTGTATAAGGCTGCACCCAGGTTTACAGAATGAGAACCTTTGTGCAGTTGTTCAGGGCCACGAGATCAGGCTGACTCGCAGGCATGCCAAGGGCCGGCGCGCTGGATATAAGAGGCAGCTGGTCACGGCCGACGAAAGATCTGATGTCCGCCAACCCGCCGCCATCGCACGCGTAACGCGTCATCAATCAGGACAAGCTCGAACGTAGCGCGCCCGTCCGGACCAGCAAACGACCACGTCATCTCGAAAATGCGGCGGGTTCCTTGGACCGATTTGACTCGTAGGCGTGCAGGCCAAGGGCTGGATGGCTTCGCTGCGACTCGGTCGGCGGCTGGGGAAAACTCATCCCGTGCAACGCGGCGGAAGAGGTCAAACTCCTTTCGGGTCAGGCGTCGGACGTCGGCATCAAACTGCGGCGTGCGCTCGAACTTCAACGCCGACGGGAGCGTGGATGTTGCGAGCGCACCGCGTCAAGTTCCCGGACGAACTCATCGATGTCGGCAGAAACCGCCACCTCGCGCGCCGCAACGTGCTGATCCACGCGTCGCTCGCCCTGTTGCCATTCCTGCGTCCAGAACCAAGCCTGGTCGGCGGGCACCGGGATCTGGGGACGCAGCTCAATCACTCCGTCGTCACGCTCCACGACTTCGACCTGCGCACCGGGACGATCAAGATGGTGTCGTCGTCGAAGATCGGCTGGAAGTACGATTTCGCCCCGTCCTCGAACACCAACGAACGATCTCTGTCCCATGAGCCAACTATAGCGGAATTACCGCAATTCCGCATATCCGTGGGTTTGTGCGAGAATCGCAAGGATGTGCCCGCTCGTGATGTTCGCGTGCAACCGGGGCTCATGGGCGATCTCGTGAACCAAACCGCTCACGACTACACTGCCTACCCGGTGGTGGGCATCGTCGTGTTGAACGCGAACCTGCCGGCGCAGACATTCAACAATCCGCTGCGCCTCCTGAGCGGCTGAAGTCTTGCCTGCTTTCATCGCCCCAACGGTGGCGAATGAGGTCGAGCGCTACTTGCGCACAGGAGAAACTGACCCCTGGATGACGGCCTGGCCGGGGACTTGGAGCGAGAGGGCCGGGCGGTCGAAAAATGACTTTCGCACGGCCCTTGTCCAACAGGTAAAGCAGATCAGCTCTGGGCGGCTACACCAGCCGGTTCCTTTACAGGACTCAGTCCCGCTCGTTCGGCGAAAGGTCGGCCCGATGGTCGATGGGCTCTTCCCTCCTGCCGACCGTGATGCGGTGATGGCCGTGCTCGACCACTCAGTGGTTTTCGTCACGAGCGAGAACATCGAACCGCTTCTGCTCGAGCAGCGATGGGACCAGACAGCCTGGAACCTCGCCAACCTCTATGTCGCCAGTCTTGGAGCCGAGCAGCTGGGCCCTGATGCCGAACCGCTGGTCGGGCTGAGCGAGGAGAGAACTTGCTATGTCTCCCCCGCGTACTTCGAGAAGCAGGAACCATTCGGCGAGTTTGTCGTTCATGAGGTCGCCCACATCTTCCACAACTGCAAGCGTGCCGCCGTGGGACTGACGCAGACGCAAAGGAGGGAGTGGCTGCTGGACATCGCCTTCCACAAACGAGAGACGTTCGCATATGCCTGTGAGGTCTACGCGCGCGTGGTCGAACGCGCCCCGAGCGTGGCGGCGAGGCGAGGCCTGGCGGCGGAGTTCGAGGCACATGACCAATTCTCCGATCCTCGCGTCGACCTGGATGAATTGACCATGATCGTCCGTGAGGCGGCGAGCGTCCGCAACGGTTGGCGGGTCATTCTCAAGAGCTGTGCGTAGGGCATAGCAGGAGGTTGCGTAGCATGACCGTCATCCGTTGCACGGCAAAGCTGCTCAGGGTGGTGGCCGGCTCGCCGGTCACGAGAAACATGGATCCGCACACCGGCGACTGGTACGCCAACCTGCTTTGGCTTGACGGGCGGAAATGTCTCCTGATGGCGCATTCGACGACGCTCTTCGCGGCGTTCGAGCCGGACATCACCAAGGCGCAGGTGACCCCGCTGGGACGGTTTGCGCTGGCCCTGATCGAACGCGAGCTCGCCGCCGAAGGGCTGCCTCAAGACACGTTCGGCCACATGAGTGCCGATGACTTCGTGGTTGGCCGCACCTGCAGCCGCAGCGTGCTCGGCACGATGACCGATATGCGATATCAGATCGAGGCTGCCGTCGATCAGTCGGGTGGCCTACGTCGACTCGACCTGGCAGGTCTCAACCACTCGCTGCGGCGGATCCCGTTCAGCGCCGTCAAGTACGCACGGGCGATCGACCTGACGCGGGCGCTGATCGGTTCGGGAGTGTCCGAAGAGGTGTCTAGCGGGATCGCTCCACCGGTCGACCACGCGAGTGATCGTATCGATGACGTGCTCCGGCTCTATATAACGGCCAGACGCAAGACTCTGGCAGCCAGGGACTACCGCAAGAGCGAGGCGATCATCGAATTCCTCCGGCGAAGCCTCAACGGCTACGCCTACCAGAGCCTTTCTGAATTCGAGCGAAAGCGCTTCGACGAGGCGTTCGAGGCCGGGGACGAGGACGCCTACTGCAAGCTGTTCGGGCCGGACAAGATCCCCGGAGAGATGGGCTCGTTCCTGGGTGACTTCATGGTCCGCAAGGTAATGGCACCCAGGTCGGTAATCGCGGCCGCCGGCCCTGTCATAGCGGACCTTCTCGACTGGCTTGTCGAGCAGGGACTCGTGAGAGCAAAGGACGTCGTCGACGCGAAGGAGCGGGCCACGACCACGGGTTCGGACTTGCCAAATGCCGAACGCCTCGCAAGCCTCCTTTACGGGCTCGCCGAGAGCTCGACGCTCGATGCCCACTCTCTCGCCGACGACGACTACATCGAAGACTACCTCACCATCAGCAGGGTCGAGCCCGGAGTGTTGTGGTTCGAGGGCGGGATCGGTCCCCTCGTGGTCGGCAAGGCGGCGAGCCGCCTAGCGAAGCTCGGGTGGTCGGTCAACATCGTGATGGGCCGGCAGCGCGGAAGCTGGCGCGTCCTCGAAGTTGGGAACGTCTACCCGAACTGAAGCCGGAGGCTGGAGCGAGCAGAGTGGCTCCGGTTTCGCCAGCTCGTTAAGGCCTGTGAAATGGTTCGTTGGGTCAGCTTCAGATCTGCACCGTTAGCCGTTGCAGGACTCAAGCCTCAATGCTTGATCCGACAGGATCCCGATTCGCGATTGGACTCGGGAGTGCTATACAGCGTGGTGTTATACAAACCTGTATAAAGTGCCCCCGGAGGGAATCGAACCCCCGACCTTGACGTTAGGACCGTCCTGCTCTATCCCCTGAGCTACGGGGGCGCACTGGGAAGTGTATTTACCCCGCGCACCCCGAGGTGCGCATCCCGGCTCACAGCAACCTCTCAGGATTCTCACAGCGAGGATCAAGTGCCAGGCGGCACAGTTCCGGCATGGAGAACAACGCTAGAGCCACGGAGGCACGGATCAGAGCGAGGGACGCGGGCATGCGCCTGCTGAACCGGTTGACGGCGAGCGTCGCGTTCGCCGCCATCGGCGGCGTCGGGCTGCTGGGTGTCGTGAGCGCCCACGCGATCCCCGCAACCTCTGCTTCGTCGACGTCGACCACCAGCGCGACCGCAACATCGAGCACGTCGAGCCTCCAGTCCTCCTCTACCGCGGTCAGCTCATCGTCGGGCTCAGGCGTAGCAGTTTCAGGCCGATCGTAGTCACCCTTATCCGGTGAGCGACACCCTTCTCTGGTACACGACGCGCGCCGCCGGCGCCGTGTCGCTTGTGATGTTGAGCGCGGTCGTGGTGCTCGGCATCCTGTCGACGCTCCGCGTGCAGAGCCCCAACTGGCCGCGGTTCCTGACCACGGGCCTTCACCGCAACCTTGCGCTGCTGACGCTGGTCTTTCTTGGGCTGCACATCGTGACGGCGGTCGTCGACCCGTTCACGCACCTGGGCTGGCTCGCGGCTGTCGTGCCCTTTTCTTCCTACTACCGGACGTTCTGGCTCGGCCTGGGCACGATCGCCTTCCTGCTGCTCCTGGCGATCGTGGCGACGAGCCTCGTGCGCGGCTTCCTCGGTCACGGCGCGTGGCGCGCCATCCACTGGCTCACCTACGCGGCATGGCCGGTCGCCGTGCTACACGGTTTCGGCACCGGCACGGATGGCTGGTCGTTCTGGCTCCTGGTCCTGGCGTGGGCGTGCATCATCGCGGTAGGCGTCGCCGCGGCATATCGATTCATGAGCGGACCTCGCGACCCGCTCGCGTCAGCCCGCACGGCGTTCCGCGCCGATGTCAACCGGAGGGAGGGCGAATGAGCCGCCTCCGCCTGCTGGCGGGCCGTGACATCACCTCGGGAGCCGAGGACTTCACCGAGCACGTCAGACGCCTGGGGGCGCAGCCGGCGGCGGGCCCGGCGCTGATCGAGACCATCGTCCGCAGCGGCCTCACCGGCCGTGGAGGAGCCTCCTTTCCCGTCGGCTTGAAATGGAAGTCCGTCGCGGCGCACTCGCATGGCTCGGCTGTCGTCGTGGTCAACGGCGCCGAGGGTGAGCCCCACAGCAAAAAGGACCGCATGCTCATGACCACGCGGCCGCATCTCATCCTGGACGGCGCATTCCTCGCAGCGCACTCCGTGCGCGCGAGACAGGTCGTCCTGTACATCGGCGAGGAGCACGAGGCGGCGCGAAACGCGATGTTGCGCGCCCTGGCTGAGCGCCGTCCAAACGAACGTAAGATCACGCGAGTGCTGGGCGCGCCGCCGCGCTACGTCGCGGGCGATTCCAGCGCGGTGGTGCACCTGGTGAACGCCGGCATCGCAACACCGATGACCACTCCGCCGTCCCCGCACGAACGTGGCGTGGAAGGCGGGCCCACCCTGGTGCAGAACGTGGAGAGCCTTGCCCACGCGGCGCTCATCGCTCGTCACGGCGATGCCTGGTACAGGTCCGCCGGACGCCGAGGTGCAGCCGGGACGCTTCTGGTCACCGTCGCCGGCGGCGTATCGGGACCTGGTGTCCACGAGATCGAAGCAGGTACCACGGTGGCCGAGGCGGTCGAGATGGCGGGCGGCGTGACCGAACCCGCCCGGGCGGTCCTCATCGGCGGCTACTTCGGCTCGTGGGTCCCGGCCGAGCACGCGTGGGACCTCCCGCTCGACTCAGCGATGCTTCGCGAACGCGGGCTGTCGATCGGATGCGGCGTGGTCGGCATCCTCCATCACAGCAGTTGCGTGGTGTGCGAGACGGCCGGCATCATGCGCTACCTCGCCGCGGAGAGCTCGGCCCAGTGCGGTCCGTGCTTTTTCGGTCTCCGGGCCCTCGCCGACGCGTGCAGCCGCGTGGCCGAGCGCGGCACCAACCCGGACGACATGCACCGCCTTCACCGCTGGGCGATCGACGTGCGGGGTCGAGGAGCGTGCCACCACCCGGACGGCGCCGTTACGTTTCTTCAGTCCGCGCTCAAGTCCTTCCCGGACGACTTCGCCCACCATCCCGCTCACTGGCGCGGCCAGGGAAGGCAGACGCCCGCCGGGCGCGCGCAGGGCGCACATTTAGATGAGTAGAGACGTGCAGTTCCTCGTCGACCGCATCAGGTGCGACGGGCATGGGCTCTGCGCCGAGATCCTGCCCGAGCTCACCCGGCTCGACGACTGGGGCTATCCGATCTTTGCGCCGGGCCCCGTGCCAGACCAGCTGCTGCCGCTGGCGCAGAAAGCCGTCGAGAGCTGCCCAGTGCTGGCGCTTGCCCTGAAGCGCGCCGAACGGCACAGGACGGCACGATGACGACGGTGGTCCTCGCGGTCGCGGACAGCAAGGCGCTGGGCAGCTCGCTTCGCGTCATCGTCACGCGACCGGCGGCGCTTGGCGCGGCCGGGGACGCCGTGGACGGAGTGGTGAGGGCGATCGATCTTGCCGCCAGCCGCTTCCGCAATGACAGCGAGCTGAGCCGCCTCAACGCTACGCCAGACACGGACGTGACCGTCAGCCCGCTGCTCGCCCAGGCGATCTCTGCGGCGCTCCGCGGCGCGGAGCTCACCGGCGGAGCTGTGGATCCAACGATCGGCTCGGCCATCCGCCTCGCGGGTTACGACACGGATTTCGCGGACCTCCCGGCCAGCGGGGACCCCATCAGGCTGGTCGCGGAAAGGATCCCCGGGTGGAAGGCGATACGTTTCAGCCCCGCGACCAGGACCGTGAACCTCCCGCGCGGCGTGGAGATCGACCTGGGGGCGACGGCGAAGGCGCTTGCCTCCGACCTCGCGGCGGCTGCGGCGCTGAAGGCGACCGGCGGCGGTGGCGTGCTCGTCAGCCTGGGCGGCGACATCGCGGTCGCGGGCGAGGCGCCGGCCGAAGGCTGGCTGATCCAGACCAGCGAGGACAGCGCCGCGCCTATCGACGACGCCGAGGAGACGGTCAGCATCCTGATCGGAGGGATCGCCACATCGAGCACCACCGTCCGGCGCTGGACGCGAGGAGGCGTCGTGATGCACCACATCATCGACCCCGCCACCGGCCTCCCCGTGAGCGGCCCGTGGCGCACGGCGACCGTCGTCGCCGCCAGCTGCGTGGACGCTAACATCGCCTCGACGGCAGCCGTCGTCATGGGCGAGCAGGCGGTCCCGTGGCTCGAGAAGCACCGGCTCGCGGCCCGGCTGGTCGACCGCGACGGAGGCATCCGCCGCGTCGGGGGCTGGCCGGAGCCGGTCGAGCAGGAATCAAACCCGAAGTCGTTTCCCACCAACCTCTGAGCAAACTCCCAGGAAACTAAGGCAGGATGAAACCGTGAACAAGGACGGGGCGCGGGTCCTCGTGGTCGACGACGAACCGAACATCACGGAGCTCGTTTCGATGGCTCTGCGCTACGAAGGCTTCACGGTCAAGACTGCGGCCACCGGTCGCGGCGCGCTGACCGCGGTGACCCAGTTCTCCCCCGCCCTGGTCATCCTCGACGTGATGCTGCCGGACATCGACGGCATGGAGGTCCTGCGAAGGTTGAACACAGCCGGCAACAAGGTCCCGATCATCTTTCTGACCGCCAAGGACGGGACAGAAGACAAGGTGCACGGCCTGACGATCGGCGGCGACGACTATGTGACCAAGCCCTTCAGCATCGAGGAGCTGATGGCGCGGGTGCGCGTGGTCCTGCGGCGGCACGGTGGCGCCGAGCCCGACACCGACAGGCTCACGCTGGCCGACCTCGAGCTCGACGACGAGGCCCACGAGGTGCGGCGGCATGGCCAGGTCGTCGAGTTGACCAACACCGAGTACCGGCTGCTGCGCTACCTGCTGCTCAACGCGGGCCGGGTCCTGACGCGCAGCCAGATCCTCGACCACGTTTGGCACTACGACTTCGGTGGCGACGCGAGCGTGCTCGAGACGTATGTCAGCTACCTGCGCCGGAAGGTCGACCGGTACGAACCGCCCTTGATCCAGACGGTCCGCGGCGTGGGGTACGTGCTCAGAACGCCAAGAAAATGACCCTGTCCCTGCGCGGACGGCTGCTGATCGGGGTCATCTCACTAGTCGCAGTCGCGATCCTGGTCCTGGACATCTCCACCTATGCGGCGCTTCGCAGCTTCCTGGTCAACAAGATCGACCTGCAACTCACCAGCGGGCACGACCAGGCAATTCCCGCGCTCGGGGGCCCCGGCCGAGGTGGCGATCAGCCGTCGCAGTTTCCAACCGGCACCGTCGTCGAGCGCATCGGCCTTGACGGAACTGTGGTTTCCGCGAAAGTCTCAACTCTCCAGGGCTCGACGCCGTCGTCGGCGCGTCCTGCACTGCCAAAAACGCTTCCGAACGCCGGCATAGACCAGCCGGCCCAGCCGTTCACGGTCGCAAGCACTGAGGAGGGTGGGCAGTTCCGGGTCACGGATTGGCCCGAGAATCTTTTCGGCGGAGACTACGTCGTGCTGGCGATCCCAATGAGCGATGTGCAGTCCACGCTCAGCCAGCTGCTCCTGCTCGAGGCTCTGATCAGCATCGGAGTTGTGGTGGCCACTGCAGTCCTCGCCCTTTTGCTCATCCGGATCAGCTTGAGCCCGCTCCAGCGCATGGGCGGCGTCGCATCCCACATCGCCGCCGGCGACCTCAGCCGCCGCGTCGAGCCGGCGACTCCAAAGACGGAGATCGGCCGGCTCGGCCTCGCCCTGAACGGGATGCTGAGCCAGATCGAGGCCGCGTTTGCCCAGCGAACGGCTTCGGAGGCGCGGCTGCGCCGCTTCATCGCGGACGCCTCACACGAGCTGCGCACGCCGTTGACTTCCATCCGTGGCTACTCGGAGATGCTTCGTCGCGGCGCGGCGGCGTCGCCGACCGACTCCGAGCTCGCGCGGCGGCGCATCGAGGAGGAGTCGGTGCGGATGTCTGTGCTGGTGGACGACATGCTGCTCATCGCCCGCCTGGACCAGGGTCGCGCGCTCGAGACGAGGCCGGTTGACCTCCAGGCGATCGCACGCGATGCGGCCGCCGACGCGCGTGCCGTCGCGCCGCAGCGCGAGATCAACCTCGACGCACCGAACCCAGTGGTCGTCACAGGTGACGACACGAGGCTGCGGCAGGTCCTGGGCAACCTGGTCCGCAACGCGCTCGTCCACACTCCGCAGAAGAGCGCTGTCGAGATCGCAGTCTCGACCGAGGACGGCGTCGGGCGGATGTCGGTCGCCGACCACGGGCCTGGCCTTCGCGCGGAGGACAGGGATCGGATCTTCGAGGCCTTCTACCGGGCCGATCCCAGCCGCAGCCGCGACAGCGGCGGGGCCGGGCTCGGTCTCTCGATCGTGAGCGCGGTCGTCAGCGCGCACGGGGGCAAGGTGAGCGTCAAGGAGACGGGCGGCGGCGGAGCGACCTTCGAAGTCGAGCTGCCGCTGGCCTCGTCCTCAAGGCTCTAGGCAGCCGGCCGGCGCGATGGCGACACTCTCGAGATCGGGCATTCCAAGCATCTTCTAAGGTTCCTCTGAGGTTGGGCTGAGGAAGCCGTGCGATCCTTGCGGCATGGACCTGGCGACGCGGCAGGCGGCGAAGGCTGCCACCCGTGACGATGCCATGCAGCGGCTGCGCGACCTGACGATCGCGGTGGCGATCGCCGCCTGCGGGGCGGTGGGCTTGCTCGCATGGATCAGCGCCGCCACGATCCCGGGTATCGCGAGCTCTGGCCAGCCTGCCTCCAACGACTCGCAGTTCACGCCTACTTTCACCAACGACGACGGCAGCCAGCAGCCGTCGTATGTAGCCCCCGCAAGCTCGGGATCAGGTTTCGCCGTCTCCGGCGGATCGCACTCACACTGAGGTTGCCTCCCCGGCGTCCCTCCGGGTGGGCCGGGCGCGCGCAGGGCGCATTAGGAAGGGGACGCCCTGGCATCCCCTACCTGCGGGGAGGGCTTTCACCGCTTCTCTTCCTAGGTCCTCGCCGCGAGAGCAGGTGCGGTCCGGCCTGACTCGCCGGCGCCGATGCGGCGGTGCAGCCAGGCCAGCGGGCGCGGCGCCCACCAGTTGGCTCGGCCGAGGAGCCGCATGACCGCGGGTACGATGAGGATGCGCACGATCGTCGCGTCGATCGCGATCGCGATCGCGAGCCCGATGCCGATGGCCTTGATGATCACCACGCTGGCGAGACCGAATGCGATGAACACCGCGCACATGATCGCGGCGGCGCCCGTGATCAGGCGGCCGCTCTTGGCAAGCCCCATTGCAACTCCCGCCTGGTTGTCGCCAGTGCGGCGGTACTCCTCCTGTATCCGGCTGATCAGGAGCACCTCGTAGTCCATCGACATGCCAAACACGATGCTGAAAAGAATCACGGGGATGCTCGGATCGATCGACTGAGGCGTGAAGCCTAGGAACTGGCTGAGGTGACCTTCCTGAAAGATCCAGACCATGGCGCCGAATGACGCCGAGATGGAGAACAGGTTCGTCAGCACAGCCTTCAGCGGCAGGACGACAGAGCCGGTGAGGATGAACAGCACGATGTAGGTGATCAGGATCACCGAGCCGACCGCGATCGGAGTCCTCTGCAGGATGAAGTTGACGATGTCCAGGTCGAACGCTGTCGAACCGGTCACTAGAACCTGGCCGTCAGGCACGGACTCCGCGCGCGCCGCCTTGACGAGCGCTCGCGCCTCATTGCTGGTGTACTGCTTGTTGGTCACCATGTTGACGAGGACGATGTTCTTGCCGGCTCCGATCGTCAGAGCCTGCTGCAACGTGGCCGGCAGCGCGGAGCTCGGCCCTGAATACAGGCGTTGGTAGTCCGCCTTAGTGATGGTTGGATCGTCGACGATGCTCTGGACGCGAAGCACGTTGGGCTGTGACGCCAGCCGCCGGCTCAGGTCATAGATGTCTCCGATGTGGGCCGAGGTCAGCGGGCTCGAGTTGGGGTAGTAGACCACTGCCTCGATGGTCGTCTGGTCCTGGCCCGGAAACTCCCTGACCAGGGTGTCGTATCCCTGCCGCGCCAGGTTTGACGGCGGCAGCTGGTCCACGTCGCCGTTCGCCAGCCGAAGCTGGAGAAACGGCGTGCCCGCGATGAGGAGGATGGCCAGCGCGGGGATCAAGACGAAAAACGGGCGGTGCATGACCCACAACGCCATCGAGTACCAGGCGCCCGTTCCCGGCGGTCTGCGCCTGACGAGGGATGGCAGGATCGCGATCGACCACCTCGGCCACCAGTTGACCCTGCCTCCAAGCAAAGACAGCGCCGCGGGCAGGAACGTCAGCCCGTAGAAGACTGCGATCGCGACCACGATGGCGCCCGCTGCACCCATCGAGGCAAGGAACGTGCCCTGGAAGAAAAGCATCGCCGACAGCCCGATGACGACCGTGACGCCGGAGAAGGTGATAGCGCGGCCGGCAGTCGACATGGCGGTTGCGATCGCATCCTCGCGGCTGGCGCCTGCATCGAGCTCGTCGCGGAAACGGTTGACGACGAACAGCGAGTAGTCGATCGCCACGCCGAGGCCGATCAGCGTGACGATGTTGATCGCGTACTGCGAAACGTCTGTGAAATGCGCCAGGAACAGCGTGCCGCCGACACCGCCCACGATCGCCAGCACCCCGACACCGAGCGGGAGCAGCGCGGCGACGATGGCGGCAAAGATCAGGACGAGCAGGAGGAGTGTGACCGGCAGGGCGAAGTACTCCGCGCGTTGCAGGTCCTCCTCCAAGGTCGTGTTGAACGCAAGGTTGATGGGGACCTGGCCGGTCGCGACCATCGCGAGCGGCCCTGGACGCACCTCGCTCACGACCTGGTTGATATAGCCCTGGGCCGTCTGCGAGGTGTCCTTCATCTCCACGATGACGAGTGCCCTGTGCGAGTCGCGGGAGATGAAAGCCGGCTGCTGGATGGCCGGCACGTTGTAGGGCGTCCGTACCGCGCTGATGCGTGAGTCGAAGTCCAGGGGCGCGACCGAGTCTTCGAGTGCCGCCTGGAACGCCTGGTCGGTCGCCGCCAGGTTCGTGCTGCTGTAAATCAGCAGAAAGCTCGAGCCGGCCGTTCCGTTCTGGGCCAGGATCTGCTGGTTGATCAGCTTGGAGGCTCTCCCGGCGGCAAGGTCGGCCCCAAAGCCGCCATTCCCGGCCAGGGTGGCGCCGGTCAGGATGCCGGCGACTGACAGCCCCAGCAGGAAGACCGAGACCACGAGGGTGGCCCATCGAAAGCGATAGACAAACCTACCCCAGCGAGCGAACATGGCCGTTCAAGATACCGGCCGAGGTAGCTGGACTATTTCAACTTCCACTGGATGCCGGCCAGGATGGGCGCGGCTTCGTTGATGAATTTCTGCAGGTTGTCGACGGGGGTCAACATCAAAACCGCGTAGAAGATGCTCCCGTTCGAGTTCGCACCGGCGAACAATGGTGCGGCCACCGCGGCGGACTGGCTGCCCGACACGAGGGTGAAGCAGAGCGTCCAGAAGATTCCCTGAGCGCCGTTGAGGTTCCCGTTTGTGGTCTTGCTGTTCGGACAGCTCTTCGTGTCGGGGGCCTTGCCGAGGAAGAACTTGTCGAGGCTGTCTTTGTTCTGCTGCGCGGTCTGGCTCGGGACGGACTGGCCGCTGCCGACGGTGATCGTTCCGAAGCCGCTTGGATCGCTGAGCGTGATCGACTCGTTGTCCTTTGAGTCCACGACCCAGCCAGTGGGCACGGGGATCGTTTCACCGTCATTGGTGGCGCTTGGCCCGCTGAGCGTGACCGGTGAGGCGATCGGGCTCGGTGAGGAGGCGGGGCTTGGGCTTGAAACGCCGGTCGCGATGCCTGTCCCGCCGGTCTGGGCGTTCGACCGGCCGAAGAGGGCGACGGCGGTGCCGCACCCTGCCATGACCACGACCAGAACCACTACCGCGCTGACGATCAAGACCCAGGGCGTCCGGTGCACGGCTCCTTGCGCTGCGGCGCCGGCCGGCGAGTAGTACGGGCTCTGGTAGACGGGAGGCGTCGGCGGCGGTGAGGCAAAACCTGGCGGAGCGAAGCCCGGCGGCGGTCCCGGTATCGCGGCCGGCGGTGCCGCCGGGGGAGGCTGCGCAACCGCGCCGCCGGCCGCCGCCGCGGTCAGCGGCGTGCCGCACACCTGGCAGAACTGGTTGCCGTCAGGGTTCTGGGCGCCGCATCTCGCGCAGGTGATCGCCACTACCTGTTCCTCGAGGCGGAGACCGTCGCATCGATGCGCGGGCGGCGGCCGCGCTTGATTGAATTGGGAGCTGCGGTCAGCGCCATGCCGCAGTTGGGGCAGAAGCCCGACGCGACGATGTGCATGTGACAGTTGGCGCAAACAGTCTCGGCGTACCCCATGTGCGCCGCCTCCTCGAGCAGCGCGTAATGCAGGACGTAGCGGATGTAGATGAGAAGCGCGCCGACGATCACGGCCTGCCAGAAGAGGATCAACAGCGGGCTTGCCGACATCTCCCTCAGCAGCGAGGTGCCAAGCGTGAACGCGACATGCGCGATCACGGCCATGGCCACGCCACCGATCTCGCGCCCGCCCAGGCTGCCGCGGCGATACCGCCAGATCGCGGCCACGACCACTCCGGTCGCGCTGCCCTGCAGCAGGGGTTGGAAGACGGCGAGGGTCGTGAGGTCGTAGATCCAGTTGCCGGGCGCGACGTGGGCGGGTAGGCTCGTGATCACGCTCGAGAAGCCGATCAGCGACTGCGCGAGACTGAACCCGAGGCCGGCCGCGACGCCGAAAACGAGGCCGTCGACGGTCTCCGGGAAATCGGTCCGCTTCGGGAAGAAGATGGCCGGCAGCGGCTTCAGCGCCTCTTCGACGATCGGAAACACGAGCCCGGCGAGCAGAAGGGCGCCGATGCTGACGCTCGCGTGGCTCAGCGGGTTCGGGAAGTACTGGAAGGGGTTGTAGACGGCTCGCTCGAACACCGTGAGCACGATGCCGGCGACGATCCCTCCCCCGATGGTGAAGCCGAGCACGATGGCCGGCTCGTCGCGGTACACCTGGGCCTCGTAGAGATAGACGAGATAGAGGACGGGAACCAGGAAGGCCGCGACGAGGATCGCGGCGGTGATCAGGCCGGCGAGGTAGAGCAGAAGGATTCCGGCCAGGCCCACGATGAACGCCCAGCGGAACTCGTGAATCTTGTGGTGGCCGAGGTGCGGGAAAAGCGTTGTGAACATTGACGGCTGTGCCACGTGCTCGTCTGGGTGCGCCGCGTAGCGGTGCTCGCGTGTTTTCGCGTCGCCGAACTCGTCGGTGGTTCCCTGGTGAGCTCCACAGCGCGTGCAGAAGACGCCATCCGGGGCGTCATGCGCGCAATGGTCACACCGCACCGGCTACCTCCTTACGGCCCGCTGAGATCGTGGGGCGGTAAGGATAGGGTCTAGCGCCGGGTTTTCAGTCTTTGCTTAACGGGCTGTTTCAGTCTCGGCCGGCTGGTCGGGCACCCACCCCCGGATGAAGTGGCACGAATAGTGGCCGGGGTGCTTGTCGAAATACCGCTGGTGATAGTCCTCGGCCGGCCAGAAATGAGGGGCCGGGAGGATCTCGGTCACGATCGGGTGGTCGAAGAAGCGCTGCGCCCGGGCCATCGACTCACGCGCCGCCTTCTCCTGCTCGGGGCTGAGGAAGAAGATCGTCGACCGGTACTGGTGCCCGTGGTCTGGCCCCTGCTGGTTGAGCGTGGTTGGGTCGTGCATGTTCCAGAACTTGTTGAGCAGCTCGTCGTACGAAACCTTGGCCGGGTCAAAAGTGACCTCGACGGCCTCGGCATGGCCGGTCCTGCCGGAGCAAACCTGCTCGTATGTGGGGTTGTCGCGCGTGCCCCCGGCATAACCGGAGACGGCCTCGATGACACCCGGCGTCTCGTTGAAGAGATGCTCGACGCCCCAGAAACACCCGCCTGCGAAAGTTGCCCTTTCCATCATGCCTCCAAAATACCCTGACCAGTGACCACGCCAAACAAACCCGCACCAGGATCCCGCCTTGGTTGGCTGCACCTGGCCACCGTGGACGTCACGCCGCTTCGCCGGCATCCCGACTTTCGACTGTTGTTCACTGGCCGGCTGGTGTCGTTCTTCGGCAGCATGATCACCTCGGTCGCGGTGCCGTACCAGGTGTACCAGCTGACTCACAGCGTGCTGCTGGTCGGCTCGCTGGGCCTTGTGGAGCTCGCGGCCCTTCTCGTGTTCGCGATGCTCGGCGGTGCACTCGCCGACGCCCGCGACCGCCGGACCATGGTCCTGCTCAGCGAGGCCGCGCTCATGGTGTGCAGCCTGGTCCTCGCCGCCAACGCCCTGCTGAGCCACCCGCTCGTCTGGCTGATCTTCGCGCTCGCGGCTCTGATGGGCGCGTTCGACGCGCTGCAGCGCCCGTCGCTCGACGCGCTGCTCCCGCGCCTGGTCGACCGGGGCGAGCTGCCTGCGGCGGCCGCCCTGGGAACCGTGCGCGGCACGCTTGGCATGATCGCCGGACCCGCGATCGGCGGTGTCCTCGTGGCGGTGGCCGGGCTGCCGGTCACCTACCTCGTCGACGTCGCAACGTTCGTGGTCGGTTTGGTCTGCCTCTACCTGATGCGCGCGGTGCCTCCGCCGGTAGACGCCGCGCGGCCCAGCTTGCGCCGCGTCGTCGAGGGGCTGCGCTATGCGCGGAGCCGGCCGGAGCTGATCGGAACCTACGTGGTCGACATCGTCGCGATGTTCTTCGGCATGCCGATGGCACTCTTCCCTGCGATCGCGCAGGGTCTGGGTGGCCCTCGCGTGCTGGGCCTCCTCTACGCCGCCCCGGCGGTTGGAGCCTTCTTCTTCTCGGCGACGAGCGGATGGACTGGTCGCGTGCACCGGCACGGGATGGGCGTCATCGTGGCCGCGACCCTGTGGGGACTCGCGATCGTCGCGTTCGGAATCGTGCCAGGGCTCGAGGCCGCGCTCGTCTTCCTCGCGATCGCCGGCGCGGCCGACGCCATGAGCGGGGTGTTCCGACAGGTGATCTGGAACCAGACCATCCCGGACTCGCTGCGGGGAAGGCTGGCATCGATCGAGCTCCTCAGCTACTCGATCGGCCCCACCCTGGGGAACTTCGAGTCGGGTGTCGTGGCCTCGCTTTTCAGCCTTCGTGCCTCGATCGTCTCCGGTGGCGTGCTTTGCGTGGTGGGCTGCCTGGCGTGTGCCATGCTCCTCCCAGCGTTCCGCAAGTACGACGCGCGCAGCTACCATCTCGCGCCAGATCCATCTCCTGGCGCCGTCAAGCGGGAGGAACTGTGACCTCAGGACAGATCGTGGTCGCACTGGTCGTGGTGACCGCGCTACTCGCGCTGTGGGCTGCTGTGTTCGCAACTCGCGCCGACCGCGCGTCGCGAGGCGCGATCAAGCGTTGGGATATCGCTACAAGGCCGATCCCCAACGTAGTCTTCCCAGGCCAGATCGCGCCGGGGCAAGCGATCGAGCTGGAGGTCGAGAACCTCGGCGGGACCCTGACCGCCGGAGGAATCATCGTTCACGCGGGCGACGAGCTTTACGCCGGCGAACTGGCCTTGCCAGAGAAGGCCGCGCCCCGGCCTATCTCGCTGCGTTTCGTGGTCAAAGCATGGAAGCGGCAGCTGGAGCCGCAGTGCCTCGTGCTGGTGGTTCGGGACGTAAGTGGCCGGTGCTGGGACTACGCCGACGGCGGCAAGCAGATCAAAAACCCGCGGCGGTGGCTGTCGAACCAGCTGCGTGAGCTGCGGATGCAGGGCATGGTCGACTTCCCGACCGTGACGGGCAAAGAGAAACGCTAGTGGACCGGGTCCAGCTCCGCATTCAGCTTTAGCTCGACGTTGCCCTTGAGAGCTTGCGAGATAGGGCATCCGACCTTCGCGGCTTCGGCCAGCTCTTCGAACTCCTGGGCCTGAATGCCATGGATGTGGCCTTTGACCGTGAGCGTGCTGGTGGTGATTCCGGTCCCGGGGACGAACTCCACCTCCGCCGTCACGTTGAGGCGCTCGGGCTTGTGGCCGGCTTTGCTCAGGCCGTTGGAGAAAGCCATGGAGTAACAGGCCGCGTGCGCGGCTGCAAGCAGCTCCTCGGGACTTGTCCCGCCGTGAGTCCGCTCGGCCCGGCTGGCCCACGAGATCGGAAATTCGTTGAAGGTTCCGCTCGCCACCTTGACCTTACCGTTGCCGCCAACGAGGTCGCCTTCCCAAACCACGTCCGCCCGACTTACTGTACCCATGCCTTTAACACCTCCCGTTGATGGAGGGCCAGTCTACTTCGTCCGCGGCCGACGAGGCCGGCGTCCTGCCCTCAACTCGGCGGAGGCGCAAGAATTGGCCCGTGAACAGTGCGCCAGTCGGCCTGTTCGACTCGGGCGTCGGCGGCCTGTCCGTCCTGCGCGAGATTCGCGCCGAGCTGCCCGCCGAGTCGATCTTCTACGTGGCCGATTCGGCGAACGCGCCCTGGGGTGACAAGCCACCCGGGTACGTGCGCGCACGCGGCTTGAAAATCGCGCATTTCCTGGTGGCGCAGGGCGTCAAGGCGATAGTCATCGGCTCCAACACCGGCACCGCGGGGTCAGCCGAAGCCTTGCGAGCCGCGGTGACGATACCGGTGGTCGGCATCGAGCCGGCGATCAAGCCTGCAGCGAGCGCCACCAGGACAGGAGTCGTCGGCGCGATCGTCCCCGCCGCCGTGAGCGAGTCGGACCGGCTGGCTTCCCTGCTCGACCGGTTCGGCGCCGAGGTCAAAGTCATCGTCCAGCCGGTGCCCGGGCTGGTCGAGCACATCGAGGCCGCCGACCTGAGCAGCCCCGAGCTGCGCCGGCTCCTGATCGGCTACCTGAAGCCGATCCTCGACGCGGGGGCCGACACGATCGTCCTTGGGTCCACCCACTACGTCTTCCTGCGCCCGCTGATCGCCGAGATCGCCGGTGAAGGCGTGACCTTGATCGACACGGGGGCGGCCGTCGCGCGCCAGCTGAAACGCCGGCTGGCGGGAGCCGGCCTCCTTGCCGAGCCGGGGTCGGAGGCGATCCTCCGGTTCTGGACCAGCGGAGACCCGACCGAATCCGCTCGCGTGATCTCCACCTTGCTGGCCGAACCGGTAAAGGTCGACCGCCTGCCGGATCCCTGACGGACGCTGCCGAAGGGGAATTTTCGTCCTGACGCGAGTACCGCCACCCTGGGACTTCAGGTCCCGGGTGGCGGTTTCAGCTACACGATTCCGTCAGGCGTGGGCTTTGGGCGCGTAGTACTGGCGCCAGATCAGACGGTGAATCGGCACCCAGCGAGGGATGTCGCGAAGGATCGGGATAAACGGCACCAGGGCGAGGGCTGCCGTCAGGACAGTCATCAGGATGATGATGCCGAGGTCTGCGTTGCCCGCGTTCAGGCCGATGAAACCGGTGTCGCTGTTGAACGGGAACACCTGGTACCACATGGTGTAGAGCCAGAGCCAGGTCTGGCCGGGATACAGGCCCGTCTCGTTCATCATTCCCCACTGGTCGCCCTGCAGGTTCCACTGCCCGGCGAGTCCTGAGAGGAAGCTGCCGTCACCGAGGAAGAGGAGCGCCGGCGTGTAGTCCGTCTTGTAGAACCTGCCGTTGGTCTGCAGGAGTCCGTCGAGGCCTCCCGCCTGCGCGACGCCGAGCAGGTTCGACATCATCGTCGGTAGCGGCCCGTAGTCTCCGGTCGCAACGGCGACCTTCCCATCCGTCACGGTGGCCTTGCCAAGTGCAGTCGTGTAAGCGTCGAGCCACTTGGTCTGCTGGTCGGAGCTCGCTGCCTGCCAGGCGCTCAGCGCGGCGCCCAGGTCGGTGTTGCTGAAGCTGGCGAGCTGTAGAGGTTCGATGACGAACGCGCTGGCGGAGTCGATCGGGATGCGTGTGCCGAACCACTTCTGCGGTGCGATCGGGCCCCACGCCTGGCCTTCGCTGTTCATGTTGTAGGGGTTGCCGTAGCCGGCGCTCGTTGTCGAGCCGGCCAGCTCACCGGTCGCCGTCGTGACGAAGTCCACAGGATCGCCTGCCGCCCAGGCCGCGACAGTGAGGGGCGCCACGTCTGGCGAGGAGAGAGCCGCGGCCAGCACCAGCGCAATGACTCCAACACCTGCCAGCGCGATGACGAGCTCCTTGACGAGGTCGTAAGGCACCATGCGGACGCCGCGGTAGTACTCCTCTTGCGTCGCGCCCATCGGCTTGAGCTTCATCACCGAGCACCCCCTTCCGGGTCGATCGGTTTCACGACGCCGCGTGCGCGAACCATCACGATGTGCGCGACGACCAGGAAGGTGACTCCTACGGGAAGCAGCATGATATGGAGCCCGTACATCTGGCCGAAGTTCAGGACGTTGAAGAAGGCCCCGACTCCGGCCCCGTTCATCGCGTCCTTGGCGTTGACGGCGATGAACTGTGACGCGAAGTTCTGTTGCGAGAGGTAGCCGGTGAAGGCGGTGAGGATGCTGATGCCGAAGATGACGACCCCGATCATCCAGGTCGCGGCGCGCCCGCTGCGCCAGCCCGCCATGAAGTACTGGCCCCACAGGTGCAGGACCATGAAGAGGAAGAAGAGCTGCACCGACCAGAAGTGGAGGCTGTTGAAGAAGTGACCGAGCCTCGAGTCGTGCCACCACTGCGGTCCCATGAACGACAGCACGACGCCGCTGACGATGACCCAAACGAGCGCGGCGATGGTGACGACGCCGAAGACGTAGACCCATGAGCCGACGTAGTACGGCTGGCGGTCCGGAAGCAGGTGATCGGTCGGCAGATGTTCTTCGATCGCCCGCCGGACGCGCAGCGTCCAGCTGGCCGGCCGTTCGGTTTGTGGTGCGACTGCAGGCTTAGCGGCTTCCATCGTCCCCTTCGCCTCCGTGCGGGAAAGGTGCGATCACGGCGGCGGCAAAAAGAACGATCATGCCGATGATGACAAACAGGTTGGGAAGTGAGATGAGAATGAAGCCCCAGTGGAAGTAGGTGGTCGGTGAATCCAATCGAGTTCCTCCTGTCAGATCACCATGGCGTGGACGGGCCAAGCTGCGGGACGCGAGCATCGCCCAATCGGCGTAACAAACTCAAGAACAGCCCCCGGCCGGCAAAGCGCCTCGCAGGAATTCATGAGGTGAACTCTGGCGCCAGGCGATCGTGGGCGGTAGGGCCGGAGGTCCCGCCCCGACAGGGACCATCGAAGCTTGAGAGGGGCCCGCGCCCGGGCCAGGATGCAAAGTACGATTGTGGCTGAGAGGGGTCCCCAGACGGCGCTGCTGGAGCACATACCCGACGGCGTCGTCGTGACTGATCGGCGGGGGACCATCGTTTTCGCTAACCGGTCAGCCGTGCGGATTACCGGCTACGGGCGCAGGGAGCTTGTCGGGCGACCGGTCGAGCTGCTCGTGCCGAAGCCACTCCGGGCGATCCACCGCGACCACAGGCGCGCCTTCAACGCCCATCGCCCAACGGCTCGAGCAATGGGCCACGTGGACCAGGGCTTCCGCCTGCGTCGCAAGGACGGCAGCGAGATGTTCGTGGATATCGCGCTTGGCTCCGTAGAGGCGAACGGTGGACTGCAGACGATCGCCGGCTCGGCGGGGACGAGTTTGCCTGGCTCTTTCCTCACGTTGCCGGCCGCGACGCCATCGAGCGCGTTGTCCGCAAACGGATTGATCAGCTCCAGGAGCCCTTCCAGATCGGGAGGCGGTGGATCGAGGTCCGCGTCTCGACGGGTGTCGCGCTCTACCCGCGGGACGGCAAAGAGGTGAACGCGCTGATGCGACACGCAGACACCGCCATGTACTCGGCGAAACGTGAAGGGCGAGGGGTGAGCTTCTTCTCGGCGAGGAGTCACCGTGCCTGCTGACGGCTTGAGCGGGGTCTACCCGGCCCACCGTGAGGCGACGGTCGTCATGCGCGACGGCGCGACCGTTTCCGTTCGACCCATCAAACCCGAGGACGAGGCTGACCTGGCAAGGTTCTTCTCCTCGCTCTCGCTCGAGTCACGGGTCCTGCGCTTCTTCGCCGCGGTCAACAACGCGGATTCCTCCGTCAAGAGAATGGTCGACGTCGACTACACGTCGCGCTACGGCATCGTGGCGGTAGCCGGACCGCAGGGCCAGATCATCGGTCATGCGATGTACGCGGCGATCGGGCCGAAGAAAGCGGAGCTCGCGCTCGCGATCGCGGATGCGTACCAGGGCCGCGGCCTCGGCACGATCCTGCTCGGCCAGCTCGCGCAGGCCGCCGCGTCCGCCGGGATCGAGGTCCTCGAGGCCGTGGTGCGGCCGGAGAACCGCCTCATGCTCGAGGTGCTGCGCCTGAGCGGCTTCCCGATTCATTCCCGGTCCGAGCCCGGCGAGGTCCACGCCGAGCTGCCCACGGCGCTGACGCCCGAGGCGCTCCGCCAGTTCGAGGACCGCGACCGGATCGCGGCGGTCGCCGCCGTCACCAACCTGCTCGCTCCACGCTCGGTGGCGGTGATCGGGGCATCTCATAAGCGGGGGAGCATTGGCGCCGAGCTGTTCCACAACCTCGTCTCCATGGGCTTCAAGGGACCTGTCTACCCGATCAACCGGTCAGTTCCAGAGATCGAGGGCCTGCGCGCCTATCCCTCGGTCCTTGACGTCACGGGGGAGATCGACCTCGCGGTGATCGTGGTCCCGGCGGCCGCGGTGTTGGAGGTCGCCGACGAGTGCGCGCAGAAAGGTGTGCGCGGGGTGGTCGTGATCTCGGCGGGCTTCGGCGAATCGGGGCCTGCCGGCGTGGAGCTCCAGCGGCAGCTGCTCGAGGTCTGCCGCCAGGCCGGCATGCGAATGGTGGGACCAAACTGCATGGGCGTGATCAACACGTCGCCGGAGGTGAGCCTCGACGCAACCTTCGCGCCGGACAAGCCGTTGCGCGGACGAATTGGATTCCTGTCGCAGAGTGGAGGGCTCGGCATTGCGGTCATGGCCCGTGCGCAGGCGCTCGGCTCAGGCGTGTCGTCCTTCGTGTCGGTCGGAAACAAAGCCGACATCTCGGGCAACGACCTCATCCAGTTCTGGGAGGCCGACCCGGAGACGAGCCTGATCATGTTGTACCTCGAGTCCTTCGGCAACCCGCGCAAGTTCGCCCGCATCGCGCGCCGTGTCAGCCGCTCCAAGCCGATCCTGGCCGTCAAGGGCGGTCGGACGCAGGCGGGCAATCGAGCGACGTCGTCGCACACGGGGGCGCTCCTTTCCGCGTCTGACGTCACCGTGGACGCCCTCTTTCAGCAGGCGGGGGTGATCCGGACCGACTCGCTGGCGGAGCTTTTCGACGCCGCGCTGCTGATCGGCAACCAGCCGCTGCCCGCGGGAAACCGGGTGGCCATTCTCACAAATGCCGGCGGCCCGGCCATCCTGTGTGCGGACGCGTGCGAGGAGGGCGACCTCGTGGTCCCCCCTCTCCCCGCGGCCGTCCGCGCCGAGCTGGCGAGCTTCCTGCCCGCGGCCGGATCGACAGGCAACCCGGTCGACATGCTGGCCGACGCCGGCGCCGACGACTACCGCCGGGCGATCGCCGTCCTCGCGCGCTGTCCGGAGATAGACGCGGTGATCGTGATCTTCACTCCGCCGCTGGTCACCCAGACCTCCGAGGTCATCCGCGCGATTCACTCGGCGGCAAAGGAGTTGCCCCGGCCGATCCCGCTCCTGAGCGTCTTCATGTCGAAGCAGGGCACACCCAGGGTGATTCGATCGGGAGACGTCGCCATCCCGCACTACCCGTTTCCGGAAGAGGCCGCGCGCGCGCTCAGCCTGGCCGCGCGCTACGGCGCGTGGCGGGCGATCCCCGACGAGCCGCCGCCGGGGCTGGACGGCATCGACCGCGACCACGCGGCGGCAGTCATTGCTGCCGCGCTCGCGGCGGAGCCAGGCTGGATGTCTTCGGCGGCCGTGGCCGAGCTGCTGTCCTGCTACGGCATCCCCCTGGTCGAGACGAGCATCGTCGGATCGCCGCGGGATGCCGGCCGGGCGGCGAAGAAATTCGGCGCGGCGGTGGCGCTCAAGGCAGTGGCGACCGGAGTCCTGCACAAGTCCGACGCCGGTGGCGTGAGCCTGGGGCTGAAGGGCGCGAGCGCGGTCGAGCGAGCGGCGACCGACATGGCCGTGGCCTTCGAGAAGGCAGGTCATCCCATCCAGGCCTTTCAGGTTCAACCGATCGTCGCGCCGGGCGTCGAGATGATCGTCGGCGTGGTCCAGGACGAGCATTTCGGCCCTGTCCTGGCTTGCGGCGCGGGCGGAACGGCCACCGAGCTGTTGAAGGACGTGTCGGTGCGCATCACGCCGATCACGCGCGGCGAGGCGGGAAGGATGCTGCGGACGCTGAAGACATTCCCGCTGCTCGACGGATACCGTGGCGCGCCAAAGGCAGACGTCGGCGCGCTGGAAGACGTCCTGCTGCGGGTGAGCGCGCTGGTCGAGGCGCACCCTGAGATAGCCGAGATGGATCTCAACCCGCTGCTCGTGCATGCGAAAGGTGCGGTCGCCGTCGACGCGCGCATCCGCCTCGAACCCGGAAGGGAGCAGAAGCCGATTGGCGCGCGTTAGGCCAGGCCCGGCCGTTTCTTCCTGCGGAGGTGATCCGCCCAGCGCAGCTGGAACGTGGTGATCCAGACCGGCATTGCGTGCGGCGTGGGCTCGGCCAACTCTTGGTCCGACTTCCGCGTGCGGACGCCGAGGTCCCGGACGCCCTTCGCGCCGCGGCGCTCAGCCATGGCGGTTCATCCCTCTCGCTCCGCCACGAGCGTCCCCCGCCGACGGTTCGGGGCCAACGGCCGGTCGACCCCTGGATGCAAGGAACCGCCGCCGAGCGCCCGGAGCGCGTTCAGGATGACGGCGACGTCGATCGCCTCCTGGAAAAAGGCACCCGCGATCGGTGGCAGGACACCGATCGTCGCCAGGACCATGCCGACCATCGACAGCCCCATCCCCGCCATGACGCTCTGCACCGCTATGTCGCGAGCGCGCCGAGCGATGAGCACCGCCTCCGCCACCCGGTCCAGGCGGTCGACGACGATGACAGCGTCGGCCGCCTCTGAGGAGGCGGTCGCCCCACGCGCGCCCATCGCGATCCCGACATCGGCGACCGCAAGCGCAGGCGCGTCGTTCACACCGTCGCCGACCATCACGGTGACCGCGGCGTGGCGCTCGTTGAGGACCGCCTGGACCTTCTCCGCCGGCGAGTGCTCCGAGAACACGGCATCCACGCCGAGCGACTCGCCGACACGGCTTGCCACGTCCTTGCGGTCGCCGCTGAGCAGGACGATCCGCTCGATTCCCGCCTGCCGCAGCATGAGCAGCGCCGCCGGCGTCTCGGTGCGAACCGGGTCCACCATGATCAGCGCTCCGGCGAAACGGCCGTCGACCGCGATGAAGACAGCGAGGGAGCCCTCGGCCTCCATGCGCCGGCGCACGCCGGCCGCGGCTTCCGGCATCGGCTTGCCGGCCATCAGCCAGCGTGCCTGCCCAAGCGCCACGGCATGCCCGCCAACGCTGCCCTCGATCCCTTTTCCAGGGTGCTCGCGGACGTTTTCCGGGAACTCCAGCTCGAGATGCCGGCTGCGGGCGGCGGAGACGATGCCATCGGCGAAGACGTGCGGCGAGACCTGGTCCAGGGAGGCGGCCAGGCGCAGCAGCTCTGTGCCGCCGATGCTGTCGAAGGCTTCGACCGTTGACACAGTCGGCGTGCCGGCGGTGAGCGTGCCCGTCTTGTCGAAGATGAGCGTGCGCGCCCGCGCCAGGGTTTCGAGCGCTCCGCCACCCTTGACGATGACCCCGCGGTGTGCTGCGCGCGAGATACCGGCAACGATCGCGACAGGCGCCGCAAGGATGAGCGGGCACGGCGTCGCGACGACGAGCACGGCGAGGGCGCGGACCGGGTCGCCCGAGGTAAACCACGCCGCCGCGGCGACCACGAGCGTCAGCGGCAGGAACCAGAGCGCGTAGCGGTCGGCGAGTCGCACGAAGGGAGCCTTCGAGGTCTGCGCTTCGCGGACGAGCCGGACGATGCCGGCGTAGGTGCTCTCCTCGGCTGTGGTGATGGCGCGCATGTCGAACGGCGCACCCACGTTGACCGCGCCGCTGCGAACGCGGTCGCCCACCTGGTGCTCGACAGGCATCGCCTCACCTGTCAGTGCGGCCTCGTCGAGGACGGCGACCTCCGAGATCACGCCGTCGACCGGCACAACCTCACCCGGCTTGACCAGGAGACGGTCGCCCTGGCGAACCTCGTCGATGTCGCGCGAAGTCAGGTCGCCGGCCTCGTAGCGGTGCACCACGCGTGGAGCTCGCGACAGTAGGGAGGCGAGCTCGCGGCGCGCGCGCGCGCCGGCGAAGCGTTCCAGCGCTTGTCCGCCCGACAGCATCAGGCCGACCACGGCGCCGGCGAGGTACTGGCCGAGCGTGAGCGACCCGGCCATGGCCAGGAGCGCGATCAGGTCGACCCCTGTTTCGCGATGCACGAGGTCTCGCACGACGGAGATCCCCAATGGGACGATCGCCACCAGGATCGCCAGCGCCCACGCGATGTCCGCGAGTGAACGGTTCCCGGTCACCCACAGCACGGAACCGGCGATCACCGCGCCAAGTACGGCGACCAGGATGACCGCCGAGTTGCCTTCGAGGGGAGGGGCCGCCTTCTTGTCGACGATCGGCATTACCACGTTCGGGGGCTCATGCGACCGGCCCGCGCGCCGGAAAGGATGTCGTGCTTCCCAGTGCAGCATCCGGCATCAGGGGTCCAGGTGCGCTTCGAGCACGCTCGGCACGATCTTCACGTGCTCAGGCTGCGCCACTACCGCGCGTGCGAACAGTTACGTCCGACCT
>JBDTKH010000073.1:0-19999 GCA_039935415.1 Candidatus Dormiibacterota bacterium
CGGTCACGCATCTGAAGATGCGCTCCCTCACGTGCTCGTCGGCTCCTAGGCCTCGGCGGCCTATCCACCGCAGCTCTCGCCGCCGTGCAGCGCCGGTCCTCTAGCGGCCTGCTGCCCGTGGCGCTCCGCGCCGCCCGCGCGGGCGCGCACGTGCTCACCGACGCCGGCCTTCCGAGACCCGGCGGTCCCGCTGACCTGAAGGGCGCGGGCGACTACGTGACAGCCTTCGACCGCCGCTCCGAGGCGGCCATCCTGGAAGTCCTTGCGCGAGAAGCCCCCGGCATCGCGGTGCTGGCCGAAGAGGGCGGCGGCACGAGGTCGGGAACCATGTGGGCGGTGGACCCGCTCGACGGCACGACCAACTACATGCGTGGATTCCCGTCGGTCGGAGTCTCGGTGGGTCTCCTCGAGGGTGGGGTGCCGGTGATCGGTGTCGTGATCGCACCGTTCCTCAACATCGAGTTCGCTGCCGCGCGCGGGAACGGAGCGACGATGAACGGCGAACGGCTGCCGCGGTTGAAGGCGATCGAGCCGGCGAAGGCCGTCGTCGCGACGGGCTTTCCATTCCGAAACAAGGCGCGCCTACCGCGCTACCTGGCCGTTATGGAGGGCGCCCTGCTGCGCTTCGAAGACCTGCGCCGAGCCGGCGCGGCTGCGCTCGACCTGTCGTGGACCGCGGCAGGAACCTTCGACGGCTTCTTCGAGCTGGGCCTAAACCCGTGGGACGTGATTGCGGGCGCCGCGCTTGTGCTCGAGGTAGGAGGCCGCGTCAGCGATTGGTCGGGCGGGGACACGTGGATCGAGACAGGCAACATCCTGGCGGCCTCACCGGCGGTACACGACGCACTTCTAGAGCTGGCTGCGGAGACGGCGCAGAGGTAGGTCGATGAGGGCGACCCACTGCTGGCGCAGGGCCAGGCCGGCCGGCACATGGCCGGAGTTCGGGCCTTTCTGGGGGCGGGTGGCGCGCAGTTGGACCGCGGTGCGGAAGTCGCCCTCGTACGCCGTCAGCACGCGGCCGATGTCGTGGATGCCGAAGTGGCAGTCGCTGCCACCGATGGGTGCGCCAAGCCGGTCGCTGTTGCGCGCGTAAAACTCATCGAGCTTGCGGCGCCGGCGTGCACCGATGGGCACCGTGAACATCATCTCGATGCCGTCGACTTGGTGGCGTTCGAGCAGGCGCCGGAGCATGCCGGGCTGGATGGAGCCGAAGTAGACCGGCATGAAAGGGTGCGGGATGATCGCAAGGCCACCCTGGTCGTGGATCGCGGCAACGGTGTCTGCCAGCGACATGCCGCGTTTGACGGGTTTCTCGAGGAACCAGCCGAGCACGTGCGTCTGCGCCGGCCACGCCGTTGTGATCTCCTGGCCCGGGACCACTGCGAGGCCGGCTCCCTCGCCTCGCTGCACCACCTTCTTGACCGAGGCCATGGTGTCGTGGTCGGTCACGGCGATGAGGTCGATGCGCGCCCTGCAAGCCGCGTCGACGAGCTCCTCCGGCGTCACCATACCGTCGGAGGCGATGGTGTGACAGTGTGGATCGGCCACTGGCATCGGGTTAATCCTCGAACATGGAGCGCACGAATGCCGCGGGTTCGAAGACGGCGATGTCGTCGACCCCCTCCCCCACGCCAGCCAGCTTCACCGGGACGCCAAGCTCCGACTCGATCGCGATCACCGCGCCCCCCTTGGCGCTGCTGTCCAGCTTGGCCAGGACCAGGCCCGTCGTCGGGACGGCCCGGTTGAACTCTCGCGCCTGCACCAGGCTGGTGAGGCCGAGCACCGCGTCAAGGACGAGAAGCGATTCGAAAGGGGCGCGGTCGAGAGCCTTGCTGGTGACGCGTCCAACTTTGGCCAGCTCCTCGAGCAGGTTGCGCTGGGTCTGCAGGCGGCCCGCCGTGTCGACGAGCACGACATCGCTGCCGCGGCTCCGCGCCGCCTGCACGCCGTCGAAAACCACCGAGGCTGGGTCCGCGCCACTGCGCCCCGCGTGGTGTGCCACCCCTGCACGCTCCGCCCACGCGACCATCTGCTCGATGCCCGCCGCGCGGTAGGTGTCCGCTGCGACGATCAGCGGCTTACGCCCCTCGTTCTTGAGCCGGTGCGCCAGCTTTCCGATCGAGGTGGTCTTTCCAGCGCCGTTGATGCCGAAGAAGAGCACGACCGCCGGCGCCCCGTTCAGGTCAAGCTCCCGCGGGCGCTGAAACATGACCGAGAGCGCGACGGCGACCAGGGCGTCGGCCGCTTCGGCGCGCGTCTGAGGCCCCCGGGTCCGCACCCCCGCTGCGAGGCGCGACGCCATCGCCGGGCCGAGGTCGGCGGCGACGAGCAGCTCCTGGAGCTCTTCGTAGTAGCCGGCCGCGAGAGGCGGGCTGAGGGCGCGAAGCCCCGCCGCGAAAGCGCCGCGCGTGCGGCCGCTGACCCGGCTCCAGACGCTCGCGCGCTTTTCCTCAGCCAGCCTGGGCCGTGGTCGCTGTTCGTGAGGCCGGCTTGCGGATGTCCTCCAGCCGCACCGAGACCAGGTGCGACGAGCCGCTCTCGTCGAGGTGGATGCCGTAGAGGGTCGACGCGTGCGACATGGTGACGTGGTTGTGGGTGATGACCAGGAATTGCCGCTGGGCGCCGAGCCGCGACAGCATCTCGCCGAACCTGCTGACGTTGGCATCGTCGAGGGCCGCGTCCACCTCGTCGAGCACCGTGAACGGGCTCGGGTTCACCTCGTCCAGCGCGAGGACGAGCGCAAGCGCCGCCAGCGACCTCTCGCCCGACGAGAGAAGCGTCACGTTCTGCAGCCGCTTGCGTGCGGGCTGAACCAGGATCTCGACACCCGAGCGGGGCCCGTCGTCGCCTTCGGCGTGCTTGAGCGTGGCGCGGCCGCCGGGCGCCAGCTGCGAGAAGTACTCGTGGAAGTTCGCCGCGACCGCGCCGAAGACCGCCTCGTAGCGCATGTCCTCTTCTTCGCGGAGCTTGGCGATGAGCTGCTCGAGGTCCGCGCGTGCGGCGGCGATGTCCTCGAGCTGGGTGTGCAGCGTTTCGAACCGCTCCTCCAGCGCGCGGCATTCAACTTCTGCCAGCGCGTTGGTTGGCCCTATCTCTTCGAGCCTGCGCTCGAGCGCCCGCATCTCGCGCTCGCGCCCTTTGCCGCCGGGGATCTCCTCGGGCGCGACGCCGTCCGGCATGCGAGTGCGGATGTCCTCCATCCTGGCCTGCAGCAGCTCGGCCTCTCGGGTGACGAGCTCGAGATTGCCTTCGAGAGTGCCGGCCTTGAGTCGCGTCTCCAGTCGAGCCTCATCGAGGGCAACGAGCTTGCGCGCGCCTTCGGCCATCTCGGCCTCGTCCTCGGGCGACTCATGCTCCGCGACGGACAGCGACTCGTGCGCGGCGGTCACTGCCGCGGTCAGCGGTGCGAGCGCCTCGCGCGCGACGACAGCCGCGGCTTCGGCCTCCGTCAGCCGCGCCGTTCGCTCTTCGGCCGCGTCCTGCGCTCGGCTGAGATCCTCCTCGACCGCGGCGATCTGCCGGCGGAGGTCTTCGATGCGATCTCGCCAGCGGGCGCGCTCCAGCTCGGCCTGGTGCGCCCCCGCGCGCTGCTCGCCGATCGCCTCGAGCGCCAATTCGAGCTGACGCGACGCGCTGCCGGCGTGGTCCTCGGCCGCACTCGCCGCACCCTCCAGCTGGGTCACCTTCTCCAATTCGGCCGTCTCCGCTGTGCGGGCCGCCTCGAGGAGACGCACTGTCTCGTCGGACCGCGTCGCCGCGCCGGCGCGGGAGCGCAGGTCGGCGAGTCGCGCCTGCACCTGGACGAGCAACTGCCTGGCTTCACCCGCGCGCGATGCCAGAGGCTCGAGCTCCGCGATCCGCTTGCGCAGCTCGGCTCGACGCACGTCGATCGCGACCCTCGGGTCGGAGCCCGCGCGCAGCAGGCCCGGCTCGCGATAGACACCGTCGAGCGTGACGTGCTCGCCGACGACCACGTGCCCGAGCAGGCGGCGCGCGACGTCCTCGAATCCCTTGCGGCAGACGACGTGGGCGAAGAGCGAACCCTGACGGGGCTCGGAAGCGAGGACCGGGTAGAGGACCGTGCGCTGCCCGCCTGTCTTCGGGGTGCCCTTGACGGCCGCGGCGTCGTCCGGCGCTACGAGCGCGTCGACGAGCGGTCCCAGGACCGCCGAAAGCGCGGCCGCGTAGCCGGGTTCCGGCGAGATCATGTCACTCAGTCGCACGAGGCCCGGACCAGGTTCCGGCCGCAGCGCGTCGAGCCCTTCCCGCTCCGATCGCAGTCGCGCCATCGTGACCGCGGCGCTCTCGACGCCGGCCAACTCCTCGACGGCGCCGGCGACCTCGGCTTCCGCGCCGGGCACCTGGCGGGCCGCCTCCGCCATCGTGTCGAGGCGTGCGACCTGCTCCTCCAGGAACTCGCGCCGCGTTCGCAGCGAGGCGAGGGACGAGGCGGCGGTCGCCGCCGCCCGGCGAGCCTGCTCGGCCGCGCGGCGCGCACCCTGGACTTCTGTGGAGTCCGGGCCGGCCGCGATCGGCGCCGCCTCTGGCACGCCCTCCAGGGACCGCCGCGCGTCCTCGAGCTCTGCGGCGAGCTGAGTGCGCAGGGCCTCGGCGGCGCCGGACCGGGTGCGGTCCTCCGCCTCTTCGCGGCGGGCCCCATCGGCCCGCGCGTCGTGGTTCTGCGAGCGCTCCTGGCCCAGCCTGAGCGCGTGCTCAGCCTCGGCCGCGTCCAGGCGCAAGCGTCCAAGGGTGCGCTGCCTCGCGAGCCGGCGATCCTGCGCGGCCTGGATCTCGCTCCGCCACGACTGGAACTCAGACTCGGCCGATTCCGCCAGCTCGCGGGCCTCGACCAGGCGACGGTCCAGGGTCTGAACCTGCGAGGTGGCTCGGCGGTGCCCGTCTCTGACCTCGCGCCACTCCTCCCACACGATGCTGCCGCGCAGGAGCTCGAGCCGGGCCGTCGCGTCGGAGGCTTCCCGCGCCGAGGCGGCTTGCAGGCGCAGGGACCCGACGCGTGGCTCGATCTCGGACTTCAGGTCTTCGAGGCGGTGCAGGTTGACGGCGAGCTCGTTCAAACGCTGCAGCGACTCCTGCCGCCGCGCTTTGACCCCCCGCACTTGCGCGGCCTCCTCCAGCAGCTGTCTGCGCTCGGCCGGCGAGCAGACGACTATCGATTCGATGTCGCGCTGGTCGATGATCGCGTAGGAATCCACCGTGAGGCCGGTCGACGAGAGCATGTGGATGAGGTCGCGGCGCCGGACCCGCGTGCCGTTGAGGTAGTAGTCGCTCTCGCCGTCGCGCTCCACGCGCCGCTTGATGGCGACCTCGTGGTAGTCCACGGGTAGGCGCCCCGCGGTGTTGTCGAAGACCAGGGTCACCTCTGCGAAAGAGGCACGGGCGCGGCGCTCGCCGCCGGCGTAGATGACCTCCTCCATCTTCTTTCCACGGAGGTCTCGTGCCTGGCCTGAGCCCAGCACCCACTTGACCGCGTCGACGATGTTCGTCTTGCCCGAGCCGTTGGGGCCGACGATCGCCGTCACGCCGCCTTCGAATCGGATTTCCGTCGGCCGGGCGAAGGTTTTGAAGCCCAGCAGGCTCAGCGAGCGGAGGAACAAGTTCCCGTTACGGTAACAGATGCTGGACGCGCCGGAAGGGGATTACAGGCGGCAGATATGGTGGTCGGTTGAGGCTTTGGCACCACGGCTGGTGCCAGGGCATGGGCAAGCTGGCGTCTGCCCCATCCGGCGCGGCGACCAACCTCCCGCGCCTGCGGCGCGGGGACCCCAGCGGTTGGGGAAGTGACCTGTTGATCTGATTAGTCGATTGGTTCGCCGAATTGGCGGCTTCGGGCTGGCGGTGGTGGCTCTGGTTCGCGTTCTGGCAGGGCGATCACTTCCGCGACCTCTTGTGGCGGGGCCTCGGTGGTCTCTGCGGCCGGTTGGGGCTTTGCCCTCGGGGCGCGGCGCGTGCGTGGGCGCGCCGTTTTCGCCGTCTTGGCGGCAGGTGTCCCATCGGTTGAACCGCCCAGGAGCTTGTGCAGCGCCGCCTTTGCCGCGTCCTGCTCCGCTTCCTGCTTTGTCCCCCCGTGGCCAGTGCCCAGCGGTTCGGCGCCGGCGAACACCACCGTGGTGTACTCGCGGTGGATGCCGACCTTCGCACCCTCGCTGTCGTAGAACGGCGTCTCGCCGAACCGCTCCTGCGCGACCTGCTGCAGGCGCCCCTTGAAGTTCTCGTCGCGTGCGGGCGAGGCGAGCGACCGGTATCGGGCCAGGTAGTAGTGATAGGCGGCGTCGTAGCCGGCGTCGAGGAAGATGGCGCCGAGCACCGCCTCGAACGCGTTGGCCAGCAGCGACTTGAGGTTGCGTCCGCCACCTTTCGCAATTCCCTTGCCCAGGTACAGGTAGCTGCCGAGGTCGAGCTCTTCGGCGAGCTGGGCGAGGGTGTTCGTGTTGACCATCGCGGAGCGGGTCTGCGTCAACTCGCCCTCGCTGGCTCCGGGGTGATGCTTGTAGAGGTACTCCGCGCTGATCAGCTGGAGCACCGCGTCGCCCAGGTACTCCAGGCGCTCGTTGTCGCGCGGCGACAGATGCGGGCTCTCATTGGCGAACGAGCTGTGCGTGACGGCTTCGAGCAGGAGGCCGGGATCGCGGAAATGGATCCCTATCTTTTGCTGGAGCTGTTGTAGAGATGCGGCCAGAGGGACGGCCTGCGCTTGTGCTATGAGGCGGCCTTCTCCTGGATGTACTCCCACGCCTGCCCGACGGTCGTGATCTTCTCCGCGTCCTCGTCAGGGATCTCCAGACCGGTGTTCTCCTCGAACGCGTAGATGAGCTCGACCAGGTCGAGCGAGTCCGCGTTGAGGTCCTCCTGGAAAGATGCGTCCATCGTCACCTGCTCGGGCTCGCAGCCCAGCCGCTCGATGACTATGTTCTTGAAATCCTCGAAGCTGAGTTTTTGAGTTTCCATACGCGGATTACTGTACTACGGCCGCCACCCCTCACCGGCGCTCGCGCGGGAGCTCCCCACAGGGCGGGGACCCGGGGGGCCGGGGCTGGGCTCAGGCTCCGAGCTGAACTTGAGCCGTACTCACGTCCATGGAGGTGCCGGCGGTCGCGTCCTGAATCTCCAAATGCACGAAGAGGTTGCCCGATCGTGGGAGGTCGGATAGGTGAATTTCATAAAGACGGTAGGACGGCAGCATCATCGCCGCGTTGCATACGCCGTTTGGATGGCCGATCCCGTGAACGAAGTAAAGGTCCTGGCCGGCCAGGGCGATCGAGTCCTTGGTCGGTTGGGTACACGACGGCTCGATCAGGACCGCCATGTAGAGCCGCCCGGAGTGTTCCGCGACCGACGTCCAGCAACTCTCGGCGCTGGGCGATCCAGCCTAGCAAGCCTTGATCAGAGGCCTCAGAGCCGAAAGGCTTGTGGCGGCGTGAATTTCCTGCCCGTTCTGGAACGGCCCATTGCCGACCAGAGTGGCAGAGACGCTGAAAGAGCCTGTTGGTGCGTTCGGGCCTTCCCACGGCGCATTGCAGGCCACTGCTGCGAAGCCAACGAGGACCATGACCACGGTTGTCTTGAGCAGGCTCACCATCGAACAGACCAAACGGGCTTGACCGCCCGAGGTAACGTCAGGCGGGAATCGCGATCTCCTGGACGGCGGCCGGCGTGCCGACTGCGACCGCCGTTGCACCCGAAGCCAACTCCCTCATCATGCCGGTCAGCGCGCGCTTGGGGCCAACCTCGATGAAGGTGTCGCATCCGATCTCGACGAGCATCTTCACGCACTCGGCCCACCGGACGGGCGATCTTAGCTGCATCTCCAGCACCTGAGGGATACGGTCTCCGCCGAGGTGGGGCCTGCCGGTCAGGTTCGCCATCACCGGGATCCGCGGCGCGCGCCACTCGATCCGGTCGAGCGCGGCACGCAGTCGTTCGGCGGCCGGCACCATCAACGGGGTGTGGAAAGGGGCGCTGACGTTGAGCGGCACGATGCGCTTGGCGCCCGCTGCCTGCAGCCGTTTCGTCGCTGCCTCGAGCCCGGCTGTCGTGCCCGCGATGACGATTTGCGTCGGCGTGTTGTAGTTGGCCGGCCACGCATCGTTCATGCCCGCGAGCGCAACCTCGACGGCCTGGGCGTCAAGTCCCAGCACCGCGGCCATCGAGCCGACGCCGACCGGGGAGGCTTCGGCCATCGCCTTGCCGCGCTCGACCACTGCCTTGATGACCTGTGGGTCCCCCACAGCGCCGGAGGCGGCCAGCGCAGCGTACTCGCCCACCGAGTGACCGGCGGCCGCGGCTGGCTCGATGCCGCGCCGGCGCAGGAGAAGCGTCAGGCCCAGGCCCATGAAGCACAGCGCCGGCTGCGCGTTTTGAGTCAGGCGGAGCTCGTCGTCGTCTGCGGTCGTGACAAGGCGGCGCAGGTCGACGCCGGCGGTCGAGGAGCACTTGTCGCACAGGTCGGAGACCTCGGGGTCGGTGAGCAGCTCCGTGCCCATGCCGGGTTGCTGCGAGCCCTGGCCTGGGTAGACGAACGCGACCTTCGCCGCTATGCCGTTTTGATTACCTCACGGCCGTTGTAGTGCCCGCAGTTCGGGCAGATCGCGTGCGGCCGCTTCATGTGCTTGCAGTTCGGGCAGGGCTGGATCTGGACCAGCGCGAGGGCCAGGTGCGAGCGGCGCCGGCCCTTCCTGCCTTTGGATAGCTTGACTTTCGGTAGACCCATGGGACCTGGGAAGTTTACGTGAAGCTGGGAGTGGGTCGCTTGGAGATGTCCTTCGCCCCCACCCGGCGCTTCGCGCCGATCTCCCCACATGGTGGGGAGGTGAAAGCCGCTACGAGCCGGTCGCCTGGTCTCCGCCCTCGTCCCCTGCCGGTTGGTTCGTTTGCAGCGCCTCTACCCCCCGGCGCACTGTTGCCAGGGTGCGGCCCAGGTGGGCTTCGAGCTGCTTCAACTGTTCGAGTGCGTAGCCCTCGGCCTCGCGGATGATCTGGTCGGACTTCGCCTGCGCGTCCTTGATCACCTGCGCGGAGTGGCGCTCGGCGCGGCGAAGGATCTCGTGCTCTGAGGATGTCTCCTCGGCGCGCTCGTTGGCGCGCGACATGATGCGCGCGGCCTCGGCGTGCGCCTCGGTGATGATGCGCTGCTGCTCCGATACGGTCCAGTTCGCCTGCTTGATCTCGTCGGGCAGGTTGAAGCGCACCTGGTCGATGAGCTCCATCATCTCGTCCTCGTTGAGCATCACCTGCGTGGACAGCGGGACGTGCCTGGCGTTCTGGATCAGGTACTCGAAACGGTCAAGCAGCTCGTCGACCTTTATCTGTACTTCTCCTTCAACGCTCTTGCGACCGGGGGCGGGACGAGGTCCGACACGTTCCCGCCGTAGCTCGCGATGTCCTTCAAGATACTTGACGAGACGTAGATGTGGGCGAAGCTCGACATCAGGAACACGGTATGGATGTCGGGCGCGAGCTTGCGGTTCATCAACGCCTGCTGCAGCTCCGCGTCGAAGTCCGAGTAGGCGCGCAGGCCCTTGACCAGCGTCGTCGCGCCGCGCGAGCGCGCGAACTCGACGGTCAGGCCCGTGTAGCTCGCCACCTCGACGCGCTCGCGACCTTTCAATGACTCGCTGATCAGCTCGATCCGTTCCTCAACTGTGAAGAGCGGCTGCCGCTTGTCGGGGTTGGCGGCCACGGCGACGATGAGCTTGTCGAAGATGCCCAGCGCGCGGTCGACCACGTCCAGGTGACCGTTGGTGAGCGGGTCGAAGCTTCCGGGATAGACCGCGGCCTTCACCTTCGGACGGACGTTGCCGCCAGGCGCTCGACCGCTCACGTGCGCATCACCGTCACCATCGTGTCGCCATAGCGGCGCTGGCGATCCACGTGAAGCCTCGGAAGGGTGGGCAGCTCCTGCCGACGCGAGTGCTCCGCCAGTACGGTCGCTTCGGCGACCTGGCGGTCGAGCACCTTCAACGCGCGATCCAGCACCACGTCGTCGTAGGGCGGGTCGAGAAAGACGAACGTGGCGCGCTTCACCTCTTCGGGCGCGACCTCCAGCCACCGCACGACGTCACCGCGGACGACGTGCGCGCGCTCCTTGAGGCCGAGCACTTCCAAGTTCTGGCGCAGGATAGCAAGACCACGCGGCTCCCTGTCCACGAACGTGACCCGGGCGGCGCCGCGCGACAGCGCTTCGATGCCCAGCGCGCCCGAACCCGCGAACAGGTCCAGCACCTCGGCGCCCTCGATCTCGGGCCCGACCATGTTGAAGATCGCCTGCTTCACCATGCCCTGCGTCGGCCGGATGTTCTTGGGCGCCTTCAGGCGACGGCCCCTCGCCTCTCCCCCGCTGACGCGCAGCCTGGACAAGGCTCAGTCGAGCTCCGGCCGGCGGCCGATCCACGGCCGGGCCTGCTCGAGCTGCGCCGCCATGCCGAGGATCACCGCCTCGCCGTGGGGCGGGCCGATGAGCTGGACGCCGATCGGCAGACCTGACGAGTCGGTTCCAAGCGGCAGCGAGATCGCCGGCTGGCCGGTGCAGTTGTATGGATAGGTGAAGCCGACGAAGTCCATGTATTCATCGCCCGCGGTATCGAGGTTGGCGCCCAGCGTGTTCAGCGGTGGCGCGGTGCGGGGCAGCGTTGGCGTGATGAGGACGTCGTGCTCGTCCCAGAAGGAGGCCACGACCCGGCTGTGCACGCGGATCGCGTCGACGGCACGCACGTAGTCGACCGCGGTCAGCTGCTTCGCGAGGGCCAGGCCCAGCTGGTTGAACGGGTCGAGAACGGTCTCGTCGGAGATGGGGAGCGATCCGAGGCCCGACACGACAATGAGCTGCATCGGTCCGCGGAACGGGTCGGTGTCCGGTCCGCCCTCGGTGACGTGATGGCCCAGGCGATCGAGCAGCGTCGCGACCTCGCGCACGCACGCGGCCACGTCCGGCTCGACGTTCGCGGAGGCCTCGACCGTGAACCCGATCCGCAGCTTCTTGTCGGTCGCGACCGCCGCGTCGAGAAACGGTCCGTCCGGCTCCGCCCAGTAGGCGTCGCCGGGCAGGTGGCCGCCGATCGCGTCCAGCCCGGCCGCGGCGTCGGCGACGGTGCGGGCGATCACGCCGTCGGTCGATAGCCCCGCCCAGTGCTCGCCCAGCAGCGGACCCGGCGAGACCCGGCCGCGCGACGGTTTCAGCCCAACAGTGCCGCAACAGCTGGACGGGATGCGCACCGACCCGCCGCCGTCCGAGCCGTGTGCGAACGCGCAGAGTCCGGCGGCGACCGCCGCCGCCGCGCCGCCGCTTGACCCGCCCGCGGAATGACCGTGGCGCCAGGGGTTGTGGGTCGCGCCGAACAGGCCGTGCTCGGTGGTCGGGCGGGTGCCGAACTCGGAGGTGTTGGTCTTGCCGAGGATGGGACAACCTTCTTCCTTGAGCCGCGCGACCGGGAAGAAGTCGACCGGCATGGTCAAGTCTTCGAAAGCCCGCGAACCGAGCGTCATCGGGTAGCCGGCCACGGAGATGAGGTCCTTCACGGACACCGGCACTCCCCATAACCTGTGTTCGCCCGGATCTCCCGCGTCGGCTGCGGCCGCCTGCTCGAGCGCCAGCTCCGCCGTTGTGAGCACGAAAGCGTTCAGGCCCGGGTTGTACTTTTCGATCCGCTGCAGGTGTGCTTTGGTGAGCTCCGTCGCGGAGACCTCCCGCCGCCGCACCGCCGCCGCCTGGTCAAGCGCGGACGCGTATGGATCCATGGCCGCTAATGGTGCCGATTCTGGCCGCCGGGTAGGGAGCGGACCGCATGGCGTCCTCGAAGGCCTGCGCCTTTTCCGGTGGCATGGCGACGAGGAGGCCGCCGCTCGTCTGAGCGTCGCACAGCATCAGCTGGTTGATCTCGGGAAGCCCGCCCCAGTCCACCTGGTCGCGGTACGCCTCCCAATTGCGCCGGCTGCCGCTCGGGAAGAGGTCCAACTCGGCCAGGTCGCGCACGCCGTTCATGAAATGTATGGCGCTCAGCTCGAGGTCCGCGCCTCCCTTGAGGTTGGAGAGGTGGCCGATCAGACCGAAGCCGGTCACGTCGGTGGCCGCGGTCGCGCCGCTCGCGACCATCGCCTCGGATGCGGCGCGATTCAGGTAGGACATCACCGCGACCGCCTCGCGCTCGAGGGCCGGCGGGCACAGGCCGCGCTTGATCGCAGTCGCCACCAGGCCCGAGCCCAGTGGCTTGGTGAGATAGAGGATGTCGCCAGGTCGCGCGCCGTCATTGGACATCACGCGGTCCGGGTGCACCTCGCCGATCACCGCGTAGCCGAACTTCGGCTCGGCGTCGTCCACCGAGTGGCCGCCGACGACGGCGATGCCCGCCTCGCCCATCTTGGCCGCGCCGCCGGCCACGATCTTCTCGAGCAGGCCGGTGCCCAGCTTCTCGCGGGGGAACGCGGTGATGCCGAGGGCGAAGAGCGGGCGCGCGCCCATCGCGTACACATCGCTGAGCGCGTTCGCCGCGGCGATGGCGCCGAACTCGGCGGGGTCGTCGACTATGGGCGTGAAGAAATCCACGGTCGCGACGAGGGCGCGGTCGGGCGCGATTCGATAGACCGCCGCGTCATCGCGACCGGCCGTACCGACCAGCACGTTGGGGTCGACGATCGGGGGCAGCGCCCCCAGTACCTGCCCTAGCTCCACCGGGCTGAGCTTGCAGGCTCAACCGGCCCCGTGGCTGTACTCCGTCAACCGAAGCGGCGAAAGGTCCATTGGTGCTAAGTATCGGTTGTGCCCGCCCCGTCACCCCCTCACCGGCGCTTCGCGCGGGAGCTCCCCACATGGTGGGGAGCCTAGGGGAGGTCTAAATGCCTCTCGTCTTCGCCGCCATCGCTCCCCATGGTGGGCTTGCGATTGCGGAGGCTTGTTCGCGCGAGGAGCGGCACCTCGCCGTCAAGACCCGCGCCGGAATGGTGGAGCTGGGTCGACTCTTCACCGCCGCGCGACCTGACGTCGTGGTCGTGGCGACTCCTCACAACGTCCACATCTCGGACGCACTCGGCGTCATAGTCTCCGGCCGCATGGCGGGTCGCCTGTCTGGCGCGCCGCCTTCGGTCGCGCTCGACGTTCCCGTGGAACGGGACTTCGCCTGGCAGGTGCTCGAATCGATGGTGACATCGGACGTACCCGCGCTGGCCGTCAGCTTCGGCTCCAACGACCCGACGACGGCAGTCGCGCCGATGGACTGGGGAGTGCTGATTCCGCTGTGGTTCATGGGCGGCCGCCATGACCCGCCGGTGCCACTGGTCGTCGTCACGCCGGCGCGGGACCTTCCGGGCAGCGCGCACATCGCCGCCGGCGTAGCGATTGCTGGGGCTGCTCAGAAATCTGGGCTACGCGTCGCCTTCATCGCCAGCGCCGATCATGGGCACGCCCACGTCGAGGGCGGTCCGTACGGATTCCACCCGGGCGCGGCGGAGTACGACGCGCTCATCAGTGAGCTGGTTCGCTCGAATGCCCTCGCCGGTCTCAGCGGCATTCCGGCCGAGCTCGTCGAGAATGCGAAGGCGGACAGCTGGTGGCAGATGCTCATCCTGCACGGCGCGACCCAGGGATGGCCGGGGCGGCTGATCTCATACGAGACGCCCACCTACTTCGGGATGCTGACCGCCGCCTACCAGCCTCCGGAATGGCCCCATCCTCCGCCTGTGGCGGGTCCTTCCCCATGAATGGGGAAGACACTTCACTAACTGATTGATGTCAGGTCGAGGCGGCGGGCGACAGCGGCCTTGAGGCTGGGCTGGTGCTCGAAGCCCGGGTCGGCCAGCAGCGCTTCCTCCGCCTCCTGGCGCACCTCGCTCAGCAGCTCGGGCTGCTGCAGCGCCTGCATCGCGAGGTCGGACATGCCGTGCTGTCGCGGCCCCATCAGCTCGCCCATGCCGCGAATCCGCATGTCCTCCTCGGCGAGCTTGAAGCCGTCGCGGATGCGGGTCATGAGGTTCAGCCGGTTGAGCGCCGGCACGGAAGGATCGTCGGTCAGCAGGAGGCAGTGGCTCTGTTCGGCGCCGCGCCCGACGCGGCCGCGGAATTGGTGGAGCTGGGCGAGGCCGAAGCGGTCGGCGCCCTCGATCATCATCACCGTCGCGTTCGGCACGTCGACTCCCACCTCGACCACCGCCGTCGCGACGAGGACCTTGATCTCGCCCGACACGAACTCGCGCATGACCTCGTCCTTGGTCTTGAGGCGGCCGTGCACGAGGCCCATACGCAGGTCGGGAAAGACGTCCTTCTGCAGGCGCTCGAACTCGGCGGTCGCGGATCGCGCCACGAGTAGCTCCGACTCCTCGATGAGTGGGCAGATGACGAACGCCTGGCGCCCCGCGAGCACGTTAGCGCGGACGAGGTCATACGCGCGCTGTCGCTCGTCGGGTGGAACGACCTCGGTCTCGACGGGCTTGCGGCCGGGTGGCTGCTCGTCGAGCACCGAGACCGACATCTCGCCGTATTGCGCCAGGGCCAGCGTGCGAGGGATGGGGGTCGCGGTCATCGCGAGGAAATGCGGCCGCCCGTTTCCCTTGGCGCGAAGGAGCTCGCGCTGGCCGGTGCCGAAGCGGTGCTGCTCGTCGACCACGGCCAGGCCGAGATTGGCAAACTCGACGTCATCCTCGATCAGCGCGTGCGTTCCGACCACCAGGGCGCAGTGACCGGAAGCGGCGGAGGTCCGCACCCTGCGCCGTTCGGCGGCGGGTTGGCCGCTCACCAGCAGCTCCACGGTCAGGCCGGGAAGGCTCTCTTCGAGGTAGGTGCGGAAGCGCATCAGGTGCTGCCGGGCCAGGATCTCAGTCGGCGCCATCACCACCGACTGCAGGCCCGCGGCGTGGGCCATGGCCACACAGGCCGCGGCGACCGCGGTCTTGCCGGAGCCGACGTCACCGTTTAAGAGGCGATTCATCGGGGCCGTCCTCTGCATGTCCTGGAAGGCCTCCCACGTGGAGCGTCGCTGCGCGCGCGTCAGCTCGAAGCCGAGGCCGGCCTTGAACGTGTCGATCACCTCCTGGTGGTACGGGATTGGCGTCGCGGGCTCGGCGGCAAGGCTCGCGCGCATCAGCGCGAATGCAGCCTGCAGCTCGAAGAGCTCGGCGAAGGCCATCCGGCGGCGCGCCTCGCGCCACTGGTCCTCCGTTTCGGGACGGTGACCAAGCCTGACCGCCTCGGCGACCGGCATCAGGTGGTGCCGCTCGCGCACCCCGACCGGGAGCAGGTCCTCGAGCTCGCCGGCAAGCGGCAGCGCGGACTCGACCCACATGGTCATCTTTCTCGAGCTCAAACCGGCGACGAGGTGGTACTTGGGCATTAGCCCGCCCACCTTCGCGGGCACGAAATCGCCGCCGTCCTCGAGGCGCTCGTGGTGGGGGTTCTGCATCTGGAAACCGCCATAGCGCGCTTCCTTCACCGTGCCGGCAACCGCGATGCGGTCGCCCTTGTGAATCTGTTTTGCGATGAACGGCTGGTTGAACCAGACGAGGCTGAGACGCCTCCCCGCGTCATCCTGCAGGCTCGCCTCGGTCAGCCGAATGCGGCGACGCAGACTCTGTTTGGCGCTGATCGATGCGATGGTGCCGATGACCGTCGCCTGCCGGCCGGCGCTGAGCTGTGCCACCTCGGTCGGCGCTCCATACGTCTCCCAATCGAACGGCAGTGTGAGGAGCAGGTCACGAATCGTGACGATGCCCAGCTTCGCGAGGTTCTTCGCATCCGCGGGCTTGACCTTGGGCAGCGCCGACGCTGGAGCGTCCAGCGTGTGCGGTAGAACGAGAATCGCCATCTAGGGTATCTTCCGAAGAATCGACGAGATCCCGCCACCTCCGAGCACGCCGCCTCCCTTACTCGTAGCGCATGTTGAAAGCGCGTCGGAGATGTTGCGGCGTCTGCGCAACATGATCATCGCGGGCGCTGCCATTGTCATCGTCGTGATCGGAATCATCGGTTATGGAGTCACGGGCCTTGTGTACGCCTCAAGCCGCGTGGCCGGCGCCGACAAGAGCCTCAACGCAGTCGTCTCGCATCAGAACAACCTCAACAGTACTTTCAAGGACATCGACACAAATTTCAGCAGCCTTAGCAGTAATACGTCGTTCGACCCGGTGCAGGCCCGCACGGTGCTGGACAGGTTCGTTGCCAACTCGAAGCTGGCAGGCACCACGATCGACAAGGATGACGCCTCGCTGGTTTCCGCCCAGGCGAGCCTCAAGGAGCAGGAGTGGCTCACGGTCGTCAGCCGCGGCAACCTGGACAAGGCGGGGTCACGAATCGATCACGCTCGGAAGGGGCTGGCGAGCGCGAAGATCGTGACCGCCGACTACGTCCTGGACGGCATGTTCTTTCAGGCCTTCATCGATTCGGCCGCCGACCTTGACCCGCTGAGCACCCAGAGCGCGAACGCCGATGTCACCGGCGCGAGAGCGACTCTTGCCACCATGAAGGCGGACACGGACAAGGCCCTGCAGCTTTCAACCGCGCCGGGCCTGCCGAAGGAACTGCACGACCTGATGGTCGATTTCCAGAAGTTCGTGACCGACTTCGGCGCCATCCTGAACGCGGTCACATCCGGGAACAACACGGCCCTCGCCACCGCTGAGCGGACCGTGCAAGCCGACTCCAGCAAGATGAGCGGGTACAACTTCGACAAGATCCAGGGCGACATGGATGTCTTCTACAAGCCGCTGATCGACACTTACAACTCGGAGATGACCAAAGCAACCTCGTAGGCGGGCGCTCGGGGTTAAATGGAATCGATGCGACCGGGCCTCTTCGACGAAGACTCGATCACGCGACGCGTGAGCCGCGAAAACGTGCTGCTGCTGGGAGGTGGCCGCGCGCTGCTGATGCAGCTGGCCCACCCGAAGGTGGCGGCGGGCGTGGACGAGCACTCGGACTTCCGCTCGCACCCGATCCGGCGCCTGCGCCGGACGATCCGAATGACGATGGCGATCGTGTTCGGCGACCGCGAAACAGCCCTGGCCACAGCGCGCGCTGTGAACCAGGTACACACGCGGGTCCGGGGAAGCGACTACCGCGCGCTGGACCCTGATCTGTTGCTGTGGGTACACGCAACCCTGGCGGACACGTCGCTGGTGACCTACGAGACGTTCGTGAAGCCCCTGCCGTCGCGCGAGCGAGAGGACTTCTACGAGGAGTTCAAGCTGCTGGGCGAGCTGCTGGGCGTCCCGCGCGACCGATTCCCAAACCGCCTACGCGACTTCGACGAATACCTGGCCGAAATGATGTCAACAGGCCCAGTCCGGGTGAACCAGCGAGCGAGGGAACTTGCGGAGCATGTCCTGCGCCCAAGGCTGAGGCTGCTGCCGAGCCCGTTAATGATCCCGTTCGAGGTGGTCACCGCAGGCCTACTGCCGGCAACACTGCGAGTGCAGTACGGCCTACCGTGGGGACCGGGCCAGCAACGAGCGTTCCGCCTAGCCGCGCGAGCATTGCCACGAGTGATCGCGTTCACGCCACCGATCTTCCGAGTGTGGCCACTCCCAGGCCACAACGTGAAAGTTGCGGCGGCCAACTAAACGGCCGACTTCACTTGTAAGTCGTCGCTTGGGTCTATTGAGAAGCCACAGCCAATTGTTCGATCTAGCGGCCGTGTAATTTCAGAGGTCTGGACATCGTAGGTCAAGCCGCCAACTCGGAATGGTGCACGGCGACCGCGTAGGTGACGCGGAGATCGGTGCCGGGAAAGACGGCGCCGATCCGGTTGAGGTCTTGGCATAATCCGCGTAAAGCTCGGCGGTGGTGTGGCGTGTCGGGTGGGTCGAGAGTGACGAGGACGCCGCCGCCGGCGCTCGAGATTTCACCTGAGAGCTGAGCGAAAGAGCGCAGCAGGCCTCGAATCTCATGTGGCTTGGGGTAGTGGACGATGAGTCGGTCGAGCAACCACTCCTCGGCGTTGTAGGCGGTGATCTTGATGCGGTCGATGATTGCCTTCTGCTCCAGCCGCATGACTTCGCGCTTCTCAATGCTGGCCACCGAAACCTTTTCGGGCAGCACTCGTCTGGAAGCGACCAGGTCGGCGATCTGAGCTTCAAGCAGCCTGAGCTTGCTCACTGCTCCTTTCTGCGCGATCTTCAGACCATGGGCGCTGCGACCACCATCGCGAGGTTCGTCAAGCACCGCCTGGCCCAGCTTTGCCTGTAGTGCGGACAACTCCTGACGAAGAGCTTTGAGTTGGCGGTCGATGGTTTTGCGTTCGGGGTTGGCGACCAAGCGCGTGCCGTCCGCCTCAGCGTAGGCGTAACCCAAAAGCTGGTCCAGTCCGTGGTGCTCGCGCATGTAGCGGAAGAAGTTCTCCTGTCGCCAGCGGGCAAACATCAAGGACGCGACGCGCGCCGCACCCAACTCGGGACCGAGGCTGGTCAGGATTGGGGTCTGGTGGGCATCTGCGGGCGCACGGAAGACGATGCGACGCAACACTCCCGATTGCCCCACTCTGACTTTGTCCTCGGCCAGCTGCATGCGCACCCGCCGACCCTCGAAGCGACACTCTCGGCGCTTGAAGAGTTCCGGCTTCAGGCGCGGGTTGCCGCGCTGGTAGGTGATGAAATCGATCTTCTCGCCGCGCAGCCAGTTGAAAAGCTTGCCGTCGTAACCACCGCGGTCGAAGATGACTGTGAACGGACGATTGCCAAGCACCTCGCGGATGGCCTCAATGATGCGGGGCATGGACTTGGCCAGAGTCGCGTTGGCTTCCTCGGGGATAAAGAGCAGAGGCCGAGCCTGCTGGTCGTTGACGAAGTAGTTCAGCACTCCTGGCAGCGGCATCCGGCGCTGCGAGTTCCAGATCTCGGCCAGCTTGCGCTTCCCGGTGTAGAGCTTCATGTGTCCATCCACGTAGAGGTAGGCGGTGGCGATCAGGCCCTGCTCCACCCAGCGCCGGCTCAAGATCTCGCCGAAACGAGAGCCCTGGGCCTGCGCCACCAGCTCGGCCAGCTTGCGTCGCAAAGTCTTCACCGCCGGGGCCCGGCCGCTGCCGACCAGGGGCCCGAACTCCCAACGCCGCAGGTGCTTGGCCGCCTCCACGGTCGTCTTCCCAAACAGGTTCAAGTAGAAGAGCGTCAGCGTGATTGCACGCACCCCGAACAGCTCCGAATTGGGCAGCCGAAAGCAATCTCGCGCCGCTTCCAAAAGACCCAGGGCTTGCAGCGCCGGGTAGTAGAGAGCCGCACCCAGATAGCGACCGCGACTTTGCTCGGGAACCATCACCGGCGGCTCCAGCGACGAGGCCATCAGCTCGGCGCCAGCGTTGATTTCAGATTGCGGAGTTGCCGCTGCCTCGTCCTCGACAACTTCCGCAACCTCGGCTTTGGGCTCCGGCTCCAGGCTCAGCTCGACCTGGCGCCGAGCAGCATCCCGCCGCAGTTGCCAGACCCGGCTGCCAGTCAGCTCCACACCGGTCTTCTCGGCCACCAGCCGACTCACCCGCATAGCGTTGAGGCCGCTGTTCTCGAAGATCACCCGGCGGACTTCATCGGTCACCTTGTGCGGTCCCTTCGGACCTGGCTTGGCCGGCACCACCGCCGCCATCCCACCTTGCCGCAAGCGTTCACTCAACCTGGCCACCGTGTTGCGGTGAACGCCGAACGCATCCGCGATCTCTACTTTGCTGGCGGCACCGACCCTCACCAGCATCGCCAGCGTCGCCGCTTTCGCGGCTCGATCATCAGCCTCGAAGACCTGGATCGGAGTCGAGCCTACAAAGACACCCACCTGGCCGCCATCGCGGACCACGCAGTAGTTCCGGCCCAGCATCACGCCCGGGTTTGGATCGAGGCTGATCAGCTCTTCTCGTTGCGCGTCGGGCTGCGTCCGGCTGATGCCTCAGCATAGCACATTCAGCGGCGAAACGCACTATCGATTATTCCAACTTAGTTGACTTCGGTGTCCAGACCTCTGAATTTAGCTTTTGATATACACCAGGCCTAGGGCCTTCGGGCCTGTGTGCGTACCCAACACGCA
>JBDTKH010000074.1:0-26288 GCA_039935415.1 Candidatus Dormiibacterota bacterium
CGAATCGCTCGTCATCGATGTCGGGCGCTCGAAGCGGACGGCGTCCGTGCCGGCTAAGCGCGCACTTCGCGCGCGCGACGGCAGTAAGTGCCGGTGGCCCGGATGTGATCGGCCGGCTTCGTGGAGCGCGGCACACCACGTTGTCCACTGGATTCATGGCGGGAGCTCAGACCTCGACAACCTTGTGCTTCTTTGCCATCGGCATCACTGGATGGTTCACGAAGGTCATTGGCAGCTGGTCAAGACAGATGACGGCACGATGAGCGCGATTCCTCCGACGGTGACCTTTGGGCCGCGGCCGCGAGGACCCGACTAAATTTTCTTGTCGCGCGGGTTCGGCTGGTAGATCTTGCGACCCTTCAGCTTTTCGGGCATGTGCACCTGGTCCGCGACGCCGCCTTCGTAGTCGTGCGCGTATCGGTAGCCCTTGCCGTAGCCCATCGATTTCATCAGGCCTGTTGGTGCGTTTCGCAGGTGGGCAGGCACAGGCTCGTTGCCGGTCTGCTCGATGAGCTCCCTGGCCGCACCATAGGAGGTGAGCGCCGAGTTGGACTTCGGGGCTAGGGCCAGGTAGAGTGCGGCCTCGGTCAGCGGCAGCACCGCCTCGGGCATTCCGATGAAATGCGCCGCCTGCTGCGCGGCGATCGCGACCGATAGCGCATGCGGGTCGGCCAGACCGACGTCCTCGGCTGCCGAAATGACCAGGCGCCGCGCGACGAACATCAGGTCCTCGCCGGCCTCGAGCATCCGCGCCATCCAGTAAACCGCCGCGTCGGGGTCGCTGCCCCGGACGCTCTTGATCAGTGCCGAGACGATGTCGTAATGCTGATCGCCGGCGCGGTCGTACAGCAGGTGACGCTGCTGCATCGCACGCTCGACGTGCTCGGTGGAGATCGGGAGATCGCCGGCCAGCGCGGCTGCGGCTTCCAGCCCGTTAAGCGCCACGCGCGCGTCCCCTCGTGCGTTCTCGAGCAGGGCTTCCATCGCCTCCGGGTCGATGGTCGCCCCCAGCTCGCCAAGGCCGCGCTCCACGACCTGCTTCAGCTCGTCGTGGTCGAGCTGCTCCAGGCGGAACACCCGGCTCCGCGACAGCAGCGGCGCGATGACCTCGAACGACGGGTTCTCGGTCGTGGCGCCGATGAACGTCACCGTGCCGTCTTCGACGTGCGGGAGGATGGCATCCTGCTGGGCCTTGTTGAAGCGGTGGATCTCGTCGATGAACAGCACCGTCCGGATCCCGGCCCGGCGGTGGACTTTCGCCTCGGCGACGACCTTTCGCAGGTCCGCCACGCCCGCCGTTACCGCCGACATGGCGATCATCCGCGCACTTGTCTCCGTCGCGAGGAGGCCCGCCAGGGTGGTCTTGCCGCTTCCAGGCGGACCCCAGAGGACGATGCTCGGAAGGTGGCCCGCACGAGTCAGCTGCCTCAGGACGTCGACCACCTTGCTCTGTCCGACGAGGTCGTCGAACGTCTTCGGACGCATCCTGGTAGCGAGCGGCGCGTTCGGTTCGGGGGTCGCCGGGAGATGGAAAAGCTCGCCCTGGTCCGCCATATCCGAATTGTGACCGGGGCACGGATTCGGGTCCGGGTGCCTAGAATGCGGCCAGTGACCACCTGCTGGTATTGCAATTCCGAGCTGCCTGAGACCTCCCAGTACTGCCCGAGCTGCGGGCACAGCCAGATCGATCGCTCCTCGAGCCCGCTTTTCGGGGTCGTCGATCCCACGACGGGCATCTGGAATTCGAAGTTCGTCAACGCCCTGGTCGGCCAGGAGGCCAACCGCGCGGTGCGCTACCACCGCCCGCTCTCGGTGCTCGTGATCGAGCTGGACCACGCCGAGCACATCGACAAGGAGCTCGAGCATGTCCAGATTGAGGGCCTGATGCGCGAGCTGTCCGAGCGGCTGGGGCACGCTATCCGGGACACGGACACCGTCGGGTTCCTCGACGCCGAGGGCCCGCCGCACTTCGCCATCGTCCTGCCGGAGACCGATGAGCTTGGCGCCGCGCTGGCGGCCGACAAGATTCGCCGCTCCATCGCCTCACACGACTTTTCCGCGAGTGGCAGCTGGCGGCGGATCACCGTGAGCTGTGGAGCCGCCACCATCCGGGTGCTGCCCGGCGGCATCGAGGAAGCGGGGCTGATGAACCGCCGCGAGTACGCCGGCAACCTGTTGCGCGAGGCTTACGAAGCCCTCGACACCGGCCACTCGGCGGGCACCAACCGAACGTCGGTCGGCGCATACCGACGCTAGGCGGAACACCTCCCACCCTGACACGCATCTACCTGATCCGCCACGCGGACGTCGAGAACCCCAACAAGGTGCTGTACGGCCACCTCGACGACTTCCACCTCAGCGCGCTGGGTCGCGGCCAGGCCACCGGGATCGGTGAGCGCCTGAACGGAGCGGACCTCCGCCGGATCGCCCATAGCCCCTTGACCAGAGCGCTCGAGACCGCCGAGCTGATCAACGCGAAGCTGCCGCGGCCCGCCGTGCTCGAGCCCGACCACGATCTCCGGGAGGCAGAGTTCAGCCGCTACCTCCAGGGCCTGCCCTACTGGCAGGTGCCGCTGCTCCGGCCGTTGTGGTTCGTGCACAAGGCAAAGCGTGGCCTGCTGCCCGGCGATGAGGCGATCGACCGCCTGGGCGGACGTGTGCTCGACGTCGTTCGCCGGCTGGCGCGCGAGCACCCCGGCGAGACGATGGCGGTGGTCAGCCACGCTGACCCGCTTAACGCGGCGTGGATCCTGCTCGACGGCCGCCCGCACAACGAGCGCGAGATGTACCGCAAGTCGATCGACAAGGCAGGCATGTTGCGGCTCGACCTCGAAGGCGAGACGCCAAAGACATGGGAATATATAGCGCCGCCGCAGGTGGCGCGGCCGGCCGGCGCAGCCGCCTGATCGACCGATCCTTGGCCGCCCAGCGCTTTCCCGACGGCTTCTTGTGGGGAACCTCGAGTGCCGCGCACCAGGTCGAAGGCGACAACCGCAACACCGACTGGTGGGAGTTCGAGCAGCAGCCGGGCAGGATCGTGAACGGCGACACCTCGGAGGTGGCGTGCGATCAGTATCACCGCTACCGCGAAGATTTCAGGCTGCTGCGCGAGCTGAACCAGAACGCGCACCGCCTTTCGATCGAGTGGTCGCGCATCGAACCCTCCGAAGGTGAGTTCGACTCGCGTCAGATCCGCCACTACCGGGACGTCCTCGGCGAGCTGCGGGAGCAAGGCATCCAGCCGATGGTCACGCTGCACCATTTCACGAACCCCCTGTGGTTCGTGCGAAAGGGCGGATGGTCCGCGTCGGGTTCGGCGCATGCCTTCCTGCCTTACGTGCACCGCGTGGTCGATGAGCTCGGCGACCTCGTGGGGATCTGGTGCACGATCAACGAGCCAAGCATCTACGCGGCCAACGGATGGATCACAGGCGAGTTCCCGCCAGGAAGGAAGGCCGACCTTGCGGCGCACTATCGCGTCACCCGAAACATGCATCGAGCCCACGAGCTCGCCTACCTGGCGATCAAGCGCCGGTGGCCGGATGCGCCCGTCGGCCTGTCCCACCACAAGTTCCTGTTCCTGCCGGCCTCGAACAGGTGGCGCGATCGTGTGGCGGCTAACGTCGTGCAGACGGTGATCGACCGGTGGCCGGTCGCCCCGGGCCGGCTGCGCCGGATCGTGGAGGCGACGAGCGACTTCATCGGGGTCGCGCACTATCACGGCCAGATGTGCGCATTCGACCCGCGCGATTCGCGCGACCAGTTCATCCGGCGCTTCAACGTGCCCGGCTTGCCGGTCACCGACATGGGTTGGAGCATCAACCCGACGTGGATGCGCGACGTGTTGGGCGAGCTCAAAGGGCTGGGCAAACCCGTCTACATCACAGAGAACGGTCTCGCCACCGGCGATGATGCGTGGCGAGAGAGCTATCTCATCGACGTCCTGACGAACGTGCGGCATGCGATCGACGACGGTGTGGACGTGCGCGGGTACTTTCACTGGACGAACCTGGACAACTTCGAGTGGAACCGTGGTTACTCGGTGAAGTTCGGTCTTGCCTCAGTCGACCGCAAGACCCTTGAGAGGACGGTCAAGCCGAGTGGCCGCCTCTACGCGCGCATCGCCGGGGCCAACGCCCTGCCGAAGTAGACTCAGACGAGTGAACCGCAGGTCATGGGTGGTTGCGGCGGTCGCGATCGGGGCAGGGTCCGTGGTCATGCTGTCGCTGGTATGGGGCCTGCAGCACGCCGCGCTGGCGAACCCCCCGATCCTGGGCAAGCCTGCGCCGCACCTCGCCATCGAGACCACCGCCGGCCAGCAGGTGCGCGTGTGGGAGCTCCAGGGCAAGCCGGTGGTGGTCAACTTCTGGGCCTCCTGGTGCGGGCCGTGCGCGCAGGAGCTGCCGGTCCTGTCCAACGCCTCCGTCACGCATCCTGAAGTCGCCTTCGTCGGCGCCGACAACCAGGACACGACCTCCGGCTTTCGCAACTTCGAGGAGCAGCACCCCCATGCTTACCCTTCAGGTCCGATCGTCATGGGCACCTATCAGTCGTACGGGGTTGCCGGGCTTCCGGTCACGTTTTTCATCGACGCCCAGGGCGTCGTCGCAGCTTCGTTCTCCGGTCCCCTTGACCAAGGCACGCTCGACCATTACCTCGGGCTGATCGCCAGATGATCGCGGTGAAGTGGGCAATCCCGGCCCTGGTCGTGGCCGCGTGCGTGGGCTACCTGATCTACTCGGCGTCCGGCGGAACCGCCGAGTACTACCTGACGGTCAGCGAGCTGCGCTCGCACGCGACCGACGGCAACGTGCGCGTCGCGGGTGTCGTGCAGGACGACGTGCAGAAGAGCGACGGCGGGCTGCACGTGACCTTCACCGAGGAGGACGGCACGGCGTCGGTACCGGTGGATTACTCGGGCGTGCTGCCCGACATCTTCAAGCCCGGCATCACCGTCGTGGCGGAGGGAAAGCTCGGGACTGACGGCGTGTTCCACGCTGGCGCGCTGCTCGCGAAGTGCCCGTCGCGGTTCTCCACGACGCCGTACACGCAATGAGCCTGAATTGATTCTGGGCTACGTCGGCGCGGGCGCACTTCTCGCCGCCCTGGTCATGGCCGCGTTTGCGGCGCTGCTCTCGTTCTGGGCGGGGAAGCAGGAAAACCCGGTGATGGTCCAGGTGGGCCGGCGCGCATTCTATGCAGCGGCGGCGATGATCGTGGTCGCCAGCGTGGTCCTCGAGGTGGCCCTGCTCACCCACGACTTCTCGCTGGTCTACGTCACGGAGCACACTGACCTGTCTACGCCGACCGCGCTCGTCGCAGCAGGCTTCTACGGAGGGCAGGAGGGCTCGCTGCTCTACTGGGTGCTGGTGCTCGGCGTCCTGGGCAGCGCATCGCTGGTGGCGAGCGCGTCGCTCGGGGTGCGCCTGGCCGCTTACGCGGCCGGCGTCATGGCCGCAATCCTGACGTTCTTTCTCGTCGTGCTGGTGCTGGTGGCAAGCCCGTTCGACCTCCTCGCGCTGACACCGCCTGACGGCCTCGGCCTGAACCCGGTGCTGCGCGACGGAGGCATGCTGATCCACCCGCCTGTCGTCCTGGCAGGGTTCGCGTCTTTCGCCATCCCGTTCAGCTTTGCGGCCGCTGCGCTGCTGGCCGGCCGCCTCGATTCCGCCTGGGTCGCCCACACGCGGCGCTTCGCGCTGATGGCGTGGAGCCTCCAGACGGCGGGGCTCGTCCTCGGCATGTGGTGGGCCTACCACGTCCTGGGATGGGGCGGCTACTGGGGATGGGACCCGGTCGAGAACGTCGCGCTGATGCCATGGCTTGCGACCACCGCCTACCTGCACTCGTCACAGGTGCAGGAAAAGCGCGGACGCCTGCGCACGTGGAACTTCAGCCTGGTCATCCTCGCGTTCCTGCTCGTCATCTTCGGCACGTTCATCGTCCGCAGTGGGATCGTGCCGTCGGTGCACACGTTCGCGATCAGCGCGATCGGCCCGTGGTTCCTCGCGTTCCTTTTCCTGTGCATCGTGTTCTCGGCCGTCCTGCTGGCCGTGCGCTCCAGCCAGCTCGGTGGACGCGTCACGAAGGTCGAGCCGGTTTCCCGCGAGGGGGCTTTCGTGCTGCAGAACCTGATCCTGGTCGGTGTAATCGCCGTGGTGCTGTGGGGCACGATCCTGCCGCTGGTGTCGGGGATGATCGGGCAGGAGCGGGTGGTGGGTGCCTCCTACTACGAGCGCGCCGCCGGCCCGCTCTTCCTCGTGCTCCTTGCGCTCCTGGCCGCCGGACCTCTGCTGCCGTGGCGACGCCCGACGGCTCTGGCGCTACGCGCGCTCGGCTGGCCTGCGGCGGCCGTGGCGCTGGCGCTGGTGGCGCTTTTGGTGGCCGGCGTCCGCTCCGTCCCGGCGCTCATCGCCGTTCCCCTGGCCGCCGGGGCTGCTGCCACGTGGCTCACCGAATACGGCCGCGCCGCGCGCCGGGCCCGGCGTCTTGGTCGTGGTTGGTCTCCGTTTGTGTCGCTTGCCATCCGCAAACGGCGGCATTACGGCGCTTACCTCGCCCACCTTGGACTGGTCGTGCTGGTCACCGGCATCGCGGCGTCGCACTTTTGGCAGCAGGAGAAGGACGTCACGCTAGCTCCTGGAGAGGCCGTGACCGTCGCCGGCTACACGCTCACCTTCATCGGCACCGAGCAGCGCCAGCTTGCCGACCACTCCGAGCTCGTGGGCGCAATGCGCCTGGGCGACCAGATCCTGCAGCCCGCCCTGGCCACGTACGCGGGCCTCGGCGGCCAGTCGTTGACCCACGTGGCGATCAGCACGACACCTGTAGCGGACGTTTACGTCGTGCTGGCCGGCGCAGGCGACGGCGGCTCCGCGTCGTTCCGGATCTTCGTCAACCCGCTTGTGAGTTGGATCTGGGCGGGCGGAGCGATCATCATCCTTGGCGTGGTGCTGGGCAACCTCGGGGAGCGGAGGTTGGCGATGGAGCCGGTGGCCCGCCGCGTGCCCGACATGGTGCCCGGCTAGATGGCCCTCATCGTCGCAACGATCCTGTTGTTCGCCGCCGGCCCGTTCGTGCTTTGGCCGCTGCTCAAGACGCCGCCGGATGACGCCGGATGAGCATCCTCATCGCCGACGGGCTCACGCAGTGGTTCGGCCACGAGGTTGCGCTCGAATCCGTGGACCTCACCGTGGACACGGGCGAGCACATGGCCGTGCTGGGCGAGAACGGATCGGGCAAGACGACGCTGCTGCGGATCCTGTCCACGGCCGCGCGCCCGACCTCCGGCCGGCTCGAGATCATGGGCCTGGACGCGACCCGCGAGCGCAGGCGGCTGAGGCACCGCATCGGCTACGTCGCGCATGCGCCCGGCCTGTACCCCGCTCTCTCCGCCACCGAGAACCTCGATTTCTTCTGCACGCTGCAGGGCATCGGGCGCGAGCAGGTTGCGGACACGCTAGCGTTCTGCGGTCTGAGCGAGATGGCGGACCGGCCCGCCGGCCAGCTGTCGAGGGGCATGCAGCAGCGCCTCGCGATCGCGAGGGCGGTGCTCCACGATCCCAAGCTGCTGGTGCTGGATGAACCCGATGCGAGCCTGGGCTCGGACGGGGCGGACCTGCTGGCGGCGGTCATGCACAAGCGGACCGTGATCCTCGCAACGCACGATCACGCGCTCGCCAACAAGCTCTGCCAGCGGACCCTGGTTCTGAAGCGCGGCCGCTCCGTCGGCACCGCCACCAGGCTGCATATCGTCAAATGAGAAATCTCATCACCCCCACCCGGCGGCACTCCCACCCGGTCGCCGCAAGCGGCGACCGACCTCCCCACATGGTGGGGAGGTGACTAATTCCGTTTCGGTTGCGCTTGCTGTCGCGCGCAAGGATCTGCGGTCTGAGTGGCGCACGCGCGAGATCGTGCCTGCCCTCGCTCAGTTTGTCGTCCTGGCGTTGGTGATCGCGAACTTCGGGTTCCAGATCGACGCCCGCAACGCACCGGCCATTGCTCCCGGCGTGCTGTGGCTGGCCCTGGTCTTCGCGGGGCTCGTCGCTTTCGGCCGTGCGTTCGCCGCGGAGCGTGAGCAGTCGTCGCTCGAAGCGATGCTCATGACGCCCGCCTCGCCTGTCGCGATCTTCGCGGGCAAGGCGATGGCCGCCGCGATCCTGCTGGTCGGGTGCGAAGTGGTGCTGCTGCCGGCGCTGACGTTGTTCTTCGGGACGCCGCTGTCGCTGCCCATCGTGGCCGCCGTTCTGCTCGCCACCATCGGGATGGCGGCGCTCGGCTGTCTCTTTGCCGCGATGGTGGCGCGGGTGCGAGCGCGCGAACTCCTGCTGCCTCTGCTGACTCTGCCGCTGTGGATCCCGTTCATCGTCGTCGGCGGGCAGGCGGTGCAGGTCGCGATGGGTGCGGGTGGGAGCTACGACCAGGCGCTCGCCCTGCTTATCGACTTCGACATACTGTTCGTCGTGCTCGCCTCGCTCGCGTCGCGATTCGTGCTCGATGAATAGATACGAGGCCGCCGCGGTCGGAGCGACCGTGCTGATGCTCCTGGCCGCGGGCGCGATCTTCCTGTACGCGCCGACGGACGCGCTGCAGGGTCCAGTGCAGCGCATCTTCTACCTTCACGTGAGCGCCGCCATCGCCGCCTTCGCGAGCTTTGCAGTCGTGTTCGTGGGCGGGTTCGTCTACCTCTGGCGCGAGAGCGAGGTTGCCGACCGCCTGGCTCGCGCGGGTGCGCTCGTCGGTCTCGTCTTCACGACGGTCACCCTGGTGATGGGCATGATGTGGGCCAAACCGATCTGGGGGACTTTCTGGACGTGGGACGCACGGCTGACCTCGACGCTGGTGCTCTGGATCATCTATGCCGGCTACCTGCTAGTCCGCCGCCTGGCCGATCCCGGCCGGCAGGCGGCCCGGTTTGCCGCGATCGTGGGCATCTTCGGCTTCATCGACGTGCCGATCGTTTACTTCAGCGTCACGTGGTGGCGGACGCAGCACCCCGGCCCGATCATCGTCAGCGATGCGCTTCCGCCGGCGATGCTCGCGACGTTCCTGTTCACCATGGTTTGCACGCTGGCGCTGGCAGCCGTGATGATCGCGATCCGCTATCGCATCGAGACGCTGGCGGATACTGCGCAGACCGCGAAATCGCCGGCGCCGATCCTGACTACGCGTGAACCGGAGTCCGCCCGGTGATCTACCTGGTGGTGGCGTACGCATTCGCGGTGGTCGTCCTGGGCGGCTATCTCGTCTGGTCGTTGCGACGACTTCGTGAGCTGACACGAAAAGAGCCGTAATCATCGGCGGCGGACCGGCCGGCGACGCGGTCGCGGCTGGTCTCAGGGATGCGGGTTTTGACGGCGCGGTCACCATCGTGGGCGCCGAGCGGGTGCTGCCCTACGAGCGGCCGCACCTGAGCAAGGGATACCTGCTCGGCACGGTGTCGCGCGATCGGCTTCCACTGAGGCCTGCCGAGCAATATCGAGAGCTTCAGGTCGACTTGTTGCTGGGTGAAAAGGTTGTCGATCTCGGGCTCGAGCGCCGTGCCGTGCGGCTGGAAAGCGGCAAGACCGTACCCTGGGATCTCCTCTGTGTCGCAACCGGGTCGACCGCACGGGTTCCGGCTGGCCTTGGCGATGCGCTCTATCTACGGCAGCTGACTGAGGCCGACACCCTTAGGGCCGTGATCGATCGTGCTCAGCCTCTTTCGATCATTGGCGCCGGATTCATTGGATGCGAGGTGGCGGCGGTCGCGACGCAGAAGGGGTGCCCCGTGACGATGTACGAGGCGTTGGATCAGCCACTGCTCAGAGTCATCGGACCAGAGCTAGGCGCATACATCGCCGGCGTTCACCGCGCCCACGGCGTAGACCTGCGGCTCAACGTGAAGTCTCCGGTGATGATTGGGCATTGCCTCGTCGCAGCAGGTTCGGTTCCGCAGATCTTTGAGGCGGGCGCGGCAGGGCTGAAGATCGACCGAGGGATCGTCGTGGATGCGGTGGGCAGGACTTCGGAGCCCGGCGTATATGCCGCCGGCGACGTGACGCGCTTCTACAGCTCTCAGTACGAGACGCACATTCGCGTCGAACATTTCCAGACCGCGCAGCGGCAGGGTTTCGCGGTCGGTCGCGCGATGGCGGGCGCGACCGAGCCGTACAGCGAGGTGCCGTGGTTCTGGTCGGACCAGTACGACGTGAACGTCCAGTACGCCGGGGCCGGCCTCGCGTGGGACGAGATCGTGGTCCGGGGAACGATGGGGCAGCCACCGTTCAGCGTGTTCTACCTTGCCGGCGGCAGCCTGGTGGCGGTCGCCGGCGTGAACGACCACCACACGGTCGCCCGCGCGCGGCACGTCATGCAGGAGCGGGCCTCGGTCAGCCGCTCTCAGCTGGAGGATCCGGGCTTTGATCTTCGGCGAGCGCTTGCTTGAGCTTGGGTATGAGCCCGGCGACGATCCGCTCGGTCAGCCCCCACACCACGCTCTCTTCGTGCGCCAGGTATCGGAACCGCCAGGGATCGCCTGACTGCAGCCAGGCGCTGTCGTCCAGCAGCCTGTCGAGGGGGATCGCCAGCACGCCTTCCAGCTCGCGCTCGTCGTGGACGAACGCTGGCACAGGGTCCGGCAGGTGGGCGACGAAAGGCACGACCGAGAAGTTCGAGACCGCCGCGTAGATCGGTTCGCCCGCGCCCAGCGGGACCAACCGGCCCAGTGGGACGCCGATCTCCTCCTCGACCTCCCGCTGGGCCGCCTCCCAGGCCGATTCGCCGGTCTTCACACCCCCGCCGGGCAGGGCGACCTGGCCGGGGTGGTCCCTGAGGTCGGCCCGGCGCCTCACGAAGGGCACCATCCACCGGCCGTCCTGGCGGTACAGAATGAATACGACCGCGGCCGGCCGGGCGCCGCGCCTGAACTCGCCCCAGCCGTCGATCGGGTAGAACAGGCGTTCGAGCCGCGCGAGGATGGCGCTCAAGATCGTTCCTTTGAGATCTGGGCGGGAGCCTTTAAGCTAGGAAAGGTAGCTGAACCATGATCGACCACACGAGCAACCGAATCGAGCAGCAGGAGACCGCCCTTCGCCGGCTGAATCGGCGGCGCTACGCCTTCCAGCGGATGCTGGAGGCGACCGACCGCGTGCTCTGGCGCCTCGAAGAGATGAACCGCGACGGGGTCAAGACGGTGCCCGCCCCGGTTCGCGCCGAGCTCCGCCAGGTGGTCGACTCGATGCCCAACCACGTCCGCGAGCCGCTTCGCGACGGCGGGCAGGTGCAGGACACCCTGGACAGCCTTTTCGAGGTCCAGGAGCGGCTCTTCAGGTGGCGCTACCCGGACTGGCAGGACATCGAGCCGGACGGCGACGAGTCCAACGACTTCGGGTACGCCTCCTAGACCGACAACCCTCACGCGCCGCTGGCGGCGGTGAGGAACAGGTCGGTGGCGAACGCGGTCAGGAACCCGAGCAGCAGCCCCCAGGCGAACACGGGCGGGGAGCTCAGCCTGCGCCCGAGGTTGAACAGCTCGTTCAGCACGTAGAGCAGCGCGCCGGCGGCGACGGCCAGGAAGGCAACCGAGAGGTAGGAGGAGCTCGCCAGGTAGCCGATCCACGTCCCGAGGAAGGTCGGACCGCCTCCGATGAGGCCCGCCAAGCCGAGGAACTTCCAGGAGGCCGGCTTCGGCCCGGTCGTCATCGGGGCCGCGATCCCGAACCCTTCGGTGACGTTGTGCAGGGCGAACCCGACGGCCAGCACGCCCGTGAAAGCGATCGCACCGATGTGGGCGGATTCGCCGATCGCCAGGCCTTCCGACAGGTTGTGCAGGCCGAGCCCAGTGGCGATCGCGAGCGAGACCGACTGCGGGCTTGGTGTCGTCGTCCCATGCTTCAGGCGGCCGAAGAGCGTGCGGTTGAAGTACACGAGCCCGAGCAGGCCGGCCGCGATGCCGATCGCGAAGATGGCGGCCATCGCGACGAACGAGTTGTGGCTGCCCTGCTTGAGGGCCGCCTCGACCGGGCCACCCGCGTGGCTCAGGATGTCCCAGAGGAGAAACACGAGGATTCCGGTCGCGAAAGCGTTCAGGAAGCCCTGCATTCCCTTGGGCAGACCGCGCATGCGCGCGACGGGCAGGCCGAGAAAAACCGTGGCGCCTGCGATGGCGCCCAGAAGAACGGCCGCTCCCTGGCTCATAGTGTGTTCACGTGGTTAGTACGTACAAATGCGCGAATTAGATAAGTCTAACGAGGGCCTGACGGGCCCCTCCGAAGTCGTCTCCCGCTACCTGGAGGCGATCTACTACATGTGGGCCGAGGGCGAGCCGCTCCGGAGCGCCAGGCTCGCTGACTGGCTGGGGGTGAGCCGCCCGACCGTGACGGTTGCCCTTCGGCGGATGACCCGCGACGGCATGGTGCGACTGAACGGGCGGAAGGAGATCGAGCTGACGGCGCGCGGCAAGAAGATCGCCGAGTCGATAGTCAGGCGCCACAGGATCATGGAGCGGTGGCTGACCGACGGTTTGGGCCTGGACTGGGTCACGGCCGACGCCGAGGCGGCCCGCCTCGAGCATGCGGTCTCCGAGGTGGTCGAGCGGCGCCTGTACGAAGTGCTCGGGCGGCCGTCGACCTGCCCGCACGGCAACCCGATCCCCGGGCACTCAGAAGCGTTGAAGGGAGAGGTGCGGCTGGCCACGCTGGCCAGGGGCGCCCGGGCCAGCATCTCGCGGGTCTCCGAAGTGGCCGAGCGCGAGGCGCCGCTGCTGCTCGCCTACCTCGCCGATCGCAAGCTCGTGCCGGGGCGCGAGGTCAAGGTGCTGGAGGTCGACGGGATGGGGAAGACGCTGCGCATCCAGGCGGGCGGGCGGGCGATCACGCTGAGCCACGAAACGGCCGCGAAAGTGTGGGCCGTCCCAGCCTGATCCGCGGCTCGGGCTAAGCCGGCTGCGGCTGCCCGCAGAAGGCGCACCTGCGGGCGTCGATGGGGATCTCGCTCAGGCACTCGGGGCACTTCTTGGTCGTCGGGTCCGCCGGCGGCTCCTTGTGCGACCGGGCGACGAGCGCCGTGTACGGGATCACGACGAAGAAGTAGATGACCGCGGCGACGATCACGAACGCCAGCAGCGCGTTGATGAATTCGCCGTAGAGGAACTTGCTGTTGTTGATCGTGAAGTAGAGGCTGGCGAAGTTGGGCTGGCCGCCCATGGCGGCGATGAGGGGAGTCACCAGGTCCTTGACGAACGCCGTTATGACGACACCGAACGCCACGCCGATGACGACAGCGATCGCCAGCTCGACCACATTGCCCCGCAGCAGGAACGCCTTGAACCCTCTCATCTCCGATCCATCCTTTCTGACCTAATCCGCCGACAGGGACAGCACGACCTTCCCAAACTGCTCGGCTGCATCGAGTCGAGCGAGCGCGTCCTGCACCTGTGCCAACGGATAGATGGTGTCGACTACTGGACGCAGCCCGTTCTCGATCGCTTTGAGCACGGCCTCGAACTCCGAGGCATTGCCCATTGTCGATCCAAGCAGCCCGGCGTGGCGAAAGAAAAGGCGCGGCATGGTGATCTCCGCCTTGACTCCGGACGTCGATCCGCACGTGACAACGCGCCCACCGATCGCGAGCGAGCGCATGGACTCCTCGAGGGTTGCCGGCCCCACGTGCTCGAAGACGACGTCGACGCCGTCACCTGTCGCCTCGCGCACGGCCTTGCTGAAGTCCTTCGAGTCGAACACCGCCTCCGCTCCAAGCTCGAGGGCGCGCCGGCGTTTTTCCTCGGAGCGGCTGGTGGCGAGGACGCGCGCCCCCAGGTGTTTGGCGATGCGGATCGCGGCCACCGCGACGCCGGCCCCGGCTCCGACCACCAGCACGGTCTCGTCGGCCTGCAGCCGGGCTCGAGTCGTGAGCATCCGCCACGCGGTCAGGAAGGTCAACGGAAAGGCCGCGGCCTCGGTCCAGGACAGGGCGGTGGGCTTGCGGAAGACGTTGCGCGCGTCGACGTGGATCAGCTCGCACGCGGCGCCGTCGGAGTGCTCGCCGAGGACACCGAAATGCGGGCACCTGACGTTTTGCCCGGCGCGGCACCACTCGCACTCCCAGCAGCACAGCGTGGGAAAGATGACCACCTCGTCGCCGGGCCTCCAGGCCGGATCGCCGCTCGACTGCACGACGCCCGCCCCGTCCGCCGCAATGACACGAGGCGGAGTGATGCGCTGGGCCCCGTGGGCGAGCCAGAGGTCCAGGTGGTTGATCGAGGCCGCCTTGATCGCCACGGCGACCATTCCGGGCGCGGCGTCTGTCTTCGGCCGCTCTCGGATTCGAACGCCCGCCGGCCCGATGGGTTCCTCGTAGACTGCCGCCCGGCCCTGGCTCAATATGTGGACAGCGGAGGCGGAAGAAGAGTTCATTTGCGAAACTTAACCAGATGCGCGCCGCGCCGCGTTCGACAGGAACCTAAACTCTGGATTCTCGTTCAACAGCTATGCGGGTTCTGGTTTTTGCCGTCACCTTCCTCGCTCTATTCCTGTACGGCGTCCCCGTGCAGGCTTCCCAGGCCCAGCCTCCGGGCCACAAGGCCGTCAAGTACGTTCGGTGGTCTTACCCGGCGCAGACGAACTACGGGCCGGTCGAGGACGGCGCCGGCAACGACGGCATGCCCGCCGCTCCGGGCGCCTTCCTGACGCTCCCCTTCATCGGGCCGCACATCGTGACCGCACTGTTCGATCACTGCTATCCGAACTACGGGATCGACGGCACGGTGTGCCGTTACGACGGAACGCAGGCCACGGCCAAGGTCGGGGGCCCGGACCCTTCGTTTGACGCCGGATACGCGCAAACACCAGGCGGCCAGGATTATTTGTACTACGACGGGCATGATGGCTACGACTACGCCCTGACGTATGAGCCAGTGGCGGCCGCGGCACCCGGCGTCGTGATGTATGCCGACTGGATCGATCCAAACTGCCATTCGTGCTCCAGCGGCCTGACGATCGAGATCAACCACGGAAACAACCTGCGCACCTACTACGGACACCTGTCGCACCTCAACGTTGCGAAGGGCCAGCGTGTTACGCGAGGCCAGGTCATCGGGATTTCAGGCATGACCGGGACCGCGACAGGCCCGCACCTGCACTTCGGGGTCTACTACGTGAACCGCAGCGGGACGCCCGTCGATCCGTATGGCTGGTCGGGCCCGGGCCAGGACCCCTGGACATGGGATAGAGGCGACCTGTGGCTGGGCGGCTCTCCGCGCTTCGCCGACATCACCATGCCGAAAGTCACCGTCAACGCGACCGCGGAGCTGGACGATCCGACGGCGATCGACGTCTCGTGGTCCAGCCCTGGCAGTGGCAACACGTATAACGTGTACGCCGCCTCCCAGAACGGCTCGATGAAGCTCTGGGCGGGCAACACGGGCGCGGGCTCGGGCGTGTTTCGCGGCGGCCACGGCCAGAGCTACTGGTTCTGGGCGACGGTGACGACGGGCCTCGGGTGGACCGACGCGAGCGGGTCGACGCTGGTGTCGATCCCTGTTCTCAATCACGGCGTGGCTCAATAGGCATCACCCGCCCGGCCCTAAGGGCCGACCTCCCAACGTGGTGGGGAGGTAATCCGCCCGTTCCCACACGGTGGGGAGGTGGGGCACTAACTAGAATCAGGCGGTCTTGATCGGCGAGGCCCTGAAGGGCAAGACCATCCTGGTCACCGGCAGCACCGGCTTCCTGGGCAAGTCGATAGTCGAGAAGTGTCTGCGCTCGATCCCGGAGATCGGTCGCATCAACCTGGCGATCCGCTCCAGCGCGCGCCGGCCCGCCGCCGATCGTCTCGAGCGCGAGGTGCTTTCCAGCCCGGCCTTCAAGCGCTTGAAGGAGGAGCTCGGCGAGGAGCGTTTCGCGAGCCTGGTCAAGGAGAAGCTTGGCGTGGTCGAGATCGACCTCGGGCGCGATGGCCTCGGCCTGACGGACGCCGGGCGCGACCAGCTGCGCTCGTGCGCGATCGTCATCCACTCGGCGGCCGCGGTGGAGTTCGACAATCCGGCAGACCTCTCGGCGCAGACAAACCTGCTGGGCGCCGCGCGCATGGTCGAAGCGCTCAAGGCGACCGGCTCGCGCCCGCACCTGGTCCACGTGTCGACCGCTTACGTCGGCGGGATGCTGCGCGGGCTCGTCCGCGAGGCGCCGCCACACGACCCAGGCCTGAACTGGCGGCACGAGGCAGCGGTGCTGTCCAACCTTCGCGCGCCGGTCGAGGAGCAGTCGAGGCGGCCGGAGATCCTCAACAAGCTCCGCAGCGAGGCCATGTCGCGGATGGGGCCGGCCGGGACGCCGGCCGTCGCGCGAACGACTGAGCGCCTGCGGGACCGATGGGTGAAGGACAAGCTGATCAAGCGGGGCAGGGTCCAGGCCAACGCGATGGGTTTCGCCGACATCTACTCCTTCACCAAGGCGATGGCCGAGCACGCCATCGTCGAGCTGCACGGCGACATCCCGCTGTCGATCGTGCGGCCTTCGATCATCGAGAGCTCCCTCGCGGAGCCGTTCCCCGGTTGGCTCGAGGGCTTCCGCATGGCCGAGCCGTTGATCCTCGCATACGGGCGAGGGATTCTGCGCGACTTCTCGGGGCTGCCCGACGCCCTTCTCGACATCATCCCGGCCGACTTCGTCGTCAACACGGTGCTGGCGGTCGCCGCGAACCCGCCGCCCGACGACAAGCCACGCGTCTATCACGCCGCCTCGGGGAGTCGCAACCCGCTCCGGTTCAGGGAGATGGCGGACCAGGCGACTGTCTATTTCGCGAAGAACCCGCTGCGGGACCGCTACGGCCAGGCGGTCGGGACGCCGAACTGGACGTACCCGACACGCGGCGAGCTGGCGGCCCGGGCGCGCACCGCGCTGCGGTTCGTCGAGGCTGCGCAGTGGGTGATCGAGCGACTGCCGTTGGGGGCGAGCATAGCGCAGGTCTCTGACGACCTCAACGCGGAACGCGAACGCCTGGAGCGAGGCATCAACCTGATCCAGCTCTACGGCGTGTACACCGAGGTCGACTGCATCTTCGACACGCGCAACCTGATGTCGATCTGGGAGAGGGTCCCGGAGGCGGAGCGCAAGACGTTTCCGTTCGACCCGGCGCTGTTCAAGTGGGAGCACTACTTCCAGAACGTCCACTTTCCGACCGTGGTTCGCATGTCGCGCGCCGAGACGGCGGTGCGCAAAGGCAAACAACCGACCGGCAGCACCGCGACGAAGGCGGAGTCGAGCTCGGTCAAGGCGGCGATCGAGCGGCGGACCAGTCGCAGCGACGTACTTGCCGTCTTCGACGTGGACGGCACCCTGGTCGAGACCAACGTCGTCGAGTACTTCCTGTGGATGCGCTTGCGCGCGCAGCCGGTCGAGGACTGGCCGTCGTTCATGGCCCAGATGCTTCGCGAGGCTCCGCGCTGGCTGTACCTGGAACGCCGCTCGCGCGCCGAGTTCCAGCGCAGCTTTTACCGCGAGTACAACGGGCTGGACTACGAGGTGATGAAGGCACTGGGTCGTGAGGCGCTCGACGCCGTGACCCTGCGCCGCATCTACCCCGAGGGCATGAGAAGGATTCGCGAGCACAAGCGGGCAGGCCATCGCGTGCTGCTGCTGACCGGCGCGCTGGACGTCGTGGTCGAACCCCTGGCCGAGCTGCTGGAGGTGGAGGTCGATTGCGCTCACCTGCTGGTCAAGGACGGCCGGCTGACAGGCGACCTTCAGGCGCCTCCACCCGCCGGCGAGGCGCGCGCAACACTCCTCGAGGAATACGCGGCCCGCAACGGTGTCGTCCTGTCGGAGAGCTTCTCGTATGCGGATTCTCTGTCCGACTTGGGGATGCTCGAGCTGGTCGGCACGCCGGTGGCGGTGAACCCGGACGCGCGGCTGTCGCAGGTCGCCGGGCAGCGCGGCTGGCGGATCGAGCGGTGGCGCATGGCGCCGGGCAACTGGAGGCTGCCAATGCCGGACCCACGAAGCAAGGAATACCGCGAAGCGGTGCGCCGGTGACAGCGTCCGACCTCAAAATCCAAAAGTCACTTCCCCATTCATGGGGAAGGCGGCCCGAAGGGCCGGATGGGGCAGACACGTGCTGGCTCTGACGTTCAACCGAAGCATCCCGTCGTTCGCCATCGTCAAGGCCGCGGGCGGCCGCCCCGACGTGGCGACGAGCGCCCTCTCCATGCTCAAGCTGGGCGACGTCGACGAGCCCGTGCTGCCGGCCCCCGACTGGGTCCGCGTGCTGCCCACGCTGAGCGGGATCTGCGGGTCGGACCTGGCTGCGATCGGAGGCCACGCGTCGCTCTACCTCGACCCGCTGACCAGCTACCCGTTCGTGCCCGGCCACGAGGTCGTCGGAACGCTCGACGACGGGACGCGGGTCGTGATCGAGCCTGCCCTCGGCTGCGTGGTGCGCGGCGTCGATCCACCGTGCCCCCGGTGCGCGGAGGGCCGTCCCGGGCTCTGCTACAACGTGACCGAGGGGCCGATCGAGGTCGGCCTGCAGACGGGTTACTGCGCGGACACAGGTGGCGGATGGGGCGAGATGCTGGTTGCGCACCCTAGCCAGCTGCACCAGGTGCCGGCGACTCTCTCCGATGAGGCTGCCGTTCTCATCGAGCCCTTTGCGTGCTGCGTGCACGCGGCGCTGCGCGGCGGTGCGGGCAAGGACGACATCGTCGTGGTTTCTGGCGCGGGCACCATCGGCCTGCTCACGGTCGCGGCGGTCAGGCTCTTCACGCCACCCAGGCGGCTGATCGCGATCGCCAAGCACCCGACGCAGCGCGACCTGGCGAAGAAGCTCGGGGCCGACCAGGTCATCTCGCCGGCTGACGTCTTTCAGCGCATCCGATTCGCTACCGGCGCGCGCCGGCTGGACGGCATCAACCGCTCGCTGCTGCTCGGCGGCGCCGACATCACCTTCGAGTGCGTCGGCCGCGCCGACAGCCTCAACGACGCCGTCCGTTTCACGCGCGAGGGTGGCACTGTGGTGGCGGTCGGCATGCCGGGCGAGGAAAAGGTCGACTGGGCGCCGATCTGGCAGCGCGAGCTGACCGTGATGGGCGCCTACGCCTACGGCGCGGAACCGAAGAAGAAAGGCCGCCGCACCTTCGAGCTCGCGCTGGAGGCGGCCCCGAAGCTGCACCTCGAGACGCTCACCGGCCCGTTGTTCGGCCTCGGCGAATACCGCGACGCGATCGCCTACGCGATGAGCGCCGGGCGGCTGGGCGCCGTGAAGGTCGCGTTCGATCTGCGAGGATTGAGAGCGTAGGAGTGAGATCCGGGATGGCGCCGAGAGATTTGGTCCCCAGGTGGTCCGAGCCGAAGGAACCGCCGAGCAACGCAGTGAGCGCATCCGTTGATGCGCGAACGAGTAGCGCAGAAGGTGACGCACGGATCGGGCCGCATGGGGGCCAAAGATCCGGCGACAGGCCTGGAGCTCACTCCTAGGATGCCACGTCCGGGAGCGGTTATCGAAGTCGATCGAAACACTCCGCCCGTGCTTTTTCACTTTGGCGAGGGCGTGCGGCTCGAGAGGCTGCCGCTCGGAGCGCGCATCGTCTACCCGCCCGACCCGCTCGAGCCCATCGCCCACCCGGAACGCGCGATCAAGCGCGCGCTCGCCAAGCCGCTCGAGGATGACCCGCTGAAGACGCTGCTTCGAGCCGGCATGAAGCTCACGATCGCCTTCGACGACCTGTCGCTGCCGCTGCCGCCGATGGCCGCACCCGACGTGCGCCAGCTCGTGATGGAGGAGGTCATCGACATGGCGGCTGAGGCGGGCGTCGAGGACATCCACCTCATCGCCGCGCTCGGCCTGCACCGCCGCATGACCGAGGACGAGATTCGCCATATCGTCGGCGAGCGCATCTTCAGCACGTTCTGGCCGGACCGCCTGTACCAGCACGATGGCGAGGACCCCGAGCTCAACGTCTACATCGGGAAGACGGCGGAGGGCGAGGAGGTCACGCTGCACAAGCGCGCGGTCGAGTCCGACCTCGTGATCTACGTCAACCTGACCCTGGTCCCGATGGACGGCGGGCACAAGTCGATGTCCACCGGCCTTGCGTCATATCGCGGGATTCGCGCCCACCACAACGCCAAGACGCTTCTCGCGTCGCGCTCGTACATGAACCCGCCCGACTCGGCACTGCACCACTCGTGTATCCGGCAAGGCCAGCTCATCGAGGACACGGTCCGCGTGTTCCACATCGAGACCACCGTCAACAACCACGCGTTCCCGGCGATCGCCAACTTCATGCAGAAGCGCGAGACCGACTGGAGCGCACGGGACCAGGCGATGTTCCTCGCAATGAAGCAGATGACGGATCTGGCGCCGCCTGCGTTCAAGCGAAACATCTTCCACGCGATGCGCGCGCCGTACGGCCTCACCGGCGTGCATGCCGGGCAGGTGGACGCGGTCCACGACAAGACGCTGGAAGCGGTGCGCAACCAGCTCAGCGTGCGGGTCGAGGGACAGACGGACATCGTGACGATGGGCGTGCCGTACCTGGGTCCTTACAACGTGAACTCGCCCATGAACCCAATCCTGGTGGCGTGCATGGGCATCGGATACCTCTTCAACTTCTACCGGAACAAGCCGGTGCTGCGAAAGGGTGGCGTCCTGATCCTCACGCACCCGTGCCGGTACGAGTTCGACGCGGTGCAGCATCCGAGCTACATCGACTACTACGACGAGGTCCTGGCCGACACGCGTGATCCATTCGAGATCGAGAAGAAGTACGAGCAGCGTTTTGCCGAGGACCCCTGGTTCCGGCAGCTGTACCGCAAGTCACACGCCTACCACGGAATTCATCCGCACTATGCGTGGATCTGGGCCGCGCACGGGATCGACCACGCCGGCGACATCATCATCGTGGGCGGCGAACGCGAGGTCGTGCACCGGCTCGGTTTCAAAGCGGCCACGACCCTGGAGGACGCTTTCGAGATGGCCGAGCAGACCGTCGGCCGTTACCCGAGCGTGACGCACATGCGGATGCCGCCGATCATGCTCGCGGACGTGGAGTAGAACCGTGTCGCGCGTCCTTCTCGGCCTGGCGGTGATGCCGACCGTGGCGGGATGCCAATCTTCGCCCAGCGCTACGCAAAAGCCCATCACGGCAGAGAGCGTCTCCCTCCAGGCGAGCGATTTTTCGGACATGCAGAGATGCGCCGCCAGCGCTGATCTCAACGCGTTTTTGCAGGATCAGAAATCGAATGATCCCGAGGCCTATGCGCGAAACGAACCGCGGTGGACGAGGTGGCAGAGCATCGGCGCGACGCAGGCCTATTTCGCGATCTATGGGAGGACGGCCGGCGACTGTGGCGCGTTTACCTCGCCGGTGGCGGCGCTCCTAGAGGCGGCCTCATGGTCGGCCTCGTCGTCAAGTTCAAGAACGAATCGACGGCGGCAAGAATCTATCGAGATTCCTCGACTCTGCTCGGCTTCGGTCCGCGGGACCTCACCTTCATCAAGCTGGGCGGCGGCACCGTCACGACCGGGTCGGACACAGGGCTGGGCCAGCGTTCTGAAGTCGGCAGCGCCTCCGTGGCCGGAACGACCTATTACGTCGCGTTCTTTCAGAAAAGGGTGTTTACTTCGTTCCTCATCGCGTATGACATGAACTCGACAGACGCGGAAAGGGCAGTCCTGAACGTCAACAACAGGATTCGGTAACCGATGACCTGGTACTCGGGCGAAGGTGGCTTCAACCGGTTTGCGAGCGTCATCGACGGGGTGGCGGATGACGTGAAGCGCGTGCGCCGCGGCTGGTTCTGGAACTCCCCTAGGCCGCACACGTGGCCATCGCCCGGCGCTGTCGTGCCGGCCCGCGCGAGTGACCTCGGCTGGGCTCGACAGGAGCCGGTGCGCTCGATCCGCTGGCTCATCCAGCACGGGCTGCTGCTGCCGTTCACCGAGGTGATTGCCCACCCCAAGGTCGAGGGGCGCGAGTGGGTGCGCGAGCTCGAGCGACCCGTAATCTTCGCCGCCAACCACTCGAGCCACGCCGACACGTCGCTCATCCTCCACGCGCTGACGGACCGCGCCCGCGACCGGACGGTCGTCGCGGCGGCGGCCGACTACTGGTTCAAGCGCCCCATGCTCGGCAACTTCGTGAGCCTGTTCCTCAACACCTTCCCGTTCTCACGCACCGGCGGCGCGCAGGCGCAGCTGCACAGCTCGAGCCAGCTGCTCAAATCAGGATGGAACCTGGTCCTGTTCCCGGAGGGCAGCCGTTCGCCCGACGGCCGCATCCAGGAGTTCAAGCCGGGCGTCGGGCATCTCGCGAACGAGACCGGGACTCCGGTCGTGCCTATACATATCCGCGGCGCCTACCAGATCATGCCGAAGGGCCAGCAGCTCCCGCTTCCAGGCCCCGTACGCGTGCGCATCGGCAAGCCGATGACGCCTCAGCCCAAGGAAGGCTCGCGAGAGTTCACAGCCCGGGTCGAGAAGGCCGTGCGGGCGCTGGCCGCGGAGCCGCGGCAGCCCGACATCCAGGGCACCTGGATCGAAAGATGGCAGGCGTCCAAGCCTCGCGAATTGCGATACGAAGAATAAATAGGAAAAGTGACCTCCCTGCTACCTCTGGGGTCCCCGCGCGAAGCGCGGGAGGTGGCCCAGCGCCGGGTGGGGGTCGACCGCCAGGCGCTAGCGGTCGGCCTCGATCCGGAACACTGGATGGTCGGGCGCGATCCGGCGAAGCTCCGCGTCTGAGGAATCGGCGCTAACCCCGCCGAAGAACATGCCGACCTCGAACGCCCACCGCTTCAGGTAGTTGCGGACGATGGGCACCCTCTCCTCGTCAGGGATCTCGACTGCTTTGAAAGGCTTAGCCCTGGACCCGAGCATGAGCTCGCCCTGGCCCGAGGCGCGAAGGTTGCGCACCCACTGGGTGTGGCCTCTCGGCGCGACGAGGTACTCCTTGCCCTCGTAGGTCAGCACGTTCACCGGAGTCGTGTGCCACTCACCGGACTTGCGGCCGCGGACACGCAGCACCCGCGATCCCCAAACGCTGATGCCGAACCGCGTAGAGAGCGCAACGGCGCGGTTGAAAACGTGCTTGGTGAACCAGTCGGGCCTCTGGTAGTGGTCCATCGCCGTTTACGATAGCCAGGTCATGACCTACTCGATAGTCGCGCGTGACAAGAATACAGGCGAGTTCGGCGTGGCCGTGCAGTCCCACTATTTCCAGGTGAGCCCGGCCGTGCCGTGGGCCCTCGCGGGCGTGGGCGCGGTCGCGACCCAGTCCAGGGTCAACCTCAGCTACGGACAGCTCGGCCTCGAGCTCATGCAGGCCGGCTACACCGCCGACCAGGCGCTCAAAGCGTTGACCGCGGGCGATCCGCGAGCCGAGGTGCGCCAGTGCGCGATCGTGGATGGCGCCGGCAACGTTGCCGCGCACACGGGCGGCAAATGCATACCCGCGGCCGGCCACCGGCTCGGCGACGGGTTCAGCTGCCAGGCCAACCTGATGGAAAAGGACACGGTCTGGGACGCGATGGCGGAGGCCTTCACCTCGACGGATGAGCCGCTGGCTGAACGCATGATGGCTGCGCTCGAGGCCGCTGAGGCCGAAGGTGGCGATATCCGTGGCAAGCAATCAGCCGCCATGGTTGTGGTCGCGGCAATTGGGACGGGGCGTCCCTGGGACGACCGGATCATCGACCTTCGCGTCGACGATGCGGCGGAGCCGTTACCCGAGCTGCGCCGGCTGCTGAGGATCAAGCGCGCATACATCACCACGCAAGACGCTGATCAGCTGGAGGAGTCGGGTGATAAGGCTGCCGCGATTGCCAAGCTCAAGGAGGCGATGGCTATCGCCCCTGAGTTGATCGAGATCCGATTCATGGCGGGGGTCACGATGGCGAGCGAGGGCGACCTCGACGCCGGATGCGCCTTGATCGCCGAAGCCATGCGCAAGGATGGGCGCTGGCTCGAGACGCTGCGCCGCCTGGCCGCCGTCGACCTCGTGAAGCCCGAAGTCGTGGCCGCGGTCGAGGCCCGGCTCGCGACAGGTTCGCGGCGCATCTAGACTTCACGAGTCTTGGGAAAGTTCAAGAGTCAGCGCAGGGGCCCGCGGCGGCCGCCGAAGGCGGCCAAGGCGGAGAAGGACGATGGTGGCCAGAAGGAGGCGGCCGTCGTCATGGACGCGGTCGTCGCCCAGGCGCTGCCCAATGCCATGTTCGAGGTCGAGATCGAGGGCGGCCACAAGCTCATTGCCTACGCGGCGGGAAGGATGCGCCGGTACTTCATCCGCATCACGCCAGGCGACCGCATCCGCGTCGAGCTCTCGCCCTACGACCTGACCCGCGGGCGCATCGTCTACAGATACCGGGAGTAAACAACCTCGCGTCCGGTGGGGTCCCGCGCCGAAGGCGCGCGAGTGAGCCCGTCAGGCGCGGGTGGGGGGATACGAGCTGGCTTTGACCCAGGTGACTGATCTTCTCAAAGCGTTCGGCTCAGCCCGCGTCTTCGACCTCGAGCAGCTTCGCTACGCCGGCGCCCCATCGCATCCGGCCCACCAGCCCGGCTTCAACTACTTCCTCCATCGCCACCACGCTCGCGGCGCCACCGAAGCGCGCACCGGCGCGTCGGGCATTGTCGTCATGCCCGAGCACTCGGGGACACACATCGACGCGCTGGCTCACCAGGCCGAGAACCTGATGCTCCACGGCGGGGTGCACGTCGACTCGGGCGTGCAGACGCCGGTTGGTTTCCGGGTGCTCGGCGTCGAGACGATGGCGCCACTCGTCGGCCGCGGCGTGCTGCTGGACTTGGCGGGCGCGAAGCGCCTACCGCCAGAACACTCGATCACGGCCGGCGAGCTCGAGCGCGCGGCCGGGACCGCCGGCGTGGAGGTGAGGGAGGGCGACGTGGTGCTGGTGCGGACCGGCTACGGCGCGCTCTGGTCAGAGCCCGCCGAGTACCTGCGCGCGGCCGGGGTCAGCGCGGCCGGCACCCGCTGGCTGATCGAGAAGAAGGTGAAGGCGGTTGGCGCCGACAACATCGCGTGGGACCTGATCGGCGCGACCGACCCGGACCTCGGTGTGACGCTTCCGGGCCACATCCTCCTGCTCGTTCGGGCCGGGATACCGATCATCGAGAACCTGAACCTCGAAGAGCTGGCGGCGGCCGGGGTGCACGAGTTCGGGTTCGTGTGCCTGCCGCTCAAGATGCGCGGCGCGACGGGCTCACCCGTCCGCCCGATCGCGATCGCGTAGCCTCGCCGCGCGAAGGCGCGTTTCGACGCGGTCCTGAAGAACTAACTGGGTCCCGCTGCGGTGGTCGGGCTTAGCGGCGCCCCACCGTCTGGAAGCAGTCCAGGCAGTAAACCGGCCGGGCCCCCGTGGGCACGAACGGCACCTGGGTCTGCTTGCCGCAGTTCGAACAGATCACGTCGTGCATGATCCTGCTCCGGCCGTTGCCCTCAGTCGTCCGACGGGCCGCCCGGCACTCCGGGCAACGCCGCGGCTCGTTCTGGAGCCCGCGCGACTGGTAGAACTCCTGCTCCCCCGCCGTAAAAAGAAAGTCGCGCCCACAGTCGCGACACTGCAAGGTCCGATCCGAGATGCTCACCGTCCTGGCCTCCCCTTTTTTCGCGCTCAGAGGCCCGGACGAAGGTTGCCGGTCTACCCCTCCAGCGTTGCGACGGCGATTCTAGCGCTCTTGCGGCGACTTTGGGAAAGCGGTTTTCCCGTTCAGGCGGTGACCGCCGCGGACTCGCGCTCGTCCTCGTCCATGATCACCGGCGCCTCGTCAAAGCCGCGCTCGACCTTGGTCCCTGTCAGCGGCACCTCCCTAAGGAACACCGTCGAGACCAGGGCGACCACCAGGATCAGGCCCGCGAAGAAGTAAATGTCGTGCAGGGTGTCCGAGAGCGCGAGCCGGATGGCGTGGACGAAGGCTGCGGGCAGCTTGGCGAGCAGCGTCGGGTCCAGGATCGAGTTGGCGCTGCCGCCCTTGGGCAGGCCGTTGACCACCTGCGGAGGCAGGTTTAGGTCCGACACGCGCTTATTCAGGTAGTCGGGCAGCCGGTTCGCAAGCACCGCGCCGAGGATGGCGCTTCCGACGGTCCCACCGAGGTTGCGCCAGAACTGGATCTGGCTCGAGGCCACGCCCAGGTATTTGCAGCGCCAGCATGGTGCCGGCGGTTGCCAGGATGACGCGGTTGCGCGACAGTCCATGGCTCAGCGGCGCGGTCATCGTCAGCTCGGTTTCGGCTATTTCCCCAGCTCCTTCCTGGCGTTCTCCACCAGGTGCAGGCACAGGTGTCGTAGCTG